>NZ_BATM01000005.1 GCF_000467185.1 Vibrio ezurae NBRC 102218
TAGAGCAGAGGATTGAAAATCCTCGTGTCGGTGGTTCGATTCCGCCTCGAGGCACCATTATTTGGTGCGTAACACAATAAGTGTTGCTCAAATAATTCCCCTTTAGTTCAGTTGGTAGAACGGCGGACTGTTAATCCGTATGTCGCAAGTTCAAGTCTTGCAAGGGGAGCCACATTACAAGCCCTAGTCTTCGGACTGGGGCTTTTTTGTTTCTGCTTGATTCCTCATCATAGCAATGAAGTAAAAATACCAGCCACACTAACCAAGCGCGCAGCAAAAATACTCGACAACAAGGCAATGACCCGTTATTTACGACGATGGGTATCAGTCTTGCACTTCTCCCCTATTGGCTTTCTAGTTAAACGTTATTTTAAAAACAGGAATGGCCAATAAACCCAGTGCGCAATAAATCGCCACCGCCAATTTTATCTCCCCTCTATTGTCCGTTAACCTGTAAAGCCAGCCGTTAATTAGTGATTACTCAATTAGATCTCGTTACCGAGTGTAAAAAGTCACACATTTAGCCGCGTATCTTCAATGTAGGGTATGCAAACAATGTAATAGCGAACAGGTTACGGCGAATAAATTGGTGAAAAAACCGCTCTTTTATACACAAAACATACACTTCGGACTAGATTTTCGCCAAGTGGAATATTTTTTGCATTTTTTTGTTGACCTTAAAACCGAAAAACCGTTTAATACCCCCCGTCGCCCGGATAGCTCAGTCGGTAGAGCAGAGGATTGAAAATCCTCGTGTCGGTGGTTCGATTCCGCCTCCGGGCACCACAATTTATTGTTGGTGTTCAAAGAACGTCAATGAAGTAAAAGAATATAGTGTGCCGACTTAGCTCAGTAGGTAGAGCAACTGACTTGTAATCAGTAGGTCACCAGTTCGACTCCGGTAGTCGGCACCATTTATTTAGTTTAGAAACAATTCCCCTTTAGTTCAGTTGGTAGAACGGCGGACTGTTAATCCGTATGTCGCAAGTTCAAGTCTTGCAAGGGGAGCCACATTATAGTCAATAGCAAAAGCTGTTGATCAGGCGCCGACTTAGCTCAGTAGGTAGAGCAACTGACTTGTAATCAGTAGGTCACCAGTTCGATTCCGGTAGTCGGCACCATTTATTTAGTTTTAAACGTAATTCCCCTTTAGTTCAGTTGGTAGAACGGCGGACTGTTAATCCGTATGTCGCAAGTTCAAGTCTTGCAAGGGGAGCCACATTATAAGCCCTAGTCTTCGGACTGGGGCTTTTTTGTATCTGGGATCTGGGATACGCTATTATTTCAATGCAGAGAGATAGCGTCTATTTACGATCTCCCTACCACTGAAACAATAAAGCAAAAGAACATCAAATATAAATCCCCTCTTCTTTCATGATAAAAGCCACCACAAGCCCTCAAAGCGTATCAATCAACACACTCTATCAGCTGAGCCTACAAAAGGTCGTTGGCGCGCTCTACAGAGCGTATTAATTACATCTATCTTTACACTCATCAAACATCACATCGTATAAAGTCATCACACAGAGTCATCGCACGCGGCTTCCTTACGCAATTACTGTAATTTTATTACAAAAACAATCAATTCCACTCCATTTGTTCACAACACAAGCAAAACACCACCATAAACCGAGCAATTATTGCTACTAATTTGAGCTAAAGTTTAAGAAACGAGATCTATATCACTTATTATTTTCTCCTACAAAAAGAGAAAGCGTTACATAGATCACTATTAGTTGAGAATTAATATCATTTAAAACGTAATGTAATTTACCAACACGCATTTATTGTGATCAAGATCACCAAGTTAAAACTTTGATCGGATTATTTGCGTGATATAAATCACACTTTATGGGCTGGCAATGCGTTTTCAAAATTATGTGTTAGATTTTTCTCAACGTTAAACAAAACAACACGCCAAACAATGCCATTTGGCTCAAATAATAAATGAGGTCACCTATGCTATCTCCCGAAGCTAAGATTAAAGTTCAAAACTTTGGTCGTTTCCTCTCCAACATGGTTATGCCAAATATTGGCGCATTCATTGCTTGGGGTTTCATTACTGCACTATTTATCCCAACAGGCTGGATTCCTAACGAAACGTTAGCAGCGATGGTTGGTCCTATGATCAAATACCTTCTACCACTATTGATTGGTTATACCGGTGGTAAAATGGTCGGTGGTGAACGTGGAGCTGTAGTCGGTGCCATCACGACAATGGGTGTTATCGTTGGTACTGATATCCCAATGTTCATGGGGGCGATGATTGTTGGTCCACTGGGTGGACTTGCGATTAAGAAATTCGATGAAGCGATTCACGGCAAAGTGAAAAGCGGCTTCGAAATGCTGGTGAACAATTTCTCTGCCGGTATCATCGGTATGATTTGTGCCATTCTCGCTTTCTTAGTCATTGGTCCTGCTGTAAAACTTCTATCCACAGGTCTTGCTGCTGGCGTAGATATTATGGTTAACGCGGGCTTACTTCCTCTTGCTTCTATTTTCGTAGAGCCTGCAAAAATCTTGTTCCTAAACAATGCCATTAACCACGGTATCTTTACACCACTAGGTGTTCAGCAATCAGAAGAGTTAGGTCGCTCAATCTTCTTCCTTATTGAAGCTAACCCAGGCCCAGGTCTTGGTCTACTGCTTGCTTACATGGTATTTGGTAAAGGTAACGCTAAACAATCTGCAGCAGGTGCTTCGATCATCCACTTCTTTGGTGGTATCCACGAAATCTACTTCCCATACGTATTGATGAACCCTCGCCTAGTGCTAGCGGTTATCGCAGGTGGTATGACAGGTGTATTCACTAACGTAATCTTTAGCTCTGGTCTTATTTCACCAGCGTCACCGGGTTCTATCTTCGCTGTCCTTATTATGACGCCTAAAGATTCCTTTGTTGGTGTAATCCTATCGGTAGTGGCGGCAGCGGTTGTCTCTTTCTTAGTGGCTTCACTGTTAATGAAAACTCAAGCTGATTCTGCTGACGATGAAGATTCTCTAGAAAAAGCCGCAAACCAAATGAAAGACATGAAAGCGTCTGCAAAAGGTCAAGAAGCGGGTTCAGTAAACATGTCGGCAGTAAAGAGCATCATCGTAGCGTGTGACGCAGGCATGGGCTCAAGTGCAATGGGTGCAGGTTTACTGCGTAAAAAAGTAGAAGCGGCAGGTTTGGATATTTCAGTCATCAACCTAGCCATCAATAACCTTCCACAAGACGTTGATATTGTTGTCACACACAGAGATCTGACAGACCGTGCCCGCTCTGTTGTCGCTGGTGCGCATCACATCTCACTGTCTAACTTCCTAGATGGCGGTGTGTACGACAAACTGGTAGAGCAACTGCTAGACGCACAAGGGGCAAGTGCTGCGCCAGCCGCAACTCAAGCACCTAAAGCACAAGGTACGTTGCAATTATCAGAAGACCATATCTTCTTAGGGCTACAAGTTAAAACAAAACAAGATGTCATTAAATTTGCTGGTGAACAGCTCGTTAAACTAGGCCACGTAAGCCCTGAATACATTGATGGCATGTTAGCGCGAGAAGAGTTGGTCTCAACCTATCTTGGCGAGTCTATCGCGGTGCCACACGGTACTATCGAAGCGAAAAAATACGTGCAAAACACAGGTATCGTATTCTGCCAATTCCCTGAAGGTATTCAGTGGGGCGAAGACGAAGATGATGTCGCTAAGATGGTCATTGGTATTGCCGCTCAAGGTGATGAACATATCCAAGTTATCACCGCTATCACAAATTCACTTGATGACGACGAAGCAGTTGAGTTATTGAAGACCACATCCAACTCTCAGGATGTACTCAATATTCTTAACGGAAAGTAGTAATGCATGAGTCGTGCTCCTAAGTAAGTGACGAGGCCAGCTCCCCTAGTATTTCGCTGGCCTCTTTTTTATTTTTAATCTCTATTGTCTAGGTATTGTTATGAAAGCTCTACATTTTGGTGCAGGTAACATTGGTCGTGGTTTTATCGGTAAATTATTGGCCGATGCGGGTATCTCAGTCACATTTGCAGACGTGAATGAAACCGTGGTTAATGCGCTTATCGAACGCGGTGAATACCCTGTGAAAGTCGTCGGTGTAGACTCTGTCGTTGACACTGTATCCAACGTAACCGCAGTCAATTCAACAAGCCCTGAGGTGGTTGATTGCATTGCGGTATCGGACATAGTCACAACAGCGGTTGGCCCAACGGTATTAAACATCATCTCTAAAACCATAGCGCAAGGTATTGAACTGCGTTTCTCTCAAGGAAATACCACGCCACTTAACATCATTGCTTGTGAGAATATGGTGCGTGGTACGAGCCAGCTAAAAACCACAGTTTATGGTCACCTTAGTGATGAAGTGAAAGCACAAGCTGAGCAATTGGTAGGCTTTGTCGATTCCGCTGTCGATCGTATCGTACCACCAGCAGAAGAAGGGGAAACAGACCCACTTGCAGTGACGGTAGAAACCTTTAGTGAATGGATTGTTGACCGTACACAATTCAAAGGCAATGTGCCCAATATCCCGGGCATGGAATGTACGGATAACCTAATGGCCTTTGTTGAGCGTAAACTCTTTACTTTAAACACTGGTCACCTTATCACGGCATATCTTGGGGTATTAGCAGGCCACGAAACCATTAAAGATTCTATTGAAGACGATGCTATTCGCACACAAGTTAAAGCGGCAATGCAAGAAAGCGGTGAAGTTCTGATTCGTCGTTACGGCTTTGACCCACAAACGCATGCGGCATACATTGAGAAAATTCTAGGACGATTTGCTAACCCTTATCTTCGTGACGAAGTTGACCGTGTTGGTCGCCAACCAATTCGAAAACTGAGCCCTCAAGACCGTTTAATTAAGCCATTAAATGGTACTCTAGAGTACAACTTGCCGAACGAACATTTACTGAAAGGTATTGCAGCAGCATTCCACTATAAGAATGACGATGACCCACAAGCGGTAGAGCTTCAAGCAATGTTCGCCGAAAAAGGCTTTGCTGAAACACTCGCTCACTACTCTGAGCTGAATGTTGATGCTGAAGTTGTTAAACTTGCTGAGCAAGCTTATCTAGCAATCAAATGACCGCCGACATTAGGTGCTTCAAACGAAGCATCTAATGGGATCATTTCTCATAGTATAAAGAACAATATGCCCATAACCCCACAAAATGAAGCTGAGCTACTCGAAGCCCTTTCTGAAGCAGAAAGTGCTCATGAGTGCTTGTTCACCGCCTACGATGTATTAGACGATACGGTCGATGCATTGTTGAAAAGTATCTTTTTTAAAGATGACTATGCGGTAAAGTTTGTGGTGGATCCGTTATTGACTAACGATGGGCCTCTAGGAGAAATTCAAGTCCGTACTAAATTATTACTTGGACTCGGAAGCATCTCAAAAGAGGTGTACGACGATATCGATATTTTCGTCACCCTAAAAGAGTGGGCAAAAATTCAAGGTGATGAGGTCAGCTTTACAGAAGTGGATGTGCTATTTGAACTCAATCGAATTAACTCCATCAAAGGCATTGCCCCGTTAGAGTTTGATGCTTCCCTCCTTGAGGGAATGAGCGGCGCAACCTTAGAGATGTTTTTAACTCGCCACTTTCAAAGAGTACGCTCAACTTTAGTACTGGCAGTCACAGATATTGTAGCTCAGCTATGTCGAGAAAATGACCTGACTTCCTAAAACAAAAAAACCACCTCGCGGTGGTTTTTTTAGCGTTCGATAATCTTAAAGATTACAGACCTTTAATGTTCTCAGCTTCTAGCTCATTAAAGTATTTAACTGTTTTCACTTTAAGCTCTTGTTGTGCTGGTTCATCAGCAACAATCACTGCTTTATTGTGCAGTTGTAGTGCAGTTACCGTCCACATGTGGTTGATAGAACCTTCTACCGCCATTTGTAGTGCTTGTGCTTTATTGTGGCCTAGAGAAAGAATCATCACTTCTTCAGCATCTAGCAAAGTCGCTACACCGATAGTAAGTGCGTACTTAGGTACTTGCGAGATATCGCCATCAAAGAAGCGAGAGTTAGCAATACGAGTATCTTCAGTTAGCGTCTTAATACGTGTACGTGAAGATAGAGATGAACCTGGCTCATTAAATGCGATGTGGCCATCAATGCCTACGCCGCCCATGAACAAGTTAATCTTGCCGTAAGACTTCATTTTAGCTTCGTATGCAGCACAATGAGCGTCGATATCATCAGCTAAACCGTCAAGTAGGTTAATGTTTTCTTCTTGTACATCAACGTGGTTGAAGAAGTTGTTGTACATGAAAGAGCGGTAAGACTCAGGATGGTTAGGATCAATTCCAACATACTCATCCATGTTAAAAGTCACTACGTGTTTAAAGCTAACTTCACCCGCTTTATACAAATCGATCAGTGCTTTGTATGTAGTTAATGGTGTGCCACCCGTTGGTAGACCCAATACAAATGGTCGCTCAGCAGTTGGTTGGAATTTATTGATGCTTTCAACAATATGACGCGCAGCCCACTTACCTACTTTCTCAGCATTGCTTAACGGAATAAGTCTCATAAATCTACCTTTCTAACGATTAGGGTTGAATGTTTTTTTGTAGTGTAAAATAAGTAATGCTTTTATCCAATACAAATTCGAATTTTTTTGACCTAGATCGTACAAAAAATCGCTAACAGCGCAAAATTATCCGAATTTTATCCCTCATAAATGCATTTCAAAGTGAAACTTTATGCCATTCACTGCTGTGATAATTCTCGATGAGAATTATCTGCTTCGATTCACAAGCGACTGGATTAGATACGCCCTACTCTAAAAATTAAGTATTTCGATTTAATTTCGATATATAGACATTTAAGTTTCGATGTGAAAGAATATCGCAATCGAAACGAAACACAGATCCCCATGACAAAGAGAAACTCGCAAATTCGACGCAGTGCTATTGCTTCTCTCGTAGAGCAACAAGGCGAAGTCACCGTTGAAGAGCTAGCCAAACGCTTTGACACCTCAGAAGTCACCATTCGTAAAGACCTTGCTTCTTTAGAGCAAAGTGGTCAGTTATTACGTCGCTACGGTGGTGCCGTGTCGATTCCAACCGAAACCGTTGTCGAAGAGCTCAGCATTCTGGTCTCAGAAGAAAAACGTGCTTTAGCCGCAACCGCAGTATCTCTAGTTCGCGATCACAATCGAATTGTGATTGATAGCGGCAGTACAACGGGTGCACTAATTTCTATGCTCGATGGAAAAAAAGGCTTAGTGGTTATGACCAATTCATTAACCGCAGCCAATGCACTTAATGAATTAGAAAGTGAACCGACCCTATTAATGACTGGTGGCACATGGGATGCCCATTCCGATTCATTCCAAGGGCAAGTAGCGGAAGCAGCACTACGATCGTATGACTTTGATCAGCTGTTTGTGGGCGCTGACGGTCTGGATCTTGAGCGAGGTACCACCACCTTTAATGAACTGATTGGTTTAAGCCGAGTCATGGCGGAAGTATCGCGCCAAGTGATCGTGATGATCGAGTCAGACAAAATTGGTCGACGTATCCCCAACCTAGAACTGGCTTGGGACAACATAGATATTGTCGTTACCGATCAGAACCTGTCTGACGAATATAAAGAAATTATCGAATCAAAATCTGTTCGTGTCATACGAGCAGAAAATTAAATTAGTACTTATGGTCTTCGTCTCAATATAAAGAAGACAAATTGGAGAATACAAAATGTGTGGAATTGTTGGTGCAGTAGCACAACGTGATGTGGCTGAAATCCTTGTTGAAGGTTTACGCCGTCTTGAATACCGTGGCTATGACTCTGCTGGTGTTGCAGTAGTGGATAGCGAATCAAACCTAACTCGCGTGCGTCGCTTAGGTAAGGTTCAAGAACTTGCTGATGCTGTAAACGAGCAGCACGTTGCGGGCGGTACAGGCATTGCACATACACGTTGGGCAACTCACGGTGAACCAAGTGAAGCAAACGCTCACCCACACATGTCTGGCGATATTGCGGTTGTACACAACGGCATCATTGAAAACCACGAAGAACTGCGTGAACTATTAACTGGACGCGGTTATGTGTTCACATCTCAAACAGATACTGAAGTTATCGCTCACCTAGTTGAGTGGGAACTGAGAACTTCTGCTTCATTGATTGAAGCTCTACAAAAAACCGCAAAACAACTTGAAGGTGCATACGGCACCGTAGCGGTTGATCGTAAAGATCCTAGCCGCATCGTAGTTGCTCGCTCTGGTAGCCCAATTGTTATTGGTCTAGGTGTAGGTGAAAACTTCCTAGCCTCTGATCAGCTAGCACTACTTAACGTAACTCGTCGCTTTATCTACCTTGAAGAGGGTGACATTGCCGAAATCACTCGCCGTGAAGTGTCTATCTTTGATGCGGAAGGCAACGCAGTTGAACGTGAAGAGCACGAATCTAACGCAGAACACGATGCCGGTGACAAAGGTAAATACCGTCACTTCATGCAAAAAGAGATCTTTGAGCAGCCAACAGCGCTTATCAGCACTATGGAAGGCCGTCTGTCTGCTGACTCTGTTATCACTAACGCGATTGGCGTAAAAGCAGAAGAAATCCTAAGCAAAGTAGAACACGTACAAATCATTGCTTGTGGTACTTCATACAACTCAGGCATGGCTGCTCGCTACTGGTTTGAATCTATCGCGGGCGTAAGCTGTGACGTAGAAATTGCTTCTGAGTTCCGCTACCGTAAATTCGTGACTCGCCCTAACAGCTTGCTAGTGACACTTTCTCAATCAGGTGAAACAGCCGATACACTCGCTGCGCTACGCCTAGCTAAAGAGAAAGGCTACATGGCCGCAATGACTATCTGTAACGTGGCAGGTTCATCACTGGTTCGCGAATCAGACTTCGCCTTCATGACCCGTGCGGGAACTGAAATTGGCGTTGCCTCAACCAAAGCATTCACAACCCAACTTGCAGCAATGCTAATGATGGTCGTGTCTATTGGTCGCCTGCAAGGTCGCGTAGATCAAGCGCAAGAAACAGAAATTGTTAAAGCACTGCACGAGCTACCAACCGCTATCGAAAAAGCCCTAGCCTTCGACAAAGAAATCGAAGCACTAGCCCCTGATTTTGCAGACAAACACCACACCCTATTCCTAGGTCGCGGTGAGTACTACCCAATCGCAATGGAAGCCTCTCTAAAACTAAAAGAGATCTCTTACATTCACGCAGAAGCCTACGCCGCTGGCGAACTAAAACACGGCCCTCTAGCGCTCATTGATGCTGACATGCCTGTAGTCGTAGTTGCACCAAACAACGACCTACTAGAGAAGCTAAAATCTAACGTAGAAGAAGTACGTGCGCGTGGCGGTCTACTGTATGTCTTTGCCGATGAAGAAGCCGGCTTTGAAGGCGACGAAAACATGAAGATCATCAAAATGCCTCACGTCAGTGAAATCATTGCCCCAATCTTCTACACAGTACCAATGCAATTGCTGTCGTACCACATTGCATTAATCAAAGGTACTGACGTTGACCAACCACGTAACCTAGCGAAAGCGGTTACTGTAGAATAATCAACCGTCGTTGATAACATTCTCTTATTAAGGGGCTTTAAGCCCCTTTTTTGTATCTACGATTTCCAATCACATCAAACCGCATAGCAAGCGGTGCATTCATCCTGCGAAAAATGCACTTTGCCCTCCAAATTAAGCACATGCTGTTTACCCGCAGCGACTCCCATTTCATACCCGACATCCAATAATCGTCTATTGCGAGTTAAACGCTTAACGGGAAATCTTCTGGAGGCGCGATAACTCGAATCGTCGCATCACTCGGCGGAAAACGAATAAACTGCAACGCCTCATTATATTGCTTCGCTCTCGTAGCCAATGTTTCTGCCACTTTGGGAGTGTCACGCAACAAACGCTTCATTAACCAATAAGAACTGGATTCCGGCATGTTGTAAGACAACGGATGAGAAAGGATAACGGTGATGTCCCGGGCACCACGTCGGTACGCCTCTTTGACCGGAATAGAGTCAGCCACTGCACCATCTGTAAAACAGCCTCCCGAAAAACAAGGCGTGCGTTTGTAAGCAATAGGCAGCGCTGTAGTAGCTTCCATCACCCCAGACAGGTTCTCTTTGGATACATGAAAGTATTTAGCCTGCCCTGAGCCGATATCAGTGGTAGTGGCATACAAAGGGATAGAGTTGAAAAGACATTCCAGATCAATAGGATATTGAACCATAGAGGCATCACTGAGCCATTTTACATCGGTTAAGTTTCCCCCTACCGCAAAGCGGGATACACTGAAAAAATCTTTCGAGGTCGCAAGTTCAGTGATGACTTTATAGCTGCGCTGTTTTGCCTTCGCCAGATAGCCCAATAAGTTAGACGCCCCCGCCGATACGCCAATCGTAAAATCAAAAGGCTGATACTCATGCTCTAAATAAGCATCAAGTACCCCAGCGGCAAAAATGCCACGCATAGCCCCGCCCTCAACTACCAATGCTTTCTTATCCACAACAGCCCCCTTAAATTTCCAGTAGGATTAGGATAAAGGGCTAATGACAGTAAGAGAAATCAGTAATAATTATTATTTTGATAGGCGCAAGCTATTAGATATCAAGTGTGTTTATAGAAACTCACTATCCGCGTTAGACAGAGCCAAATGCTTTTCAGCCTCTTTGGTCATTGTGTCTATGCGTTTAGAGGTGTCTATGCGTTTAGAGTGTTTAATTTTTAAACACATCAAATAGTGACAGTCACATAGCCTTACCCACCCACATACACACAACCTCAATCGTACAAGTGTTACGATCAAAGAAAAACAAAAAAACTACTTGCCTTTATCGGGAGGTATGACTAATATACACCGCAACAAAGGAATCGTAGGATCAAAACGAAATGGTAAATAATATGAAAGCTATTGCGGTGTTGTGTAACGAACTAACTACTGGCGCAACAAACGCGTTGTTTGAAAAAACTAACCAAAGAGATGAAAAATCTTTGTACTTATTAACGGGTAACTCACTGAACTCAAACGGTGAGATTATTGAAGAGCAGCTTGGGTCCGTAACCTTAAAAGAAGGCAAGGAGATCCAACGCTTCTTACTACAACAAGGTGATGTGGTGTTACTTGCTAAAGGTAATTCAATTAGAGCTGGTTACGTCACTGAGCGTATTGCCAAGCTTAACGTTATTGCTTCAGCCAACTTTATTCTAATTCGACCAAACAATAATGAGTTACTTGGCGAGGTGCTTGTTGCTTACTTTAACTCCCCTGCTGGTCAAAGCTTGTTAGATGCTACCAGTACCGGTGCAACGATAAAAAACATCAGCCTATCAAATATTAAGAAGGTCGGTGTTGAGTTTCCAGCACTATGCAAGCAACGTGAAATTGCCGAACTATTCCATGCCAGCAACCATGCTTATCAGGCAACAATCAATTTAGCAGAGCAACAAAAGAAAGCTGCTTTGGCTTGTATTAGTCAACTTATCAAAGGGGAAGCGTAATGGATCATATAACAAAACAGTTATGGGCCTTAATGGATAGTAGCCGAGGCTCAATGGAAGCATCGCATACATTGGAATTGATCGTTTACGTTGCGTTTGTTGCAAAAGAGAATCCAGAGTCCTTTCAAGCGATTGTAAATAGCGGTCATGCTAAACAACTGAATATGTTAATAGAAGCAGGTCAGGTCTTGGAAGCAACTCACCCAGTTGACGTCTGTGCTGCACCAGGCCATTACAAAACTGATGTAAAGATCGTCAACAAGGTTGTTTCTTTCATCGCTGAGATTTCTAATTTTGGTTCACTAGCTAGCGCTTTAAGGGATTTGAGTGCACAAACACTTGGCAAACTTAACGTGTCTTCAGCCAATCAGAATATGCAAAGAGTCTTCTCTGCTATCGTTGGTGATTGTAGTGATAGCTCTTTATACGATGGCGCATGTGGCTTAGCCAGAATAGCTTCTAGCTCGAACTCGAATGCCCTTTACCTCGAGGAAAAAAACCAAAGTACTTATTTAACGGCTTACCGATTATTAACGCTTGAGGATAAACATTTCAGCTTGGTTAATACCGATTCGCTGTTGGAACCTGCCTTTGATCAAGAAAAGCTATTTGATGTGGTCATCATCGAGCCGCCAATGGCTCAAAAGTTTAATGCTGATGAGCGACGTATGCTGGCTGAAGCCCCTTTTATCTCGGTTCCTGTAGGCAAAGCCGTATCGGCTAACTCAGGTGATAGTCTATGGGTTCAGCAAGCAATTAGTAACCTTAACGAGACAGGTAAAGGATACATTGTTTTGCCTCAAGGGATTTTATTCAGAGGTGGTTATGATGCAAAGGTCAGGGAATATTTACTAGAAAATGAACTGCTTGAAGCAGTAATTGGGCTCCCATCGTCAATACTAGACAGTACCGGCATCCCACCAGTAATTTTGGTGCTGAGTAAGAATAAACAAGCGGGCTCTCCTGTTGTCTTTGTCGATGCCAGTGACATAGGCACTGTAGATAAACATAAAGTCACGATAACAAATCAAGATGCAGAGTTAATTGCTGAATTGGCAGCAGGAAAACGAGGTGATGATGAACGCTACAAGGCGGTATTCATCCCCGAAATTAGACAGCAAAATAAAGAGTTAAGTATCTCACATTACATAGCCAAAGAGATTGAAGTCGAAGAGCTAGACATTGTGCAAGAACTAAAAAAACTAAAAAGCTACCAAGCTGACTTTGAGCAATCTCAACAAGTGCTGACAGCATTACTTACTAGGTATCAATAATATAGCTGCATGGTTGTGTTCCCTGATGAGCGAACCCTGTAGCAGCGAAATATAAGGCATTTTAAAATGGCAGATTTTAAAAAGATAGAAGAACTAGAGAAACGTTTATGGTCAGCCGCTGACTCATTGCGAGCGAACACTGGCTTAACGGCGCAAGAATACTCTCGCCCAATTCAGGGTTTGATATTCCTAAAGTACGCTGAATATCGTTTCGCGCTGGCAAAAAGTAAAATTGAAGAACAAACCAGTTCGCGCCGTCGTGGTAGCGGCGACATTAAATCGAAGATCCAAGCAGAAGGCGCAATGTATGTACCAGATGAGGCGCTCTACACCAAGCTATTAGCGCTTCCAGAAGGTGCGAACATCGGCGTTAAAATTAATGATGCTATGAAAGCTCTAGAGGCTGAAAATGAAGCGATCAAAGATGCACTGCCTAAGACCTTTACTCGCTTTGAAAATGACATTCTAAAAAGCTTACTGAAAAACTTTAACGACATCGATTTTAGCCTTGGCTCAGATATCTTTGGTCGAATCTATGAATACTTTCTCAATGAGTTCGCCAAAACCGAGGGTCAAGGCGGTGGCGAGTTCTTCACACCTTCAGCACTGGTCAAGCTCATCACGGAAATTATCGAGCCTTATCATGGCAAGGTGTTCGATCCAGCGTGTGGCAGCGGTGGTATGTTTGTCAGCTCAGCTGATTTTGTATCTAGCCACAACAAATCAGCCTCAGATGAACTCTCTGTGTTTGGGCAAGAAAAAACTGGTGATACGGTTCGCCTATCGAAAATGAACTTGGCGGTTCACGGTTTGCAAGGCGATATCCGCGAAGGTAATTCCTACTATGAAGACCCATTCGAGCTAGCCAAAGGTCCAATTGTAGATGGTAAACAACATGGTCAATTTGATTATGTTATGGCGAATCCACCATTCAACGTAAATGAAATTCAAAAAGACCGCTTAGAAGGTGATAAACACAGGTTCCCTTACGGTATGCCGCGTAACGACAACGGTAATTACCTTTGGATTCAAATGTTCTATACCGCACTGAATCAAAAAGGTCGAGCAGGCTTTGTGATGGCTAACTCTGCTAGTGATGCCCGAGGTTCAGAGCAAGAGATCCGTCAACAGCTGATTGAAGATGATGCAGTTGATGTCATGGTGGCCGTATCGACCAACTTCTTCTACACCGTAACGTTGCCATGTGCGCTGTGGTTTTTAGATAAAAACAAACCTGCGCATAACAAAGACAAAGTATTGTTTATCGATGCCCGCCATATCTTCCGCCAAGTTACTCGTTCTGTACGTGATTACACTAGCGAGCAACTTAATTTTATCGCCAATATTGTGCGTTTATACCGTGGGCAAGATATTGATAATACTTACCTTGAAACCCATCCAGATGATGGCAACGTTGGTAAGTTTAAACTAGAAGACTTCTTTACCAATGATCGTGGTGAACTGGCTTATCAAGATATCGCTGGCTTATGTAAAGTGGCATCTAAAGCAGACATTATTGAGCAAGGTTATAGCTTAAATCCTGGTCGCTATGTGGGGGTTGCGGATGGAGAGGTACTAGATGATGTGGAGTTTAAATTGAAGTTTGAATTATTGATAGAAGAGTTGGAGTCATTGAGTTCCGAAGCTCATCAACTTGAAGCTGATATATCAAAAAATGCAGCTCAAATATTAGGGCTTTAATACTATGAACACTCTACGCAAAGTTAAAATTAAGGATCTGGGAAAGATTTATACAGGAAGCACACCTTCGACTAAAGACGAAAAAATGTGGGGAGGGATATACCCATTTGTAAAACCGTCAGATTTAGTAGGTGGCTCGCGACGAGTACCGAAAACTGAGATGATGCTTTCAGAGGCAGCAACAAAAACTGCTAAAGGTAGACTATTACCGAAAGGCACAACTTGTGTTGTAACTATTGGGACTATTGGTAAGTTGTGCCAATTAAGTGAGGCTGCCGCAACAAATCAACAAATAAACTCAATAGTGGTTGATAAGGAAAACTTTGACGAAGACTACGTTTATTACTTAATGACACAGAGTATTGATAGAGTCAAAGTTGTAGAAGGAGGATCAGCTTCAGGCCGAGAGCACGTTAAAAAGAGCACGTTTGAACAAATTGAATTAAACGTATTGCCATTACAACAGCAACAAAAACTTTCGCGTTTAGTTCGCAAATATGATGACTTAATCGAAAACAACAACCGCCGTATCGCTATCTTAGAAGACATGGCGCAATCACTTTATCGCGAGTGGTTTATTAAGTTTCGCTATCCAGGCCACAAAGAAAACCTTGATGCTGATTGTAACCCTAAACTCGTTGATTCCCCGTTAGGGCAAATTCCTGAGGGTTGGGATGTTAAAAAAATTAAAGATTTAGGTACGGTTATTACAGGAAAGACTCCAAGCACGAAAAAAGCTGAATATTATGCGAGTTCGGATGTTCCATTTCTGAAGACGCCTGATATGCATGGAGCAATCTTTTCAGTTGATATTGCAGACTATCTTTCTGATGAAGGTGCCAACAGCCAGAAGAATAAGTTTATACCGGCGAACTCAATATGTGTTGCTTGCATTGGTGCAAAAGCAGGTGTTGTAATTCTGACTTCAGAAAAGCTTCAAACCAATCAGCAAATAAATAGTTTAGTCTTGGATGATCCTAGTATGCGTGAGTACTTCTACCTTTTTGCCGTGGGGCTTCATCAAAAGATCCATGCCCTTGGTTCATCAGGTGCAACAATGACCAACGTTAACAAGAGTAAATTTGAAGGGATTGAGGTTTTGATGCCACCTCAGGATTTAATAGGCTCGTTCCATAAATCGACTTCAGCTCTCTTCGATTCGATTCTGAATCTGCAAAGGCGAAATGGAAATCTTAAAAAGCAACGTGATATGTTATTGCCAAAGTTGATCTCAGGAGCAATAGAACTATGAGTAGTGAATTTCTAGGGAGCCGCTGGTATAAATTTGACTTTCATGCACATACACCTGCATCGTCAGATTACAAAAAGCCAGAAGAGACTGAAACCGATTGGTTAAAAGCCTTAATGGCTGAAGAAGTTGACTGCGTGGCTATCACTGATCATGTGTCAGGTGATTGGATAGATAGACTAAATGCAACTTACGCTGAACTCGATAAGAATGCGGAATGGTATCGACCGCTACACTTGTTTCCTGGCTGTGAAATCACCGTAAGTACCGGTCAATCACGTATTCATGTTTTGGCTATTTTTGACCCTTCTTGCAACTCAGCAAAAATCGCAGCTGTTCTCGGTCAGTGTGGTATTACTGAGGGGCATGGTGACGCTGAAGAGACCTGTGCAACGGAGTCTGTTGACAAGGTTATCTCTATTATAAAGCAAGCAGGTGGAGCTGCTATACCTGCGCATATTGATGGGGCTAAAGGACTGCTAAACGGAATAACAAATACGAACCAGGAGATTGAGTCATGGCTCAATCAGATTGAAGCTGCTGAGTTTGTCAATTTATCCTTTCTCGATACGGTTAATCCAGAGCTGTTAAAGGCGGCAGCGCATTTAGCAAAACTTCAAGGGTCAGATGCCCACGAATGCAGTCGATTAGGTAAGAGGTATTCGTGGATAAAAATGAGCCAGCTATCAATCGATGGACTGAAGTTGGCTCTGCATGACAACGATTTTTGTGTCGACAATAGCGTTGATAATCCTAATGCAACTCCAGATTTATTTCTAAAAAGTTTGAATATCTCTCAGATGCGTCATTGTGGTCGTATTCCTGGTAACCCCGCGGCATTTGAATTACACCCTCTTTTTAACGCAGTTATTGGTGGACGAGGTTCTGGTAAATCTACATTCATTGAGTCTGTTCGGTTGGCATTAGGTCGTGAAAATGAAGTAGCAGAACTTGAGCAGATCCAGGAAGAAGTTCACTCTTTTAGGGAGGGAGTAACAAAAGCTGATACTGAAATATGCGTTGAGCTACAACGAAGAGATGAGGCATACCAATCGATTTGGAAACACAGTACAGCACCCTACATTAATAAACTACAAGCAGGTGACTGGACCCTTGATAACGGAAAGCCCGAAGAGCGTTTTCATGTGAGTTTGTACAGCCAAAAACAAATCAATGCACTGGCAAGCAATACAAACAGCTTATTAGAAATTATTGATCGTTCAAACGAAGTTAACTTTTCGGCATGGAAGTATCAGTTTGATGCTGAGATCAACAAGTTTTTAGGGCTTTGTCGGGAAGTACGTCAGCTACAGGAGCGGCTTGATAGTAAAGGCACCTTAGAATCACAAAAAGACGATCTAAATAGCGATATCGAGAGCTTCGAGAAAGGTGGCCATAAAGATATCTTTAATGCCTACCAAACTTTTACACTTGAAAAACAGAAAGTTGAAAAGGCAGCTGGTATCTCTGGGTTAGTTGATTCTATCGACGGCATGCTGTCTGAGGAGTTTGCGGAGCTTAGCCTCACGGAAGAAGGCGAAGATAAGCCTAATTACGTCACAGAGTTAGAAGAAATACAGACGGCATTCAAAGGGAATTTAGTTTCTGTTCAGACTGAACTGGAAAAGCTAAAAGAGCAAATTACAAAAGCTGAACAGGATCGAGCAGATGCAATCAACAAATCAAGTTGGTACTTAAAAGGTGTAGAAGCTACACAGCAGTATGAACAAGTTGTTCAAGAGTATGCTGAAAAAGGGGAAGAATTAAACCCAGAACAGTATGAGTCTTGGCTTACTCAACGCAATGAGATCAACATTCAGTTGGAAGAGCTAGAAACAGTACAAACGAATCTAAACATCAAAAAAGACCAGTGTGATAAGTCACTTAGAAAACTGTATGTGTTAAGAAGAAGGCTTCAGATCAAACGTCAAAAATTTATTAAGAAAGTTATTGGTGGAAATCGTTATGTGAAAATGAAGCTTTTGCCGTTTGCGAACAGAACTACGATAGAGAAAAAGTTTAGAGAGCACATTGGGGTAGAGGCTAGTTTTGCTATTTCCATCTATCAGGATGACCAAACTAATAGCTTGTTGTATGAGTTACTTTCTAAGGAATTAAACCTTAAGGGCATTGCAAGAGAGGTCAGCAAGTTAAAAGATGCGACTCTATCCTTAGCCTCTGGAGACGATGTACCACCATATCGAATAGATAATCGCTTGAAGACTTCGCTCACACAAAAGCTTTCACAACAACCTGAAACGTTTGAACGATTGATAACTTGGTGGCCTGATGATCAACTTGTCGTTGAATATGCTAAGGATATTGAAAGAGGCAAGTTTGAGAACATTGAAAAAGGTTCAGCAGGTCAGAAAGCTGCAGCTATTCTAGCCTTTTTGCTTAGTCATGGTGATAATCCAATTATTGTCGATCAGCCTGAAGATGACTTAGATAACGCCCTTATCTACCAGTTGATTGTGTCTCAGATACATGAGAATAAGAAGCGCAGGCAAATTATCATGGTGACACATAACCCTAATATTGTAGTAAATGGTGATGCTGAGTTCGTAAATGTGCTTCATTTCCATGCAGGGCAAGTTCAGGTATTGGAGTCAGGTGGTTTGTGTGAGCAAAGCGTGAGGGACCATGTTTGTAATATCATGGAAGGCGGAGCAACTGCTTTTGATAAACGTTACAGTAGGTTAAGGGTGATATAGGAGGTTGTATGACATACACGGAAGACGCTTTAGTAGAACAACCGGCGATTAGCCTTTTCTCTGAACTGGACTGGAATACTGCAACGTGCTGGGACGAGGTTTTTGGCTCACCGGCTAATGACCACCTTGCTGATAATCCGGTGTTCTTTGGTAGAGAAACTCGCAACGATGTGGTTTTATTCTCAAGGTTAAAAACTGCACTGCTAAAGCTGAATCCAGATGTGAATACGCTTGTTATTCAGGAGGCGATTGACCAAATATCACGAGATAGAAGCGCAATGACGGCTATCTCAGCGAATGAAGAGGTCTACGAGCTGTTAACTAATGGCTACGTATACACAACGAATGCTGAAGATGAAGAAGACTGCGTTGTACAGTATATCGATTGGTCCAACACCAGTAACAATGACTTTCTGCTTTGTAGCCAAATGAGTATTACTGGAGAAATTGAAACCCGTCGCCCTGATTTGATAGGCTTTGTTAATGGATTGCCACTTGTTTTTATCGAGCTGAAAGCAAGCCATAAAAACCTTCTAACGGCTTATAAAAACAACCTATCTGATTATAAAAATACCATCCCTCAGCTGTTCACATACAATCAGATCATTATTCTTTCGAATGGCGTACAGTCTAAGGTAGGCTCGATATCTAGCCAATGGGAGCACTTCGCTGAATGGAAGAAGATTGAGTGCGAAAAAGAAGAGCGTCGAGTCAGTTTAGAGGTGGTGATACGAGGTGTGTGTGAACAAAACCGCCTATTAGATATCATTGAAAACTACACTCTATTTGTCAAAACCAAACATACCGTAAAAATCATTGCTAAGTACCACCAATACTTGGGTGTTAATCAGGCGTTATCTGGTCTAAGTAACGTGAAAGAGCGTGCTGGGCAACTGGGTGTTTTTTGGCATACCCAAGGCAGTGGTAAAAGCTTTTCAATGGTCTTCTTCTGCAAAAAAGCATTTCGCAAATACACTGGTAACTGGACGTTTGTATTAGTCACAGATAGAACGGATTTAGACGACCAAATATACAAAACTTTCAACTCAGCTGGCATCGTAACTGAAAACTGCCAGGCAGACTCCGGTGCAGAGTTAAAAACCCTACTTGGTGAAGATCACCGATTTGTGTTTACCCTGATCCAGAAGTTTAAAGGCGATGAGAAAGGCAATTTTCCTGTACTTTCAGAGCGTGATGACATCATTGTGATTACCGACGAAGCACACCGTAGTCAATATGATTCATTGGCGATGAACATGCGTAATGCTATGCCAAATGCCTCATTCATGGCATTTACGGGTACGCCGCTGTTAGCAGGTGAAGCAAAAACACAAGAAGTGTTTGGTGACTACATTAGTATTTATAATTTTGCTGACGCTGTGGATGATGGTGCAACCTTACCGCTCTATTATGAGAACCGTGTGCCCGAAGTTGCTGTGTCGAGTGATACGATAGGTGAAGATATTGCGGAGATACTTGATCAGGCAGATCTTACAGAAGAGCAAGAGACTCGCTTAGAAACTGAGTTTTCCAAAGCCTATCATATCATTACACGAGATGACCGCTTAGAAACCATTACCGCTGATTTGGTTGAACACTATATAAATCGAGATCCTTTCAGTGATGGTATGTTAGGTAAAGCGATGGTGGTTTCAATCGATAAAGCAACCACCATTAAGATGTATGATAAAGTTCAGTTAGCATGGAAGACAAAGCTCAATAGCCTAAAGTCACAGGCAAAATATGCCTCTGGTAGTAGGTTAAACAAACTTCAATTCCAAATTGAGCATATGGAAACGACCGATATGGCAGTCGTTGTTTCTGGTGGTCAAAATGACGATGAACGCCTTGCTAAAAAAGGTCTGGATTACAAACCTCACAGAGAGCGTTTTCTGAAGGAAAAAATTGACGAAAAATTCAAAGACCCTGAGGATGACTTAAGAATCGTCTTTGTATGTGCTATGTGGTTAACAGGTTTTGACGCACCATCTGTTTCAACACTTTACTTAGATAAGCCCCTAAAGAGTCATACGTTGATGCAAACCATCGCACGTGCAAACCGTGTCTATGAAGGAAAATCAGCAGGGCAGATAGTCGATTACATAAATATATTCAGTGCATTGCAACAGGCCTTAGGGTTGTATGGTGGCGGCGTAGCAGAAGGTGGGGCACCTTATAAGGTTGATAGTCCAGCAAAAGATAAGTCTGAACTTGTCGCGGCTTTAGGTGTGGCTATCAATGAGCTTATCGTATTCTTAAATGGCGTTGATATTGACCTAAACCAGATCGTATCAGCTCCAGCAGATGGTTTTGCCAAGCTATCACTATTGGATAATGCCAGCGAAATACTTCTAGAGCCCAAGAATAAAGAAGAGTTCACATCCTTCTTAAGGCAGATAAATCGTATCTTTAAAGCGATTATGCCTGATGATAGCGCTAACCAGTATGTGCCGTATCGAATTGCTATCAATATTATCTATTCTCAAATGCGTTTGAAGTCTGGTTTGTCCATTGATGATGAGGATGTCTTAGATGTTGTTCGTAATCAGGTCAACGAGTTGCTAGATGAATCGATATCTACAATCAAGATTCAAAGCAACTTACCTGAGCCGGTAAACATAGCGAATATCGATTTTGATGCGTTAGCGACAATGGTAGCCAAGGTTGAAAAGCCGAAGCAATCTGATGCGGAAAAACTAAAAAACCTCATTGAGCGTAAGTTGCAGCCTATGGTGCTTAAAAATAAAACGCGTCAAGATCTACAGCAGAAGTTTCAAGAGCTGATCGAAGCGTATAACTTAGGTGCATACACCGCAGAAGAGTTTTTCAATCGCTTAAAAGAGTTTATCACTGAGTTGGAACATGAAGAAAAACGTACTGTACGCGAAGGCTTAACGGAGGAAGAATTAGCAGTATATGATTTGATGACTCAAGAAGCGCCATTAACTGATAAAGAGCGCAAGCAAGTCAAAGAGATAGCTAAAATTCTAACGGAAAAGATGAAAGAAATATTGGTTATTGATTGGCGTAAGAAGCAGCGTACCAAAGCCAGAGTTAAAAACATGATTGAGGAGGTATTGGATAGCTTACCTGAGTCTTATGACGATGATCTATGGCCAAAGACTTGTAGCGAAGTATATATGCATATCTTTGAGAAGTATCCTGGGCAAGGGCAGAGTCCTTATGCCCATTAAATTGAGGTAAGCTTTCTAAAAGTTTCAAACTTTATTGTCATGACTATGGCCTTTAATTGGTCATGAGGTTGAGTTAGTTTCAATCTTTAGTGTCATATTGTTCCCTACTTCGTTACCAACTAATAAGACTTGTAGGAGAGAAAAGTTTCAATCTTTAATGTCCACCGACAATTCTGTAAGGGGCTTCTAGCCCCTTTTTTGTGCCTGCGTGTTGTCCTCAATGACCACCCTATGTAACTAG
Organism: Vibrio ezurae NBRC 102218; assembly: GCF_000467185.1. GTDB lineage: Bacteria > Pseudomonadota > Gammaproteobacteria > Enterobacterales > Vibrionaceae > Vibrio > Vibrio ezurae. The sequence goes on from NZ_BATM01000005.1 coordinate 21,864, forward strand.
ATTGCAAATAAAGGCAATTACCAATCAAAGTCTGGATCAAAGTCATCGTCGGTATATGTTGCTAAGTCCTTTCTAGGGTCTTCTGCTGGATGATTGCTGTAATAGAAGTTATTCAATAAGCTGATGTAAGTTTGGCATCCATCTACTGAACCGTCATAGGTACGAGATTCTACATCCAATGAATTTTCAACTGTAATTAACTCTACTTTACAACGAACGTTAATGATCTGAGATTCAGGTCGTAAGTTACCAAAATCATTAAAGCCAAACTTGATTGCTTGCGAGTTGCGACTTGATTGCCACGTATAAACATCTTTCCCTAACAGGGTACGTTTACCAGTAGGCATGCCGAGTATGTCTGCAGCTTGCTTAACATTAGTGATCTCAGCTAAATCACGAGCAAAAGCATTTTGAGCTTGAACAGCAGGACTCGTACAGCCAGACAGAGCAATGGTAGCTAGCGCGGGCAAAAGAATGATTTTTTTCATAGCTGTAACCTTATTTAACCCAGCTAACGTTCTCTTCACTGGCTTTTTTAATTAGCGTATTAATTTTATGAGAGTCAAAAATAACTGAATATTAAGATCGATATTTTACCTACCCCCTAATACCAGCAACGCATTTTATGCGTAATAAAAGATAGAAAAGGTGTCGATATCAACCAAATTGGTTCATCTTTTCACTCGATATTAAGCGTTCAATAGACATAAAAAAAAAATCCCCCTCATTCTCCCGGCAAACACTTCTCAATTAGCTTCAACCACTCATCCACGGTTCACAAAATTCACTTCCCCAACACGCATCCACACTCCTACCAACAAAATAAAACTCTGCTCTAATTCACATAAAAGTAGTTTACTTAAATTTAATTCCTATTCATGAAATAGCTGTTTTTATATTTAAGAAATTCACACCAACTTCAGTGACTCTGTTCACGCAATTTTGCGTTATTTGATCTTACTCCAATAATTCCTTTCACCAATGAAACGGTCCTTCTCATTGATGCCATTCTTTTGATTTTTGTGCAGGCGTAATCTTATCTGCAACGAAACGAGAATCGTCCACAGAGGCGAAAGTGAGATAAGACAATGCTAATAAAACCCGTCCTGTCACCACAGCAAGCGGCCGCCAAAATTGAAGATGGTATGACCTTGATGGTGGGTGGCTTTATGACCATAGGCTCACCGGAAAAAGTGATCGATGCGATTGTTGAAAACGGCGTAAAAAACCTAACTGTAATATGCAATGACGCTGGCCTACCGGGCAAGGGTGTTGGCAAGCTAATTGAAGCCGGCCAAGTCAGCAAACTTGTCGCCTCTCACATTGGCTTGAACCGAATTGCCGGAGACAAAATGAATTCTGGTGAAATGAAAGTTGAGCTGGTTCCTCAAGGCACATTGGTTGAGCAGATTCGTGCTGCTGGCGCTGGCCTTGGTGGCGTTCTGACTAAAACTGGTGTTGGTACTCTAGTTCAAGAAGGCAAACGTGTTATTGAAATTGAAGGCGAAGAGTTCCTACTTGAACTGCCACGCAAAGCTGACGTTTCTCTTCTTAAAGCATCAACCTGTGATGTGTTTGGTAACACGCTCTACAACAAAACCACCAAAAACTTCAATCCAGTGATGGCAACAGCAGCAAACCAAGTCTTTGTTGAACCCGAAGAAGTGGTTGAAGCGGGCAAATATTCCGTGGATGCATTTACTACACCATCAGTACTCATTGACTACATCGTAGGGTAATCGACATGGACAAAAAGCAAATGAGAAACCTAGTCGCACAACGTGTTGCTCAAGAGCTCAATACTGGCGACTTGGTGAACTTGGGAATTGGCATGCCAACGTTAGTTGCAGGCTTTGTTGACCCAGATAAACACATCGTCTTTCAGTCTGAAAACGGCATGGTAGGCATTGCAGGATCGCCAGCCGAAGGTCAAGAAGATTGGGAACTGACGGATGCAGGGGGCTCACCTAAAACCGCTATCGAAGGCGCTGCCTATTTTGATTCTAGCCTTTCATTCTCACTTATTCGCGGTGGTCACGTAGACGCTACCGTACTTGGAGCAATGGAAGTGGACCGTCATGGCAACTTAGCCAACTACATGATCCCCAACAAGCTGATTGCAGGTATGGGCGGCGCAATGGACTTAGTCAGTGGTGCGAAGCGCGTAATCATCATGATGGATCACTGTAATAAGCACGGTGAAAGCAAAATATTAAATGAGTGCACATTACCGCTGACTGCAAAAGGTCAAGTAAACCTCATTATTACGGACTTAGCCGTTATGGAAGTAGTGCCAGAAGGCTTGCTACTAAAAGAAGTCGCACCTCACAGCAGCATCGAAGAGGTTATCCAAAAAACGGCAACAGAATTAATCATTCCTAAAAATGTCGTAACGTTCGGAGCATAAAAATGAAAGCAACTAAATTATCTGAAGTGAGTGCATACAATCCGCCAAGCCACCACGGCACAGTGTCTTTAAAGCTACAAGGTGAAGCTGAAACAGGCATCACTAAGTTCTGGCAAGGCTTGTCGTATTTCCTACCTAATGGTGGTGCAGATTGGCAGTACGACGAAGGCATGCCAGCGGCTGAATTTGAAAAAACGTATTTCGTGGTAAGTGGTGAGCTAGTGGTGATTGATGGCGACGAAAAAGAATACGTCATCAAACAAGGCGACTCTATTGCCTTTTTACCTAATGAAGGTCGACGCCTGGAAAACCGTACCAATGAAACGGCTTCGGCACTGGTAACGTTTTCTACTTGTTAAGTCGCCAATTAACCTCACTCAACAAATTTAATAGGACATAGAAAGATGGCAATGACCTCAACCTGGAGCAACGAATTTGCTCAAAACATTTTTGACCTTAAAGACAAGGTAGCGGTAATTACTGGCGGTAATGGCACTCTTGGCGCCGCTTACGCACAAGCATTTGCATTGCATGGCGCAAAAGTCGTCGTCACTGCACGTAACATGCAAACACTAGAAGAAACCGTAGCCTCTGTACGTGAAGTGGGCGGCGAATGTATCGCGATTACTTCAGATGTTACCGACCCACAAAAAGTGCAAGAGCTGGTTGATGAAATCGACACCCGCTTTGGTCGCATCGACATTCTAGTGAACAACGCAGGCATGGCATTCCGCGCTCCAGCTGAAGAAATGCCAACAGATAAGTTCAACCAAGTAATGAACGTAAACGTAACAGGCACCTTGGTTCCTTGTCAGGTATTTGGGCAGTACTTCATGAAGCAAGGCCACGGCAAAATCGTGAATACTTCTTCGGTACGTGGCTTCTGTGGTCACCCTGATGGTTACTCTGCTTATGCGGCATCAAAAGCGGCGGTAGATAGCCTTACAAAACAGCTTTCAACTGAATGGTCTCTAAAAGGCGCGAAACAAGGCTTTACCATCAATGTGAATGCGATTGCTCCAACCTTAGTGAAATCACCACTGACTCAAGAGATCTGTGAAGACCCTGCTCGTATTGCTCCATTCTTGGCTCGTCTTCCAATGGGTCGCGTAGCAGAAACCAGTGACATGATTGGCTTAGTACTCTTCCTGTCGGCACCAGCATCTAACTTCATTAACGGCCAAATCATCTATGTTGATGGCGGCTGCACAGCAGGATAAGGAAGCACTATGAAGCACCAAGATATTAAGAACATCACCATCGTAGGTGGCTCGGGCATGATGGGCGTAGGTATCGCGCAAATCTTCGCCTCGGGTGGTCGTAACGTCACCATTAAAACGCGTAACGTGTCTAAGTGTAGCGCCGTTGAAGATATGAGCAGCCAGCTTGATATGTTCATCCAAGAAGGGCTACTGGAAGAGCACAGAAAATCAGACATTTTAGACCGTATCAACATTACAGCTGACGCGATTGAAGCGTACGAAAATGCGGATCTAATTTTTGAATCTGTACCTGAAGTAATGGACATCAAACACGCTACGTTCAAAGAGATGGAACAGTACGCACGTCCAGACTGCATCTTCGCTTCTGGCACTTCAGTGAAATCTATCACTGAGATTGCAGAAGTGGTTGAGAAGAAAGAGCGCGTGATTGGCATGCACTTCTGGAACCCTGCGGTACTGATTCCTCTGGTCGAAGTGATTCGCACAGAAGACACCAATGAAGACGTTTTCCAAGCGTCATTCGACTTGCTAGAAGACTGTGGCAAAGCGCCAGCAAAATGCATGAAAGACGTTCCTGGTTTCTTAGCAAACCGCCTACAACATGCTCTATGGCGCGAAGCGTTCTACATGCTAGACGAAGGCATTGCTGACCCGAAAACCATTGATGACTGCATTAAAAACTCATTTGGTTTCCGCGTTCCTCAACTTGCACCGTTTGAAAACGCCGACATGGTTTCAACCGAGCTTAGCTTGAACATTCACAACTACATGTTTGAGCACTTGTACTCAGGTACAGAGCCAAGCAGCAAACTAAAAGAGCTGGTTGAAGAAGGAAAGAGTGGTTTTGCCACAGGCGAAGGCTTCCAGAAATGGACTCAAGAGCAAGCGGCAGAGTCAAAGACCAATCTATTTAAATACCTGATTGATCAAACAAAATACCGCCGTAAGCAGCTAGAAGAAGCGTAAAACTCGGCACTAAAAATAATATTCAGGCTTGTGTAGAGCACAAGCCCAATTAAAAAAATTGAAAGGTAAAGACCATGACATCTATTTTTGAAGGCAAAGTACTCATCGACCTGTCACACCCTATTGGCTCTCAGTCTCCACAGTGGCCTTACTTCCCACAACCTGAGATTACACGTGCACACGGTCTAGCAAAATCAGGCGTTCTAACTCAGTTTTTCAAGATGCCAATGCACTGTGGTACACACGCGGATTCTCCTCGCCACGTCATTGAAACTGAGTTTGACGGCCGCCGTGCTCGTTACACCCACGAAATGGAGTTGGAATCTTACTGTGGCAAAGCCGTTTGTCTGGATCTTTCACACCTTCCGCAATGGTCTCTGATCAAAGCAGAAGACATGGACGCTGCGGTAGAAGCTATCGATGGTTTAGAGTTTGCTGACCTAAAAGACATGATCGTCATTATCTACACGGGCATGTGCAAACTTTGGGATGACAGCAAGCAGTACTACCACTATGCAACAGGCGTTGGCGCTTCTGTGGGTCACTGGTGTATGAAGCATGACATCAAAGCACTAGGCGTAGACCAACAAGCACTGGACCACCCTCTACACACTTCTATCGGTGAAAAATCAGCGGGACGTCTATCAATGAACCTTGAAGGTTACTCTGGTTACCCACTGAAAAAAGAATTCATCGAGAAGTTTGGTGAAGCAGAATACGCGCACTTTGATCGTGACATGTACAAAGAAATTCACGGCGAAGCAGCCTACAAAGAACTGTACGGCATGGTTGAAGAAAAAGGCCTAAGCAACGGTACATGGGAACCTTGTCACAAGCTGCTACTGGGTAACGGTAAAGTAGGTTGGGAAAACGTGGGTGGCCAAGTTGAGAAAGTCAAAGGCCGTCGCTTCGATATCGTTGGTGCTCCACTGAACCTTTACTGTGGTGATGGTTCTATGACTCGCCTAATGGCTGTTATCGACGCAGACAAAGTGGTTGATTGTCCTGACCGTCTATACCCATACGGTGACCACTAATCACGGGTTCATACACTTGAACCAATAAAATAATCAGCTCCAAGCCGGAGCAAACACTCCGGCTTATTTAAGCAAATTATTAAGCGTAATAGTTTCCATTGATATCGGTTTTATCCCTACAGATAAATCGATACGAATGGCATTTTTATATCCTTGATCGGCTTAACGCCTACTCATAAAAAATAATAAACATCGGTGGCAATGATCACTGTGGGAAACAAAAGGATTCACATGAAAGACGTCGTAATTGTAAGCGCAAAACGTACAGCAATCGGTGCCTACTTAGGTGCTTTCACAAACATCTCTCCTATCGATCTGGGTGTGACTGCGGTGAAAGCGGCCCTAGCTGAAGCAAACCTAAAACCAGAGCAAGTCGATAACCTAATTTTTGGCAATGTATTATCAGCAGGCCTAGGTCAAAACCCAGCACGCCAAGTGGCAAAATTTAGTGGCATTCCAGATGAAGCTACGGCAAACGTCGTTTCTATGGTGTGTGGCTCAGGTTTAAAAGCAGTCATGGATGCGGTGTTACAAATTCAAACGGGTGAATCTGAAATCGTTGTCGCTGGTGGCTCTGAATCTATGTCAAATGCTGCCCACATTCTTGGTTCACACCGCACTGGCGTGAAAATGGGACACTCTCAACTCACCGATATCATGTTAAATGATGGCTTAGTGGATGCATTTGGTGGCTTCCACATGGGCATCACCGCAGAAAACCTAGCCAGCAAATACGAGATCTCTCGTGAAGAGCAAGATGCTTACGCCGTTCAATCACAAAACCGCGCAGAAGCGGCAATTACTGCGGGCAAATTTAAAGACGAAATTGCACCACACACCATCTCTAGTCGTCGCGGTGACACCGTTGTTGATGCCGATGAATTCCCTCGCTTTGGCTCTACGATGGCAAGTATCAGTAAGCCTCGTCCTGCCTTCAAAAAAGACGGCACAGTCACAGCGGCAAACGCTTCTGGTTTAAATGACGGCGCCGCTGCCATTGTATTGATGAGCAAAGACAAAGCTCGTGCTCTTGGCCTTACGCCAATGGTCACTATCCGTTCACAAGGCGCAGCCGGTGTTGATCCAGAAGTCATGGGTTACGCACCCGTACCAGCTTCTGAGAAAGCACTGAAAAAAGCTGGTCTTTCAGTTCGCGATTTAGACCTAGTTGAAGCAAACGAAGCTTTTGCATCACAAGCACTTTCTGTAGTGAAAGGCTTAGATCTAGACCCGGCCATTACCAACGTTAATGGTGGTGCAATTGCAATTGGTCACCCTATTGGCGCAAGCGGTGCACGTATTTTGGTCACACTGGTGCACGAACTGACTAAGCGTAATCAACGTTACGGTCTTGCGACTTTATGTATCGGCGGCGGTCAGGGTGTGGCGTTGGTCGTGGAAAATGAAAACGCATAAATGGCTCATCCATTAATGTCGTGATAGCAAAATAATTAACGCTGCCCTGCTCAAATAGTTTTGCAGGGCACATAAAACAAATACTGGGGTCTCCCCCAATACATTATAAAAATATAAGAGGTTCTATTATGTCTCTAGCAAATAAACGTATCCTAACTGTTGCATGTACTGGCGCTTTCCCTAAAAAAGAGCAATCTGAATTCGTTCCATTAACGCCACGCGAGCAAGCTGACGAAATTATTGCTTGTCATGCTGCTGGTGCTTCAATTGCGCACATCCACGTTCGTGATGACGAAACTAACTCATCAATGGACATCGCGAAATTCCGTGAAGTGGTCGGGTATGTTCGTGAAGCTGAGTGTGACATCGTACTTAACTTAACCACATCAGGCGACCTTAGCGCGACTGACGAAATCCGTATGCTTCCATTCCAAGAGCTTCGTCCAGAAATCGCAACCTGCGATGCGGGTACAATGAACTGGATGCACTCTGTCATTTTTGAAAATAGCCCTCGCTTCCTCAGCAAGCTACTGGTTGAAATGCCTAAGCACAACGTGACACCAGAAATCGAAATCTTCGATATTGGTATGATTCACAACGTTAAGTTCTACCGCGACCAAATCAACAAAGCGAATGCGAAGCGCGAAGAAGGCACAGAAGAAATTCCAAACCCATTCACCGCGCCTCACTTCCAGTTTGTACTAGGTGCAGCAGGGGGTTCTCCAGCTGAAGTACACATTCTTCTACAAATGCTAGATGAAGTACGTCGTTTCTGGGGTCAAAACTTTACTTGGGGTGCGCTGGGTATCGGTCGTAACCACCTACCAATGATCAACGCGGTTATCGCTCTTGGTGGTCACTTACGTGTAGGCATGGAAGATAACGTATTGTTCCGTCGTGGTCAGTTGGCAAAATCTAACGTTGAGTTTGTAGAGCGTACGAAACAAATGCTTGCACTTAACGACCTAGAAATTGCAACGCCAGATGAAACTCGTCAAATTCTGAAGCTCAACAAAGCTAACTTCCCGACCTGGAAGTCATACGAATAACAATCATTACCAAAAATAATAAAACTGCTCATTTACCTACCTAGTTTGGAGCCCTTTATGGGCTCCCTTTTTATATATTAAAATTGTGACGCAAATAAATAATTGCCAATTTTAACTAATATAAACTCCAGCTTGATCACACTACTTATTTATATTTTTGTCATCCACATTTTATCCATGTAACTTTAATAAAAAATACCCCTACAGTTACTATGAATAATACTCCAAATATACTTCCTGCTTGCCATGAGCCTGTTGATCCTCAGCTTGTGGCTCAAATGATGTTCTTTACCGTTTTAGTTGAAGCCGGCTCGATGACCAAAGCCTCCGAGATAATGGATATATCAACCTCGACAGGCTCTCGCTGGTTAGCGGATCTTGAAGCTGAACTGAGTGTGACACTTTATCGCCGTAACGATAAAGCGAATCGCATTACAGAAGCAGGTGAACACCTGTACCAGCACTTTAAGTGCATCAACTCAAAAATTCATATTCTGAAAAATGAACTGACACAATTTACCCGGGAAAAACGCGGTACCGTTCGTATTTGCAGCAGCCCAGTCTACGCTGAAAATGTCATTCTTCCCTTGGTGTCTGAGTTTGTCAGAGATAACCCAAAGGTGAATATTCAAATGACCATCTCACCTAGGGGATTAGAGCAGCACAAAGACAATGACTTTATTATTTCAGCCATTGCTGGCTCGGCTCTTTCTAAAGAAGGCGATCTTAATTTAGTACGTCGCAACTTGCTCTCAGAACGATTTGTAGTGGTCGCATCACCCGAATTTATCCGCTTAAATGCAGAACCCCTCGTACCTGAAGATCTCACGAAATTGCGCTGTTTGTATTCAAAATCATTAAGTGGCAAAAATAACTGGGTATTTAAACAAGACAATGAAGCACGCATTATTACCGTAAATAAAACCATTGAATTGTCCGATGCAAAAATGATTACCACCGGAGCGTTAAACGGTGCTGGCGTTGCCTACTTACCTGAGTTTTTGGTTAGAAAACACATTCGCAGTGGAGGCTTAGTTGAGCTGCTTACCGACTACCAAACGGATGATTGGTTTCTGAACCTTTACTACCCACCACAACGCTTTATGACAAGCACAGTCAATGCATTTAAAGAGCATTTGCTATCTAACCATAGAGAAAAAGTAAAAATATTTGATTGATATCACTATTAATAAATACATTCGCATATATCCCACCAACGGGAAATCTATTTCCTTACCTGCAATGTTAATTATTATTTAGAGTGAACTTCATCTTATAAATATATTATTAATACCTGTATTATTATTTCTGTTCTTAATAATAAGTCGAAATTAAAATAACGGCCGTTAATTAATTAGACCGACCCTACACTTAATATTCGAGGCAAAGATGAGCAATATATTACTCATGGTACTGATATATAATGCAATTGTTATAGGCGGTATCGGTTGGTATTTAAAATGGAAAGAATCACAAACTAACGAAGTTACCGATATGGCACTCGGTGGCCGTGATGCGAACATCGCGATGTTCTCCGTCACTCTCGCAATCACTTACCTTGGATCTGCACACGTATATGGCCTCATGGAGATGTCTTTCGTGCTCGGTGCAGTCGCGCTATGGTTTTGTTTCGCTCACACGATTCTTATCTGTGTAATTTGTTTAGGTACTGGACGTTGGATTCGCCGTATTGGCTGCGCGACCATTCCTGAATTGATTGGTCAGCTATATAACAAACAACTTCGTACTTATACCGCTTGTGTGGGTGCAATGGTTGTCTTTGGTCTGGTCACCCTTGAAACACAAACGCTAGGTATAGGCATTTCTGCGATGTCTGGTTGGTCTCTAGGTTGGTCTGCTGTGTTAGGTGCCGTCATTGGTACAGCTTATGTCACCATGGGTGGTATTAAGCAAACAATGTGGGTAAACCTCATTAACGCTGTAGTGATGTACGGCTCTATTATCATCGCAGGTATCTACTTAGCGTTTGTTCTACCAAATGGTTGGGAAGGCGTCACTCAACACTACGTCGCTAACGACCAAGAGTTCAAGCTGTCGATTCTAGCGACTCCAGACATTCTAGTTGGCTTCTCTTTAGCAGCTATCTTCTCGGTTGTTTTCGCACAGTCGGTAAACCAACAAGGCATGCAGGCTGCGATGTCAGCGAAAGATGAGAAAGTCATCAAGCGCTCACTATGGATTGCAGCGCCTGTAAACGGCTTATTTGGTGTATTCCCTGTACTCGTCGGTCTTGCTGCTGCAACCATTCCAGAGTTTGCACAGCTCGGTCCAAAACTTGCGGGCGCAACCTTAATTGTTGAACTACTGCCTACGTGGTTAGTGATTCTTCTTCAAGCTGGTTTCCTTGGTGCCCTGCTATCCACCTTCGCAATGTCGGCATTGGCTCCAGCAACCATTTTTGCCAAAGACATTATTGGTGCCAATGTTAAGGGTGGGCTATCCCCCGCTCAAGAGAAGAAGCTGATTCGCAAAGTGATCATGGTCATTGGCGCACTAGCAGCATTCATGACTTTATTCTTACAGCCTAACGTAATCCTTGCTATCACTTGGTTGTTTGCTTGGTTAGTGCCGTTCTTCTTTATCATTATTGCAGGACTCTTCTGGAAGCGTAACTTGATGGTGGCTCAGACCGTAGTCATGTCTTCATGGGTCATTAACCTAGTGTGGTCATTCACTGACCTCAAGCATACGCTAGGACTTTCGATGCTTGAGAATGCCCATATCGTCGCCATCGTCGCTCTACTTACAACTGTAGTGGGTAATAGCGTAGTGAAACACTCAAGACCTGCACTATTTAAAGAACAACGACAAAATAAAGAGGCTCAGAAAGCCCAAATTAATTTAGAAGAGGAACGTGTTTAATGAACTTAGCCGCTGAACTATTCCTAACAGCCTTTGGAACAATTATGGGGATTGTGATTGTATTCTCCCTAATTGCACGACTAATGAGTAGCGAAGAGACAGGAGAAGAGTAATGGGACTGGATGGATTTACACAACTTTGGATGGGTGGAGTTATCGTGTTTGGTGTGGTGTTCTACTTATTTGCCATGCGCTACGCTCATCATTGTGAGAGCGATAATCAGCAACAATAACCAATAATAAAAATACTGATCATTTTACTTGCCAGTCGTACCCTGTATGACTGGCTTTTTTGCGGCCGTACTTCAAAGGTTGCTATCTAATACCCGTCGTACTAAATAACGACCAAGCCTAGACGTCTATATTTTTTACTTATAAAACAACCAGTTATTAAGCCTTCTTTCTTTAAAAACAAGTTTTGTTCTCAAATTTTTTCCATCTCTCTCCCTGACGACTGACTGTTTTGGGTATCAGTTGTTACGCTCACCGAGAAAATATTTGAAGTTAGTCACAAAACAAGTAACATTAGCGCTTTAAAAGTAACAACTGAGAAAGAAGATATGGATCTTGATACCGCCATTTGGATGGCAATTCTTTTGTGTTTCGCTGGAGCGACTTACAGTTACGCGACCTATTTGGGTAGTAAAAACAAAGAATAGCCTTTAGAAGCGAGTCGCATTTTATAGTGCTGAATCGCTTTTAATAAATTGATTGCTGGTGATTCTATTGATAAGCCAGCATCATACTGCAAAACAAGCCGTACATTCCTCTCTTGAAAAGTGCGTATTCCCCCTCAAGTTAAGTACGTGTTGCTTACCCGCTTCAACCCCCATTTCATAACCGATATCCAACAACCTTTTCTTACGAGTTAAACGTTTTACTGGGAAATTCTCAGGAGGCGCAATCACTCGAATCGTCGCATCACTTGGCGGAAAACGAATGAATTGTAAGGCTTGATTGTATTGCTTGGCTCTGGTGGCCAATGTTTCAGCGACTTTTGGCGTATTACGTAATAAACGCTTCATCAGCCAGTAAGAGCTAGACTCCGGCATGTTGTAAGACAGAGGGTGAGAAAGAATAACCGTAATATCACGAGCACCGCGTCGATAAGCTTCTTTTACTGGAATTGAATCGGCAACCGCACCATCGGTAAAACAGCCTCCCGAAAAACAAGGTGTGCGCTTGTAAGCAATAGGCAACGCCGTTGTCGCTTCCATCACTCCTGACATATTCTCTTTAGAGACACGAAAATATTTAGCGTGTCCGGTCTCAATATCGGTTGTTGCAGCATAGAAAGGTACAGTACTAAAAAGACGTTCTAAATCAATTGGGTATTGTTCCATGGACGCATCACTAAGCCATTTAACATCCGTTAAATTGCCCCCAATAGCAAAGCGAGACAAGCTATAGAAGTCTTTAGAGGTCGCAAGTTCAGTGATCACCTTGTAGCTGCGCTGCTTTTCTTGAGCCAAATAACCCAATAAATTAGAAGCCCCCGCCGATACACCAATCGTAAAGTCAAAAGGCTGATACTCATAATCTAAATAAGCGTCAAGTACACCCGCAGCAAAAATGCCACGCATCGCCCCACCCTCTACAACCAATGCCTTCTTATCCACAATACACTCCCTAAATTTAACTAGGGCTAGGATAAAGGGCTAACGAGAGTAAGAGAATTCACTAATAATTATCATTTTGATAGGTAGAAACTATTGAACAACGACTGAACTAAGGCGCTATAGAGATTGATTGTGCACCTTAAACACCTAGTCAAAACCAATAGTGACTTCCCTCACCAACGCCTATCAGGTTAAAGTTGAAGTAAGCACGTACGGTAGTTTTTCCTTTTTAGCCAAGTACATAGCCCTATCCGCTTTCTCAATCAACACTGATAATTCACGCTCATCTTGCGGATAAATACCGATACCAATACTGACCCCAACCATAAGCTCGCTATCGACTTTATCGATCAAAACGGGTTTTGAAATTAATTGATGTAACTTAGTCGCAATGCCTTTGGCTTCTTTTTCATAGTTCATAGGATCATTAATACTAAACAGTATAAGGAACTCATCCCCACCAACTCGAAAACAAATATCGCTACTACGTAACTGCCCTTTCAAGCGAGTCGATAGCTCAACCAAAAGCTGGTCACCCACATCATGTCCAAAGGTATCGTTAATTAACTTAAAACCATTTAAGTCCAGATAGGCTACTCCTAAACAAGCAGAATCAAGTATTTTCAATGACTGATTGGTTAATACACTATCTAAATGCCGTTTATTAAATAGACCAGTTAATGCATCCGTATTTGCTTCGTCCTTTAGTTCATCGATTAAATCTTGAACCCTTGAATAATCCTGTAGAGTCGCTATGCCACACTTCATGCCATTAAAAACAATATTTGCGATTGAAATTCTAGCGTTAAAACCTTCACCATTAGCATTTCTACAAGGCATGATGCTTCTAGACATCATCGTTCTCGCTTGTGATTGGTTAACGACAAAGTGACTCACTTTCGCATCGTGATGCTTAGTTGCATCCTGCAGCATCAAGTCTTTTGGTTTTAGAGTTAACAATACTTCTCTTTCATAACCAAATAATCGCGCACATGACTTGTTCGCAAACACAATATTAGAATGCTGATCCACAATCAAAATGGCATCCGCTAAGAAGTCTAAAAACCGAGAAATTTCGTCCGATTGTTCCATTGCTACATACGTCCATGCTTATTAACAGTTTTACCTCATATTTGTAACTCTGATTGAGCGCAAAATCCACACCTAAATATTGATCCGCACCAAAAAAGCCTCAGACCTTAAGCTGAATGAGTCCCTCTTAGTTAACAAGGTGTACGAGATAATCAGGAAAAGCTCAGCATTAAGAAAGAGCCGAACGATAATGTTCACTAGAGAGCAGTACAGAAGATAAAACGAAGAAGCAGAGATAAGTATTTGATAGCGCTAGATACAACAAAGCCCCGACTTTCGTCGAGGCTTTGTCATTTAAATAATGGTACCGGTGGGCGGACTTGAACCGCCACGCCCGAAGGCAACGGATTTTGAATGCATAGCCCACCTGTTGACACCTTTAATAACAGTAACTTATAATTAAAAAACACAATCTATGCAAGGGACTATGCAAAAATGGACAATGAAGGTTATCATTACAAACATCTTCAGAAAGGACTTTCAATCTATAAGCAAAAGCAGAGTAAAAACTACTATCTATACCTTCGAGGCACTTATCAAGGAGCTCCAATAGAGCGTAGATTTAGCCTGAGAACCAGTAATGAACAAGAAGCTGAACAGCAAGCATATCGGCATTATTTTAACATGAGGGATGGTACGCCTTCTAAAGAACTTGAGGCACCATCAAAAAAGCTCAAGCTTTCTAGTATCTGTCAAAAAATCATCGAGCAACTGGATAAAGACGTCCAGCAAAGCTCCAAAAAAAATCCTCAGCCCAAAACACATATAGCATGTATCAAAAATGATATCCTTCCTTCATATGGAGATCTGCCTATAACTAAGTTTAAAAGTAAGCAGATAAAAGAAATCTTTAATACAGCTAAAAACAAAACCAAATTGAGTAATCTAAAAAAGATAATTAATGATATTTTTACATATGCCTACGATGAAGAGTTGATAAAAAAGGGGGATATACCTGATGTTAATCATAAAGGGAAATTTAATGATCACAACTCTAGAAAACCTTTTAGTAAAACAGATTTAGATAATATTAAACGAAATTTACCACTATTTATTGATGAAAGTGCGAATGAAACAGTAGCTCAGAATCGTTTTTTATTATCTATTGCATTTGACTTTCTATTGCTTACTGGTTGTCGACCTGGAACAGAAATTGATGGGCTAAAATATGGATGCATATCCAAAATCACAGAAAGAAATGGGGATAATAACAACTTCAAACTAACATTCCCTCAATCAAAAACAGAAAACCACAAAAAACCAAGAACAATACAAATAACTAGAAGTGTATTTTGTCTCTTTTTAAAAGTACATATGAAATTTAACCCCAACGTATACAAACATTTAAATGAAAGCTATAAAAAATCGACACAAACAATAAATGGGAAACATTTATTCTATAAAGATAGTTCTTTAAGCAATGAATATGATAATGTTTTTTTTAAATCTATAGATAAAGAACAATTTATATTTAGGCGACCTAGTCATCCTAACCTAACTCTTGGTTGGAGTAAATTTTTCAAACAACTAATGAGTAAACTAAACTTCGATTACACCTTATACTCATGTCGCCATTATTATATAACGAAATTATTAAAAGCTAATGTAGACATTCACACTGTAGCATTACAGTGTGGCACCTCAATAAAAGTCATTGAAGATTATTATTCAGATATGCAAGCATATGATGCAAGTGACCGAATTTTGCAACAAATGCCAAGAGAAAGTATCGAATTTGAGGTGGTTCGTAATGGTAAAGTAACAAAGGTTCATACTTTTGATTTGAAATGAGTGAAAATGTGACAAGCATATATAATACTAATTTTATATTGATATATAATTAGTATTATATATATCAATATGAATATTTACATATGACTATTTCAAATATCGCTAAAAAGTACAGTCTAACTATTAGCTTTGTTTTTATTTTATTCTATTCATTATATCCAATATACTCTGAAGCTAAAAATAATGACTTATCGATCGCTTTAAAAAAAATAACCTCAATTGACGGATTTCAAAGATCAGGTTTACCACTTAAAAACGACGACTGTAGTAATGGCTTGTCTAGAGGTGTAATGCATTACTCATATGATAACCTAGGTAAAAGCGGTGTTCAGTATTACATTATTGAAAAATGTAAATACCGAACAATATTTATTGATAAAGAGTCGATTGTTATAGCTGATGATAGTTCTGATGTACTAGGTTTAGAGCAAGAATTTTTAATAATCAGTCTAAGTAACAGTAATATAAACAACATTCTTAGTGAAATAGGACTATCTGATTATATTTTTTTTCCAAAGAAACTAAGCTTTTATTACAACTATACAATAAACAATGTATATGCTGGTATATCAGAAACAGATAGTGGAGCAGGAATTATGATAGATCTACAATATTATGATCTATCTTCACTATATGCTAGTAGTCTTAATGAGTTTGAAGAAAACAAACTATTATCTTCACTTAAATATTTATTTAATACTAATGACAAGAAAAACAATGGATATATAGCAACTATTCGAACAAGGCGTTATTTATAATGGTTATTTTGAATTAATCATACAATGCTACCTGATAATAATATGAAGTAAAAAAATGGAGACTGTTCTTAATTCTATATAATTGCCTAAACTAAGCCTTAAAGGCTAAGGATAAGCAGTATAAATAAGAAAGAGCTTAAAACTTTAGCTAAGGAAGCCATTAAAGGAATTAAAATACCTGAAGACTTAACTGAGTTCAGCCAAATGCTGAATGAGGGTGCTCTCAATGCCGACATAGATGAGTATGGCGCAGAGATATCACCTAGCCTCGTATTGCGAGTGACAAATGCGGTGATAAAAGAGATAGTCGAGCGGTAAACTAGGCCACTTGATGCCATTTACCCCATTGTTTATCTCGATGTATTGTGACCAATATCTACCAAGAAAAACGTATTATCAATAAGTAGATCCTCCTCACTAGACATTAACACCGATGGTCAGAAAGAACTCATGGGGATGTGGATAGCAGAAACCGAGACGCTGGGTTATATGAATCCCTAAATTTGAAAAGTACGAATTATCTTTAGTATCGTATTCATTTAACTCTAGCTCACTATTGCAAGGCTAAACACTGTCTTCGAAGGTTTATTTCTTTAAACGTAGGCTGTCTTTATGAACTCTAGTTGGAACGGCATGAGGAAAATTTACCAATGCCGTTTTTCCTTCGTTCTCAAGTATCACTCCAATTCCAAGGTCTTGATGTCCAATATAAAATACTGAATCCCCAACATTGAATTGCAGGTGCTCCTTGTTTACCTGAGTTGTCGGTGTGGGATTAGCTGCTTCATAAGCAACTTTAACTTCATGGGCAACTTTAGCTTCATCAACAATAGATGTCGCTCGCAACTGAATGTATATGCTCTCGCACTTGTCCATATTTCCTTCAGACAAAGCTTTTGCTTTAGTCCATAAGCCTTTTCTGATCTCACCTATCTCAAGTTCATCTGCGACAAGGTCGTATACCCACTCTTCTATAATACGTTTTTTTGAGCTTCTATTTTTAGTAAAAAATCGCATTGCTTTGATGTTCCAATCCCAAGATAACTTATTAATTTATCGATACTACTTACTTAAATCCACTAGCGCCAACACGTCTCTGGACAAAGCTTTGTCAGTTGTATTACTAAATTAGGATATAACGGGTTAGCTGAGATATGAGAAAGTAACGCCGTATTAAGTAGCCAAAAACCAATGCGATACACTTTGCAGAGCGAAATCGGCATGCGTTTTTGGTCTGTCTTAAACACTTTGTTATATTTTATTTCCCGCAACCCTATGATTATAAACCCTATTTTATAAAATGAATATCTACATAGTCAATGACTTCATGCTTTCTATGATTCTGTAACCGCCAATATTGACGTTTCCCATGAGCTTTAAAAACAAATGTGCCTGTACGATAAAGAACTTCACCACCATTAATATGGTGAATTCGCGTGACTAAATCCCCTGTTATTCGTAATTCACGCTGGCTAATCACGACTACATTGCCACTGAACTTCATAAAGTTTAATTCATTATCAACTCGTTCTTCTTGATAGCCTTTTGCTACAATTCCGTCACCTAAACGGCTAAATTCTATTTTCCCACGATTACCCACTCTGGAATTATCTAACCACTGAAGAGTAAAGTCATGAGTGCCAATTATGGCTTTGTTTACAAAGTGTTCTGAGACATTACCAGCTTTCAATGAAAAACTAAGAAGTAATAATACAATTCCCAACCCATTTATGACGTGTTTCAAGTCTGCTTCCTTTTATTTAAGATGACTGATATATGACTAATTTTCGCTAAAATATAACGCCTAAATCAGGTGCGCCGTAGGCTTCACCTGGATTTACTTGTTAAATTTGTACTTGCTGGCAACGTATTTGGTCGAGTTCTCAATATTTGGAAATACAGTTCTTTCATTAATATTCAGTAAATCCAATTCATCTAGAATAGCCGACTTATTTTTTATTGTTATCCGCTCAACTTGAATTTCAGGAGTTCCTTGTCCGTCTAGCACTGCATCAAGACCAAATAGTAAAAATGCTCCGATTATGAAATGATACAAAATAACTCTATACTTGCTCGAAAAATGTTGGGGGCTTGCGTATTTCAGGCAAAGATCATAAACGATGCCACCAAAATTTTTGACTTTTGATTTCCTTTAGCTATTTTGTTGCAGATTTTCGTCTAAAATTTCCCAAAAGGCATTCCTTGTCACAATTCACTTGGGTCGGGTGCAACTTGAACAGTTAGAACAAGTTGCACTAATGCTACTTGTAATTATTCTCAGTTGATATCTCTCAGAAATACAATTTTACCATCACGGAAATCACGCACCTGTTGAGCAAGCCCTTCGATTTCTTCACGCGCTTTAATAAGCTTTATAGCTTTATCATGCTCCATTTTTGGCAAAGCTCTCTGCAGGAACTGTTCAGTAATCAAAACCATCGAAAATAAGTAAGTGAAACGCTCATCAACATTAAACGCCAAATGTCTAAGTGAGTTAGTTTTGTTGTTTTGAATATCAGTGATGTGGCCAGTTAAGAATGCTTGATCTAACATCCCTTGCACGAGTGTATGATTGCCAGTTTCATTTGGATCAGGTAGTAAGCAAAACGAATCATCAAAATAAGCATCCAGCACTAAATCAACCAACTCATGCGCTTTTTTGCCAAACTCAAAAGTTGATACTTTCTCTTTAAATATATTGCTAAAGAAACCCATCTGATTACCCCCTAATCGCACTTATATTCCAGTAAGATAGTTAAATCATTGCCAAGTCCAAACCATCTAACTTGTGGTATTTCGGCTTTATGTGGTGAGTCATTGCGCTAATAGCCGTGTTGTACATATCTCGAGTAAATATTTCAGGTACTCTAGAATTGCTTTAGCGAAATTACCAATCTCAATATGGACGCATTATACTGTATAAGCATCCATTAACCGTGATGAGTATCAATTATGCGTAAGGTTGCTTGGTAAGTTTACGATTTTGTTAATTGGGTAAATGATAATTGTAAAGGCCATCACCATACGCCTTAATATCTACGTTAAGTTCATCCATAAACAATGGAAAGATTTGGAAACTTTGGGGCAATTCTGAGTTCCCCCCCTCCCTCAACCGCTTTTAAAAACTCAAAAACCAAACAAAAGTATCTATCTTAGCTTTCTATCACTTACCTATTAGGCGTGGAGCTTCCATTTTGTTGCTCTTAAATCCATAAAGTAACTTTCCGTTCTACTCACAAAAAAAGCATCCTATTCCCTTCTATCGGAATACAATGTTCGCTATACGTCCGTATTCTGATTGCTTAAAATCACCACGTAGAAGATCAGCGACTGACCATACAAACGAAGCTATTGATGAGTGGTTATTATGAGTTTTACCTTGAGACATACAAAACAGACTCTTTCAGAGAGAAAAATTGCATGAATTATCCAGAAATAAGCACAACTATTCTGTAAACGATATCAAAAAGAGTTGGATAGAGCATCCGTGGGTGGTTCGTCTGCGTGGCACAGGAGGCTTTTGCAGGCTCAAGGGATGCACTAGGCAAACTACCAGAGTTAGCCCCTGTCTATGGGACGTCACAATAAACAAATCACGATGGTATCAGCAAAACCATCGTGATCTATCTTTGATACAGCCTAGAATGGAAGGCGAGGGGTACACAGCGATTGTATTTTGTCTTCTATCTTACATAGCAATTCTGTTTCGGTTGGCTTGTGGTTTGTCATTCTGGCTTGCTCTAGAATAGAAACCATAAACCAAGATAGAGCATAGGGATCAACATGATCACTACGACTCATTACCATATCACTTAAATCTTCATGCATAGCATGAATCCATTCAAGTGATGCGATTTCAAAGTTGGCGTGGTCCATTATATCTAAGCAAGTGCTCGTACAATGGATACTCTCTTTACTAAACTCCATAAGCTTCCCTCTTACCCGTAAGTATCAGGTTTTGATAGTGTTAACCTTATCGAGGACAACACCTTTTACAAAACCTTATCTAGATGTATTATTAAGGCTACAATTTATCTCTCAAAAAACAATAATAACCTCCTATAGATTAAATATAGTAATAGAAAATTGCTTTTGCAAGTTTTTTTGCTCTTCTGTAGATAATAAAGATATAAAGGAAGTAATTTTGCTTAAATGTAACCTATCTAGAATCATGGGTGAGAAGCGATTGAAGATATCTGACGTTGCACGAGACACAGGGATAAACAGAGGTACTATCACCCGCATGTATAACGAAACGGCCACTCGGGTTGACCTTGATGTTATTGAAGCCTTGTGTCGATATTTAGAGATCGGTATATCAGAACTCTACCAACTTCAAGACTAGGGGTAGATCTAATAATTAAAGGGGAAGTAAGAGCAAAGTTCACACATACGATAGGACTGTTCTTGTTGCTCGACTTTCGAATTGATTGTTGCCTATGCGTATGTGTGACTTAATCAAGGCTCATTAGCGATACGTTAAATGAATTCGCGAAAGTGAATGTATTCAACACAAAACATATACACAATGAGAAATAGCCTTAAGGCTATGCACACTTATTCCAGTGCCTCTTCACTGTCGCAATGCCTAAGGCCAGTTCAGCAGCAGTCTTTCCCTGTGATAACCCATTCATTTTGCACTCCTGGACCCGTTTAGTTGTTTCAATAGCTATTGGCCTACCTAACTTCTTGCCTTCAGCTTTAGCTCTGGCTAAGCCTTCCTGAGTTCGCTCACGAATTCGGTTGCGTTCAAATTCAGCAAAAGCAGAAAACATTTGCAGCATGAGCTTACCTTCCGATGAAGATAAATCAGCAACAGGCAGATCAAGACAAACAACTTTAATATAGGAATCGCTTAGCATCTGAATAGTTTGTTGGACATCAATATTGTCACGCCCCAAGCGATCAAGTTTCAGCACGACTAATGTATCCCCTGCTTCTAGCTTGTGATTGAGCAAATTGGAAAACTGTTCTCTATCACAAGCTTTAGTACTACCTGATATAGTCTCAGAGATAATACGCGATGATAAAATATCGTATCCAGCATTCTGGATAGCTAATACTTGGTTTTCTGTTGTTTGCTCAGTAGTAGAAACTCGGCAGTACGCAAATACTCTTCCCATAAATCACCTATTGGTATCAAAAAACTTAGTATCATTATAGTTTAGGTATCATAAATTGCAAATCTAGTTTGTTGATACCAATTATGTTGATTTTTAACTGGTATCATTTAACGTGTGTTTATTGATACCAGACTGCTAATCAACTCTCTGGGTTGTGTCGTAATAAGATTTTGCCGTTTGCGTCATATCATTGATTAAAGTGTTTAGCAGCTCCCCATCTATATGGTAAAAGTAAATTTCTAGTTTAGAACTACCCTTCTTCTTCAGTAAGATATATTTATTATCTTTACGGTATAAGTAAGTTTCTGAGGAGGCGGATTTATACTCAAACATCATCTTGACTATAAACTTTATAGTATTAACATGCTGAGTCTCTAAATTGCAATTTTCTAACTCTTCTAGACCTGCAATTATATTATTATATTTTTTTGAGTTTTTTATTTCTAATTTCTGTAATGCATGAATATGATCCACATCATCATGAGTAAGCATATCAGGAATTATTTTATTAAAAATAACTTCATTTATTTTTGTAAACCTCATTAACTTTGAAATATAGCTAGGATGAACCCCCCAGTCTTTTGCTATTTTCTTTTGTGCTCTCCCACTTTTAACAGAATGCTCAACAAACATTGCTTTCTGATATTCACTCACACCATCTGTTTCTTTCATTAAATGCATCAAGGTAAATGCCTGATAACAGTTGTCACCCGAGTTCAATATCGAAACAATAGTGAACTTATCATCTGATTTGTTAGATTTAAACTTTTGGAAGTCACAGAAAGACGAAACTAATATTATCTTCTTTTTTTCTTCTGAGAAGTAGCCAAAAGCAGGCACTACTTGTTTATTACCTTGGACTTCTTTATTTTCAACAAAACAAGGTCGTAAGGAGGGAGAATATTCTACATATTCATTAAGTTCATCGTAGGTTAATTCTTGCTTACTATATTTAATAGTTTTGCTAGTTGAAATGAATGTTTCTTTAGTCGAAATTAGCTTATCTATGAAGTTATTTTTACTCATATTTCTGTACTCGATTTTCTTTAGAATATCGAATGAGTAAATTCATGTCAACATAGTTGCATATATTTCACACAACATCATAGCACTCAGAATCATGAACTACTAACATACAGTGCAACCAATTTTTCATAAAATGCTTTCTAAAGCAGTCGACTTGCAACGAAAAGCACCTGAATTGCATTCCGTTGCACTTTATATTTAGCGGTAATCAAGCATTTTGTTAGTCAGCACAGCCCGAAATAGAATGCTTCCTTATAGTAAGGTTATAAATTTATAATAGTTATAATAGTTATAATAGTTATAATAGTTATAAATACCATGAATTAACCAAGCGATCCAGAATCTTTACAATAAAGAAACAAACCCACTAGCGCTTGCTTACATTTTACTGAGGGGATAAAAATTCCTTTGTCACCTTATACTCCATCACTTTATTCTGGCACTTATGTAACTTTCTACCATTTTCTGTAGTCCAAACATCGTGAGAGTAGATGTAAGGTAAGTTATCGCAACTTAGAAATATGATGGGGTTACCCCCTTAGGTAAGATGTCCATTAAGAGCTTCACTAGCTCTAGTCAGTTGGCCTTAATAAGCATGAATTAGATCACTTTGCTTCTACGTTATTGCATTAAATGGTTGTTTTCTCTTAAACGAGAACTATATTCCAACTGATATATATCAAGGGGGGGGGGCAGCGTAAGTATCATTGATACTAAAAAGGTTAAAGGCAGAGTAAATCAGGTAAAGTAATCAAGTATACGGTAGGTTAATGCCCCTAATTTATCCGCTACCTGGGCACCATTTATCTATCATAATAATCGTGCTGATCGTGCAATAAGACCGCTAGGCTAATGATCTCAACCTATATGATTATGTGGTGAAAGCAATTTAGGAACTGGCAAAGCGTTAACCTAATACAGACTCACTTCTGCCTTGGTACTTCAAAAATTTATTATTATGCCCCGTGAGATCATGTCTATAAATCGTACAGTTTAACACAGTACATCTGAAGTCTTTACGCCTCTTCTACCTGATCTCTAGTGAAAATAGATTTACCATAGTATTTGTAAGCGGCTTTCTCCCCCCTTCTAACCTGATAACCTAGTTCCCTCCACTTATCATAGGTATGGCCTTCATTACTGTTCGTATCATTATCGATATATTCTTGGTCAGTCGATGAACTATATCTTTTTTTCGCCCTATAAGCATCAAGCCTTTTCTGTTCTTGATGTCGAAAATCGCCATGTACCATATCTGCGCCACTATTTCCAACCCCAAAAATCTCTTCCCATTCACTTCCCATACATTACCCTTAACTATATTATTAATTGAAAAAATTACTCAAAAGTAGATATTTTATCGTGTTATTATATTGATATTTTTTACCTTCTCCTTTTATTTATTGTTAACCATAGTCAATCTTGATAATAAAGTGTCAATTTTTGTACCCAAGGTGAAACTTAATAATGCAAATAGTAATAAAGCTATAATTGTGTTTATTTCAGATGTATTTGAAGTAAAGTAAAATAAAATAACGAAACTAAGCTCAAATGGCAGTAATGGTCTAAATAAACCTTTACATATACCTATATTGCTTTTACAAAAAGGACATGTAATCGAGGTTTTGTACATTAACTTCAACTTATCTTCTTTGCTAATATCAAGCCTGCACTTAGGGCATTGATATTTTTCTTTAAAATAATCTGTAAACATAATTTGTTCGCTGTTTTTACTTTTATCACCAGATCCATAGCTAACCGCCTTCGAATAAGTATCAAGCCCCACAAATGTTGAGCAAAAAGCAAACTGGCCGACTTTTTCGTCATGTTGATTTGCTCTGTCCTGTGAGTATCACAGACTCTCTCTTGTTCTTGACTCATAGTAATCAATGGCTTTAGCTATTCAGTAACCTTGAACTTGAGAGTACAACTTATCCCCCCCAAAAAAATCGTGTCCGAGCAATAATCCGCAATGAACATGGGGTATACAATAAACTAACAATTATTGTCATAATCTAACATCAAGAACAGCAGATCAAGGACTAACAATTAAAGGGGGGCAGAATTTTGAAGTTATACAGTTCAAAGTAATTAATTGGTCAGCTAATCAAGCTTTAGTGCACACTTTCGCTATTTTTTGTGTTATTGAGAAAGCTGTTTCAAGTACTGCAAACCTTAATCAACAACCACGTTATAATATTCAAAAGCTTGATTCGCTAAATGATGTTGTTTCATCCAGTTCCAAATTTGTTCTATATCATTAACAACGCCGTTATGACCTACTACTTTAAAGTACTAATGAAACCTTTGAACAAAAGTCTGAGCAAAGCTTTTTAGTGTTTGCGTGATCTTAGGGAATAGCTCTCGCTTGGCTTGCGATTTAACATTTACTTACTAATAAATTAAAATATTTACAACAAAAAATTTATGTAATTAAATGAGTTTCGATATTATTTGTATCCTTCTATATTTGATCTTGAAAATACATTCAATGAAGGGGTTTGATTATATTTCGCAAAATAACAATTGAGGCTATGCATGAAGGACTTTCTGACGGAATTTCAATATAACTTTGGAAAAGGTAATGATGATTATATCGATTACCACGATAATGGACAGGTGCACATCCATATAAAAGATAATGAAAAGCAAGTGTTTGATCATTCAGGTTCTTTAATTTATAAAATAGTACCATTTTATAAATATGAAGGTCTCAAGATATATGATAGATATGCATATGAAGTTTACAAATACAATGCATCAGGCGTAATAATTTCTTATCAAGAATTCTCTGGTTTTCTCAGTAAATTAAGTTTAGACATCACTTATAGAGATGACGGCAGTTTAGAAAAAAAGATAATTTACGATGGGCAGTTATACGATAATCAAGATATTTATCGAAAAGAGCGTACAGAGGTTGAATATTATCCAAATGGTAATGTCAAGACTGAGACTCGTTATAGGATATGTGACCCCAATGAAGAAAACTCTTTTGGCATTTATTCAATTAGAAGAATAGAAAGGGATTTTTTTGAAAATGGCTCTATTAATATAATAAGAAAATTTGATAGTAGCGACCGTCTCAGTGAATTTATATTTGATGATTTTTCAAGTCTTCAAGATTTATATGGTTGGGCGTTTGAGTATGATATTGAACTACCTGAAGATGAATCAAAATTAAAAAACATATTGAATCTTGATTTATCTGAAACTAGTGAACTAATTAACTATTTACCAAAATCAATTAGTAAGCTTAAAAACCTTACGCTTTTAGATCTAAGTGGCAATAACTTAACAACGTTACCTAAAACTATTGGTAAGCTAGCCAATCTTGAAACATTGAATATAGGATATAACAATCTTACTCATTTGCCTGAATCAATTGGCAGCTTGGTTAAGCTTAAAGACCTAGATTTAAGTAATAATGAAATCAATCAGTTACCAGAATCCATGAATCAGCTAGTTAAGCTTGAGGCATTAAATATAGGATATAACAATTTTACTCATTTACCTGAATCAATTGGCAGCTTGGTTAAGCTTAAAGACCTAGATTTAAGTAACAATAAAATCAATCAGTTACCAGAATCTATGAATCAGCTAGTTAAGCTTGAGACATTGAATATAGGATATAACAATCTTACTCATTTACCTGAATCAATTGGCAGCTTGGCTAATCTTGAAACATTGGATGTAACAGATAATCAACTTACTCATTTGCCTGAATCAATTAGCATCTTGGCTAATCTTGAAACATTGGATGTAACAGATAATCAACTTACTCATTTGCCCAAAGCCATTGATAAGCTAATTTATCTTGAAACATTATCTGTAAGCGGTAATAATTTTTCTAATTAGGTAAATACTGGATGTAAATTTAATTCGGGTATACTGTAGTGGTTTATTGAAATTAGCCTCCTAATTGGAGGCTTTTTAAGATCTAGGGATAACTTCAGAAATTCTCGCCTTATTTAACAGTTTGTACATTATGTGCATAAGCCAAACATCGCTTTTAAAGATGCTAGATTTACGTGGTGCTCTCGTGAGCATCAATGTGATGGTATGTCAGACTAAAATAGCCAAAACCATCATTAATCAAGGCGGAGACTATTTATTTGCGGTTAAGTACGACTTCTCCTACCCAGAAGAGAGATTAACGGATCTGGATAGGAGAAGTGAAAAAGTCATTAATGATAAAGCCAAATATACAGATTGAAACAAGCAGAGCACTTTAAGCGCCATGTGTCTTGGGTCGAAGCCCAAGATTGCGTATGGTGCTCGAATGATTTAGCTCTAGAGGCATTAGTCTAACTCACAGTCATATGCTCCATAACAATGGTCTGATAACGTTTAGAGAGTCTTGATTCTAGGAGACACGGAATTTGATGTTGCTCGAAAAAAGTCATAATCAGTACAACTGAAAAAATAGTTAACTCTCTTGATCATTGATCCTTAGCTCAGTTCCTTGAATCAAATCAACTGCTCGAAATGCGACCAATCTGTGTAGGTGCCTATAGCTAGATGTTGTATCTAAATATGGGAAAGAATCTCTGATTCGATATTTAGACCATAAAATACTCGACGGTCATGAATGATGTTCAGAGACGTGTCAGCATAAGCATCACTAGTACGTTTATGTCTATTACCTTCTAAACCCAAACAAAGAGTTCCTCTAGTAAGCACTCAATCTAAATTAATCTCATTGTCTTTAAACACAAAAAGCCCCTTACTTTCGTAAGGGGCTTTTTTGAATATGGTACCAGCGGGCGGACTTGAACCGCCACGCCCGAAGGCGGGGGATTTTGAATCCCCTTTGTCTACCAATTCCAACACGCTGGCATTTTTTAAACTATAAAACACTATAAAACTATTTTCAACATAATGTTGGATATAATTTTATAATATTATCAGTGGGTTAGTTACACTTATCCTATACACACCTTGGATTTTGAATCCGTCGTGTATACCAATTTCACCACACCGGCACTGCATACCTATAAGGTACGTTTCGCATTATACGTAACCGAGCCTGCCACGCAAGGATAAAAATGCTCATAACGATTCGTTCGCGTATTTTTTAAACATGAAGCGCACTTTTTTACACTGTACTGCTTTGCAGAGAAGAGGCAAATGGCTATTCTGGCTCTCAAAATACAATGATTAGAATATTGGAACACATGAATTCACAAAGTACCTTACCAAAAGCTGGATTGATGCGACGTCTGAGCGCTTGGCTCTATGATGCGTTTATTATTATTGCCATTGAAATGATGGCCGCAGGATTAGTCGTCGCGGTTTTAGAGGCTCTAGTTGCTGCGGGCGTAATGAACTATGGTCACTACCTTGATGCCAGCGATTATCTCACCAATCATCCATTTTGGAGCATTGTGTTTACTCTTTACCTTGCTTCGGTTTGGATTGGCTTTTTTGTCTTCTTCTGGACTCGTGCCGGACAAACCATTGGTATGCGAGCTTGGAAACTGAGAGTGCAAAACGATGATGGTTCAAGAATCACAGTCACTCAAGCCTTTATTCGTATTGCCACGTCGGCATTTGGTTTAAGTAACTTGTCTGTACCACTGGATAACGAGAAGCGCGGTTTTCATGATGTATGGGCGAAAACTCAAGTCGTGGTTCTGCCAAAAGTGTAGTCGTCATCAACTTTTCCTCATAACTCCTCAATGTGCAAACACATTTCAGGACGAGACAAAAAATAGAAAAAGGGGAAGATGCCATGCACCTTCCCCTTTTCTGAAACTCTAGATTACAACTTACGCCGCAACAAGATGATTGCCACTAGCATAAAGGCAACACTTGGCGCTATCGCCCCCCACATAGGTGGTACTTGATACACCACACTTAGCGGGCCGAAAAACTCCGATGAAATGTAAAACGAGAAGCCAGCAATCACCCCAGAAAGTATCCTTGCCCCCATGGTCACACTACGCAGCGGACCAAAGACAAACGACAATGCCAACATCATCATGACCGCAATTGAGAGTGGCTGAGTGATCTTACGCCAAAATGCCAAGTCATAGCGTGAAGCATCTTGCTCTGAATCTTTAAGGTAGGTGACGTAACTGTACAATCCAGAGAGCGACAGTTCTTCAGGCTTCACGGTCACTATCTCTAACCGTTCTGGCACTAGCGTGGTTTGCCAATGTAAGCTGTCTTGCTTTTCCTTACTGATTTCCGTTTCATTGGTATACAGCGTGGTGGTCACGTGATTGAGCGACCAAGTTTTATCGCCAATATAATGCGCGTCTTTGGCGAACATGCTTCTTACTAGCTCTTTATGTTTATCGTATTCCCAGATATTGACGGCTTGTAATTTCCCGTCATGTACCCGGCCAATATAGATAAAGTCATCGCCATCTTTTGCCCACACTCCAGCGCGAGTCGACACCATATGGCCGCCCGAGATAGAGGCAGTACGAAGATCACGCGCCATTTTTTGAGCTTGTGGAGCCCCCCACTCACCGAGCAACATCACCATCAACATCAGTGGCAATGCTGTTTTTAGCACAGACATACCAATATCAACTTTAGAATAGCCCGACGCCTGCATAACCGTCAGCTCAGAACTGGTGGCTAATGTGCCCAGAGCAATCAAAGCGCCCAGTAGCGCCGCCATAGGGAAAAACATTTCGATATCACGAGGCACACTAAGCAACACAAAATATAGGGCGTGCAACAGGTCATAAGTGCCTCGTCCTACTTTACGCAATTGCTCTACGTATTTAATGATGCCAGACAGTCCCACCAGCGTGACCAAGCATATACTTGTGGTCGCGATGATCGTTCTGCCTATGTATAAATCTAGAATCTTAAACACTAAGAGGCCCTCTTCTGGCGAATCTTATCTTTCCAACGTCGCACTGGCAGACTGTCTACTGAGTTCAATACAATCCCCACGATCAGCAAGCTAATATTCATTGGCCACATCCCTATGACATCGGAGATTTTCCCCTCCTCAATCGCAGATTTGGCGGCACTGATCGCCATAAAGTACGCCAGATAGAACAAGATTGCGGGTCCCATTTTCGCAAAACGTCCTTGCCTTGGGTTGACCGCAGACAACGGAATGACCACCAAGGTTAATAATGGAATACACACAATTAAGCTGATTCGCCAATGCAGTTCCGCTTTCGCTTTTGGATCGGGGTTATTAAACAACTGAATGGTTGGAATTGCTTCAAAGTCCCGTCCTTTCGGTTTGACTTCTCGCTGACCGATAAGCGCATCATACTCATCAAAATTGGTCTTCATGTAATCCAATTGTGTGGGTATCCCTTCATAACGGGTACCATCAAATAGCGTTAAAATCTGACGACCATCCGATAACTCTTTTGCCTCACCAGAATCAGCAAACGCCACACTAGGACGAATTGAACCTTCACCTACCGTCTGTGCCACAAATACGTTGGTCAGTTTTTTGTCTTTCAACTCATCAATAAAGACCACAGCACTGCCATCAGGCGTACTTTGGAATTGACCTTTTTGCAGTAACTCTACGCTGGTTTCTGCCGCCAATTTATCCATTATCTGTGCTTCTTTGTCTTGCGACCAAGGAGCAAAGTACAGAGAGTTAAATGCAGCAATACCTGAAGTAATAAGCGCAAGGTATAACGCGGCCTGAATCAGAAACTTATTTCCGATACCCGTTGCGTTCATTACTGTAATCTCACTTTCAGCATATAAACGCCCGAAAGTAAGCAAAATACCTATATATAGACTCAGCGGTAGCATCAACAGCCCCATTGCGGGCATGTTTAGACCAACCACAGTCATAATAAGTCTGGCGGGAATGTCGCCATTTGAGGCATCGGCCAACACACTGATAAACCTTTGGCTTAGAAAGATTAAAAACAGTACGAAAAAGATGGCCAGCTGGCTCTTGATTGTCTCGCGGATCAAATATCTAACAATAATCACGCTAAAGTCCCTATAAGCTTGGATGCAAAACTTGTATTTTTACAGGAATCGCTATAATTTCTGATTGAACCTTTTATTTTTCAAATTTACTGACTAATCGATAATCAATTAACTTGCTCACACTCATTGAGTAAACATAGCTCTTGACCAAGATTCAACAAGTTAAGCAGTCATTATCTAACATTTATTGTGGTTTGTCTTCACGATGTAGGAGTAGGCATGGAGTTCAGCGTAAAAAGTGGTAGCCCAGAGAAGCAACGCAGCGCTTGTATTGTTGTTGGGGTGTTCGAGCCACGTCGTCTTTCACCAGTTGCAGAGCAACTAGATAAAATCAGTGACGGATACCTAAGCTCCCTACTGCGCAGAGGCGATCTAGAGGGTAAACCAGGGCAGATGTTGTTGTTACATCAAGTACCTGGAGTGCTTTCTGAGCGCGTTTTGCTAGTAGGTTGTGGTAAAGAGCGAGAGCTTGGTGAACGTCAATACAAAGAAATCATTCAAAAGACCATTAGCACGTTAAACGAAACGGGCTCTATGGAAGCCGTTTGCTTCCTCACCGAACTGCATGTTAAAGGCCGTGATACGTACTGGAAAGTACGTCAAGCAGTAGAAGCGACCAACGATGGCTTATACACCTTCGATCAATTTAAGAGCAATAAGCCTGAAACTCGTCGTCCACTACGCAAGTTAGTCTTCAATGTACCGACTCGTCGCGAATTAAACATTGGCGAGCAAGCGATCAATCACGGACTGGCTGTAGCCTCCGGTGTTTCCGCTTCAAAAGACCTAGGCAACATGCCACCGAATGTGGCAAATCCAGCATACCTTGCCTCTCAAGCGCGCCGTTTAGCCGATGACTATGAAAAAGTCACCACTAAAATTATTGGTGAGCAAGAGATGGAAAAACTGGGTATGACGTCATACCTTGCTGTTGGCCGAGGCTCACACAACGAATCCATGATGTCTGTGATTGAATATAAAGGCAATCCAGATGCAAACGCGAAACCTATTGTACTAGTCGGCAAAGGGCTAACCTTTGACTCAGGCGGTATTTCACTCAAACCGGGCGAAGCCATGGATGAAATGAAATACGATATGTGTGGCGCGGCCAGTGTATTCGGCACAATGAAAGCATTGGCTCAACTGAACTTGCCTATCAATGTGGTGGCGATTCTCGCAGGTTGTGAAAACATGCCGGGCAGCAACGCATACCGTCCAGGCGATATCCTGACCACCATGTCAGGTCAAACTGTTGAAGTACTCAATACCGATGCCGAAGGTCGTTTGGTTCTCTGTGATGCCCTGACTTATGTTGAACGCTTTGAACCTGATTGTGTGGTTGATGTTGCAACCCTAACCGGCGCATGTGTTATTGCTCTAGGCCATCATATCAGTGGTGTTCTATCTAATCACAACCCACTGTCTCATGAGCTAGTAAACGCCTCTGAGCAATCGGGTGACCGTGCTTGGCGTCTGCCAATGACCGATGAATACCAAGAGCAAATTGCAAGTCCATTTGCAGATATGGCAAACCTAGGTGGCCGTCCCGGCGGCACTATCACTGCGGGTTGCTTCCTTTCTCGCTTTGCCAAAAAATACAACTGGGCTCACCTAGATATTGCAGGTACTGCTTGGAAGTCAGGTCAAGCCAAAGGCTCTACAGGCCGTCCTGTTTCACTATTGGTTCAGTTCTTACTCAACCGCAGTGGACAAGAAACGGTCGAGTCTTAATAGAACACGATAACTAACCTATATAGCGCCTCCTTCGGGAGGCGCTTTTATTGAGCAAGAATATGTCCATCGCCACCTTTTATCTCATAGAGCCCGACAGTGATGTAGATTCTAAGCAGGGTTTTCAAGAATACGTCTGCTACCTCATTCGGCATTTTACTCGCCAAGGAGCACGTGTTTATCTCAATACTAAAGACCAACAACATGCCCAGCAGTGGGATGACTGTCTATTCCAGCTCAACAATAGCGATTTTATCGCTCATCACCTCAGTGGTGAAGGGCCAACAAACGGCACTCAAGTTGAGATAGGTAACGGCACCACGCAGCTGCATAGAACGCGTAATATCGTCATTAATCTGGCGGAAGATGATACAAACTTTGCGGGAATAGTCTCTCAAGTGGTAGACTTCGTCCCTTGTAATGAAAAAGCGAAGCATGTTGCCCGAGAAAGATATAAAATCTATCGTCAAGCAGGGTATCAAATGCAAACCATATCCATTGCAAAACTGAACAAATAAACCAAACTTCATAGCTAAAGCATTTATTAATTTACCGTTAATAAACCCTTAATTTATGCAGTTTGCCATCAACCAATTATCCATGTAAGAGTATTATGGAAAAGACATATAACCCACAATCTATCGAACAAGATCTGTATCAGACTTGGGAAGAAAAAGGCTACTTTAAGCCACACGGTGACACCACGAAAGAATCATATTCCATCATGATCCCGCCGCCGAATGTCACAGGTAGCTTACACATGGGACATGCATTCCAAGATACCATCATGGATACGCTGATCCGTGCTGAACGTATGAAGGGCAAAAACACCCTTTGGCAAGTGGGTACCGACCACGCCGGTATCGCAACCCAAATGGTTGTTGAACGCAAGATTGCCGCAGAAGAAAACAAAACTAAGCACGATTACGGCCGTGAAGCTTTCATTGATAAAATCTGGGAGTGGAAAGGCGAATCAGGCGGTACTATCACTAAACAGCTTCGTCGTCTTGGCGCATCTGTGGATTGGGATCGTGAGCGCTTTACTATGGATGACGGCCTATCAGCTGCCACTCAAGAAGTGTTTGTGCGTTTGTACGAAGAAGACCTTATTTACCGTGGCAAACGCCTCGTAAACTGGGATCCAAAACTGCACACTGCGATTTCTGATCTAGAAGTAGAAAACAAAGATAAAAAAGGCCACATGTGGCACTTCCGCTACCCTCTTGCAGACGGCGTAAAAACCGCTGACGGCAAAGATTACATCGTAGTGGCAACCACTCGTCCAGAAACCATGCTTGGTGATACTGGCGTAGCGGTAAACCCAGAAGATCCTCGTTACAAAGATCTTATCGGTAAAAACATCCTATTGCCTCTCGTTAACCGCTTGATCCCTATCGTAGGTGATGAACACGCGGATATGGAAAAAGGCACAGGTTGTGTGAAAATCACGCCAGCGCATGACTTTAACGATTACGAAGTTGGTAAACGTCATAGCCTACCAATGATCAACATCCTAACCTTCAACGCTGACATTCGTAATGCAGCAGAAGTGTTCACGACTAACGGTGAAGAAAGCGATGTATACGCCACAGACCTACCTGAGAAATATCACGGTATGGAACGCTTTGCGGCGCGTAAAGAAATCGTTGCTGACTTTGATGCATTAGGTCTGCTTGATGAAATCAAAGATCACGACCTAACTGTACCTTACGGTGACCGTGGTGGCGTGGTCATCGAACCTATGCTGACTGACCAATGGTATGTGCGCACAGCACCTCTAGCAGAGCCAGCTGTAAAAGCGGTTGAAGACGGCGAAATTCAATTTGTGCCTAAGCAATACGAAAACATGTACTTTGCTTGGATGCGCGACGTTCAAGACTGGTGTATCTCTCGTCAACTTTGGTGGGGTCATCGCATCCCAGCATGGTATGACAACGACGGCAAAGTGTATGTTGGCCGCAGTGAAGAAGAAGTCCGTGAGAAACATAACCTTGCTCCAGTAGTTGTTCTTAACCAAGACAACGATGTATTGGATACTTGGTTCTCTTCTGCATTGTGGACTTTCGGTACACAAGGCTGGCCAGAAGACACTGAAGCACTGAAAACATTCCACCCATCAGAAGTTCTAGTATCTGGTTTTGATATTATCTTCTTCTGGGTTGCTCGTATGATCATGATGACCATGCACTTCGTGAAAGACGAAGACGGCAAACCACAAGTACCATTTAAAACGGTTTACATGACGGGTCTAATCCGTGATGAAAACGGCGATAAAATGTCTAAGTCAAAAGGTAACGTACTTGATCCTATCGACATGATCGATGGTATTGATCTTGAGTCACTAGTGACTAAACGTACTGGCAACATGATGCAGCCACAACTGGCGAAGAAAATCGAGAAGAACACTCGTAAGACCTTCGAAGATGGCATCGAACCATACGGTACGGACGCATTGCGCTTTACTCTAGCGGCAATGGCATCGACTGGTCGTGACATCAACTGGGATATGAAGCGCCTAGAAGGTTACCGCAACTTCTGTAACAAGCTATGGAACGCCAGCCGTTACGTGCTAATGAACACAGAAGAGCACGATTGCGGATTTGCCGCTGATGCAGAGCTAGAATATTCACTCGCTGACAAATGGATTGAATCTCAGTTTGAATTAGCCGCGAAAGAGTTTAACGCTCACCTAGACACTTACCGTCTCGATATGGCCGCCAATACTCTGTATGAATTCATCTGGAACCAATTCTGTGACTGGTACTTAGAACTGACTAAACCGGTTCTTTGGAAAGGCACTGAAGCGCAACAGCGTGCGACTCGTCGTACTCTGATCACTGTTCTTGAGAAGACACTGCGTCTTGCTCACCCAGTGCTTCCATACATCACAGAGACTATCTGGCAGAGCGTGAAGCCTCTAGTTGACGGCGTAGAGGGTGAAACTATCATGACTCAACCTCTACCTCAATTTGATGCGGCAAACTTTAACCAGCAAGCACTTGATGATATTGAATGGGTTAAAGCCTTCATTACCAGCATTCGTAACCTGCGCGCTGAGTACGATATTGCACCGAGCAAACCACTCGATGTCATGATCAAAGCGGCTGACAAGCAAGATGCGGCTCGCCTAGAAGCAAACAAAGCCGTGTTAAGCTCCCTAGCAAAACTTGAGAGCATTACTTTGCTAGAAGATGGCGCAGAGATTCCTGCTTGTGCAACCTCACTTGTTGGCAAGTCTGAGCTAATGATCCCAATGGCAGGTTTGATTGATAAAGATGCTGAACTGAATCGTTTAGCAGGCGAAATCAAGAAAACTGAAGGCGAGATCAAGCGTATCGAAGGCAAGCTAAACAACCAAGGTTTTGTGGCGAAAGCACCAGAAGCCGTCGTTGCTAAAGAGCGTGAAAAGCTAGACGGATACAAAGAAACTCTGACTAAGCTTGCAGAGCAACAAGCAACAATTGCAGCGCTATAATTAAGCGTAAAGAGTTAAAAAGGGTTGGCTTTCGCCAACCCTTTTTCATTTCTGTGAACCAACACCAACTGCAATATCTCCCATATAAGCTATTGAAAAATAGTTAAAAAAAAGAAGCTGAATGCCTTTAATACCACTAATAGAGTTTACCTATTGATCTAATAGTAAAAAAGATATTGATCAAATGAGAATAATTATCAATACTATTACCAACAAAACGAATTAACTTATAAACACTTTGGTATCCGTTATGAAAAAAACTCTTAGCTTTGCAGCCCTACACTTCTCAATCGCTTTCACTGTAGCCTACATCATTACGGGTGATGTGATCATCGGTAGCTTAATTGCTATGATCGAACCTAGCGTTAATACCGTTGCCTTTTACTTCCATGAAAAAGTATGGAATTCAGTACCATTTTTAAAAGCAAAACAAGCATTCTCTCGCATCAAAACGGCCAGCTTTGCAGTAGTACACTTTAGCGTAGCATTCACAGTGGTATACCTAATTTCAGGCGATGCACTGGCTGGTGGTCTATTGGCTCTTATTGAACCAACAATCAATACAGGTGCTTACTACTTCCATGAAAAAGTGTGGAACAAATACTTCTCTCAATCGACACCTGCTATGAGCCACGCTTAACCATCAATAGCAAAGTAGACAGGATACAAAAATAATAAAGCTCGCAATTGCGAGCTTTATTATTTTGGCGCTATGTACAAAGAACAAGACGATTATTCTTCCTCGTCGTCTTCGTCATCAAACGGTAGAGCATCTTCACCTTCGTAGTAAGTGCCCCAGCCATCATAAATAATGTCGTATTTTTCAGCGAGATTGATCAACTTCTCAGCTTGCATATCAATCAACTCAGGATCTAAAGTACAAGTCATTGTGGCATCACAGCACAATAGCTTATTGCCTTCTTCATCTTCAGACTCTTCCGCTTCTAAAACTTCAAAACCCATTTTGAAAGCTTCCACTACCGCTTTTTCTAAAGTTTCAAAATTCTCAGCAAAAAGGTGATGTTCAATTTCATACAAAGCATCAGGTTCACTACCGTCTTCAAGCAGAGCGGCGATAATGTCACGCGTCTCTTCTTTCTGAAATTCGATAAGTTCTTCGACTGATAGATACTCTTCCACTTGTGACATGGGTGCGCTCCCGAACAGGTAAAAAATAAAGGATTTATATACGGACGAAATATGGCACGGTTCGACGGGAAATACCATATCTAGGCTCAATCTAACTATAGATTTCTTAATTCATCGGCTCAGATGAACCTGACTTCTAGATTGTTGCTATTTTCCTTGTCACAAATGAGGAATCAGTATGCGGTAAAATGCATAATCAATAAGTACACGACAAACACAGGAGTCGGCCATTAATGTTCTGCTCGACCAAATCATTCAGAAAGTGGGCTACGACAATATCTCTTTTATAGATAATGATATATTGCTTATAAGTCGCAAATAAAAACGACAACATGAGTTATCCCGTCTAAAGAGACCTAACTCAACAAAGGTGAATTTATATTTGATTTTAAAGCATTAGTATGCAATAAAATCAAAATAGAATGTAAAGAGAGAACCCTTATGGCTTTTAATCTAAGAAATCGTAATTTCCTAAAACTTTTGGACTTTAGTCAAAAGGACATTCAGTTCTTGCTCGATCTTGCCGCTGAACTAAAAAAGGCAAAATACGCAGGCACCGAACAAAAAACATTGTTAGGAAAAAATATCGCCCTGATCTTTGAAAAATCCTCGACTAGAACGCGCTGTGCATTCGAAGTGGCCGCTTTTGATCAAGGTGCGCAGGTGTCGTATTTAGGCCCATCGGGTTCTCAAATTGGCAGCAAAGAGTCGATGAAAGATACCGCCAGAGTACTAGGACGTATGTACGATGGCATTGAGTATCGTGGCTTTGGTCAATCCATTGTCGAAGAGCTAGGCGAACATGCTGGCGTTCCTGTTTGGAACGGTCTAACCGATGAGTTCCACCCGACTCAAATACTGGCTGACTTCCTCACCATGCAAGAGCATGCACGAGGCAAGCAGCTGCATCAAATCAGCTTTGCCTACCTTGGCGATGCTCGTAACAACATGGGTAATTCTCTGCTGGTTGGCGCCGCTAAAATGGGTATGGATATTCGATTGGTGGCGCCTAAAGCGTACTGGCCAGATGAAGAATTGGTCGCGCAATGTCAGCAAATTGCGCAAGCAACGGGGGCGACTATCACTCTGACCGAAGATGTTGCTACTGGCGTTAAAGGCTGTGATTTCTTATACACAGATGTTTGGGTTTCTATGGGAGAGCCAGCAGAAGCATGGGAAGAGCGCATTGCCATTATGAAACCTTATCAGGTCAACATGGCAACCATTAAAGCGACTGAAAACCCACACGTTAAATTCATGCATTGCCTACCGGCTTTCCATGATGACCAAACCACTATTGGTAAAGAAATTGCCGAGAAGTATGGCATGCAAGGTCTTGAAGTGACTGACGAAGTGTTTGAATCTGAATTCTCTATCGTTTTTGATGAAGCAGAAAACCGTATGCACACGATTAAGGCGGTAATGGTCGCGACTTTGGGTCACTAATTCTGGCGCAGAGACTTGCGATAACATCGCTAGCGCGTATAATCCCAAACGATAAATAGGAGGGTTGTATGCTACACCGTGGCAATCTAAACAAAACGACGAAACACAGCCAATGCCGTGTTCGACTCCTATTCATTTAGAATTTTATAGCCTCCCTTTTATAGGGGGGCTTTTTTGTATGCACGACCAGGGGAAGAAATCATGCAAAACACGCTTTTCAAAAAGCACATCATCTCCATTCCTGAACTCAACCGTGAAGAACTGGAACTGATTGTTCAGACGGCAGGAAGACTTAAATCAGACCCTATGCCTACCCTGTTAAAAAACAAGGTAATAGCAAGTTGCTTTTTTGAGCCATCAACCCGAACACGTCTCTCTTTTGAAACCGCGATTCAACGCATTGGCGGTAGTGTGATTGGTTTTGATAATGCTGGTAATACATCCCTAGCCAAGAAAGGGGAAACGTTGGCGGATTCAGTGCAGGTTATCTCAACTTACATTGATGCTTTTGTCATGCGCCACCCTCAAGAAGGCGCAGCGCGACTTGCCTCTGAATTTTCAAACGGCGTACCCGTTATTAATGCAGGTGACGGCTCAAACCAACACCCAACACAAACGTTATTGGATTTATTCTCTATCTATGAGACCCAAGGTCGCCTAGACAACATCAATATTGCGTTTGTTGGAGACCTTAAATACGGTCGCACGGTACACTCATTAACCCAAGCCTTAGCTAAGTTTAACAATGTACGTTTCTACTTCATCGCCCCTGAAGCGCTTGCCATGCCGGATTATATCTGCGAAGAGCTTGATGAAGCGAACATTGAATACAGCTTGCATACAGATATGGAAAGCGTCATCCCTGAGCTAGATATTCTGTATATGACTCGCGTACAAAAAGAACGTTTTGATGACTCAGAATACGCACACATTAAATCGGCTTACATTCTCACTGCGTCTCTACTTGAAGGAGCTCGTGAAAACCTGAAAGTGTTGCATCCGCTACCTCGCGTAGATGAAATCACCGTTGATGTTGATAAAACGCCACATGCTTACTATTTCGCTCAAGCTGAAAATGGTGTCTATGCGCGTGAAGCCTTACTTGCT
Source organism: Vibrio ezurae NBRC 102218 (assembly GCF_000467185.1). Taxonomy (GTDB): domain Bacteria; phylum Pseudomonadota; class Gammaproteobacteria; order Enterobacterales; family Vibrionaceae; genus Vibrio; species Vibrio ezurae. The sequence goes on from NZ_BATM01000005.1 coordinate 61,093, forward strand.
CTTGTCCTAAACCAAACCCTGTAATAGAGGAGATTTAACCATGACTAAACCCACTCAATTACAAGTTGAAGCGATTAAAGACGGTACGGTTATCGACCACATTCCTGCACATGTTGGCACCAAAGTATTAAAGCTTTTCGCTATGCATAAGTCGAATGAACGTGTCACTATCGGCCTAAACCTTCCTTCATCGGCATTAGGCGCAAAAGATATCCTAAAGATTGAAAATGTGTTTATTAACGAAGAGCAAGCCAGTAAATTAGCACTTTATGCTCCGTGTGCAACCGTGAATCGAATTGAAGATTACCGCGTAGTGAAAAAGCTAGAGCTTGAACTACCGAGTGCTGTTAAGGGCGTATTTGCCTGCCCAAACAGCAACTGTATTACCCATGGTGAACCTGTTGAGAGTCACTTTAGCGTAATAGAAAAGAAAGACAGTATTCGATTAAAATGTAAATACTGCGAAAAGGTGTATTCACGTGAAGTGGTCACCGAGTTATAAATTAACTTTGTACAACTCAATTAAGATGGAAGTGGAATAACAATGACTAAAGTACTTCATACTGAAAATGCTCCAGCGGCAATCGGCCCATACGTTCAAGGTGTTGATCTCGGTAGCATGGTAATGACTTCTGGACAGATCCCTGTCAACCCTGCAACGGGCGAAGTGTCATCTGACATCGCAGAGCAAGCTAAGCAATCTCTGGCGAACGTAAAAGCGGTTGTCGAGTCTTCTGGTTTAAGCGTGACGGATATTGTGAAGATGACCGTATTTGTAAAAGATCTGAACGACTTTGGCACGGTTAATGAAGCATACGGTAAGTTCTTTGATGAGCACAATGTCGCGAACTACCCTGCACGTTCATGTGTAGAAGTAGCTCGTCTACCTAAAGATGTAGGCATTGAAATCGAAGCTATCGCGGTTCGCAAATAGTCGAGAAGTAATACCAATCGACTAATCGATTGAAAAATAACAAATAAAAAAGGGAGCCTTATCATAGGCTCCCTTTTCTTTACGTTTTGACCATTAATTTTTCACGCCATCAGCGGCGTTTCTTGCGTCCACTTCTTTGTCTAAGCTTTTCAGCTTCTCTTCCATCTGATTACGACACACTTCCGCCAATTTACGTACATTTGCTTTGTTGTACTCAGACGTATCTACCGCAGGTAGCATTTCGATAATCACATGGCCGTTGTTCCAACGATTCAGTTTGATCTTATCTTGAGTGGTGCTACAAACAATAGGGATAATAGGTGTTTCAGCGCCGATTGCTGTGTGAAAAGCCCCTGTTTTAAAAGGCAATAAACCACGGCCACGAGAGCGCGTTCCTTCCGGGAACATCCACACTGACAAGCGTGTTTTCTTCATATTATCAACAACTTGATCAATCGTTCCTTTTGCTTTAGAACGGTTAGCACGGTCGATAAGAATATTACCAGTCAACCAATACAGTTGACCGAATAAAGGTAGCCACAACAGGCTTTTCTTGCCGACAGTAACCACATTGGGTGTCACAGCAGAAGAAACGGTAAATAAATCCCACGAGTTCTGGTGGTTAGCAATATAGGTTGCTTGACCTCGCTCATAAGCATCTTTAGGCAATCTAAGCTCTAATTTAATACCAAATACGCGGTGCATTGCCCCAAAGTAACGACCAAAGGTAAATACGTGCTTTGGATTTCGCGGGCTAAATAAACAATATCCACACCCAAAAACAAACATCAATATGGCAAAAATCAACACCAAAAACATGCGCAGTAAAGCAATCATTCTGTAATTCCTAGCGATAACCTTCGCTGTTTAATTGTCATTCCCGAGAGTGAGTCACTTCGAGAGTATTCTACCAACCCTAATCATTAACTTATCATTCTAACGGGTTTAAATGCCTTATTTAGCGTATTTCCCCGCGCTATTTCTGTTCACTTAATGACGCTGATTGGTATTGTTGTATACGGTTGAGCTTATCACTCAAGCTCTGACTATATGCCAATGCACATTGATAGTAAAAATCACATTGATAGCCAAAGTCAGTGGCTAACAGTCTACCAAATAAAAAAACCGAAACCACACGGTTTCGGTCTTAAATAGAATCTAAAATGTGATTAGTCACTAAACCTTTCGATATTGGCACCCAGCAGGCTCAGTTTGTGCTCAATTCGATCGTAGCCTCTATCGATATGATAAATTCGATCAACAATCGTCTCACCGCTGGCAATACAACCTGCAATAACAAGGCTTGCCGAAGCGCGTAAATCGGTCGCCATCACTTGTGTACCACTTAGACCTTCACTGTCACCACAAATAACAGTATGTCCTTCGATCTCAGCTTTTGCGCCCATGCGTTGCAACTCAGGGACGTGCATAAAGCGGTTTTCAAAGATTGTCTCAGTGATGACACCGCCACCTTTTGCCATCATGTTCAGCAAAGTGAACTGCGCTTGCATGTCGGTAGGAAAACCTGGGTATGGAGCAGTACGTACCGTGATCGCTTTTAATTCTCGGCCAGTCATATCCGCAGAAATCCAATCTTCACCGGTTTCAATTTTCGCGCCTGCTTCTTCTAATTTAGCCAATACCGCTTCTAGCAAATTAGCACGTGTGTTATGACACACGACTTTACCACCAGATACCGCAGCCGCAACTAAGAAGGTGCCCGTTTCGATGCGATCTGGAACAACCGTATGCTCACCACCAGCAAGGCGTTCAACACCTTCAATAGTGATGGTATCAGTACCCGCACCCGTGATTTTTGCGCCAAGAGCAATCAAGAAGTTTGCGGTATCGACGATTTCAGGCTCGCGTGCAGCGTTATCTAAAGTGGTTGTGCCTTCCGCAAGTGCCGCTGCACTCATGATGGTGATCGTTGCTCCAACGCTCACTTTATCCATGATAATGTGCGCGCCCTGCAAACGACCATCCACTTTGGCTTTCACATAACCATCTTCAATGGTGATCTGTGCACCAAGGCTTTCTAGCCCTTGAATGTGCAAATCAACTGGACGTGCACCGATTGCACAGCCTCCAGGCAAGCTCACCTGACCTTCACCAAATCTTGCCACTAGTGGACCCAGCGCCCAAATAGAAGCTCGCATGGTTTTTACTAATTCGTACGGCGCGCAATATTCATTGATATTGGAAGCATCAACCAACAGTGTCGTTGTTTCTCCATCACGAGATGCTTTAACGCCTAATTTCTGTAACAAAGCTAAGCTAGTATTGATGTCTCGCAATTTAGGGACATTGTGTAAAACAACCGGTTCTTCTGCCAAAATAGCTGAAAAAAGAATAGGTAAAGCCGCATTTTTTGCGCCAGAAATTGACACTTCACCGCTCAAAGGCGCTGAAGAGCCAGTTACTCGAAATTTTTCCATGATTAGTCCTTAAAGCGACATTAATTTTTTATCACGCTGCCACTCCTCGGGAGTAAAAGCTTTTATTGATAGTGCGTGAATATCGTTGCGTTGAATGTATTCCATCAGCGGCGCATAAATAAACTGCTGCTTTTTAACACGGCTCATTCCTTCAAAAGAAGCATCAACAGCAATCACTTCAAAATGACTGCCTTCTCCTTTTACGTGAATCTCAGCTAGCTGCAACGCTTCGTCGAGCAGTTTTTTTACTTGTGTACTATCCACTTTCACCCTCAATGTTTATTTCTATATGCTCTACCAATAATGGCATTGCATTGCTCACTTCAAATAGAGTAAGCAGTTTATTTGGTACAGATCGCAACATTATATGGCAGTTACGATTTTTTGCATGGTCAATTATGTGCAGAATTAGAGCCATGGCCGCAGAATCTGTACTTAATACCGCACTTAGGTCGATATCAAGCTGTTCACTCTGTGGCTGCCAATGGGAAATTTGCGACCACAATTGTGGAATATGGTTGCGATTAAGCACGCCACTTAATTTGGCATGCTGTTCATCCACGACTGTCCAAGTCGCTTTCTCACTCATCATTTTTTAGCGTCATAATGGATAGGAGTTTTCGCTAGCGTTGCTAGCTCCTCAGTGACAGCAGGTAAACCATCTTTACGTATTTTACCCCCCCACTCAGATTGCTTACTAGAGAGTAGACTGACCCCCTCCGCAACCATATCAAACGCTTGCCATTCGTTGGTTTTCTTATTTTTACGCCACTTAAACTCAAGTTTGATTGCAGGTCGATTCCCCTGCACTATCTCAACAGGAATAGAAACAATACGTTGATCCTCTCGAATCGCACGCGGGACGGTATATTTGATCTCTTGATCTTTATATTGCGTTAGCACTTGAGCGTAAGCGGTGACCAAGTATTGTCTAAATGCGACTAAGAAATCAGCCACTTCGGCTTTGTCCGCTTTTCTTAGATAATTACCGAGCACTTTGAGCCCCGCATAACGGTCATTAACGTAAGGCATCAATTCTTCTTCAACCACGACCTTTAGCTGCTCAGGGGATTGTCTAAGCTCTGCTTGTTCAGTTTTGAGTCGATCAAAAGTGCGACTGCCCACAATTTGCATCATTTGATAAGGCTGAGTTTTATCCACTGTATTGCCCCACGCAATAGAGGAGGACAACATTGCTATTAATAAGATAAATCGAGTGATCATTTTCATGCTTATTTCCCTGAGTTATCGCCTACGCTGTACATAAACTGCCCAATCAAATCTTCGAGCACCAGAGCTGATTTGGTGTCTTCAATCCGATCGCCATCCTTGAGTATTTCGGCATCTTCATCCATAAAGCCCGGTATTAAGCTAATATATTGCTCGCCAATGAGGCCCGACGTTAAGATATGTGCACTTGAAGTGTCTGGAAAATGGCCAAAACGTTCTTCAATTGTCAGCGTGACTACTGGAGTAAAGTATTCTGTATCAAGCGTGATATCCGATACCCTTCCTACAACCACCCCACCCACTTTTACCGGAGAGCGTACTTTTAGGCTGCCTATATTATCGAAAGATGCTTTTAGTTTATAACTATCTTGGCTTCCCAGCGACTTTACATCAGCAACCTTAAATATCATAAATATCACCGCGATAATGCCTAAGATGATAAAACTACCAACCCACAATTCTAACTTCCTTGATTGATTCATACTTAACTTCCAAACATTAATGCGGTTAAAACAAAATCTAGCCCTAATACCGCTAGAGAAGAATGCACGACAGTGCGAGTCGTCGCTTGGCTGATGCCTTCAGAGGTAGGGACAGCATCATAGCCATTAAATAGCGCTATCCAAACGATTGTCACAGCAAACACCAGTGATTTAATAAGGCTATTGCCTATGTCTCTGCCTAACTCAACAGAAGACTGCATTGCGGACCAAAAACTGCCGTGATCAATGCCTTTCCAGTCCACCCCGACAATATGACCGCCTAAGATACCGACGGCGATAAAAATCATGGTCAGTAGTGGCATCGAAATAACGCCAGCCCAAAAACGAGGACTGATAATGCGCTTTAACGGGTCCACTGCCATCATCTCTAGACTCGAAAGTTGTTCGGTGGCCTTCATCAAGCCAATCTCGGCTGTCAGTGCCGAACCCGCACGCCCTGCAAACAGTAGTGCTGTGACCACTGGCCCCAATTCACGCAACAAAGAAAGGGCAACCATTTGCCCCAAACTGCCTTCAGCGCCATAGTCCACCAGCACCACATAACCTTGTAAGCTCAATACCATACCAATGAACAAACCAGAGACTAAGGTAATCACCAGTGATTGAGCGCCTACAGAATATAGCTGTTTAAATAACAGCGGCAGGCTTTTTATTGGCTGCGGCTTTGTTATAACAGCGCCTGTGAGCATCAGCGTTGCTCGCCCAAAAGAGCGTATAACTCTGATCCCAGATGCGCCTACATCCGCTACTTTATTGATAGCCCAAGATATCATCGTTGAAATAAATCCCTTTCTAATGGTGATGACGGAAAAGCAAAAGGTACTGCGCCATCCGCACTGCCGTGTAAAAACTGTTGCACTCTTGGATCTTGGCTTTGCTCTATCTCAGTCGGTTGCCCGCTGGCAATCACCTTTTTATCGGCAATTAAATACACATAATCGGCAATGCTCATTAACTCAGGAACATCATGAGAAACCACAATCGAAGTCACGCCCAATGCTTGGTTTAACTTCTTAATAAGCTCTACCAACACACCCATAGTAATGGGATCTTGACCAACAAAAGGTTCGTCATACATCACCACATCTGGGTCCAATGCTATCACTCTTGCCAAAGCAACCCGGCGAGTCATCCCTCCTGATAGCTCACTTGGCATAAGCTGCGCTGCGCCTCGCAGGCCAACCGCTTCTAGCTTCAACAATACAATGGTGCGAATCAAGGATTCGGATAGCTGTGTATGCTCACGAATCGGGAAGGCAACATTGTCAAATACATTTAAATCCGTAAATAGCGCGCCTGATTGAAATAGCATGCTCATTTTCTTGCGAACTTGATAAAGCTCACTGCGATTCAGTTTAGGAATGTTTTGTTGTTCAAACCATATATCACCGCTATCAGGGAGGATCTGCCCTGCGATGAGTTTGAGCAATGTGGTTTTCCCTATCCCTGAAGGCCCCATGATTGCTGTGATTTTGCCTTGTGGAATAGACAAGCTGATGTCGTCAAACACCACTCTAGAACCCCGAGAAAATGTCACTTTATCTAAAGTGATTTTACTTTTATCTTCGAGCATCAACACTCCTTGTTGTGACCTCATCACTACCCGATATCAAAAAAGTTGAATATATCAGGCAGTTGGTCGACTTAATCATAGGAATTTTATCAGACTTGTGTGTAAATAATTCGTCTAAAATCTTCCCTTTTTGACAGCTTAACGTCAAAATCACTGTTTAACTCGTACCAATTAATAAAGAGCGCACAAATGATCGTAGCGATTTGTCTACTTGTCGTCGGTTTAATCATGCTAGTTTGGAGTGCCGATAGACTGGTATTCGGCTCAGCCGCATTAGCTAGAAACTTTGGAATATCTCCCCTTGTCATCGGTATGACCATTCTTGCCATGGGGTCTTCTGCACCAGAAATGATGGTTTCTGCCACGGCAGCCTTAGACGGTCGAACCGATACCGCGGTAGGTAATGTGCTCGGCTCAAACATCGCCAATATTGCGCTTATTTTAGGGATTACGGCCCTAGTTAAGCCTTTAATCGTCAGCTCAGGTGTCTTACGACGCGAGCTTCCGATTATGATCGGCGTGACTCTTATTGCCGGCGGCATCATGTGGAACCACTATTTAGGTTTCATGGAAGGCGTTCTGCTCGTTGTCCTATTCATCACATTTATTCTAGCGATGCTGCATATCTCTCGCACAGAAAAACACGTTGGCGATACTCTGGTCAGTGAACAAGAGTCGGAAGTACCCGATGGCGTCGAAAATAAAAAAGCGATTTTCTGGATTGTAATCGGACTGGTTCTATTACCAATTTCAGCAAACTTATTAGTCAATAATGCAGTGTATATTGCCAAGTATTTTGGCATGAGTGATCTGGTTATTGGATTGACCATCATCGCCATAGGGACGAGCCTTCCTGAATTAGCCGCCTCATTAACAGGGGTAATGAAAGGGGAAGATGATATGGCCGTAGGCAATATCATTGGTTCGAACGTATTTAATATACTCGCCGTAATGGGGATTCCCGGACTGCTTAACCCTTCATTCCTCAATGAAAACGCAATGAATCGAGACTATTGGGTCATGTTAGGCGTCTCGGTTTTATTTGTCTTTATGGCGCTAGGTAAGTCCAAAAAGATAACCCGCATAGAAGGTGGCATACTCTTTGCTCTGTTTGTGGCTTATCAAGGTTACCTGTTCATTAACGTTGGTGCGTAAAGGAGAGTCACATGAGCACAAAATTTGACTACCAAGCTGCGGCTCAAAATGTACTCAACACTGAGATAGCCGGATTAACGCAGCTGTCTCAGTATTTTAATGATGATTTTGACCGAGCCTGCGACACAATTCTTGCCAATAAGCATGGCAAAGTGGTTGTCATGGGAATGGGAAAATCTGGGCATATTGGCAATAAGATTGCCGCGACTCTAGCCAGTACTGGTACATCGGCTTTTTTTGTGCATCCCGGAGAAGCCGCGCATGGCGACTTAGGTATGATTGCGCCAGATGATATTGTTCTGGCGATCTCAAACTCAGGGGAGTCACTCGAAATACTGTCTCTGTTTCCGGTATTAAAGCGCCTCAACAGCAAAATCATCAGTATGACCGGAAAGCCAAATTCAAATATGGCAAAACTGGCTGATATTCATCTGTGTATTGCCGTTCCTCACGAAGCCTGCCCGATTGAACTGGCTCCAACGAGCAGTACAACCGCGACTTTAGTGATGGGAGATGCCTTAGCCATGGCTTTAATGCAAGCGCGCGGCTTTACTGCCGAAGACTTCGCATTATCACATCCCGGTGGCGCTTTGGGACGCAAGTTACTACTAAAACTTGAAAACATTATGCATACTGGAACAGAAGTTCCTAAAGTTAAAGCGGATGCCTTGATCAAAGATGCTTTGATTGAGATAAGCGAAAAAGGTTTAGGAATGACGGCCATTGTGGATGATGCTGATAAAATTCTGGGCATATTCACCGACGGCGATTTAAGACGTCTTCTAGATAAAAGAATCGATATCCATTGCACGGTAATTGGCGATGTGATGTCCAAAAACCCTCGCTATGCTTCGCCATCTCTGTTGGCAGTAGAGGGATTGAATATGATGCAAGAGCGCAGTATCACTGCCCTATTGCTGTGTGAAAATGATAAACTGGTCGGCGCCCTCAACATGCACGACCTTTTAAAAGCCGGAGTAATGTAATTCATGAATGACATGGTCGAATCTCTATACGGTCCGGTGTCACAGCCTGTTTTTGCCATCGCAAAAGAGATCAAACTGCTTATTTGTGATGTAGACGGCGTGTTCTCTGACGGCCTCGTCTATATGGGTAATGATGGAGAGGAACTCAAAACTTTCCATACTCGCGATGGCTATGGTGTTAAATCGCTTATGAACGCAGGTATCGAAATCGCTATCGTCACTGGACGCCGTTCACAAATCGTTGAAAACCGTATGCGAGCGCTAGGAATAACGCTTATCTATCAAGGACAAGACAATAAAATTCAAGCCTATAATGACATCATAGATAAGCTCGGCATTCAGCCTGAGCATACGGGCTATATTGGTGATGATCTTATTGATTGGCCGGTCATGGAAAAAGTCGCATTAAAAGTGTGTGTCAACGATGGACACCCATTATTGGTGCAGCGAGCTAACTATGTTACCCACATAAAAGGTGGACACGGCGCGGTGCGCGAAGTTTGCGATCTTATTTTGCAAGCACGCGGAGAATTAGAGCAACATAAAGGTCTGAGTATATGACGGGTTCTCGTATTTTTCAGATAGTGTTAATCGGTATTATCTGTATATCCGGTTATTATCTACTGACAAATCAAGAACAAGAGGTTATTCAGGTTGAACCGAGTACTGAGTTACCTATGTTTACTGGGCGACAAGTGACGAATACTACTTACAATCTTGACGGTATTCGTAGCTACAAGATCAGCTCGGAGAAACTCGACCACTATGCAACCAGTGGCGATACCTTATTTGATAACATCACAATGTATGTGTATCGTGATGGGACAGTCGAAGAGTGGCAAGTGGTGTCGGATAAAGCCGTTTTAGATAAAAACCATCATTTGACGTTAGCCGGAAATGTCGTTGCGACCAATTTGCTACCTGACGCCAGCTTTGAAACATTAACTACAGATAAAATGACAATTGAACTAGACAGCAAAGACTTTAGTTCCGACGTCCAAGTGACGCTCAAAGGACCTCAATTTCTCAATATTGGTCAAGCCATGCAGGGAAATTTGGATAAAAACGAAGCCGTCTTGTTCAATCATGTAAAAGGGATCTATGAAAAAGCTAAGCCTTAGTCTTTTACTGGGAATATTACTGTCTCCTTCAGTGTACGCGCTCTCTACCGATTCAGAGCAACCGGTCTATATCGACTCTGACAGTCAACAACTTGATATGAAGAGTAACAAAGTTACTTTTATTGGTGATGTGAAAATGCGCCAAGGCAGTATCAATGTGAAAGGGGATAAGGTCATTGTCTATCGTAACCCTAGCGACGGCGCCATAAAAAAAATTGAAGCGTATGGAAAGCTCGCTAAGTTCTCGCAAAAAACCGACGATGGTAAAACTATCCACGGTCATGCAGAAGAGCTGTATTACAATATGTCTCAAGATCAATTAACCATGATCAAACAGGCGATGCTGGCTCAAGATGACAGCACGATCAACGGCCAAAGAATTATCTACCATATCACCACCGAGAAAATGATCGCTGAAGGTGGTAAAGGCTCCCGAGTATCAACGGTGCTACAACCTCAACCAAAAGAGAATAAATAGTCGACCTATGGCAGTACTGAAAGCTGAACACCTCGCGAAAAGCTATAAAAACCGCAAAGTCGTTGCAGACGTAAGCCTGCAAGTAGAATCGGGGCAGATCGTCGGTCTCTTAGGACCCAATGGCGCGGGTAAAACCACCTCTTTTTATATGATAGTGGGGTTAGTTGCTCGCGATGAAGGTCGCATCCTGATTGATGATCAGGATATCAGTATTCTTCCAATGCACAGTCGTTCTCGAATGGGGATTGGCTACCTTCCACAAGAAGCTTCAATCTTCAGGAAGCTCTCTGTTGAAGATAATATTTACGCGGTTTTGCAAACTCGTAATGAGATTTCAAAGCAAGAGCGAGATGAAAAACTGGAAGAGCTTTTAGACGAATTTAATATTCAACACATTCGTAAAAGTAACGGTATGGCACTTTCTGGTGGTGAGCGCCGTCGCGTTGAAATTGCACGAGCATTGGCTGCCAACCCACAGTTTATTCTGCTCGATGAACCATTTGCGGGGGTTGATCCAATCTCTGTCATCGACATCAAGAAGATCATCGAACACTTAAGAGATCGTGGCCTAGGTGTACTGATCACCGACCACAATGTGCGCGAAACCCTGGACGTATGTGAGCGAGCATACATCGTAAGCCAAGGACACTTAATTGCTGAAGGTACGCCTGAGCAAGTACTTAGCAACGAGCAGGTTAAGAAAGTTTACCTCGGTGAACAGTTCCGTCTATAGACGGCCCACTGCAGGCGACTCATTATTATGAAAGCAGCATTACAACTTAAATTTGGTCAGCAACTTGCCATGACCCCACAACTGCAACAAGCAATCCGCTTATTGCAGTTGTCGAGTATCGAGCTTCAACAAGAGATCCAGCAGGCATTAGACTCTAATCCTTTGTTGCAAGTAGCCGAAGATACTGCGCAAAACGAAACGACCTCCGACGCCTCCGACACACAAAAAGAAACGCCTCAACAAGAGAGCTCAGAGCCTAGCGCACAAGACAGTTCCGAATTAATGGCCTCTAACTCCATTAGCGAGGAACTGGCTGTCGATACTTCATGGGAAGACGTGTATAGCTCAAACTCAGGCAACACTGGCATCGCTCTTGATGATGAGCTTCCTATTTATCAAGGGGAAACCCAGACAAATCTTTTTGATCATTTATTGTGGCAATTAGAGCTCACTCCTTTTTCTGAAACAGACCACGCTATCGCCATTGCCATTATTGATGCCATTGACGACCAAGGTTTCTTAACGCTTTCCACCGCTGACATTACCGCGAGCTTATCACTTCCTGATGTTGAAGAAGATGAAACCGTCGCCGTTCTAAAACGTATTCAACAATTTGAACCGCTCGGTGTCGGCTCTCGTAATCTACAAGAATGCCTATTATTGCAACTGCATGCGTTACCAGATGAGACGCCCCGCAAGCAGCAAGCGTGTGAAATTTTAGAAAACCATATCGAACATTTAGCAAATCGCGACTACAAATTAATCATTAAAGACACTAAGCTCAAAGAAAGTGAATTGATCTCTATATTGCAACTCATTCAGCAATTAGATCCTCGACCGGGCAGCAAAATTGGTCACAATGATATTGAATACGTAGTTCCAGATATCAATGTGATCAAAGTGAATGGCAAATGGACTGTATTTCTTAATAATACGGATATGCCAAAACTTGAAGTTAATCAACATTACGCCACCATTACAGGGGCAAATAGCGATGATAATCAGTATATAAAAGATCAACTTCAAGAAGCTAAGTGGTTAATCAAGAGTCTTGAGAGTCGTAGTGATACTCTGCTTAAGGTAGCAAAGTGCATTGTTGAAACTCAGCAAGAATTCTTTGAGAAGGGCGAAGAAGCAATGCAGCCCATGATTTTAAATGATGTTGCCGAAGCCATTGATATGCATGAATCGACAATATCACGTGTCACAACTCAGAAATATATGCACACACCGCGCGGTATTTTTGAACTAAAATATTTTTTCTCTAGTCATGTAAGTAATGACGATGGAGAAGATAAGTCCTCTACGGCAATTCGTGCACTGATTAAAAAATTGGTCGCCGAAGAGAACACAGCTAAACCATTGAGCGATAATAAAATTACCGCTCTACTCGCTGAACAAGAGGTCAAGGTTGCAAGACGCACAGTGGCTAAATACCGAGAATCATTAGGTATCGCCCCCTCTAGTCAACGAAAACGCCTAGTTTAGGCATCAACAGAAGGAACGCTTATGCAAATTAATATCACTGGTCACCATGTAGAACTTACAGAGTCACTTCAAGAGTACGTTGATACTAAGTTTCAGAAACTCGAGCGTTTCTTTGAACACATTACTAACGTTCAAGTTATTTTAAAACTTGAAAAAGTTAACCATATTGCGGAAGCTACGCTACACGTAAGCCAAGGCGACATTCATGCTACCGCTGAAGAAGAAAATATGTATGCAGCCATTGACTCATTAGTCGATAAGCTTGTTCGTCAGCTGACCAAGCATAAAGAGAAGTTAAGTAGTCATTAACCATGCAAATTAATCAAGTATTGTCTTTGGACTGCACCAAAAGTGCGGTCCATTGTACAAGTAAAAAACGCGCTCTAGAGCTCATTAGCCAAATTGCAGCCACCCACACAGGCCAAGATTCTACGGATCTATTTGAATGTATGCTCGGCAGAGAAAAGCTAGGCAGTACAGGAATTGGCAACGGTATTGCCATTCCACATGCTCGAATGAGCAATTCAGACCAAGCCATTGCCGTCTTACTACAGTGTGATGAAGCGATCGAATTTGATGCTATCGACAATCGTCCTGTTGATTTGTTGTTTGCTCTGCTCGTCCCAGAAAACCAATGCAAAGAACACTTAAAAACACTCTCTTGTATGGCTGAACGCTTAAATGACAAGAAAGTGCTCAAGCAGCTTCGTCACGCAAAATCCGATGAAGAACTGTTTGAAATTATGGTGGCAGAATCCATTGAGTGTCCAAAAGGATAAGAGAATGTCTGAACCACGCCAACTTGTTGTTGTTAGCGGTAATTCTGGTGGCGGAAAAAGTGTCGCACTGCGCGCTTTAGAAGACATCGGCTACTATTGTGTCGATAATCTACCCGTCGCTTTACTCACCTCTTTTGTAGAAGGCCTTAGCCCAAAGCAAACCAAAGTTGCCGTCAGTATTGATATTCGAAACTTACCTGCCAACCCAAGCCAAGTTGCCTCGATATTGACCCTGCTTGATGATTCAATACAGGTTACCGTTCTTTATCTAGAAGCGAATGAAGAAACACTGATTAAGCGCTATAGTGAAACCCGACGCATTCACCCTCTTTCTTTAGTCGAAGATTCTCGCTCTCTACAGCAAGCGATTGTGGAAGAAAAACGTTTGTTGTCCGCTTTACGAGCGCAGGCTGATTTGATCATAGATAGCAGTAAACTCTCTATCCATGAACTCAGTGAAATGGTTCGAAAACGTATTTTGGGACGTGACGGACAAGAGTTGGTGATGGTCTTTCAATCCTTTGGTTTTAAACATGGTCTACCCTCGGATGTTGACTATGTGTTTGATGTTCGATTTCTCCCCAACCCTCACTGGGAAGCCGAATTAAGACCCTTAACAGGCTTAGACAAACCTATTCAAGATTATCTGTATGGGTTTGCTGATGTCGTCGAGCTAAAAGAGCAAATACAAACCTTCATCGAGCGTTGGCTTCCTTCGCTAGAAAAGAATAACCGCAGTTACCTAACCGTGGCTATTGGCTGTACAGGGGGCAAACATCGCTCTGTATTTCTAACTCAACAAATTGGCGAATACTTCCTTAATCAAGGACAACATGTTCTTATCCGTCATAATCAATTAGAGCAACATAAGTGATTGAATCTCGCAGACTACTCATCATTAATAAACTGGGATTACATGCACGAGCCGCGGTCAAACTTGTCGAACTAGCACAAAGCTTTGATGCAAAAATTACCGTCAGCAATGAAGAAAATACTGCTGAAGCTGACAGCGTAATGGCACTGTTGATGCTTGAATCGTCACAAGGTGAATACGTCACAGTGACCGCAAATGGTCAACAAGCCCCACAAGCTCTGCAGGCTGTGTGCGCTCTGATTGAAGAAAAATTTGACGAAGATGAATAATTTTTACGCAGTCTATGAAAATATTCGTTTTAGATTTAAGAACTGATTAACCCACCGAATAAAATAGGCTAATATCCTTCTATAAATTTATTTAGTGTAGACACCCAACTGGAGGCAAATAATGGCGGAACAGATCGAGTTTGATCAAGCCCACCAAACGCTTCAAGAAGTAAGTGATGCGCTAGATAATGGCCGCTTTGTCTTCGTTAGACGCCAGCTCCAATCTATGGAGCCTGAAGATATTGCCCACCTTCTTGAAGCCTCACCACGCAAAAGCCGTGAAGTTCTCTGGCAACTGACAGACCCTGAAGACTACGGTGAAATCCTTGATGAACTCAGTGAAGACGTCAAAGATAACCTCGTCTCGAAAATGGCTCCCGGTAAGCTTGCTGAAGCGACCGAAGGTATGGATACCGATGACGTAGCCTACGTACTTCGAAGCTTACCTAACAAGGTTTCACGAGAAGTCCTAAGCCAAATGGACGCCGCCGATAGACTGCGTGTTGAAACGGCACTTTCTTACCCTGAAGACACCGCGGGCGGAATTATGAATACCGACGTCACCACAATACGTGGCGACGTTGATATTGACGTTGTACTTCGTTATATGCGAATGAAAGGCGAACTTCCGGAAGCGACAGACACCTTATACGTTATTGATGATGACGATCGTTTGATCGGTAACCTCTCTTTAACCACCCTACTGACAACTCAACCTGACGTACCTGTTATCGAAGTGATGAGCCACGCTGATGAAGCAATTGCCGTAGATCTGAGTGATACTGACGTCGCCAGCTTGTTTGAGCGTCGAAATTGGGTATCTGCACCTGTGGTCGATCAAAACCAGCATCTTGTCGGACGTATCACGATAGATGATGTGGTCGATATCATTCGTGAAGATGCTGAGCACTCAATGATGAGCTTAGCCGGTCTTGATGACGATGAAGATACCTTTGCTCCAGTGGTCAAATCTGCTCGTCGCCGAAGCATTTGGTTAGGCGTCAATGTATTAGCCGCTCTAGCCGCAGCGTCTGTTTCCAATATGTTTGAAGCCACATTAGAACAAATGGCGGCTATCGCGGTATTAATGACCATCGTACCTTCTATGGGTGGCGTGGCAGGGAACCAAACCGTAGCGTTGGTTATTCGTGGTTTAGCTCTTGGTTATATCGGTGACAGTAACCGTAAAGAACTGCTGATGAAAGAAGCCGCCATCGGTTTTTTAAATGGCATACTTTGGGCATTAATTATTGGTGCTATCGTGGTGTTCTGGAAACACGATTGGATGCTCGGCTTTATTATTTCCGCGGCGATGCTCACCAACCTCTTTGTCGCAGGGGTAGCCGGGGTCACGATCCCCGTCATATTAAAGAAAATGAATATCGATCCCGCTTTGGCTGGAGGAATGGCCCTAACGACCATTACCGATGTTGTTGGTTTGTCGGTATTTTTAGGACTCGCGACGATTTTCTTACTCTAAACAATATCGCTCCCCTACATAGATACAGCGCATAAAAAAACGAGCCAAACGGCTCGTTTTTTTATTAACGTATTTGAAATGCTCGGAACAAGGCAGAATTTTTCGAAAAGTCGTTATTCTATAATTCTAACGCCGTTATTGAGTACAATGAGGGTTAAATACCCGCTACTTTCATAGATTCAATCAACATTGAACCAGTTTGAATTTGTGAGCGTGTTTCTACATCATTACCCACCGCAACAATACGTTGGAACATATCTTTTAGATTGCCCGCAATGGTGACTTCTGAAACAGGATATTGAATCACGCCATTTTCAACCCAAAATCCAGCAGCACCGCGAGAGTAATCCCCAGTCACGCCATTCACACCTTGCCCCATAAGATCAGTAACCAGGAAGCCTGTACCTAGCTCTTTAAGCATGGCTTGGTAATCTTGTCCGGTTGATTGAACAAACCAGTTATGGATACCACCTGCGTGCCCAGTAGGCGTCATATTCAGTTTACGAGCGGCGTAGCTGGTTAATAGATACGTCGCCAGTTTACCGTCAGTAATAATGTCACAGTCTTTGGTTTCAACACCTTCACTATCAAATGGCGTTGAAGCTAAGCCTCTTAAAATGTGTGGTTTCTCATTTACATTGAACCAATCAGGAAGAATTTGCTTTCCAAGATGATCAAGTAAGAATGAAGACTTACGGTACAAACTGCCACCACTAATAGCAGCGATCAAATGCCCCATCAGTCCTGTCGCCACCTCTGCCGCGAACATCACAGGATACTCGCCCGTTTCGATGCGTCTAGAGTCTAGGCTCTGTATCGTTCTTTCTGCGGCTTTTAAACCCACTTCTTTGGCTGACCAAAGATCGTCTGCTCTACGAGCAACGCTATAACTATAGTTACGCTCCATATCACCATTGGCACCCGAACCAATCACGCTACAGCTTACGCTGTGGCGGCTAGACGGATAGCTGGCAAGGACGCCGTGTGAGTTACCGTAAACACGAATACCAAAGTGGGAGTCATAGCTTGCACCATCACTTTGTTTGATCTTATCGCTGTACGCTAAAGCAGCTTGTTCCGCTTCAATTGCGATTTTTGCAATGTGATCGGGATTAGGTTCATCAGGATGGAAGAGATCCAAATCTTTAATCTCTTTCACCATCAATTCTGCCGGTGCAGGACCTGCACACGGATCTTCAGAGGTATACTTAGCAATATCTAATGCTGCAGCAACGGTTTGTGCTATCGCTTTTTCACTCAAGTCAGAAGTGGAGGCACTCCCCTTTCTTTGACCTCGGTAAACCGTGATACCCAGAGCGCCGTCGCTATTAAACTCGACATTCTCTACTTCACACATACGAGTGGATACACTCAGGCCTGTAGATTTATTGATGGCAACTTCAGCGCCATCAGCTTTGGCAGACGCCAAGACTAGGGCTTTCGCAACCGCTTCTTCTAATTCTACTTTTTGTTGGGCAATTTGTTGTCTAGCGTCCATAGTTAAATCAATTATTTGCAGGCAATTGCGTTTAGAATACCAAGCTTTTCCCATTCTCCCCAATTTGTTTGTTAAAATAACGGAAATTATGCGGAATACGCATTCAAAATTAAGTCACGAAGAGCAAATTATGGCCAGAAAAAACCAGAAAGCCCCTTGGGAAGAGGAAGAAGAAATCATTTGGGTAAGTAAAACCGAAATGAAGCAAGACATGGAAGCTTTGCAAAAACTTGGCGAAGAGCTTGTGGCGCTAAAGCCAGGTATACTGGATAAATTCCCGTTGCCAGAAGATCTTGCCGACGCCATTAAAGATGCCCAGCGCTTTAAAAACGAAGCTAAGCGTCGTCAACTGCAATACATTGGCAAAGTGATGCGTCAAATTGAGATTGAGCCAATCCAAGCTGCGCTGGATAAGCACCGTAACAAACACTCTCAGGCTTCTGCTGAATTGCATAAACTGGAAGTATTGCGTGATCGCGTTGTAGCAGAGGGAGATTCGGCAATTGAAGAAGTACTGAGCTTGTATCCAGAAGCAGACAGACAACGTCTACGTCAGTTAGCTCGTCAAGCCAATAAAGAAAAAGCCACCAGTAAGCCGCCTAAGGCATACCGCGAAATTTTCCAGATCTTAAAAGATTTGAATAACGAAGCTTAATTTCTCTCTTCACCCGAAATAAAGGTGAAATGAAGAAAGTCAGCGACTTTATACGCACAGTAATGATGAAACTGTCTATCACTACTGTGCGTCATTAACGTTTACTCTGTACCACCTACGGTAATGGTGTCCAATTTCACCGTCGGTTGACCAACGCCAACAGGAAGGCTCTGCCCTGCTTTACCGCATACGCCAACCCCTTTATCTATTTGTAAATCATTTCCGATCATAGACACTTGTTGCATCGCTTCGATACCAGAACCAATTAACGTCGCGCCTTTCACTGGGCGAGTAATCTTACCATTTTCAATCAGATACGCTTCAGAAGCAGAAAAAACAAATTTACCCGAAGTAATATCAACCTGACCACCGGCAAAACCTGGTGCATAAATGCCTTTTTCGACAGTTGAAATAATCTCTTCTGGGGTGTGCTGACCCGGCAACATATAGGTATTGGTCATACGAGGCATTGGCAAGTGCGCAAAAGATTCGCGGCGCCCATTCCCCGTAGGTGCAACGCCCATAAGGCGCGCATTCATCTTGTCTTGCATGTAACCTTTAAGCACACCATTTTCGATTAAGGTATTGTATTGCCCTTCAACACCTTCGTCATCGATGTTTAATGAACCACGACGATCGACCATAGTGCCGTCATCCACAATCGTACAAAGATCGGAAGTCACTTTCTCGCCTACTTTACCCGAGAAAACTGACGATTGTTTACGGTTGAAATCGCCTTCTAAGCCATGACCAACCGCTTCATGCAACAGTACGCCCGGCCAGCCTGCACCAAGTACCACCGGCATTGTACCCGCAGGAGCGGCATCAGATTCAAGGTTCACTAATGCCAGACGAATCGCTTCATCCGCAAGATTCATTGCCACGGTTTTGCTTCCGTCCATCGCTAAGAATCGTTGATAATCATAACGACCACCACCGCCAGACGTACCACGTTCACGGCGCTCACCTCGTTGTGCTAACACGCTAATAGATAAGCGTACGAGCGGACGAATATCAGTCGCGTAGGTACCATCGGTTGCTGCCACAAGCACTTGCTCATAAACACCGCTTAAGCTGATATTCACTTCACTTACCAAAGGTTCTTTAGTGCGGATATACACATCAAGCTCTTTGAGTAAGTCGATTTTTTGTTGCTTTTCAAGGCTCTGTAACGGGTTAACCCCTGAATAAATTTTGCTTGAGTTGTAACGAGAAAACGTTTGAACTTGCGCCGTTTGACCTTGTTTCGCAATGCCTCGTGCTGCAATGGCCGATTGTTTCAAGCTGTCTGCTTGGATTTGATCTGAGTATGCAAACCCTGTTTTCTCACCACTGATCGCTCGAACACCAACCCCACGGTCGATATTAAATGAACCATCTTTGATAATACTGTCTTCTAATACTAGTGTTTCATGCCAGCTCGCTTGAAAATACACATCGGCATAGTCGATATCACGAGCAGCAATTAAAGAGAGAGTGCGCTCTACATCTTGGTCCGTTAATCCACTTGGAGCCAATAGCTCTTGTTCTACGATTTCAATTGTCATAATTTACTCATTTCCCTCATCAATGATGAGGCTAAAAAATTTCTGATGTGCCGCAACAGGCATCGCCTTTCGAACGTGCTGCACTTGATGTAATTCGATATCAGCAATTAAATTGCAAGGCGTCATTGCCGCTTTGGTGATCATCTTACCCCATGGGTCGATCACCATAGAATGCCCCCAAGTTTGTCTGCTGGCAGAGTGTTGTCCACACTGACCTACACCAATGACCCAAACTTGGTTTTCTATTGCTCTAGAACGAAGAAGCACTTCCCAGTGCGCTTCTCCGGTGACTGCGGTAAAAGCCGCAGGCACCAAAATAATATCTGCACCACCCTCACGAAGGACGTTATAGAGAGGGGCAAATCTTAAGTCATAACAAATCGATAAGCCGAGTTTACCAAAAGGTGTCTCAACTATCTGTGGTAACTGACCATGCTCAAAACAATCAGACTCTCGGTAACTGCCATGTCCATCCGCTACTTCAACATCAAACAAATGCATTTTCGCGTAGTGAGAGGCTAGCTCACCTTGATCGTTAAAAACTAAACTTGTCGAGTAGAGCTTATCTTTCGACGCCCGAATAGGAAAAGATCCTATCACAATCCATACGCCCAGCTCTTTTGCCAGCCTAGCGAGCTTCCCTTGCATAGGGCCCGAGCCTAACTCTTCTGCCAACTGTTGATAGCTATCGGCATTGTCAAACAACAAGCTGTTTTCTGGAGTCACAATTAACTGGCACTGCTGCTCTGCGAGCGCTCTAACCTGCTGCTCAATGTACTGGTAATTTTGCATGACATCACTACCGGATGTCATTTGCACCAAACCGACTCTTGCTTGTTCCTGCTGCATATGTTGCTTCCCTATGACTCAGAGCGAAGTTTTTTAGGTACTTCGTAGTCTCCCTTACGGCGCGATTTTTCTCGTACTTTTGGCGCGTTCATTGGCCCTTTGATTTCATACGTAACCTGGGTAATGACTTCTATGACGGGGGCCACCACGGTACTGATTGCCAACACGTACAACGCGGTTTGCGGCGCAACGGCAAATGCGGTCAGCATAGGAATACCTGAAGTTACATCCGGTTTAAAGGTCACTTCAGCATCCACCATTTGCGTATTCAAATTGGCTAGGCCACGAATGCTCATATCACCGGAGATGGAATCCATTTTCAGATCATTGGTAACAAAAATACCATTTTCAACCTTGCCTTTACCTTCGATAGAGTCAAAGGCTAAGCCATCATCAAAAACGTCACTAAAGTCTAACTGCATGCGTCGAATCAAGGAGTCTAAGCTGAACATCCCTAATAACTTAGCAGCGCCGCCTACATCAGAAATCACGCCTCGACCAAATTCTGCATCCAGTGTGCCATTTAGAGTATCGACCTGAATATTCCATGGAGAGCCTTTCCAGTCGAGCGATGAATTAAATTCAAACGGCGCTTTTTGAATGCCAGAATTGACACCAAATCTTGCCATAATCTCTGAGTTATCTTCCCCTTTAGCATTAAAATCCAAATGGGTTTCACTGTCCTGATCCGTTAACTTCCACCAGCCGGTTGCCAGTAGGCTAGATTGACCACTGGTCAAATTGGCTTTGTCCCACACAATGCGATTGCCGTCGTGTTTCATGACAACGTCAACCTTACCCACTTTGTAGCCTTGCATCCAAAAATCATCGATTTGTAAGTCAAAGCTTGGCATTTTGGCAAAGAAGGTTTTATCAAAATCTGAAATCAAAGGCTTCGCTGTCTTGTTTTGTTTGAGGTCATTGTCATCAACAATAGACTCATCCACCAGATTTTCAGGATCGGCTAGATAGAGTTGCAGTTTGGATAAATGAACGCCTAAATGTTTTCCATCGTAATCGGCTTTGCCTTTTAACTGTGAACTGTCTGCACTAAAGTCCCATTTATTTCCTCGATTGCGCACTAAAATGTCCACATCATTCCAATCTAAACCACCCGCTTTAAGCGTGTTGGTCTGTACTTGTATGCGTTGTGGTACAGGAAACTCAGGGGCATTAAGTTCACTCACAATCGGTTTAGGCCCCACCGCTGAACGATCTAGCACTTTCAGCCATTGGTCGAGATCAAACTCAGGCAAACGCAACGACGCATGATGACCGACAATTGGGCTAACTCGGAAACTGCCTGCACCAATAACAGTATTGGTTGCTTTAAGAACGGGTCTTCCTTTAGTGATGTCGATTTCAGTCTGGAACTTCGCTTTCGGTAGTTGCAGTCGAGCGGATATAGACTCTTGGTTTCCTGAAGCCTGCATTCTAGCTTGCCATACTTCACCTTTCTTTTTTTGCATAGGCGCAGGATAGCGGCTTGCGATTGAAGTTAGGTTTGCTTTGGCATCCAGCTGATAGGTAAAGCCAACATCATTGATTTGCAGATCAATACCCATATTCCATGGCGCTCTTCCTGAAATCGGTTCAAGCCAAGTTTTTCCAAGATATGGAATTAAAGGCTCAACATGCCAATCGCCAATTAAGTCAATGCGGGTGTCGTAGCTGGATTCTGCATTTTGTCCGGTAAAGTCCAAAGAGATCGGCTGATCGAGTACTGTGGCTTTTAAGCCTGACGTGCTAACCACATCATTATCAAATTCGATGCGTCCCGTTGCTTTACTTAACATCATTGGCGGAGCGGTAATATTGATGTTGTTGTTATTGAGATCCGCATAGCCCCATGCTCTAGCTTCTTCTCCTTCACTAAAAGGAATATACAACTGAAACTGTGAATCAACTTGGCCTTTGATGTCGATAGTAGTAAGAGCCGCTCCCACCGAGCCGACTAACGGTGTCGCACTCATATAATCTCGTACGTCTGAACCTTCGGCTTTAGCGGCTGCAAATAACTCAATGTGCCCATCACCGTGCATCTGTGGGATTTTTCCTGAGATGCGATCAGCGTGGATATTTAATAATTTGGCGTCGCGAGAATCTAAGAACATGGTCTCATTCTCAAACAGAAGATCTAGCTGCATGTCAGTCAATGCCGGCCATGCCGTGCTAAAACTAAATTTGGTTTTTCGCAGTGGAACCCACGCTTGGAATACGCCGTCATTGTGACGATATGGGAAATTAGACAGCTCACCATACCAAAGTAATTTAGCCGTTTTAACCGTACCGCCTTGAATACCCGCAGACAGGTAATCCGTTAAACCACGCCCCAAGGCCAAGGTCGGCAAATAACGCCAAGTTTCTCCCGCATTTAGTAAATCCGCTTCGGCGTAAAACGATAAAAACGTCGGTGCATTTTTCGGGAAATCCAGTTTAAAAGCGCCCAATACTTGCAGGTCTGGGGTCGCCGCGGTGACTTTGTCTGACCATAATCGCCATCCATCGTCATCAGATTGCCAGACAAGATCAAGCTCAGCTTGACGAATTCGAAGTGGTGCTTGGAACACATCGCCATAAGGCAATACGTCATCAATTAAGGTTACTTTCGCTTTGGCTAAATCGGAACGACCAAAAACCTTCGCCTGCAAAGTATGCAAGCCAGGAAGTAGCTCCCATTGCTTCATATGTCCTTGTTCAAGGTTGGCTGAATAACGAAGCGTATCCATACCTTCACCCATAGAAACACGCATGTCTTTCACAGTACCATCAAGCTGAACGGTATCGATCCAATCTTGCGTTTTTTCCATATCAGGAAGGAGATCAAGTATCGGTGTTAAGTTACCAATCTTGAGCTGATTCACATTTAACTTCCATTGCTCAGGAGACCATTGCAGAGCAAAGTTTAAATCCGGCCATTGGATACCGTTTGAGCGAAAAGCAAGATCTTGTCCATTTACCTGCCAACCGTGTTCGGTTGGGTCTAACTTCATGACCCCACCTTGAATAGAGATGGAGTTCTTTTGATTATGTTTGTCTTTCCACTCTAAACGCGATGGAGAGATTTCAAGGTAGGCATCAATGGGTTGATTATTTTTTAAAGAAACCCAAGTGTTTAAGCTTACTCTTCCTTTCTCAACCACAATACCGTCAGCAAGGTAGGGAGAAACCCAAGGGGTAATATTAAAGTTATTCCCTTGCAGGTAAAAATCCCCACTGATATCTGAGATACCGTCGTTGTCAGTAAAATCAGCAATCACACTGACACTGTTCAACTGCACATCTTTGACACTGACTATCCCGTCAGCATGGTGACGATTTTCGTTGTTGTGCCAATTGAGAGTTTCAACTTCCACTTCACGCACTTCACCCGCAGCGTCTTTAAAAACGATCGTGGAGTCTGCCAGTGAAAATTCACTCAATTGACGTAGTATCAGGTTTTCTAGATTTTGCAGTAACTGCTGCTCCCCCTCTTTCGGCGGTGCACTGTTTTGGTTACTGCTATGAAATAGATCGATATCACTAATATCGATATGTAAGCCATCGACGGTCAGTTCACTGATTTTAGGTTGCAAGTTTAATATAGAGCCAACCAAATCAAATTCCGCACGCACCTCTCCAACAGAGAATGCTTTTACCCCCTTAGGGATATCCGCTTGCAAGCCCGATAAAGACAAAGAAGGGTGTGTATTTTTCCAATACCCATGCACTTCACCGATAGTAAAGTTAAGGCCCGAAGCCTTATTTACCCAAGTTTCGATGTCTTGTTGATAGTTGTCTAAACGAGGTAAAGCAATGCGTAAAGCGGTGACCAGCACCGCTAATGAAACAAAGATAAACACTAACAGCGATAGAACAAATCGCTCCAGTCGAACGGAAAATGACGCCAATGAATCGCTACCCTACATCATGACAACATCGAACTGCTCTTGAACATAAAGCGGTTCGGCTGTGATTTTAACTTCTTTACCAATAAACAATTCTAGCTCAGCCAGTGCGTGAGACTCTTCACCTTGTAGCGCGTCAGCAACAGCCAGTGAGGCGTAGACTAAGAATCGATCGGCGTCGTAAGCACGATTGACTCGAGTGATTTCTCTCAACACTTCATAGCATACGGTTTCCACTGTTTTTACTGCGCCTCGTCCCTCACAGCTTGGGCAATCGGAACACAACACATGCTCAATACTCTCTCGAGTACGCTTACGAGTCATCTCCACCAATCCAAGCTGAGTAAAGCCATTGATATTGGTTTTGACGCGATCATTACTTAACGCGGCATCAAGAGAGGCTAGAACGCGTTTGCGATGCTCATCACTGGACATATCAATAAAGTCGATAATGATGATCCCACCAAGGTTACGCAATCTCAGTTGGCGAGCAATGGCTTCGGTAGCTTCTAGGTTGGTGTTGAAGATCGTTTCTTCTAGATTTCGGCGACCCACAAAAGCACCGGTGTTGATATCAACCGTGGTCATGGCTTCTGTTTGATCAATGATCAACGAGCCACCCGATTTTAAATTGACTTTACGATCAAGAGAACGCTGAATCTCACTCTCCGCATCGTACAAATCGAAAATGGGCTTATCTCCATCATACAACACCAACTTGCTCATCAATTCAGGCACAAACTCTTCGGTGAATTCAAGCAACGACTCAAACACCATGCGAGAATCAACCTGAATTAAAGACAGTTCAGTCCCTACAAAATCGCGTAAGATCCTAGGAGCAAGCCCTAACTCACCATATAAGGTTGAACGAGTAATGTACTTGGAGCGGCGAACCATCACCTTCTCCCATAAACGCTCTAGAAAAGCCGCGTCTTGAGCCAGCTCTTTCTCATCGGCACCTTCCGCGGCGGTTCTGATGATAAACCCGCCAGACTCACTGCAATACGGCGCAACAATGCGTTTAAGGCGATTACGTTCTTTTTCTGATTCAATACGTTGGGATACACCCACATGGCTTGCACCGGGCATAAAGACTAAATAACGAGAAGGAAGTGTGATGTCTGTTGTGAGGCGAGCACCTTTAGTGCCAAGGGGATCTTTAACCACCTGCACAACAATATCTTGGCCTTGACGAACCAATTCAGAGATGTCTCGAACTTTAAATTGTTGTTTTTCGTTTTCAGCCACGCACTCAGTATGAGGCACTATGTCTGAAGCATGTAGAAAGGCGGCTTTCTCTAAGCCAATATCAACAAAGGCGGCTTGCATCCCCGGTAATACACGACTGACTCGGCCCTTGTAGATATTACCTACAATTCCTCGTCTGGCTTCTCTTTCTATATGAACTTCTTGAAGGACACCGCCTTCAATCATAGCAACCCGAGTTTCACTCGGTGTTGAGTTGATCAGTAACTCTGCACTCATGGCGCACCTCTAAAACTTATAAAAATTGGTGCAAGAGCTGTTCGGTTTCAAATAAAGGTAGTCCAACAACTGCGTGATAGCTGCCCTCTATACGCGTAACAAACTTTCCGCCTATACCCTGAATCCCGTAGCTTCCTGCCTTGTCGCATGGCTCACCGGTCAACCAATAATCTACAATTTCTTGGCGGCTGAGGGGTTTAAACCACACGTCTGTAATACAAATAATGGTCTCTGTTTTATGTGCATCTGAAATACAGACTGCCGTCATCACTTGATGTTTTGCGTTCGACAGTTGACCGAGCATTTCTAAGCTATCTTGCAGAGAACCTGGCTTTTCAAATACGCACTCATCCTGAGTAACAATCGTATCTGAGCCAATAACGATAGGTTTTTCTATGCCCTGTAAGCAAGCCTGCTTAAGGACAGTTTGTGCTTTTTGTTCAGCTAATCGCTGTACATATTGGCTAGGGGACTCCCCCTGCTCACGAACTTCATCTATATCGCTGATAAGTATAGTGAATTCGTAGCCTAATTGAGATAAAAGTTCACGTCTTCTTGGTGATGCCGACGCTAAAATAAGGGAGTTCTGCATCACTTATCTTACTCTCCAAATACGGCGAACACGACGTAATAATAAAAATAACCATGGCCAAAGAATGGCGTTAATCAATGCCACCCACAGTGATGTAGGATTAAACACGACATCTTGAATAATAAACTCACCAAAAAACTCAATGGTGATGCTGAGCATACTAAGCAGTGCCATCACGAGTGCTTGCTGCCACAGTGCCATATTACGAATAACTAAGAAGTTGATTGCCACTAAATAAGTGACGATCGCCATCATTAAGCCATGAATGCCCAAAGTAGAACCTAATAAGAGGTCCCACAATAGACCTAAGATCAAACCCGTTCCCACATTCACTCGATGCGGAGCGGCCATAACCCAATAACATGTCACTAAAACTAGCCATGACGGGCGTAGCATATCCATTGTGCCAGGCCAAGGAATGGTTTGCAGAATCAACGCGGCCAAAAAGGTCATCCAAATGACGAGTTTTCCGCCAAAGATACTATTCGCCATCTTTATCTCCAGCTTGCGCGCTTATGTTATTGCTTTCTGGGGCAACAGGTGCTGCTTCAATAAGGGTTGGCTGTTCATCTGCCGAAGAGTGCTGAGGCCAAACCAATAACAAATAGCGTAAGCGCCCAAAGTCGACCGCAGGGGCTGCGGTAATCGTTGAGAACGGTTGGTGATTATCGATATGTACCTGAGTCACCGTCGCGACAGGATACCCTTCTGGATACACGCCACCCAAACCGGATGAAACAAGCACATCGCCTTCTTGGATATCAAAATTACTTGGAATATGCTGCAAGTGCATTTGCGTTAAATCGCCACTGCCTGCGGCTATCACTCGAATGTCATTACGAATAACCTGCACAGGAATCGCAGCATTGGAATCGGTCAACAGTAACACTCGGCTATTGTGTGCGCCGACTTCCGTGACTTGTCCAACGATACCATTCTCATTGATCACAGGTTGACCTTGATAAACGCCATCCACACGGCCTTTATCAATCATAATTTGTTGATGATATGAAGACGCATCCACCGCCATGACTTCCGTCACAACCTTTTTCTCGTCTCGCACAAAACTAGACCCCAACAGCTTTCGAAAGCGTTGGTTTTCTTCTTTATATTGAGAAAGCAGTGAAAGCTCACTGTTCTTTTTTAATAGCTCTTCACGCAGGGCTTTATTGGTCGCCAACAATTGCTGTTTGCTACTCAAACGCTCGTAAAGTTCCCCAAACATGCTTCTAGGTAAATCAGCAAGATACTGGATAGGGGCGACTGCACTGTTCAACACGTATCGTACATTTGAGAAGGTATCTAAACGACTATCAGCCAACATTAAGCTGGCTGATAGTAATACGGCAAAAAAGAGTCTCAATTGCAGAGAAGGGCCTCTGCCAAAGATTGGATTCATTCTTCATTACCCGTTTTTGTTACTAGTGGGCGTAATTCAGAGGAAGACTTATTCTTCACTAAATAAGTCACCGCCGTGCATATCAATCATTTCAAGAGCTTTACCGCCCCCACGAGCCACACAAGTTAGCGGCTCTTCTGCCACAACAACAGGGATGCCAGTTTCTTCTGTTAGCAAACGATCTAGATCTTTCAGTAGCGCGCCGCCACCGGTGAGAACCATACCGTTTTCAGAAATATCAGAAGCCAGTTCAGGAGGACACTGCTCTAGTGCAACCATAACTGCAGAAACGATACCAGATAGAGGCTCTTGCAGTGCTTCAAGGATTTCGTTTGAGTTTAGGCTAAAGCTGCGCGGCACACCTTCTGCAAGGTTACGACCACGAACTTCTAGCTCTTCTACTTCATCGCCAGGGTAAGCTGAACCGATCACATGTTTGATTTTTTCTGCTGTTGCTTCACCAATCAAGCTGCCGTAGTTACGACGAACATAGTTGATAATAGCTTCATCAAAACGGTCACCACCGATGCGCACAGAAGAAGAGTACACCACACCGTTTAGTGAGATAACTGCAACTTCAGTAGTACCACCACCGATATCAACAACCATAGAACCAGTTGGTTCTGATACACGTAGACCTGCACCGATTGCCGCCGCCATTGGCTCGTCAATCAAGTACACTTCACGAGCACCGGCACCTAATGCAGATTCACGAATCGCACGGCGCTCAACTTGTGTTGAACCACAAGGAACACAAACCAAAACACGTGGGCTTGGTTTTAGGAAGCTGTTGTCATGAACTTGCTTGATGAAGTGCTGAAGCATTTTTTCGGTAACGAAAAAATCGGCAATTACGCCATCTTTCATTGGGCGAATAGCTGAAATATTACCAGGAGTACGTCCTAGCATTTGCTTTGCGTCATGACCAACGGCCGCAACGCTTTTAGTTGAACCAGCGCGATCTTGGCGGATAGCAACAACTGATGGTTCATCAAGAACAATGCCTTGTCCTTTTACATAAATGAGTGTGTTCGCTGTACCCAAATCAATAGACAGGTCGTTTGAGAACATTCCGCGAATTTTTTTAAACATAACTAAGCGCTCTTCTCACAATCTTTGGAAGATAAAATTGTACTAAATGTACCAATGCCTCACTTATTGGGCAAGGCATTGGACAACAAAGATTGATATAAAGTGCCTTTTTCTGACGCTGTCCTGACTTAGGCACTAAAAAAGTCAGTTTTCGTTACCAATTAACGCTCGCTCACCTTTAAATATGATCCGATCGTTACCTCTAAAGACACCAAAAGTAACTACAGCAGAAGGGTCTTCATCACCTTTGTCTCTCCAATTGTATTGAAGCCAAGGTTGGTTGGTGAATGACGTGGCTTTTGAGCAGTCAATATCGGTTTCGTGACGTTGCGGTGAGTCATCACCTTGACGCAACCAGAGCCTTACTTGAGCTCTTTCAGTATTTGCTGTATTCGTTGGAACATGCTCAGCATGCAGGTCATCCGACAAGCCTTGCGCTACGCTATGATTTCCACCACTGACTAGCGCTGCGTTTGTAGTTGCAGATTGATTATTCCAAATCGTCTGCACGCAATAATGATTGGTCGCATCATACTCACTGCCACTGTCTTTATCGTTTGTCTTAAACTCACCATCATCCCAGTATTCCACACGTAATGGCACTCGCACTGTTTGGCCTGTATTGCCTCCCACATCTTCTAGATGCATACGACCATAGCGAAACTCTGGTTGCTCAGGGAAAGCACTACCGACATTCGTTCCAGTACTTACATCTGGCATATCCAGAACAGAAAAATTTACATCATCGATAATTGTGGTGACTTCAAGGCCAAAAATAGAATTGCTACTGTTAAATGGTCCATCTGGCTCTGTAGCAATAAAACTGCCAACCGTTGAATCCACCTTTTTCATAAATGCAAAATCATCCATTTGCACTGAAAGTATTGAAGGATCTTCAGCCAAGGTTTTCGGCCAATCCGCTCCTGTCCAAGTCTGCGTGTTAGCCACTCGATTCAACAAGCTAACATCAGTCGCTAAACCTGTTGTATTCGCCATGTAATCTATTTTTGAGATGAAGTCATTGCCAAATAAACCATAATTTAATGTCGGCGTACCGTCGTTCGCTTGTGCTTGAACTTTAAAGGAATGTGGGAATTGCTGGCTCATATAAGCAAAACCATCATGGTTTGATGCATACTGCCACTGCGCCCAAACATTACTAGGATCGCTGGCTTCGTCTAGCATGACCAACTGCGATGGGGCGAATCGCCCTACACTGCGATAACCCGGATTTATGGGCTCAAACAGATAATCAGCCTGATTAGTTAAATCTGCAGTCACTTTCAAGCTCCCCGCCTCTTTCCAAAATAATGACGAGAAAGCTATAGGGTTTGTATTATGAGCTAAACCATTCGGTGGGATTCCCTCTAAACCACTGCCAAGTTCGCCTGCGCTTGGTGAATCAAGTACCGCTGATAAATTGACACTCACCGCTGGCGCTGAGTCCGCATAGAAGTTTTTAGTTGCTAATGTATCTAGTTGATTACAATAATTACTAACATCAATAGCAACATTTGGA
This sequence comes from Vibrio ezurae NBRC 102218, assembly GCF_000467185.1. Taxonomy (GTDB): domain Bacteria; phylum Pseudomonadota; class Gammaproteobacteria; order Enterobacterales; family Vibrionaceae; genus Vibrio; species Vibrio ezurae. The sequence continues at coordinate 91,657 of NZ_BATM01000005.1, forward strand.
GCTGTACTTTCGTTACTCACCCAACGAATTGGGGTCGCATTTAAAGCAAAAAGCTCCCCTGAGCGTTTAAAGACACTACCAGAGTTAGATGTACCTGAAATATTAGCGCCACTAGGTTCACAAAGAGCAAATGTCCATGGACGAGACTGGATTTGATGCTCTCCAGAATACTCTCTACACTCTTGCGAGCCTTGCCCATCATCAATACAGATTTCATCTGTCATTGTATAAGAGACACTACCTGCCTCAGCATATTCAACCTGAATATTAGCGGTACTATTGCTCCCAAAATCAAGATTCATACTACCTTGTGGCGTAGTCGAACCATTTACTTTAATCACCTCACTAGGACGAACCGTTGATGATGGAGCGATGTAATTGGTAGCGGATAATTCAACTTGCTTTGCGCCATTATAATCTGCTGAAACCACAGGAGCATCGTTCAAACATTCCAATGGTTGCACCGATACATTTTCTGACGGCTTACCTGCAACAATGTTGGTTGGATTAGGCGAAAAACCTAGCTTATAGGCGACAAATTTATAGTTTCCAGTCACTGATGTGGCACTAGGGTCATCTTGTAAACTGCCCGTCACTACCACATCACTAACGGTATTCTCATCCATGCTAAGGCTTAATAATCCATTGCTATTTGCCTTGTAGAGATTGCCCCCTTGTGGAGAGCCTTGCAGTACATTAAAACTAGTATTGGTGCCGCCAGTTGCAGTAACTTCGATATCTCCAGTGTAAGCACCAGTGTTATTTCCAGAGGAGTCTTTTACTTGGAAATCAAGTTGTTGGGCGGTGCAAGTTAATTGGATGCCTTGGGCTGGGGTGAGTGATAGTGAGTAGTCTGTTGTTGGTGGAGTCGTTGTTCCACAAGTTGACTCTGACAAGTTAAAGTGATTGTCACTTCCATTCATTTGAATCTCAGGCACTGTAAGACTGCCGTAGAACTTAAAATGGTTAGCCGTTATATGAAGTGAATTTCCATTTCCTCTAGCAGGACCTGTAGAAATATATAGATTGGCGGCGATAGTTACATTATTTTTATTAATCTTAAACTGACTATGATCATCACTATTATGATCCAACAAGATTAGCTGCGAAGGGGCATTTATATCACCAATGGTTACATGATTATTAGTATTAATTGTTAAATCATTAAAATGTACTTCAGCTATAACACCATCAGCCGCTCTTATTTTTATATTGCTTGCTGACTGAGGGATCGTAATACTACCAATCCAATATACACCGCTTTCCGTGAAAACAACTTCACCACTGCTATTATTTTCAAAATCAATAGCTGTGTAGTTTCTTTCTCCACCACTACCAAGGTTAACTGTATTACTACCGACGGAAACCGAAGTACCACTCGCTTGAAATGTTTCTAAAACAGGCGCACCTGAAGGAAATAAATCTTGTCCAGTAAGGCTACAATCCTTGGTAATTACACCGTTAGGTAAATTAGTATAGGTACATCCACTATGATCACTTTGCGTCCCACTGCAACTATTTCCATTGCAGGTATAATCTTTAAACCCTAACTCTGTAGAAGTGCTACCATCGGGGCCGAATAAATTGATACGCTGAGGAGTACCACCAGCTATTTTAATCTCGCTATTAGAGTATGAATTCGAGCTTGTGGGAGCAGGGAAATACGTACACATATCTGAGATTGGTGGCGTTGGCTGCGTTGGTGGTATAGCACAATGATCACTAACCCCTTCGACACTATCACCTCTCATAATAATATCATGCGCAGTAATTACTCCACGTAGATTTGTACCTCCATCAACGGTAACACCTGCCCGACTAAAAATATCCGCATATAAGAATTGAGATTTTTTTACTGTGATACTAGGAGCTACACCTGACTCATATTCACCCCAAATAAGTACATTTTTAGAATTATCATCAGGCATCTCTGTAGTAATTTCTTCACTAGTCAGGACCGCTGAGTTTACTTTAATGAAGGTGTTCGGTTTTATTGTAAGCTTTGCGCCAGTGGTTACAGATAAGTTCTTTATTTCGTAATAAGAGCCTGTAAACTCATAACTAAGACCGTTGTAACCACTTAACTCAATCGTATCATATTTACCTGCTGGTATTTCTTTGACTGATTTGTCAAATGAAAGAACAGGTTCACTAGAAAAAGACTGAACTGTTGGCTCAGCGATCAATAAACTATGATCTTCTACACAGAAATTGCCATCGCAATGCTTATCCCACGGCTCTGCACTAATGCTTCCAATACCAACTCTTCCACTTTTACTTTCAGTACCAAAAATATTTGCACCTCTATTTTCAAATAGCAAAGAGGAAGTAGTACTCCAAGACTGAATTGAGTTAGGAAACACATTACATAAATCAGCTGGTCTATCTTCCCACGTTAAAGCTGAAACCTGAAAACTAACCAATACAAATAAGGCAATAAAATAAGGTGAGAATCTATTCATCTTTAACTCCTCGAACCCAAACCGTTTGCTGACGCTCTACTTCAAAGATATTGCCATCATTACAGATAGCTCTGGATGATATAGAGAGGTGTTTTAATTCTTCGGGGATGTTGTCCATGTCTGCAGGTATATTTGATGGTGATGTTTCACAAGAAATGGTTGGCGCACTACAAGAAACGCCGCTATTTTCAACCAGAGCAGTGGCGGCATTGACTGCGTCAGCTCCCAGCGTGCCGCAGCGAGTGGATAAGGTTGTATAGTCATCGTCTCCATCTAACGGAAACAAATAAGTCAAAGCCCACTCATTGGCTGATTGGGCTAACATTGACGCCTGCTTACCCAATACTTCACGAGTTAATGTATCTTGGTTTGACCACGATATTCTGGTGAGATTTAAGGTTAACATACCTAAAACTACGATAATAAAAACCGCAATGATATACACATTACCTTTTTGGGAGTTCATTGATGCTTGATTATTACGGTACATTGCTCACCTGCACATCATGTTTATATTGACTCTGCTCATCACCATTTTTAAACAATAAATCAAGGTGAACTAACCCGCCACGCTGAAGAACTGTTTGTTGGTAAATAAAATCACTGTCACTAAAGGCAAGACCTGTTGCCACTATCACTCCGATATTATGATTAATATCTGTAATAGCGGTATTGGGCTCAATATCGCCATAATAACGCACTATTCTTCCTATTTCGTCACTGCCACTGGTACGTTCTACGCAGTAAGTCACCGTTTTATCTTGATAGATAAAATGTCGCTTGGCACTCGATTGACTGGTTAAATTCATTGCTACCGAGAAGTAGTGTCCCAAGGTTGATGTAGTGGTACTTCCTAAACCAACAGCTTGAGGGCCGGACTCATCTAAATCTTCTATTCGACTGGGGTTTATGACTAATCGAGTGTCTGTTGAAAAGGTATGTGGATGTGAATAGTCTTCATTGCTAACCACAAACTCTACATGTTTAGTGGATTCAACAAATTTATAGAAACCAGAATATTGGATTGGGTAAAAAATTAAGCATTTATTTAAGTCATCGCTGACTGTTTTAAAGCTATTAGGCACAGCATAACGTATTTCTCGGCTCATTTTTTCGATAGCAAAACGAGCTTGATTTTGTAATCGCTGCCTATCTACAGACTGCACATATCCTTTAGTGCCAAACTCCACAAAACCTGCAATGCCTAAAAATATAATCGCGAGAATAATGATCGTTATGATCATTTCAATAAGAGTAAAACCACGTTGTTTCATTAGTAGTTCCCTCTATATGAGATGAATTTGAAGTCCCCATATTGGCTAGCGGTAATCGTGACTGTGATTTTTTTAAATAAATCCTGACTGGCATCTCCTAAGCGAGTGTCATGGTCATATTCAACCTTCACTTCCGCTCTAAAACCTAAATAATCGCCACTGATATCACTACCAAAAATATCGGTTAATTTTCCGCCATGAGTTTTATCAATACAGCTATTTTGCGAATCAGTGGTGGTGTACCAACAACCTATATAATCATCCACGTCATTAAATAACGCGGGCGGTTCATTGTTGTCAGGACCAAAATCGGCACTTGCGGTACATAGGATAGGTTGAGCGGAACTATCAATATAGTCACTTTCACCACAACGATATCTTCCGCCATCATGATCACTGTGTTCATCAAAGTTTCTGGCTAAGATTTCAGTCATCAAGCTTGAGCCTAATGCCGATGCTCGCACTTCGTAAAAAGGCTTAGCTGATTGGCTGATTTGAGGAAACAGGAAACTGGTCAAGGTGATTAGAGCAATCCCCAAGATAACAATAGCGATGATGCTTTCAATAAGTGTAAAGCCAGCCTGCTTTTTAACAGCCATAAACATACCCCTGACTATTAATGCAGATCTCTTGCTGATCTTGAGTGCTAGCAACAAGAATATGGATAGACTGACCTGCTACTGGCGTGGTGCAACCTGAACTGCAAGTAGGGTTGCCCAATAAATCAAAATCAATGGTCATTGAAGGCGAAAAGCTCATATCTTGATTTTCTAGAACCACTACATTGCTCAGAGGTTGGGTATTGGTGGTGCAGGCTTGTTGCGAACCTAAGCATTGCCCCGTCACCACTAAGCGAAATCGTTGATGAAGTAAGCTACTATCTTCAATATTAGACTGCATTCTGCCAAGTTGAATTTGCCGAATAACAGCAATGCCTTGCTGCTGTGCGGCCTGAGCAGAAAACTGTGATACACCAATATATTTACTTGAGGCATACAAAGACAAAATCGCAGCCACGATTATGACAATAATCAGCTCGACCAAGGTAAAACCTTTTATATTCTTTGCAATAGGCTGGTGATCCATTGCTTGTCCCTAACCAATGAAAACGTAAGTAATTAGATTATATAGAATTGAATGCAATCTCGCTAAGAAATAGCATGATTGTTGGGAATAAAAAAGGTCAGCGATTGCTGACCTTAGTTTGATGTTAATAATTAACAGCCTGAATCAATAACGGTTATCGATGGAACAGCAACTGACGTTGCTCCTTTATAATCCACATAACAGTTTGTATTCCTGATATCTAAAGCTCCAGATACAGAGCCAGAGAAAGTAGCAAAGAGCGAAGAGTCATGGGTTCCGTAAGCCCAATCACCTTTATCATCTAGGCCTTGAACAGCACGCACAATCCCCGTCGGATATGCCACAGGATAGCCATAAGCAATCTCTATATTACTTGCTAGAGCACTTGATACTCGAGTTTCTTTCCCTTCGATAACTGATTTACTATAAACAATAGATGCAGCACTAGTCATTGCGCCTTTCAAGCCTTGTAAAGAAGATTTACGTGCATCAGATTGCAAGTTCAAAAAGCGAGGAGCGGCTGTTACAGCTAGAACACCTAGAATAACTATTACCACTACAAGCTCAATAAGTGTAAAACCACCTTGCCTTTTCATTTTGTCGCCTTTTATATAACCCACTATACCTATTGCTAAGCATGTTAACTTGTAAGTAAATATAAATAGGCGTTATAGGTCAAATTTACGGTAGATAGCGATATTCTTTTTTATAATATATAGCGTTATGGAAGGTTATATTTGAATATATAATTCTTTGTTTACAATGCGCAGGATATGCAGTGCAATGAGTATCGAAATAATATGTCTTATATGGAATCGAACTTAGTTTCGTTAATAAATATGTTACTTAATGAGATGCATAAAAAAGACCGATAAAGTCGGCCTTCTGGAATCTAATATTCTAAGTTAGCAATCATTATCAACAACAGTTGCTTTGGCTGATAAATTAGCGGCGGTACTTGTCGCCGGATCATATCGAACATAACAGCCATTGGTATCAGTAAACTGACTGGAATCTTGTCCTTTGAATGTAAAGGTCATATCTGAACTGTTTAAAAATACAAGCATCCAATCTTTCTCTAATCCGTCCACAGCTTTCATTATGCCTGTATCACTATTTGATGGGTAACCATATACAATATCGATCCCTTCGATATCTGCTGTAGCTGAAGCTTCTTTACCTTCTATCACAGCCTTACTATAGACAATAGATGCTGCACTAGTCATCGCACCTTTTAAACCTTGTAAAGAGGACTTGCGTGCATCGGATTGTATATTTAAAAAGCGAGGAGCAGCTGTTACAGCTAGGATACCGAGAATGACAATAACTACGACAAGTTCAATAAGCGTAAAGCCAACTTGTTTTTTCATATTGTTCCCTTTATATGCACAATTCTAATTATTACTAAATAGCTTAGTTTCTGAGGTGATTTAAACAAGAGATGTACTAATTTTTTACTATAAATTGACATCTTAACTACTACTATAAATCTTTGTTCTAAACCAGTAAATAATCGTCAGATATCATAAGTGAAGTATCATATAAGGAGTATGCTGAAGACTATAATTGTTCTATATATTAAAATAAAAAAGTCTGACTTCGAAAAAGTATCGAAATCAGACCTTAAACTTCACTTAATAGAAATGTTCAATTTTAGGAAATCACTTCAAAGTGAAGCCAATTTATAAATTCTATTTATTAACAGTCAGTAGCAGTTACGCTAATATCAGGAGTTGATGTTTCCGAATCAGCCTCTGTATATTGAACATAACAACCAGTATTTTTAATAGCTACTGCACCTGATGCATTGCCGGAAAATGTTGCGACTAGAGTTCCAGGAGTACTAGCGACTCCTTGAGTGTCTTCTGCATAGACCCATTCATTAGAGTCTTCTAGTCCTTGAACAACCTTAACTAGACCATCTTTTGTTGCAGCAGGATAGCCAAAGTTAATTTCTGTCAAGTCATCCAAAGTAGGATAAGCTCCACTAACTTCTTCACGCTCTTTGCCTTCAATCGCAGCTTTACCATAAACGATAGAGCCTGCACCTGCCATTGCACCCTTCAAGCCTTGTAGAGAAGACTCACGTGCATCAGATTGTAGATTCAAAAAGCGAGGAGCAGCTGTTACAGCTAGGATACCTAGGATAACGATAACTACTACAAGCTCAATAAGTGTAAAACCGCCTTGCTTCTTCATATTTTCTACCTTTTATGTATTTAACATACTTGAACTGTTACTAAATATATTAACTCGTAAAATAATATAAACAAGTGATATGCATGCTTTTTTATAACATATCGACTCATTTTTTCATTTTCTAATCTCTTGTTTTCACAAGGATAATCTTAGAGCGTATAACTTTTCATCTGTTCTATGTTAAACCATAGACCAGATGACATCTTTTTCTACATGAAAGCATGACAAAAGCGCTCTAAAAACCATTTTGATTATCAGTAGCCGCAATACACGATATCCAAGAGGTCATTGCTACTCACAGGTTAATCTTACGAAGCACTTATGTCACTTTCATTAATTTAAAACTACGTTAACCGCACCTTTAGACACATCATAATCAAAGTAATGTGCAGAAGTCGTTTGATTACCACTTAACTGAGTATAACGACAGTTAACACCACTTAATTCCGCTGAATATTTGATAGTGCTATCAGTAGCCACGTCAGCTGTTGTGCCCACTTTCGGTGGGTTTTGCAGTAAGTTTTCAAATAAATCAACACACGCTGCTTCCGTCAAAGCCGTTGGTGATGCAGCTGTTGGTATAGTGTCACCTGCAAATGCGATAGGGTAACCATCACGAAGAACGGTAGTAGTTCCATTTTCTGATGAGGTTAGTTGGAAATAGCTTCCATCATAATCAACAAAATTACTATTTTTATCAGTCGCATCGGCACGAGGACGTTGCTCAGCTTCCCACTGGGCTCGAGCTGATAATACAGCGGTAGCAAATCCGCCAGCCACACCTTCTATACTTGCTTCTTTTGCTTTGTCAGTTACGTTTAAGAATCTAGGCAATGCAGCAACAGCTAACAGACCAAGCACTACGATAACGATAACAAGTTCAACCAAAGAAAAACCGGAGTTACGTTTCATAAAAAATCCCTCTTGGGTACAAATTTGGATGGCAGATTATATACCTATTGTTCAAATAATCTACTCATGAATGTACATAGATGTACGAAATATCTTCAATGTTCCTTTTGAATAGATAGACTTCCTCCAACCATTTTTATCACTAATACCTCTTGGTTACTAAAAGTATAGGCACATGAATACACGTTACCCGCCTGAAATAATTCGACTGATATCGGCGAATACTCCTGCTTCGATTTTGGCAATATGATGGTCTGCCAAGCTTCGCAACTTTGTACTTCATCCAATATCGGTTTTACCCAGCCTTTATCATTAAACGACACCGTTTTATCGTTAATCTTGGCCTGCATTGGCTTACCATGCATCTCCCAATGCTGACGCAAATGGTTAGCCCTTAAAAGTGCTTTGCTGGCAATTAACGATACTAATGTACTTTCGGCTTCTGTCCTTATTCGATGCATCGCAGTCAGCAATACTGCGATTAAAATCAGCACAACACTGCCCCAAGCGGCCAGTTGAACTAAGTTAGAATTTCGATAACTTGTTTCCACAATTATCCTTGTATCGCATCCAGCATTCCCCACATTGGAAGGAAAATACCCAATGCTAAGATCAATACCATTCCGGCAACGATCACTAGTAAGATTGGCTCTATACGAGCAGTCAGTGTTTTAAGATCGTAATCCACTTCACGATCATAAAAATCAGCGACTTCTATCAGCAACTCATCAATACGGCCAGTTTCTTCCCCGACAGAGATCATCTGCTGAACTAATGGGGTAAATATTCCTGTACTCTTTGCCGCACTGGAAATTGCAGAACCCGCCTCAATCGCCGCTTTCATTTCTAATAAGCGTGCTTCTAAATATTTGTTGTCCATGGATTCGGCTGATAATGCCAATGCATTGTTCAACGGAACGCCTGATTGCAGCATCAAAGAAAATGTTCTGGAAAAACGAGCCAGTTGCGCACGATTGACAATATCCCCCACAACAGGGAAGCGCAGTCGAATTTTATCCCAAGTTTCTCGCCCTTCGGCGCGACTTATCCAAGCCTGAAAAGCAAACAGCAAACCGACAATGACTGCGATAATTAAAGTCCAATACTCTACAAAAAAGTTCGACGTACCTATCAAGATACGCGTAGGTAATGGCAAATCGACCCCAAAGCGGGCAAACATACTGGCAAATTGCGGAATAACCTTAACGTTAAGCACGAACATCGCAATACCAATGAAGGACAACACAAATATCGGATAACGCATTGCCGTTTTTATACGTTTACGGGTTTCTAACTCTTGCTCGTAATAGTGGCTCAACTGCAAAAGCGCTTGGTCAAGACGTCCGGTACTTTCACCGACTGAAATCATAGACACAAATAAAGGGCTAAACACATGCGAATGAAGCTGCATGGATGCCGACAAACTGCGACCATTGGTCAGTTCATTACCGACTTCTTCTAACGCCTGTTTCAGTTGCTTATTACTCGCATCCGAGGTTAAGCCTCGAATAGCACGTAATAGCGGAATCCCCGCTTTAGTTAAGCTGTACATTTGGCGGCAAAATATCACGTACACTTCAAGCGGCACCGCTGGAACAAACATCGCCTTCCAGTCGAAGTTGCTTTTTCCCTTAGATTTACCTGAACGTAGCGAAGTCGGTATGATTCCTTTACCAATTAATGCTTCTACTGCTAATTCTTGAGTAGCAGCATCAACGAGGCCATTGACTTTTTGCCCTTCGAGGTTTCGTCCTTGATATTTAAAAGTAGCCATAAACCCCTACAAAATATACGGTTCAATAAGGCCAGAGCTGTCACCCTCACCTAAAGTCATCACTTCTTCTAAACTTACAACCCCTTGCAGTGCCAACTCCATTGCTGATACCAATAAAGGTTTATACCCTTGGGTATGTCTTGCCTGCTGAGTAAAACCAACGGCGTCATTGGCTCGCAGCAGATCCATTAGGGCTTGATCAAATTCAAGCAATTCAAACACACCAACACGGCCTTTATAGCCCGTTAAGTTACAGCTTTGACAACCTCTGCCTTTACTAAAGGTCGCATGAGATTGATTAGGGAATCGCGCTTGCAGCCAAGTTTGTTGGTGCTCACTAACACTGTGAGTTTCTCCGCAATCGGTGCAGACACGGCGAATAAGACGCTGAGCTAATACAGCGCGAACCGAGCTTGCGACTAGGTAACCCGGCGCGCCCATATCCATCATACGCAATGCACTGTCAACGGCATCGTTGGTGTGCAAAGTACTTAATACTAAGTGACCGGTTAAAGCCGCACGCAGGCCTATTTCGACCGTTTCTCTATCACGCATCTCACCCACTAGAATAATATCGGGATCTTGACGTAAAAAAGTTCGTAATATGGTGGAGAAATCCAAGTTAATTTTGCTATTAACCTGCACCTGATTGACGCGTGGTAATCGATACTCAACAGGGTCTTCCACTGTGATGATTTTCTTACCCGGAGAGTTTAGCTCTGTCAGTGCGCCATACAAGGTGGTGGTTTTACCTGAACCTGTTGGTCCGGTAACTAAAATCATTCCATGCGGACGCTTCAATTGATAGCGAATGCGTTGTAAAAGATGTTCAGGCAAGCCTGTTTCGTCAAGTTGACGCACACCTTCGGTTTGATTGAGCAAACGCATTACCACCGACTCGCCAAATTCGACTGGCATAGTCGACATACGAATATCAATGGATTGCCCTTTGGCATTAATATGAAAACGACCGTCTTGCGGTAGACGCTTCTCCGAAATATCCAGATCGGCCATCAGTTTTAAACGAAGTACCAATGCCGAGGCTATATTCACTTCGTTTAAAATGGTTTCATGCAAAATACCATCGACACGCTGTCGTAAACGCAGCACGTTTTCATCAGGCTCAATATGAATATCGGATGCGCCAACTTGTACCGCATCTTCAAACAGAGAATTAATCAGCTTAACGACGGTGACTTCATCGCTGTCTGATTCATCATTTGCCGTAATATTGAAACTGTCTGTAGGCTGATGCTCGGCATGCAGCTGCTCGGCAAATGAAGCGATATCTTTAGTGCGACGATAATAACGATCGAAACCCGAAACTAATTGATGCTCTGCCGCGATAACAAATTCGATATCGTAGTTTGATAGCAGACGTAATACCGATTCTTGCGCAAACAGATCCGCAGGATCACTCATCGCTACGCGCACAACGTGCTCACGACAATCGATGACTAATGCTCTTAGGCGACGAGCATGTACTTCAGGAAGCAACTGCACGGCATCTACATCTACCTGCGCTAAGTTAAGATCAATCAGCGGTAAGTTTAATTGCTGAGATAAAAACTCAAGTAACTGCTTTTCGGAGATAAAGCCTAACTGAATAAGCGTATCGCCGAGCTTTCGGCCAGTTTGTCTTTGCGCATCAAGAGCTTGCTGTACTTGTTCTTCGGAAACAATATTGCTTTCAACTAACAAATCACCTAAGCGTTTTACAAGTTTAATTGCCACTATTGTCCCCTTCTAATGATTTAAGAAGCTTTAAACGGTCTCGAATAAAGGACTGTGTTTTGGTCGAAACACCCACTAAGCCTATCGCTTTGGTGTAAGAAACCTGAGCATTCTTATAATCTAAACTGCGCTCTTGAGAGATACCTAACCCCAGCCACCAGCGGGCATTGTTAGGATCTTTTTCTGACAGTATTTGATAGCTCTCTAGCGCAACATCGGTATTTTTCACTTCTTGAGCTAGGCCAGCACGCAACGCCAGATAATCATTACTGGCCGTTTTTGGCACCGTAATTAATACACTGAGCGCGGCTTCTGGTTGCTGTTCTTTAATCAACAATTTTGCCAATGAATAGCGAAGCGCTTCACTTTGGTCATTAAGGCGAATGCCATCTTGTAAGGTAGTAGCCGCTTTTCTTAGATCCTTTCTTCCATAATAAAGTGCCGCTAATTTTTGACGCACATTTTCATCATCAGGCACTAGGCGCAAAGCATTGTTGTATTCAATAAATGCAGTATTGACATCATTGGAATCAATTGCCTTTTCGGCTATCGCGATCGATTTATCCGCGAGCTCTCTATGAGTTAACTCAACATGCTCAACCGTCATACTTTCTTGGCTAGCCGGCGTATTCACTTTTGCCAGTAAAATCGGTTCTTCGACTTTAGTTTTTATTGGCATAGCTTTAATTGGCGCGGCTTTAACCGCTGCTGTTTTAGCTACAGGTTTAGGCTGAGCCTTAGCTGTAGTTGCTTTGACAGGAGCAGTTTTTTTAACTGGCACTGTTTTCGCTTTAACGACAACTGGCTGAGCTTTTGGCTCGTTTGAACTCACTTTAGCAACAGCTTGTTTCGCAGGCTCTTTTTTAACAGATTCTTGCTTAACCGGGTTTTCTTTAACAGGTTCTGCGACAGGCACTACAGGTTGCGCACTGTGAATAGTCACCGATTGCTGCACTTTACTATGCGTCGGAGAAAGTCTCATTGGCTGAGCTTGCTCTGTAGCAGGTTGCTGTGGTGCTGTTTCTGATGCCGCCGTTTCAGGTGTAGCTTCTTGCGTGGTAGTAATTGCATCAGAGGACGTGTACTCAAGGTCTTTTCCTTGTTGCGACACAGCCCAGCCACCAATAGCCATGCTAATGGTAAATCCAGCAATCAACCATACCAAAGGTTTTGAGCGTTTGATTTCAGGCACTTCAGCCTTGGTTATGGTCTGCCCTTGCGGTTTATCTTTATCCGCTAATTTAGATAGGGCGCTATTTACTACACTCATACTTGTTGCCATCCCCATAAACATGGTGTTTTATATTTTGGCTTTTGCATTACATAGGTATCTTTCATTGCATCGAACAAATGTCGATTGGCGACCGTTTGTTTATCGGAAGTAAAAGCCAACAGCAACGCCTTGTGGCACAGCTGATTAACGATTCGCGGAATCCCTGACGCCGCACGCCAAATAGCTTTCTTTTGGCGCAAATTAAACAAGTTTTTGCTGCCACCACAAGAGGTGATCCTATGATCGATATACGCCGCGGTTTCTTCTAACGTTAACGGCCTTAACTCGGCACTGAAGGTAATGCGCTGTCGAAACTGTCGTAAATGGTGCAAAGAGAGTCTTTCTTCAAGCTCTGGTTGTCCAATCAACACAATTTGCAGTAGCTTGCTATTGATGGTTTCAAGGTTGCCAAACAAACGTATGGTTTCCAGTGCTTCATCACTTAATGCTTGTGCCTCGTCAATTAAAGCCACTACAGGTTTTCCTGCTTCTCTAAGTAGCAATAATTTTTGTTGAATATTGTCTACAATGGCTCTTTGATCTGTCGTATCCACTTGCAGCTCTTTTGCTATCGCAAAGCGAATGCCATCGCCATCAAGTACTGGATTAGGCAGATAAACCAAAGAGTATTCATGCTCTAGTTGCTCTATCAGCATGCGACACACCATGGTTTTTCCGGTGCCCACTTCTCCTGTTAACTTAATAACGCCCTCGCCCATACTGATTGCAGACATCACGGTATTGATCGCCTCATAATGCGGGGCTAATCCGTGAAACAACTCGGTATTTGGCGTTAGGCCAAACGGCGGTTGATTAAAACCAAATCGAGAAAAATACATTATTGCCCTTCAGGGAACCATTCGTTCAATAAATCTCGTGAGCGCTCAATCTCATGTGGCCAAGTATTCACACCAACAACCGTTGGTTTTAGTAAGATAACCAATTCGGTTTTTTCACTTAAATTCACAGTGTTACGGAATAAGTGTCCAATACCTGGGATATCACCTAAGAAAGGAACTTTCGAAACAACATCTTTATTTGATGACTTCATCAAGCCACCGATAACGACAACATCGCCATCCGACGCTCGAATAATCGTGTCTGACTCGCGAATTGAGCTTTTAGCCAGTGGCAATTGAATCACGCCCGCGGTATCACCAAGATCAATAGATTTCACTTCTGTCGACACTTCAATAACCGCTGGGTGCACATGCAGTAATACGTTACCTTTGTCATCAATTTGTGGTGTCACATCCAGAGAAATACCCGAGAAAAACGGCGTTAGTTCAACATCTGGCGCAACGTTCGCATTATCACCACTGCCCACTACACTGCTGACGTCAGTCACAAAATATTCATCTTCACCGACTTTGATCAGTGCTTTTTGGTTGTTAGCGGCAGTCACTCTTGGACTAGATAGAACGTTTAAGTCGCCCTGAGTTGCCATAAAGTTCAGTACCGCTTGGAAGTTACCATCTGACACCGTAACGCTGGTAGAGCCGCCTAATAGATCGGCGATAGGGTCTAAACCTGCTAGCGTAGAAGCGGCACGATTTACCACAACATCAGCACCACCAAGAGAAGCACTCATGTTGCTCCACTCAATGCCTTGTTGGTAGCCATCATTTAAAGTCACTTCTAAAATTTTCGTTTCTAGAATAACCTGACGCTGCAAGCGTTTTTGGGACACATCAAGGAATTGACGAACTTCGCGAATCTCATTTGGCATAGCGCGAACAGTAATGACACTCGCTTGTGGAGACACCACAACGCTACGTCCACCATTGGCACCAATTAAGGTTGAAACTGATTTTTCTAATTGAGTCCAGAAGTCACTTTCACTCAAGGTTTCAATATCAGTACCGCCCGTTTTCTCGGTTGATGTGCTTGAAGAAGAGCTAGATGAGCTTGAATCACTACTACTGCTGCTAGAACCATCATCTTTAGACGATACTGAACCATTAGTAATCGACGTTAAAGAACGTCCAATTCGTTTCAGCTGTAAGTAATCAACAGGAATAGTCTCAGTACGCAGTCCAGCTGGGTAAACTTGGATCACTTTGCCATTTTTAACGACGTCGTATCCGTAGATATCACGCACAACATTGAGCACTTCATCCATGGTGACGTCAGTTAAATTTACCGTCACCCTACCTGTAACATCAGGGTGAATGGCAGCACTAAACTCAGTACCTTTGACTAAGTTAGCAAAGAAGGCTTTAGCCGGAACGTCATTCGCTTGCACTCTAAAGCGCTTAATCGTTGGTTGATCAGAAGAGGATAAGCCTTCTAATTCAGGCATCAGATCAGCTTGCACTGAGTCAGGCAGTTCGTCCAAACTTTTGCTATTTGCTTGATTCGCTGCTTCGTTCAAAGCTTTCTTGACCTCAACAGGGTCTCTATGCCCCATTGAACATCCAGATAAAATAGCGATAACCATCCCTAGGAAAATAATACGCATAAATTTAATAAAGCCTTATTGTCTGATATCTGAGTTGAAAATTTCTAAGTTCCAAGTTTTTCCGGCACGAACCAAGGTAACTTGTTCAAAAGTTATCGCTTTGATCTTATAGCCGGCTACAAACTGCCCATTAGATAAAATCTTATCATTGAGCATCGCAAAGCACTGAGATCCATCATCACAAACGATACTTTGCAACTTTGGCAGAGGCGCTGTTTTTCGCTTAGCCACACTGCTGGATTTCTTGCTATACCATCCTAATGGTGCGGTCGGGTCTTGAGCCGCATGCGCCACTGAACTTAAAAGAAATAAAAGGGTAATCGCAATCACTCTAACCACTGATAAACTCCTGTCTCGTGCCTAGGGTGTAAACCACTAAAACTAACTCAGCTTTAGGGTATGTTTGCACCTTATAATCAAAACTTCGCCAAAAGTATTTCACCGGCATGCCCTCAAGCTTCGCCAGAAAATCCTTAATATCGAAATATCGACCTGAGATAGTGATTTTGACTGGATGCAAAAAGTAACCTGCACTATCACTGGTTTTGGTAATCGATTCTGCGGGTAGTGACTGCAAAGACTCTAACTTGAGGTTGTTGCTACTGCCTAAAACGGTTTCTAACAACTCAGCCATCTGGCTTGGAGCAATTAAACTATCCACCACATTAGAAAGCTCTTCAGAAAGCTCTTGATTTGCCAGAGTGAGGGCTTTTAGCTTTTTATTGATCTCAGCGTCTGGGTCTCGTTTTAACTTCGCCACCAGCACATTAATATCCGCTTGAGTTAACTGAACCGCGCTACGTTCTCTTTCTAAGTTTCGTTGCGTGCTCTGTCTTGTCTCAGTGGCAGGATCTAATAAAAACGTTAATGAAATTAAAAGAATACTAACCCAGCCACCCGCTGAGACTAGCCACTTTTCTCTCTCACTTAAATTAGAGAAGCGTTCGCAAAATAATAGCCATTGCTCTTTCATTATTTCACCCCAGCCTTAGATTTAAGCTCAAATGTCACGACATTTTTTTTGTCTCTAGCAATGTGTAACGATTCAAAAGTTCTTCCCACTAACGCAAGCTCTTTCTTAAACTGATTGACCCAACTCGGCACCGCTTTTGGATTACTCGCGACACCATTAAGGTCTAAACGAGTGCTGGTAATAAGAATGTGTTGCAGAGAAATATCGTTTCTTGCTTGTGAAGCTAAGGCATCCATAATCCCTGAATAGCCCACTTTTTGTGACTCATCAAATTTACCCACAGCCTGTAGCGAGCTCTTCTTCGCTTCAATGTCCTGTTCAATTCTCTTCGCTGCATTTAATTTTGCTTGAGTAGGCGTATGACTTGCAAGTCGCTGTTGCAGGCTAGATTTTTCTTTATCCAACAACTCAGATTGATTCTGAATACTGGTTAATTGCAGCTGAATACTTTGTGTTTGCTGTTTTTCTAAATACGCCAAGCCTGCAATAGCCACAAAAGTGATCACCCACAACGCCACGACTTTATTCAGAGTGACTAATTCTTGCTTTGGTCGCAGATGCTTAGGGTATAAATTGATGCTAAAAGAAGATAATTGAGCAACGGTTTTACACAGCTCTATCCCACAAGGTAAGTGTGGCTGTGACAGTGCATTAATTTTAGGGTTGACCGTATCTTGCAGCTTAGCCACTAACTCTTCGAGATTGTCTTCATCACAGCAGACAAACAAATGGTTAAATGATGCTTGCGGTAGAGACGCTGTTAAATAATCAGCGCTTCGCTGAATATCAAGAGCCAGCGAGTCGTACATGGATGGAGTGCCATTTTGTCCCGTAATAGGAGCTGCAATCCCTCGTAAACTACGCAGAAAAACAGGTGCGCCATCTACATAGGCGGCTAATTTATAGCCGTCATTCACACTGCGTCTTAGCAGCAGAAAACTCTGTTGTGCTTCAGTGGAATGTCCCCACACTTCATCTTCAGTGATGACTCTAGTAACAGTCACATGCTGCGCATTGCTCACATCTAATACGGTTTGCAGCGTGTGTTTACTAATAATGTAAGCCTGTACCTTTTGCCCATCAGGCATCAAGCTGGCGTCAGCCACAATATCGGTGAATTTTTCTGAGATGAGATCTTTGAGTAAAAATGGAAGCGCTACTGGCCACTCTTCTTTTGGTATTTGAGGTTTATCTATCTGATAACTTTGGTAATGCTGAGTGCCAAGAACAATGCAAGCCTTGCCTTTGATAGACTTATTCGAGAGGGCGTCTTTAAGTGCGTTTTCCCAATTGCCATGCGCAATAGGATAAAGTTCAGGGGCTTTTTGCGGATGGGATAAGTCCGACAGATAAACTCCATCTGCCTGAATAACAATGACTAATTGAAAATCATCATCCTTTGATGATTTTAAGTTCTTCAATTTCGACAACCATGTCATTTGTATTACCACTTAGTATTTTTAGAGCCAATAAAAAACGCTGATTAGTTATTGGTTACTTTATTTTTCCACCTATTCCGTCTTCCTGGAATAGTCGATTTTACCGCTAATGGTTGAGAGATAACTGGGGCAATAAAATCACTTTCTTCTGCAAAGAAACGGCCTTGACCACCGTCTATTCCCAAATTCACTAATTGTTGCCATTCACGCTTTGTCTCTACACCCACAGCAATTACTTTGGTATCTGTATTTGCACATGCCCCTATTAGGCTACGAATGTACAATTGGTTTTCTGAGCGTCTTTCTATATTGCGTACTAGGCTTCTATGCAATTTAAGATAATCAATGGTCGAATCTTTAATATAGTGCGAACTAATTATGGTACGCCCAGCTTGATTAACGATGACCTTACAGCCTAGAGCAGACAACATTTTAAGCACTCTGCGAATAGAATCTAAGTAAGTCACCATCGGCCCTTCCATAAATTCAAAGGCCAATCTTTGTCTTTGTTTAGGTGTTAATTGCAGTAGCTCATTCCTAAACCAATCAAAATGAGAACGATACCTAAACGGTTGTGCATATAGATTAATAGAATAGCATGAATCAAGACTGTCTTGCTTTAAAAATTTAACTACGTTTATCAACACGTTCCGATCAAGTTGTCGCTCATATCCCACTTGTCGTATTGCAGGGCTAAACTTAGACGCTTTTAATGTTTCGCCCTTTTCATCACGTATTCGACTAAAGAGTTCGTGATGAATAAATTCGACTTCTCCCCTGTCATCCAATAGATAACATGGCTGCTTAATTAGGGTTAATTTATTGGCATCTAATTGCTGATCAAAAAGGGTTCTCCAGCGCACACTGCCTCTTTCTGAGGACGGTATGCTGCGCTTTTTAAAGCGACTCCAATTATTAGAACCTTCTAATTGTGCACTTTTCAGTGCCGTTTCAACTTCGTTTAATATATCGCTCTTACGTTCGCCTTGTTTATAGACCGTCATGCCCGCGTGAATCCAATTATCAGGATCATGCTCTGGCAGAGGTTCTAACTTACTGGCTTGCTTTAATATCTGTGACGCTAAGCTAGACACTTCAACTTGAGACTGGTTTGGAATAAGCACCGCAAACGTAGACTCAAAATAACGCGCAAAAACCACATCTGGAAAACGATTAATACAATTGGTTAGGGCATCACCTAAAGCAATAATTAAACGATCTTTCTGTTGCTTGCTTTCTGGGCCTCGAATATCGGCCCAATCATTAACCTGAATGATAATAATACCACCCGCGGCATTACTTTCTGTGAGGGTTGACTCTAATTTATTATCAAAAGACAAACGGTTAGCTGCGCCTGTCAGTTGATCGAGGAAGGTTTGCGAACGAATAAACGTATCAAATCGGCTTCTTTCTTGTCGCGCATCTTGCAATTCTGCTATTAATTTATCGAGCGCTTCACTTGCGGTATAAGGCCATTCGAGATGATCGCCCACTGCATATTGTTCAACCCGCCCCGCTAATATCATTCTGGCTCTTTCTTCTAATAGTTCAGAACCTTGCAACTGAACTTTTAACCAGCGCACCCCTTGCACCAAACAAAGGACGATTAAACCAAAAGCGAGAGTAATTGATGACAATGCCCCCACGGAGTAGTGGTAACCAATATAAGGCGGCAGTAATTTAATATTAACGGTATGCGAGGGATTGAGGGTGAGCGGCGTGGAAATAGAGATCAATCGCGTTTGATCATAGCGAGTCTCAGTGTCGTTATACTGAAAAATAACCGCATGTGGCGTAGTAACTTCTAGCTCAATAATATTACTGGCTTTAATAAGCTTGGGGATCCAACGGCGCAACTCACTAGTGTTTACATGTTCGAGAAGTTGCTGATCGATAACTTTGGTCACGCTTTGCACTGAGTGCTTTGTGTATTCTTCGCCGAGTTGTTTAAGCGATAATGCGCCTCCTACAAAGAGGATAAACACAGCGCCAATAACTATCATGGTCACAAATGCAACCAAACGAGTGCTAAGCTTGAGTGAAGGGGTTGCTCTCATGAAGATTCAATCCTTGAATTTCATTGGTAATCTTAAGGATATACAGGTCCGAACCGAATGAAACCATTTTACAAAAAAAATAAGGCTCAGTTACCAAAAATGATCTCTAAAAAGGCCATTTTGTTATTTGACGACTCATTATCTATTAATTTATTTTGCATAAAAATACGCAAAGTCCATCCCAGTATTACTTAAAGTAATACTGATATTGGTAGAGCCTCAATAAACAGGTGCACTTTGCCTCTTTGCTCATCAATAATCAACCTTAAAGTAGTAGTGGGTATTTTGACGCGCGGCGTTCTATTCAACCCTCCTCGCATACGCACAATTATGGCTTACCTAGAATTTAGATGGTGTGGGTTTTTCCTACAAAAAATACGCTCACGGATGCTTTTTCTACCTCATCAGCGAAATTTTAACTGTTCAAATATGCATATATACACCCATCAAAAATGAGTAGTTTTCGCCTTGCAAGCCTTGATTTGTATACATTTACGGCAAATTTACCAGTAACTCCCTTTCCTACATTCACTTTAGTTCTAAAGAGTTAGGGGTGTAATAGCCATGGGATATAATGTACTCTTTAAAAGAGACCAAATCATACAAAAGGACTTATGATGAAATGGAAACTAGCCTCACTAGCAATAATTGCTAGTGTTTCAAGCCAAGCTCAAGCAGCAGAATGTGGCACAGTGACTATCGCTGACATGAACTGGAATTCAGCGAGTGTTATTGCCAATATCGACCGATTTATCCTTGAACACGGTTATGGCTGTGATGCTGAACTGACCCCAGGCGATACTATGCCTACCGCCACTTCTATGGTCGAAAAAGGCCAACCTGATATTGCACCAGAACTTTGGACTAACTCAGTTAAAGACGCCATTGAAAAAGGCGTTGCAGAAGGGCGACTTGCTTATGCAGGTAAAGCGCTAGTTGACGGTGGTGAAGAAGGATTTTGGGTACCATCTTATTTAGTAAAACAGTATCCAGAGCTTGCGACCATTGAAGGGGTTAAAAAGCACGCTAAGCTATTTACCCACCCTGAAGATCCTGATGTAGCGGGTTTCTACGGTTGTCCTGCAGGTTGGGGGTGTCAGATTTCTGGCGGAAACCTATTTAAAGCTTTAGAACTAGACAAAGCGGGCTTTGAATTAATTGACTCAGGCTCAAGTGCTGGTCTTTCAGGCTCTATCGCGAAAGCCTATGAGCGCAAAGAAGGTTGGTTTGGCTACTACTGGGCACCTACCGCTGTATTGGGTAAATACGAGATGGTAAAAGTTGATTTTGGTAGTGGTGTCAACGAACAAGAGTTTGTGGACTGTATTGCCGTTGAAGGCTGTGAAAGCAAAACAGTCTCTATGTACCCGCCCTCTCCAGTTAACACAGTTGTCGTTTCTAGCTTTGCCAGCAAAAACCCAGCGGCAATGGAATACCTAGCTAAACGCGGCTTTAAAAACAGCGATATGAACAAGCTGTTAGCATGGATGGAAGACGAACAAGCCAGTTCAGAAGACACCATGTATCACTTCTTTGAGACTTCACCTGAAATCTGGAAACAGTGGGTCTCTCCAGAAATTGCTAAGAAAATCACTAGCAACCTCTAATCTCTTCATAAGCCATAAAATAAAGGGTAACTCAATCAGTTACCCTTTCGACTATATAAAGGAATGTATATGTTCGATAGCAGTTGGTTGTCCAGTTTTCCCGAAATCGATCGCTCAACCATGCGCACTATCCGCAAAACATTAGACGGTGCGTATAAAGATTTTTCGAGAGAATATGGCGACTTCATCGAATCCTTATTTGATCCCCTTCTTTCATTTTTGGTGTGGTTTGAAAAGCTATTGCTTGCCACGCCTTGGTTCATCGTACTGGCAGTCATCACCGCCCTTATCTATCTTGCCAGTCGCTCATTAAAACTCACTATTGGCGGTGTGATTGCACTGCTCTTTATTGGCTATTTAGGGATGTGGGACGACACCATGCGCACCCTAAGTATTATTACGGTTTGTACTGCGCTCGCCATTATTGTCGGTATCCCGATAGGCATAGCAATGGCACGCTCTAATCGAGTGCAAAGTGTTGTCACTCCCATTCTCGACATCATGCAAACCATGCCCGCTTTTGTGTATTTGATTCCGGTGGTCATGCTATTAGGTATTGGCAAAATTCCAGGGCTTATTGCAGTGGTCATTTATGCGATTCCTCCAGTAATTCGCCTAACCAACCTTGGTATCCGCTTGGTTGATAAGGAAGTAATGGAAGCGGCTACCGCCTTTGGCGCAAGCCGCAGTCAGCGCCTATTTGGGGTGCAGTTGCCTCTAGCAATGCCGACTATCATGGCCGGTATCAACCAAACGGTAATGATGGCGCTATCTATGGTGGTGATTGCTTCTATGATTGGCGTGAAAGGCTTAGGCCAGCCGGTATTAAGATCCATCACCAACCAATACTTCACTTTAGGCCTGCTCAATGGCTTGGCGATTGTAGTGTTAGCTATTCTTATTGACCGTTCAACTCAGGCATACGCCAAACGCACTCAAGCTCACCTAGGAGATTTAAGACATGACTAAACCTCTAATTAAGATCTCCGGCCTGTATAAGATTTTTGGCCCTAAACCTGAGTCTGTTTTGCCTTTGGTCAAACAAGGCTTGAGTAAAGACGATGTGCTAGCCAAAACCGGTCACACTGTTGGGCTAAAAGACATCAACCTTGAAATTAATAATGGTGAGATTTTCGTCATCATGGGCTTGTCGGGTTCTGGGAAATCCACTTTGATTCGTCACTTCAACCGCCTAATAGACCCAACCGAAGGGCAAATTGATGTGGAAGGGACGGATGTTATGCAATATGGGCCTAAAGAACTGGAAGCATTTCGTCGTCATAAAATGTCGATGGTATTCCAACGCTTTGGTTTATTGCCGCACCGCAAAGTCATCGACAATGTGGCTTATGGTTTAGAGATCCAAGGTATAGATAAAGCGCAGCGTTTAGATAAAGCGTCAGAATGGATCGAGACGGTTGGGCTTAAGGGTTACGATGATCAATACCCTTCTCAACTCTCTGGCGGACAGCAGCAGCGAGTCGGTTTAGCGCGTGCCTTATGTACTGATGCTGAAATTCTATTAATGGATGAGGCTTTTTCTGCGCTTGATCCTCTCATTAGAAGTGAAATGCAAGATCAGCTGATTGAGTTGCAAGAGAAGCTACATAAAACCATTATTTTCATCACCCATGATCTGGATGAAGCGCTGCGCATCGGTGACAAAATTGCCATCTTGAAAGACGGCGAGCTGGTTCAGCAAGGGACTCCGGATGAGATTCTTCTCAACCCAGCAACCGCGTACGTAGAAGCGTTTGTAAAAGACGTCAACAGAGCCCGCGCACTGACGGTGGAAACTGTGATGCAAAAACCATCATTACGCATTACTCACTGCACCATAGAAGGTGCGCTAAAGCAGATGAGAAACTCTGTCCATGATTATGGCTACCATGTCACTGATGAGGGTTATCAAGGTTTAATTACCGAAGAAGCTCTGCAAGAAGCGGCCGATGATGATGCTATCGATAATATCGAACCTAGCTTGTATGAAGATGTGCCGACCATCTCTTGTGAATCTGCCATTGAAGAAGTGCTCACTGAAGCGATTTCATCAGATTACTCATTACCGGTGATCAACGATGACGGCGAGCTAGAAGGTACTCTAGAAAGAGAAAAAGTCGCGGATATATTCTCTGACAAAGAAGCAAAAGAGAGCACCAAAGACGAGCAAGCTAAACAAGAATCGACTAAACAAGAGCCAACAAAAGAAGCCAGCGCTTAATTCAGCACATAACGCTCTCTTTTATTCGCCTTAGTAAAGGTCTGATACTGCACTCATTGTTAACCACAATAGGTGTTTATATCAGGCCTTTGCTTTTTCTTGCTCAGCAAAAGCCTCATACAAGAAATCTAAAAACAGACGAATTCGCTTTGGTTGATGTCTTTTATCCAGATAGTACACCTTAAGGTCAGTACTACGCTCTGTGGTCGCCGAACTGAAATTTTTCACATAATCATCCAGCACTGTGCACAAGCGGCCTTGCTCCACATCGGTTTGAATATCTAGCAGTGACTTCATCGCAATCCCATGCCCACTTAAAGCCAGTTGCTTAATGATCTCTCCATCATCAGATAAGTACTTAGGATTAACGATCACAGATTGCAGTTTGGTACCTTTTCGAAAATACCAAGTTTTAAGCTCCTGTTGAGAGCTCAACATCACCAAAGCGGCATGATCTTTTAGGTCACTTGGTGTCTTTGGCACACCTTGTTGTTTTAAGTATTGCGGTGAAGCGCACAACACCCTTGTACTTTCTCCTAGTCTTCGTCCGATGATATTGACGTCATCCAACTCACCATAGCGAATAACAATATCAACGCCACTTTCTGCCACGTTGTGGACATGATCATTCAAATAAAGGTGCGGAGTCACTTCGGGGTATTTGGCTGTAAAATCGGCAATGATAGGTAAAATGAGCTGCTTACCTATATCTTTTGGGGCGATGATTTTTATTGGTCCCTGTGAAGAGCGAACCCCCTTGGTAATGAGGTTTTCTACTTCATAGACGCTGTCTAAAATATCCAAACATGAGCGATAGTACACCTCTCCAGAATCGGTCAATGAAATATGTCGAGTGGTGCGGTTGAGTAATTTCACCCCATAGCGATCTTCTAGTGCTTTCAAACGGGTAGTAATAGAAGCGGCCGACACCCCTAACTCACGCGCAGCCCCAGCCATGCTTTGTAATTTAACGATGACCGCGAACATCTGCATATCAGAGAATTTACCCATCACCACCCTTCATTGTTTAGCCATTTTAAATAATGTATTCAGTTTTTGGTCAATTATCAAACTGTGAATAATAATCCATAATATTCACAGATAATCCCATCAGCATAACTATCGGAGCTGAATATGAGCCAACAAAAAATGCCAATGCAGGTATGGATCTTAACACTGGCGGCTTTTGCCATAGGCACAGCCGAATTTGTCATTGCCGGCATATTGCCGCAAATAGCCACCTCGCTATCCATTACAGAAGGCCAAGCCGGCTACCTAATTAGTGCTTACGCATTAGCCATTGTTATTGGTGGCCCAATATTGACCATCTACCTTGCCAAGTTCAATAAAAAGAACGTTCTCATTGGCTTAATGGGACTGTTTATCTTAGGCAATATCCTTTCAGCCCTTGCACCTAACTACACTTTACTATTAGTTAGTCGCGTTATTGCTGGCCTAGTTCAAGGTCCTTTCTATGGTATTGGCGCTGTTGTTGCCACTAATCTAGTGTCAGAAAAAATGGCAGGTCGAGCTGTAGGACAAATGTTTGCTGGCCTCACCTTGGCTAACGTATTAGGCGTACCTGCTGGTACTTGGATCAGCTTAACATTCGGCTGGAGCAACACCTTCTTCACTGTAGCCGCATTTGGCGCTGTGGCACTTGTGTTTATCATGCTTGCTATTCACTCATCAGGCCACAGTGAAGCTAAAAGCATCAAAACTCAGCTACTTGCCTTTAAAAACCCTATGCTACTGATCAGTTTAGCCATTACCGCTTTTGCATGGTCAGGATTTATGACTCTGTATGGCTACATTGCCCCTATCGCAATGCATGTCACTGGCTTTGGACAAGACTCTGTTACCTGGATATTAGTGCTAGTTGGTGTCGGTTTAATTATTGGTAACACCTTAGGCGGCCGCTCTTCAGATAAAAGCTTAGCCAAAGCATCAATGTTTTGGGCTATTGCATTAATTGCATCACTGCTACTGGTTGGCGTATTTACCGACAACAAAGTGCTGTTCGTTATCTCATTGTTTATCTTTGGTATCGCTTCATTTGCCAACGTACCTGCAATGCAATTACGAGTTATGAACCATGGCGGTGAAGGTCAAGAACTAGCGGCGACTGCCAACATCTCTGCTTTCAACTTGGCTAACGCATTTGGCGGATTCCTTGGTGGAATGGTGCTAGATGGACACCTTGGCGCAAGCATGATTCCATACACTGCTATCGTTGTACCTCTTATTGGATTGCTACTGATTGCCAAAGCCAATAAAGCGGAAGCAAAAACATCATCATTAGAGACTGAGGATACTGCGGTAGTAACAGCGAGCTAACAGAGTGCCTTAACTTTATAAAACAAAGACATAACGCTATAAAACATAGACATTTCCGATAAAAAGGCCCCTTAATAACCAGTTATTAAGGGGCCTTTTATTTATTCGTAAACAGTGATTATTCCTTTAGATAAATCATCCAGAAATAGATACCCACGAATAAACCGCCACCGATAATATTCCCTATCGTGACTGGAATTAGGTTGTTAATAACAAAATCGGCTACGTTAAGGTCAGCATAGTTAGCGATATTCGCACCTGTCATTTGCCAGAACTCAGCAGGAGCAAAAGTTTTAATCGCAATCGCCATAGGAACTTGGAACATATTCGCAATACTATGCTCAAAACCAGATGCCACAAACATCG
Organism: Vibrio ezurae NBRC 102218; assembly: GCF_000467185.1. Classification (GTDB taxonomy): domain Bacteria; phylum Pseudomonadota; class Gammaproteobacteria; order Enterobacterales; family Vibrionaceae; genus Vibrio; species Vibrio ezurae. The sequence goes on from NZ_BATM01000005.1 coordinate 117,832, forward strand.
CCACCGGAAGAATCAAAATAACCACTTTATCGGTCAATGAACGGGCACTAAATGTCATCCAAATGGCAAGACATACCAATAAGTTACACATAAGTCCAAGTGCGACTGCTTGCCAAAATGTATGGTGCAATTTGTGTTGTGAGATAGCCATGGCATTCAAACCCATTAACCCACCGTCACTCATATATTCTTTAGTGATCATCATAATGATGATAAGCAAAGATGCGCCGACAAAGTTACCTACATAAACCACCGCCCAGTTTTTAAAAAGGGCGCGCCATGTCACTCGTCCACTGGCTTTCGCCACTAAAGTTAATACGCTACTGGTAAACAGTTCACCACCGGTAATCACTACCAGAATAAGCCCTAAACTGAAGGCTAAGCCTCCCATAAACTTGGCCATGCCATAAGGCATTTCTGCTGCGCCCGTCGTTACTACGGTATAAAAGACAAAGGCAATACCTATGTGCATACCTGCGGCAATGGCGAGAAGAAACGATTTTAGTTGGTTTTTATTTACTTTGCTTTCTCCCACTTCTGCAGCACGCTCTGCCATCTGTGGGGGTAAAAGAGATTCAAACGGTATAGGGTTTTGATCAGCCATTTTTTGTACTTATTGTTGATTGAATTAAAGTGAACGCAGAATTTACGCTGTATCAAAAATGTTTCATAGAGCTAATTTCGCAACCTTAATTTGCTTCTTGTTAACCATAAATACTCAATTCATTGCCAATATAGATACAATAAATAACCCATAGTTAATCAATAACTTTCATGAAGTGTTTATTTTCTATGTGGTTACAATAATCATACAAATAGAAGGAGCTGTATTAATCCTCAGAGATCTGTACCTCTCTATATAGGGAAACCCCTTTCATATCTGCTGTTTTGCTAGATAATAGAGCCAACTTACCTCACCTCTATAACTAGAATGACCGCCGAAGCAATTAACAATAATGAGTCTGTAAGCCGAGTTTTTTGGCGATTTGCTATTCCATCTGTCACTGCCATGCTGATCACAGGCTTGTACCAAATAATTGATGGGATCTTTGTCGGTCACTATGTTGGTTATGCTGGTCTTGCTGGGATCAATATGGCGTGGCCGATCATTGCCACTATTATGGGGCTCGGCATTTTAATTGGTATGGGGGCAGGTAGCCTGATCTCTATGTTCCGTGGAGAGAAGCAATACCAAAAAGCAGCCTTAGTATTACAAACAGCCATCAGCCTAACGATTATGTTTTCACTAATCTCTATGCCTATCGTGGCAATATGGGGCAAAGACCTGTTGATATTGCAAGGAGCAGTAGGTGATTCGCTCATGCATGGCTATGACTACCTAAAGGTCTTCATATTTAGTGCTCCCGCGGCCATTGCTTCTGCTGTCACACCAATGCTAGTGCGCAATGACAACAGTCCTAAAATAGCCACGGCTTTAACTATCATAGGTGCGCTACTCAATATTGTATTGGATTACCTTTATATCGGTGTATTCGAACAAGGCTTGCAAGGTGCTGCCATTGCAACCGCTCTATCGCAGTCAGTGGTTATCTTGTTGGGACTGATTTACTTTCTTTCCCAGCACGCCGAGATTCGCCTCACTCGCCTTACATTCGATATCAAAAAGGCAATCCGCATATGTCACTTAGGGGCATCCAGTATGCTGATGTTCGCCTACTTTTCTTTTGTGGTGGCGTTACATAATCGACTACTCATGGAATATGGCAGTGAAGTACACGTTGGTGCGTTCGCTATCATTGGCTATATCGCCACTATGTATTATCTGTTTGCGGAAGGGATTGCGTCGGGTATGCAACCGCCAATAAGTTATGACTTTGGAGAGCAGCGCTATCATCGCATCAAAGGCACCTTAATCTTGGCGCTGAAAGTGGTGTTAATTTCTGGGGTAGTCACCGTTGTTTTGCTCGCGCTATTTCCTGAATTTTTTATCGGCTGGTTTTCTGATTCACCCGATCTTATTACTACCGCAGTCTCTGGTATGAGATTACATTTATGCGCACTCTTTCTCGATGGCGTGTTATTTTTAGCGTCCGTCTATTTTATGGCGGTAGGAAAAGCGGCTAAGGCCATGTTTGTTTCTATTGGCAATATGATTGTCCAACTGCCTTTTCTATTCTTAGTGCCGCAATGGCTAGGAGTTGATGGGGTTTGGCTGGCCGTGCCTATGTCAAATGTCGTGCTAACGCTGATTGTCGTTCCTATGATGTGGAAGGACATAGCAATACTCATGAATAAAAAGGTGGTGATTAATGAGCCTGTTATCGCCAGCTCTTAATCATCACCTTTTAATAAGAGTAACTGGTCGCTATTTATTACTAACCAGTACTGACTTATAAAGCTTTAAGGTAATCAAGCATACCCGTAATTGCGGCTACTTGCGCACGGTTACATTGTTGTGGTGTTGCTTTAGCGCTATCGGGATACACTTCTGTCGTTGTGGTATATTTAGCCTTACTAAAGCCAGCACATAAACCAAGTGCCTGTAATGGATAGTTAATGACACCATGTTGCACCACTGGCGAGCCAATAATAGTGCCATCAGGATCGGCTGGCGCAATGTGAGTAACCTTTTGTACTGATTCAATAATGGCCGTTTGCATCTGCGCACATGGGTTTTCAGTATCCCCTACCGTATAAAACCCGTCCGGGATAGTACCTGCTACATATTCTTTCCCATCACGAGCGGCCAAGGCAGGACGAAACTCTTGTTCGTCGCTATCGGTCGTCTCGTGCAGATCGATATGCGCGAAAATATCCACGGCTAAATCTTGCACAAACTTCATCACTAATGCTGACTCAGGTGCAGGGCTATTTTTGACAAACGAACGGTTCGGGTCGATAGCATCGGGGTTCCAGCGGTTAATGATCTCATAACCCCATGGAGAGACACATGGCGCAACCAGTAAATTAAAGTGCACTAAATATGCAGGAGCCGTTTCTTTTAAAAATAACAGTGCACCTTGCACGCCGCTGGTTTCGTAGCCATGCACCCCACCGGTAATTAGCACGCAAGGCTTGTGTTCATCCCATGATTTAGACTTAAAACCAAACAATGGATAAGAGCCAGACTCGTACTCAAGTTCACCATATTGAATGCACTCAAAGTCATCACCAATTTGCTCCATTTTCAACACGACTTCTTGCTGATAAGAGCGTTGTATGCGGCGACTTTCACGCCATTGTTGCACCTCTTTTGAGGTCCATTTTATTCCTGGGGTACCAATGGGATAAAACTGTGCTTGCTGCATGTGCGCATTCCATAATAAGTGAACATGCGTCTTAGACTACCACACTCGCAAACAGATAATTAACACGCAGCAATAGCTTGCAACCTTTCAATGCAGGCAAGGCGATGCCAATTTATCGCACTGATACAAAATGTAACAAAATACCGAGACATCCCAAGATAAGCTCAAAAACACCATCATTACTGCGCAGCAATCAATCACACTCAATCTTTGCATATTCAGTTTATTTTTGACTAATCAGGCTATTTATTAATCCATTACTGCTGAAAATATCGCAAACTCAGTCGATGTTTTACTGCATTCTGTGGGTGGTAACACCCTGAATCGAAGCCATTTTTGAGCAAAAGAATTATTTTATTGTTAAAAATAATTCTTTTGCGCTAAAACCTTGTTCTAAGACAATTCTAAACCGTGAATTTGAACTATTTCGGTGTTAGAATCCGACGCCAGAAAGAAACTTTATTACAAAATTGATATCGTTAGTCACAGAGCTAATGTTGCTTTATTCGTGATCTAGCGATGAATTTGGTGAAAAATCACGCAAAAACTGTGCTAAAAATGATTGATTTTGTGTGATAAGTCGCCAAGGTTGCCTATAATAACTTCCGAGTCATCTAATAGAAGGACTCCGTAGAATTTTGTAATTTAATTACAAATGAAGTAATATAGCCGCCAGTACCCTATTTAAACTTATGTAATACTTACCGGAGAGTATTTTCCATGAAAAAGACCAAAATCGTATGTACGATTGGCCCTAAAACTGAATCTGTAGAGAAGCTGACTGAACTAGTAAATGCAGGCATGAACGTAATGCGCCTGAACTTCTCTCACGGTAACTTTGAAGAGCACGCTGGCCGTATCACAAACTTCCGTGAAGTTATGTCTAACGTAGGTAAGCAACTGGCTATCCTTCTAGACACTAAAGGTCCAGAAATCCGTACAATCAAACTAGAAGACGGCAATGACGTTGATCTAGTAGCTGGTCAAGAATTCACTTTCACTACAGACGCATCTGTAGTGGGTAACAAAGACATCGTTGCTGTAACTTACCTTGGTTTCGCAAACGACCTAACTGCTGGTAACACTATCCTAGTAGACGACGGTCTAATCGAAATGGAAGTTCTTGCTACTACTGAAACTGAAGTTAAGTGTAAAGTTCTTAACAACGGTGCACTAGGCGAAAACAAAGGTGTTAACCTTCCTGGCGTTTCTGTTCAACTTCCTGCTCTTTCTGAGAAAGACAAAGCTGACCTTAAATTTGGTTGTGAGCAAGGCGTTGATTTCGTTGCTGCTTCTTTCATCCGTAAAGAAGAAGACGTTAAAGAAATCCGTGAGCTTCTAAACGCTAACGGTGGCGAAAACATCCACATCATCTCTAAAATCGAAAACCAAGAAGGTGTTGATAACTTCGACGCAATTCTTGAAGCTTCTGACGGCATCATGGTTGCTCGTGGCGATCTAGGTGTTGAAATCCCAGCTGAAGAAGTAATCTTCGCTCAGAAAATGATGATTGAGAAATGTAACCGTGCTCGTAAGATGGTTATCACTTCAACTCAAATGCTTGATTCTATGATTCAAAACCCACGTCCAACTCGCGCAGAAGCGGGTGACGTTGCAAACGCAATCATGGATGGTACTGATGCTGTAATGCTTTCTGGTGAAACTGCTAAAGGTAAGTACCCAGTTGAAGCTGTTACTATCATGGCTCAAATCGCTAACCGTACTGACGGCGCACTTAAAGCTGAACTAGGTTCTCGTCTAGACAGCCCACGTCTACGCATCACTGAAGCAGTATGTAAAGGCGCAGTAGACACAGCTGAGAAACTAGCAGCTCCTCTAATCATCGTTGCTACTGAAGGCGGCAAGTCTGCACGTTCTGTACGTAAATACTTCCCAACTGCAAGCATCGTTGCTCTAACTACTAACTCTAAGACTGCTGCACAGCTAGTTCTTACTAAGGGTGTTCGTCCAGTTCTTGTTGATTCTATCAACAGCACTGATGAGTTCTACAAAAACGGTAAAGAATACGTTCTTGAAGCTGGTTTTGGTAAGAAAGGCGACATCGTAGTTATGGTTTCTGGCGCTCTAGTGGCTTCAGGTACTACTAACACTGCATCTGTACACGTACTGTAATTTACAGTTACCTAACAGATACAAAAAAGAGAGCCTATGGCTCTCTTTTTTTATGTCTTTTATAAAAGATAAATTTTGCTAGAAAGAAAATAGCTCACGACGATGAGTGTTCATTAACAGGACTAACGGAAGGAAATAAACGGCATTAAATACCATTGCCATTCCCAATAATCCACCTACAACCAATCTTACAAATGCAGTTCGTAACATACTGTGCCTCTATATGATCACAAAGTTAGGCAATCCCTATCTGACTCAGCGATAACGTGTCTAAAAACTCACTGCAACTAGTGTATCGTTCAAAAAAGCACCACGCAATCATATTGCGATCCACATTTACGTTTGCTAAACATTCCAACATAAAAAAGCCACCTCAATAATAGAGATGGCTCAATAAAAACTAGTTAACTTTCAAAAGAGTATGTGCTGTTTGTTCACTGATTCTTTTGAGTCGACGCAGTATTGGTAACTAAGCTTTCAACGCTCGTTCACCACGGGCTAATCCAACCACACCACTTCTCGCCACTTCAATCACATCGGTGATTTCAGAAATAGCTTTAATAAAAGCGTCCAGTTTTTCGCTTGTGCCTGCCAGTTGCACCGTATATTGAGAGGCGGTGACATCCACAATCTGGCCGCGGAAAATATCAGCGGTACGCTTTACTTCAGCGCGAGCAAAACCAGAAGCTTTAAGTTTCACCATCATCAGTTCACGCTCAATGTAGTCAGACTCTGTCACTTCCTGAACTTTAAGTACATCGATCAGTTTGTGCAGTTGCTTCTGAATTTGCTCCAGTTGCAACTCATCAGTTTCAGTAGTGATGTTCAAACGAGACAAGGTTTCATCATCTGTCGGTGAAACGGTTAGCGATTCAATGTTGTAACCACGTTGAGAAAATAACCCAACCACACGCGACAATGAGCCAGGTTGGTTTTCCATTAATAGGGAAATAATGTGTCTCATATTATGTTCTCTCCGTCTTGCTTAGCCACATACTATCCATGCCTTCACCTTTCACTTGCATTGGATAAACATGCTCTGTTTCATCAACACTAATATCTACAAATACCAAACGATCTTTCATATCTAACGCTTTTTGCAGCCCTGATTCCAACTCGTCAGGAGAGGAAATACGCATGCCAACATGCCCGTAAGCTTCTGCAATAGCGGCAAAGTCTGGTACGGAAGACATGTATGAGTTGGAATGACGTCCCTCATAAATAATATCTTGCCACTGCTTCACCATGCCTAAGAAACGGTTGTTCAAGTTAATGATTTTTACTGGGATGCCATATTGCAAAGCGGTTGAAAGCTCTTGAATATTCATTTGAATACTGCCATCTCCCGTTACAACCACAACTTCTTCGTCAGGGTGCGCAAACTTCACTCCCATCCCCGCAGGTAATCCAAAGCCCATCGTTCCAAGGCCACCGGAATTAATCCAACGACGAGACTGCTTAAATGGATAGTAGAGCGCCGTGAACATCTGATGCTGCCCAACGTCAGAGGCTACATAAGCATCACCATTGGTTAGCTTGTGCAGGGTCTCAATCACTTGCTGTGGCTTGATTTTTTCTGCTGACTTAGCGTACGCAAGACAATTACGCTCACGCCATGTTTGAATATCGTTCCACCAAAGCTCTAGTGCTTGTGAATCGTTACCCGTGTCTTGATTTTCTAGCAGTGACACCATGCACTCCAGCACTTTGTCTGCTGAGCCCACAATGGGCAGATCTGCGCGAACATTTTTTGAGACCGATGAAGGGTCGATATCAATATGAATAACTTTGGCGTTGGGGCAATATTTCTCTAGGTTATTGGTCGTGCGATCGTCAAATCGAACCCCAACACCGAAAATGAGGTCAGCATTATGCATCGCCATGTTGGCTTCGTAAGTGCCGTGCATGCCTAACATGCCCAACGAGTTTGCGTGCATTCCCGGAAAAGCACCTAAGCCCATCAATGTGCTGACTACTGGAAGCTGTAGTGTCTCAGCTAAACTCAGTAAATACTTATCTGATTCGGAAATAACCGCACCACCACCGACATACAATACCGGCTTCTTCGCTTCAAGAAGCGCTTTTAGAGCCTTCTTAATTTGCCCTTTGTGACCTGTCGTCGTCGGGTTATAAGAGCGCATTTTAATGCTGTCTGGATATTGGTATGGGAGTTTAATTTGCGGATTCATGATGTCTTTTGGAACATCAATCACAACAGGTCCAGGTCGGCCTGTCGATGCAATGAAAAAGGCTTTCTTGACGGTATCGGCAATATCTTCAGCGCGTTTAACCAAAAAACTGTGTTTTACAATAGGTCGAGAGACCCCCACAATATCACACTCTTGGAATGCATCATTACCAATCAAGTTATTTGGCACGTTGCCAGAAATAACGATCATTGGGATAGAATCCATATAAGCAGTTGCGATACCGGTGACGGTATTGGTTGCGCCAGGGCCTGAACACACTAGCACCACACCCGGTTTACCCGTTGATCTCGCATAGCCATCAGCCATATGGGTAGCCGCTTGTTCATGACGTACTAAAACATGCTTTATTTTGTCTGTTTTTGCATGAAGAGCATCATAAATGTCGAGAACTGAGCCTCCAGGATAGCCAAAGATCTGTTCCACTTCTTCTTCGATCAATGACTGGACGATCATTTCTGCGCCAGATAACATTTCCATTTCCTATCTCCTTACCATTAGCGAACAGACTTGGGTTATCTATTCGTTGGGGTTTACATAGTTAGGGCTTATTCGTAGCCTAAAAGTGTTCTATTCCATGTCAAAGCGATGATTCTTAACGCTTCAACAATAATCCTATACTGATTTATCACAAATATAGGATTACCTTTCCACCATACAGTTTTTAACCTATCTCTGTCTACGTAAAAACGGTATTTCAGCCTTTGAAATAATCCAAAGAAAGCCGCCAGCAACTCACTCCCTCTAACTCTTTGTTTTTAATGGCCTAAATAAAAAAATCCCTGCGAACCAATTACAGTGCAGGGAGTATTTTATTCAATAGCAATCGCTACTTTTTCGGCTTTGTTTTTACTTTGCCTTTTTCATCGTACATTTCTTCAATTTCATCTTGATAACGATCATTGATTACTTTACGACGAAGCTTTTGAGTCGGAGTTAACTCTCCCTTCTCCATAGAGAAGGCCTTAGGCAGTAACTTGAATTTTTTAACCTGCTCAAACTTTGCTAAGTTTTTTTGCAATTCAGTCACCCGCTCTTCAATCATCTCCACAACTTGACTGTGTTTTAAGAGATCGACTTTGTCATGATATTTGATGTTCAGTTCTTTAGCGTACACTTCTAATGCTTCATAGCTTGGAACAATCAGCGCAGAAACAAACTTACGTGTATCGGCAATTACGGCTATTTGTTCGATAAAATGATCTTTACCAATTGTGCCTTCAACGATTTGCGGTGCTATGTATTTACCGCCAGACGTTTTCATCAACTCTTTAATACGATCCGTAATAAACAAATTGCCTTGCTCATCGAAGTGCCCAGCATCACCGGTCTTCAAGAAACCATTTTCATCAAATGTTTTTGCGGTTTCTTCAGGCAACTTATAATAGCCACGCATCACCATTGGACCACGAACCAAAATTTCGTTGTTTTCGCCAATCTTAACCTGTGCTCCCGGCATAGAGGTACCAATAGAGTCTGGGTCAAAATTAGGTTCATCCCAACACGATACTGTAGCCGTTGTTTCGGTCATGCCATAGCCTAGTTTTACGTTAAGGCCCAGGGCATGGAAAAAGCGACCAATAGTCTCATCAAGCTTAGCGCCACCACATGGCATGATGGTGATATTGCCACCTAATAAAGCACGTAACTTACTCAGTACAAGCTTATCAGCCAACGCGTGACTACGTTTTAATAGGTACGAAGGGCTACGCTGCTCTTGTTTGCACAGCGCAATTCTTGCTCCAGTATTCACCGCCCAAGTAAACATGGCTTTTTTCACTAAGGAAGAATGCGATACCTTTTCATGGATTGCAGAAAAGATCTTCTCATAAAAGCGGGGAACCGCACACATCACTGTCGGCTTCACTTCACTGAGCGCATCACGTACCTGCATCGTATCGATCAGATAAACGTTCGTTGCCCCAGTAAAGAGTACAAACATCGTCCATGCTCGCTCAAAAACATGCGACAGAGGTAAGAAACACAAAGATACATCATCTTTGGTTAGGTTCAGACGAGCAATATGCCCCTCTAATTGCGCAGCAAAGTTTGCATAATCGAGCATGACACCTTTTGGACGGCCAGTAGTACCAGAGGTGTAAATCAGAGTGACTAGATCCTCTAAATTAGCCTCTAAAATACGTTGTTCAAACTCATCTTTAATTGCCGCAGAAGGCACCTCTGTTTGGATAAAGTCATCCCAAGAGACACTAAAATCATTGTCAGCAAGCTCTATGCTATCGCACATTGCGACAATCAGCTGAAGTTGCTCACACTGTTCATAAATAGAGACGGCGATGTCATATTGATTCTGCTCACCAACGAACAAAACCTTTACGTCAGCATTTTGCAGAACATACACCGATTGATCAGCTGTATTGGTCGGATAGATAGGAACGGTGACGATTCGTGCTTGTAGCGCACCAATATCAGCCATCGTCCATTTAGGCATATTGTTCGAATAAATACCGACTTTATCCTGAACACTCAATCCTTGTGCCAAAAGTGCCATAGACACAGCATCCATCTGCTGTCCAAACTGCGACCAAGAAATCCCCTGCCAAGCACCATCTACTTTGTGCTTAAGTGCAACGCGGCTTCCTCCGTCGACAACTTGCTGACGAACTTTTTTTACAATGTGGAACTCTGAACTGGCCATTATATCTCTACCTTTTGGCTTACACCTGTAAGCTGAGTTAGCGGGATAGTTTACAGTCGAGTAATTAAAAGGCAATTACACTGATGTTTTCTTGATTCAAAATTGGACATGAATCTGATTTTTTTGTACTGGTAAGAGCAGTAATAGTACAAAATTGTACATAAAAAAAGCATCGGTAAGCTTTATTACCGATGCTTTATATTGTTTTACTTAAGGAGGCTAATTAGCCTTTCGCGACGACTTCACCACAAACTGTCATTAATTGATCTCGCATCCAGATATGAGCGGCATCATTTTGTCTCGATTCATGCCATGTCAAATAGGCTCTGATCTTAGTTTGCTCTCCAGGGAAAGGCATAGCGTGTAATTCTAAACTTGTTGGGAAGAAGTCCTTCACCCAACGAGGAACAACACACAACAGCTCCGACTGAGCTGCAACGGCAATTAAGTTACCTAAAGTCGCACCGCGATATGAAGACTGAACTTGCAAGTCTTTATACACAATATGATTCAAATCCATCACATCACTGGTTGGAGATAAACTGGCATGTTGCTCATACAACAGTTGTTCCATGGATATCTTTTCAGAGTGACTAAGGCGGGGATGGTCTTTAGCACAGATAACCACTAGCTCATCGCTAAATATCTCACTGCTCACAAAGTCAGCATTGTCGAAATAGGTATAACCGATAATGTAATCAATCTCTTGCTGTATCAGTTTTTCTTGCAGTGACGCACCACCTAAAGAGTCCAAGTTCAGTTTTACACTCGGTGCTTTCTTTGCGGTATTTTTGATAAGTTCTGGAGCAAAGCGAACATCATTTGGAGTGCCGATAGCGATAGAAAATGTACGGCTAGATGTTTCAGGATCAAACGACGTGCCAGGCAGTTCATTTCTCACTAATTGCAACGCTTGACGTACAGGCGTTGAAAGTTGACGAGCACGTAAAGTCGGAGAAATACCTCGCCCCTTACGCATGAATAAATCATCTTTAAACATCACCTTTAGACGGGCAACGGCGTTACTCACTGCGGGTTGCGACATATTCAAATTTCGCGCTGCTCGAGTAATATTTTGCTCTTGCATAACGGCATCGAAGACAATAAGTAAATTTAAATCAACGCCACGTAAAGTGGAGTTCTTGGAATCTTCTGATTGCTGCCAATCATGTGCACTGCTGCTCGCCAACATCCGTTCTTCTCTCTATTATGACTGTAATGGTAAATCAATCCTTGTTGCTATCTCGTATTGTTAAACGAGATAAGCCTTCCAAGAACCGACAACTATTAATAGGATGAATAATCAATAAAACTAATATGTTTCATATCATCACTATAGAACAAGCAAATTGACAAAGAATGAGTAGATTTTAGCTATCCAGACATGTTGTTACTATAAAACAATAACTTAGAGTAAATATAAAAAAATAAAAAACATTTCTTTTGATAAAAAAACGATCATATTTGTCCTACAAATACAGTATTTGAGCGCCTAAAACCCCTTATAGAGATAAGGCTGAATCATTGACCCAGCCAATTTCAGGCGGGAATTTAGCGAAAAATCAATCGAGTAGATGCGTTATATGACTAGGAAAACTGACTTGTTTCCATAGGTTTTGGCTCAACTGCGTTTGCTGATCCCAATCACCTTCTAATACCCAATCTGATATTGCTCCCGCGACATCAGGGTAATGAATCGGATCGGGTTTTTCCTCCTCCAACCATTTACGGATAATACTTGGCTCAAGCACAAACATCGCACTACCTAAACCAAGGTACTCTAACGTCGCCACATTACTTTGTTGCTCAAATTGCCCGCTCAAGGGCTTTAGCAACAGCTTCTTTCCTAAAGAAAGAGCCTCAGAAGGTAGCTCAAATCCACCGTTAGCAATTACCCCCTGACAACGCACCAGATCTCGTTGAAAATGAGTAAAGGATAGAGGACGAAATTGCACATTATCTAAGTCATACTCTTCTTTAATATCAGGGTGATAACAACAGAATGTGTAATCGGATAATCGCTGCAGCAACTCTGCCACTTGCTTCAAATTTTCGAAAGGTAGATAGACTAAGATAAAATCCTGTCCCGCACTGCTAGATTCAACCCCATGATGTGCCCCACCACTGTGTACTATAGGCGGCAAAATAGGCTGATCGAAATGATACCAGTGCAACCCCAACTGAAAATCAGAAGGTGCGAAATGATGAATAATGGTTTTATCCATTAAACCATAGCCTTTTTTAGGTACTTGATAGCGAAATGCATTTTGATGACTAATACCAATACAAGGCACTTTGTGCCTTTTGGCCGCCCATGCGCTAATTGGCTCAAAGTCATTTAAGACCAAATCATAACTCTTTACATCCAATGTATTAATGTCTTGCAGTAACTCAACCAAATTATTGTTGGTGGCGGTTTTTAGGTAATCCACCTTGCCACTATTGGAATTAAAAGTAAGTCCAGAAAAGGCGCGATAACCATTAAATGCTTCCATGGAGAAGTACTTTTCTTTTTCTCTTCCAGAAAAGACGAAGTCAACTTGAATGCCATCACGGTTTTTGAATGCTTCCGCCATCGCACGAGCGCGAGCAATATGCCCATTACCCGTACCTTGCACGCCATATAATATTTTCATATCAAATCCCCATAATTGCCATAGCAAGAGACGAACTGGCAATTCCAAGTATCACCCCAGCAACAATGTCACTAAAAAAGTGCACGCCAAGAAGAATTCTCGAAAGTGCGATAAGGCTTGCCCAAACCACGGCAATAATCGCTAAGCTTGGGAAAAAGAAAGAGATATTAATTGCCATGATAGTGGCCGCAGCAGTATGACCTGACGGTAAACTGTACTTATCAGAAGGTTCTATATAATTGATAAAACGGGGGGATAATTCATGAGGACGACGGCGACGAAAACCATTTTTGACTAGCCAATAGATTGGCAATTCAATGGCGAATGCTAATAGCCCACAAGCCAAAAACAAACTTCCCGTCGCGGAATCGACAACGTAAGCAATGAAAGCCAGTAACACATACAGATGACCATCACCCGAGTGAGAGATGGCTCTGCTAATTTGGCTAACTCGATCCGCGTATTTGTGTTCCATACAAAGCAGCGAAAACGTTAAATCGAAACGAACAATAGGGTTTATGTGTTGTACATCTTGACGATCAAAATCAAAGATACTCATGTCCCTGCCTTAACTTCCTTAATTTAGTTAATACCTAAGCTAAGGAAGTTAAGTGACAAAAAGGTGACGTTTTTCTTGCTTTGAAATTACATTTTCAGTCCATTTTTCTTATTGCTTGTAAGTCACTAATTTATAATTAAATATCTATCTGTTCATGCTTTTTAATCTTGCCAAAATCCGCCAAAATTGTGTAAGCACATGGAACCATAAATAGCACCAATATCGTCGAAGTAAAGATACCAAATACAATTGAGATGACTAATGGTTGAATAACCTGAGCTTGTAAACTGGTCTCTAATAGTAGTGGCAACAAGCCCGCTGCGGTCGTCATAGAAGTAATAAAGACCGCACGAAAACGCTCTCTACTGGCCTTCACTACAGCATCACGAACATCATCACCTTCATCAATATGAAAACGTATATATTGCACTAATAAAATCGAGTCGTTCACCACAATACCGGCTAAAGAAACAAACCCCATAATGCTTGGCATACTCATATTATGCCCAAGCAAGAAATGCCCCCAGATAACACCAATCAAAGCCAATGGTATCGCCAGCATCACCACGAAAGGTTCAAGATAGCTACGGAACTGATAACTCAAAATGGCAAACACACCAAATAAGCCAACTAGGAACCCTTTCCCCATAGAAGAACTGGTCTTGTCGGTATCCTTAGACTCCCCATCGAAATCAACACGAATGCCCGGATACTTTTGCTGTAGTTTTGGCAGTTCTTGAGTTTTAAAGGTACTGATAATTTCACCAGAACTGGCTTTAGATGTATCTAAATCACTGAATACCGCGACCGTTCTCATGCCATTGATGCGTTGAATACGCACATAACTGCGCTGAAAATCAAAACTGGCAATAGTGCCTAGCGGGATCTGAGCACCACTTGGCATGATGATAGGGAAGTTGGCTAAATGCTCTAAATTACCTGCCTCTTCTTTATCTAGACGAACTTCTATCTTAATGTTTTCGACGCCAATCTGAATCTCATCGGCGGTTTGACCATAAAAGGCGGCGCGCAATTGGCTGGCAATCATTTGTCCATTCACGCCATAGCTTTCTGCACCGGGACGCAGTTTAACCAGCACCTCTTCCTTACCCATGCGCATATCATCCAGCACGCCATGTACACCATCAAATTCATTGAGATACGACTGCATCTCATTCGACGCCGCTTTGAGTGACTCTAAGTTATCGTGTTGCAGACGAATCTCAATAGCACGCCCGCCTGGCCCCATCGTGGGTTGCTTATACACTAACGATATTGGCGTAGCTAATTCACCCACATCGCTGCGCCACGCATCAATAAACTCATCGAGCACTGTATTTCGCTCTTCTGCACCCAATAAATCCAAACGTACCGTCGCAATATGTGGCCCTGATTCGTCAGCATCAGCATTGCTGTTAAAACTGGTCGTAATGTGTTGAATAAGTGGCACACCATGCTCCACTTTCTCCGTCCACTCTTTATCCAGTTTCTGGGCCGAATGCACTAAACGATCAACAACTACTTCAGTCTGGCTCAAGGTTGAACCTGGAGGCAAAATAATTCGCGCTTCCGCAATGTCCCCATCTAAATCAGGGAAAGGTACAAATTTTAAAAAGCCCCCTGCAAGCAAAGAAATCGAAATGAGCAATGCCGCAATAACGGAACCCATAAACAAATAACGATACTGTACGGCTTTATCGACCGCGCGAACTAAGGTGCCATTTCTAAACTGATCAAACTTGGCTAAGAATGCCGTTTTAAAACGAAGATCAGGACGCTCTTTTTTCGCTTGGTGCAATGAATGAGCTAAGTGATGGGGTAAAATTAAGAACGCTTCAATCAAACTCAAACTCAGCACTAAAATAAGCACCTGAGGCACCGCTTTTAATACTGCGCCCATTTCCCCATCCAAAAACAGCAAACTACCAAAGATACACACGGTAGTGAGGAATGAAGAAACCACCCCCGGTAGCACTTTTTTCACCCCTAAAAGCACCGCATCATCAATGCTCTCCCCTTTATCCAAGTGGGCGGCAATGGATTCAGCAATCACAATGGCATCATCCATCATGATACCGATGGCCATCAATAGCCCAACCAAAGACATAATGTTGATAGAAATGCCTAGGTTCGCCATCATAAATAAGCCACCAAGGAAGGCCACTGGCAAGCCAGCAGCCACCCAAAAGGAATATCGCAAACTAAAGAACAGCCACATGGTCACGAAAACCAATGCAATACCTTGCCAGCCATTTCGCACCATCATTGTGAGTCGATCCCACAACACCGATGAAAGATCATTGGTCATGCTAATAGTGACACCTTGGGGGGCAACAGCGCGCTGCGCTTCAACAAAGCGCACCACGTCGTCTTTAATTCTTAACGCGTCATCTTCTTTATTTTTACTCACTTTTAAAATGGCAGACGGCTGGCCATCAAATAAAACCTTTTGCTCATCCAGCTCAAAACGATCGGTAATTTTGGCAATATCACGCAACCTTACCGTTGCACCATTTGGACCAGAACCCACCACAATATTTTGCAGTTGTTCAGGAGTGACTTGTCGTTCATCAAAGCGAATTAAAAAGTTTTTTTGTGGCGTTTCGATATTACCACTGGGCAATTTCACATTCTGCTTGCCAATCTGAGTGGCAATATCACTGACATTTAGTCCTAACTGACGCATGGCGTAAGTGTTTAGCTCTATTCGATATTCATGATCGGAAAAACCGGATACATCCACCAATGAAACACCATAGTCGAGCTTCATAATACGCTTTAGTTTCTCAGCGTATGCCTTGAGATCTGGCCAGCTCATATCTGCGGTGATGGCAACATCAACGACAGGTTCATTCCAATCCAGTTCTCGTACAACAGGTGACTCAATCTCATCAGGAAAGTCATTAATGGCATTGATCTGTGTTTGTACATCCACCAGCATGCGGCCAATATCTGCAGAGCTATTCAGCTTTAAAACTAAACTTGCACTGCCCTCTAAAGCATCACAAGTCGTCTCTTCTATGTTTGATAAACCATCAACAGCGTCTTCCATACGTACACATAAGCTCTCTTCAACCTCTAACGGTGAAGCGCCGGGATAAGCAATCGAGGCAATGATATAAGGGGGCGAGAACTCAGGAAACGTTTCTCGCTTAATGGTTGGCAAAGACAGCATACCGACTAAGAAAATCAGTAGCATCAATAGATTAGCAGCCGTCGGATGCCTTGCAAAAAATCGGATCACGCGGCGTCCTCCGCAGGCTTAGCATCAACCGTCACGTTTTCTAACTTCAGTTGCATCCCTGAGATTGCAGGCAAAAGATCATTTAAGATCAAACGATCATCAGCTTTAAAGTCTCCTTCAACCACCACTTGTTGATCGCGGCGATATTTCACAGAAACGGGCAAGATCTTCAACTGCCCCTCATCAAACAGATACACTTTATTACCGTGTAGCGCGACCTCAGGAATGACCCACTCAGGTGACTTCACTCCTTTTATCGTAGCACGTAACAACATGCCACTGACCATCGCTGAGATAGGCTTAGACATCGCTTTGTCTGCACTTCGTTCGACCTCTAAAATCACCCCCATTGTGGCATGTGTAGGATCCACAGAATCACTCACTCGTGTCACCTTCGCCGGCCACACTGCGTTAAAACTGCCACTAGATACACTGACAAAAGCACGTAGACGTGACAAGTCCGATAAACTTGAATGAGTCATCGTGTCGTTAGGAGTCGCTAAACTCTGAGTCAGTAATTGCATGTCATGAATCGAGATTTGCGCCTCAACTTCCATTACATCCAGTCCTTGCGCTGTCAGCATCTCCTGTTGCAAATTAACCACTTGATTAAGCTCAATATCAACGGAAGAAATACGTAAGTCACGCGGAAGAACAATGTGGGTTTTATCTAATGCACGCTCCGCTTCTTTCACTTTTGCTTTGTTCACTTCAATCAAAGCTTGCGCTACTTTTCTTTCATCAGGATAAAGCGTTACTTTATTTTCACTGTCTTGCACAAGTTTTCGTTGTGCTAGGTATGCCTGCTGCTGAGTATCAACATCTGATTGAGAAGCCACTCTTTTACTTCTTAGGTCTTGAAGACGTTTTAGTTCGACTTCTGACAGCGCTAGACGATTCTTCTCGATCGCTAGGGTACTTTTACTGTTGCTATACTCTATTGCTAATTTCTTCAACTGAGTTTCACTGGAGCTGAGATCGGCTTTGGCTTGTACCAATTTCAATTCATAATCCAGCGGATCAATCCTTAACACTTCTGTTCCCGCAGCTAATACTCGGCCTCGCTCTAAGTTGGGATTGCGGTAAACCACTTTTCCTGAGACTTCCGCGATAGCCTTCCATTCAAACTTTGCTGACGCTTGTCCAAAGCCAATCGCTTCAGGTGCCATAGGCGTCAATTTCATAGTCATCACCTTAACTGGCTTTACCCTATCTCCAGCAGGCTTGGTCGGTACATCAGGACGAAGCTCTATTGCCACAATTAAAATAATAATCCCGACAATAACAGCGGGGAAAAAGAGCAACTTTCGAGTAAGTTTCATGAATTAGAATCCTAGTTTCTAGCCAGTTTATTCCATCATCTAAAAGTGAGGAGAGCTTGAGGTTATGTGAGTATATCGCTTACATAAATGTAAATTAGACTGATGCACTCAGTTCAGAGAAAGCATTATAAGTTTAAAAGCATCTTTTGTTTCAATAATAGTACCGAATCAGTGCCAAGTTTTCTTGGTCTTTCATTTATCGACTCAAGACTCTTTGCTCTTTGGCGTGTAACAACGACAAACATAAGCAGAACCATTAAAAGCAACTCGTTTCACACAAGTTCACTGCACAATAATGTGCAGAGTAAACAAGTAGCTTGAATGGTAGAAAATAAAAAAATAGTTGCATAACACAATAGAAACCCATAAATATCAACACCTTATATGCATTTAGTTTTAACATATCACTAACTTAAACACTCCTAGTTGAATATTTTTTCGACTTTCCTCTTGACGGTTATAGTCAATCGCGGTATTAATTTATTAACTTCTTTGGTGGATTGTTTTTTTTAATGAATTTCCGTGTTACAACCTCTCTGCTCCTCCTCCTGATCGTGACATAGACACGCGGGTTGCTAGTGGGCGAAAAACACCACCAAGATAAATAAAACCCGCAACTTAAATGCGGGTTTTTTTGTATATAAATTTAACGATAAAGTAGGAAAAGGAAGTCAATATGAGCGATCAAGTCATTATCTTTGATACCACACTACGCGATGGCGAACAGGCACTTTCTGCAAGCCTAACCGTCAAAGAGAAACTGCAAATCGCCTATGCTCTTGAACGATTGGGCGTAGACGTTATTGAAGCTGGCTTCCCTATTTCCTCACCGGGTGATTTTGAGTCCGTACAAACCATTGCCAAGCACATTAAAAACAGTCGTATCTGTGCACTATCACGCGCAGTGGCTAAAGATATCGATGCCGCAGCAGAAGCATTAAAAGTCGCTGAACAATTTCGAATTCACACCTTTATCTCAACATCTACCGTACACGTGCAAGACAAGCTTCGTCGTAGCTACGATGATGTGATTGAAATGGGTGTAAATGCAGTTAAGCACGCGAGAAAATACACCGATGACGTCGAATTTTCGTGTGAAGATGCAGGACGTACGCCAATCGATAATCTATGCCGTATGGTAGAAGCCGCCATTAATGCGGGTGCAAATACCATTAACATCCCTGATACCGTTGGCTATACCATTCCAAACGAATTTGGTGGCATTATTGAAACCCTATTCAATCGTGTTCCAAACATTGATAAAGCGATTATTTCAGTTCACTGTCATGACGATCTAGGAATGTCAGTGGCAAACTCTATTGCAGCAGTACAAGCTGGTGCTCGTCAGGTTGAAGGCACGATCAACGGCATTGGTGAACGTGCAGGTAACTGTTCACTAGAAGAAATCGCTATGATCATCAAAACTCGCGAATCCTTCTTGGGTGTACAGACTAATTTCAAACACGATGAAATTCATCGCACAAGTAAATTGGTCTCCCAGCTTTGTAATATGCCAATCCAAGCCAATAAAGCCATTGTCGGTGCCAATGCCTTTAGCCACTCATCAGGCATTCACCAAGATGGCATGCTGAAAAACAAAAACACCTATGAAATCATGACACCTGAATCTATAGGTCTAAAAAATCAAGCACTTAACCTAACTAGCCGTTCAGGCCGTGCGGCAGTAAAAAGCCATATGGACAGCATGGGGTATAAAGAAGAAGAGTATAACCTAGATACGCTATACGCAGATTTCTTGAAATTAGCGGATAATAAAGGACAAGTCTTCGATTACGATCTAGAAGCATTGATGCACTTCGCGAATTTGCGAGATGAAGATGATTATTTCAAGTTGAACTACTTGAGTGTGCAATCCGGTAGCATCATGGCGACCACCAGCATTAAATTGCAATGTGGCGATGAAGAAAAATGCGAAGCGGCTGTAGGTAATGGCCCTGTTGATGCTCTGTATCAGTGTATTTATCGTCTAACGGGCTACGATATTGTGCTAGATAAATTCCATCTAACCGCTAAAGGCGAAGGTGAAGATGGTCTAGGTCAAGCTGATATTATTGCCAACTATAAAGGTCGTAAATATCATGGTACTGGCCTTGCAACTGATATTGTTGAAGCTTCAGGACAGGCACTACTGCATGTTATCAACAGCATCCATCGTGCTGACCAAATTGAAGAAATAAAGCAAAAGAAACACACAGCAACTGTTTAAATTCTATCACCTGCCTTTGCGTAAAACGCATCGGCAGGCAACCAACATATTAATGAAAGGAAGACCATTTCATGGCAGATAAATCTTATAAGATTGCCGTACTACCAGGTGACGGTATTGGCCCAGAAGTAATGCAACAGGCTCATAAAGTATTGAATGCAATTGAAAGTAAGCATTCACTTAAATTTGAACGAAATGAGTTTGATGTAGGTGGTATTGCCATTGATAACCATGGTTCACCATTGCCTGAATCTACACTCAATGGTTGTGAAGCCGCTGATGCTATCTTATTTGGCTCTGTGGGTGGTCCTAAGTGGGAAAATCTACCACCAAACGATCAACCTGAGCGTGGTGCACTACTTCCTTTACGTAAGCACTTTCAGTTGTTCTGTAACCTTCGTCCAGCTCAAATCCATAAGGGTTTAGAAAGCTTCTCTCCATTACGCGCTGATATCTCTGATCGTGGCTTCGACATTGTCGTAGTCCGAGAACTGACTGGTGGCATCTACTTTGGTCAACCAAAGGGTCGTGAAGGTGAAGGCGCAAATGAAAAAGCGTTTGATACCGAGGTTTACCACCGCTACGAGATTGAGCGTATTGCGCGTATCGCCTTTGAATCGGCTCGTCTACGTGACAAAAATGTCTACTCCATCGATAAAGCGAACGTTCTACAAAGCTCTATTCTTTGGCGTGAAGTGGTGGAAGAAGTGGCTCAGGAATACCCTGACGTTGAGCTTAAGCATATGTACATCGACAACGCGACTATGCAGCTTATCAAAGACCCGTCGCAGTTTGACATCATGCTATGTTCAAACATCTTTGGCGATATCATCTCTGATGAATGTGCCATGATCACAGGCTCTATGGGCATGCTTCCTTCTGCAAGCTTAAACGCAAGCAACTTTGGTTTATACGAACCTGCTGGCGGCAGTGCACCTGATATTGCTGGCAAAAACATCGCCAACCCAGTCGCGCAAATTCTATCGGCGGCACTAATGTTGCGTTACAGCCTAGGCGAAGAAGATGCGGCTAAAGATATTGAAAATGCTGTCTCGAAAGCATTAGCCGCAGGCGAGCTTACGGCCGACCTTGCCGGTGACAAACCCGCTCTAAGCACCTCTGAGATGGGCGATAAAATTGCTGAGTATGTTTTGAACTCTTAACCAATAGATGAGTTTCCTTGGCAAGAAAATTGCCAAGGAAAAAGGAAGTAACAATGGCTAAAACTTTATATCAAAAAATCTATGATGCACATATTGCGGTAGAAGCTGAAGGCGAAAACCCTATCTTGTACATCGACAGACACTTGGTGCACGAAGTGACCTCACCACAAGCGTTTGATGGTCTGCGTGAAAAAGGTCGTCGTGTACGTCAAACCAGCAAAACCTTCGCTACCATGGATCACAACGTCTCTACAACCACCAAAGACATTAATGCCTCTGGTGAAATGGCGCGCATCCAAATGGAAACCTTGTCGAAAAACTGTGGTGAATTTGGGGTTCGTCTTTATGACTTAAACCATAAATATCAAGGTATTGTGCATGTTATGGGCCCAGAGCTTGGTATCACCCTACCGGGCATGACCATTGTGTGTGGTGACTCACATACCGCTACTCACGGCGCATTTGGTTCTATTGCCTTTGGTATTGGTACCTCTGAAGTTGAGCATGTGTTGGCAACTCAAACCCTAAAACAGTCTCGTGCAAAAACTATGAAGATTGAAGTTAAGGGCAAGGTTGCACACGGCATTACCGCAAAAGATATCGTACTGGCGATCATCGGTAAAACGACGGCAGCTGGCGGTACGGGCTACGTGGTTGAGTTCTGTGGTGAAGCGATTACCGACCTTTCTATGGAAGGGCGTATGACCGTATGTAACATGGCTATCGAGCTTGGCGCAAAAGCAGGATTGGTTGCTCCAGACCAAACCACCTTTGATTACATCAAAGGCCGTAAATTTGCTCCAACAGGCAAAGATTGGGATGACGCGGTTGAATACTGGTCAAGCTTGAAATCGGATGCTGACGCTGAATTTGACGCTGTCGTTACCCTAGAAGCTGCTGATATCAAACCTCAAGTCACTTGGGGTACTAACCCAGGTCAGGTAATTTCAGTGGATACGCCAATCCCTAACCCAACCAGCTTTGCTGACCCTGTAGAAAAAGCATCTGCGGAAAAAGCCTTAGCTTACATGGGGCTAGAAGCCGGTAAATCTCTGTCTGAATACCCTGTCGATAAAGTGTTTGTTGGCTCTTGTACTAACTCTCGTATCGAAGATATGCGCGCGGCGGCGAAAGTTGCCGAAGGTCGTAAAGTCGCTGAGCACGTACAAGCACTTATCGTTCCTGGTTCTGAGCAAGTAAAAGCGCAAGCAGAAGCGGAAGGGCTAGATAAGATCTTTATTGCAGCAGGCTTTGAATGGCGCCTACCGGGCTGTTCTATGTGTTTGGCAATGAACAATGACCGCCTTGGTCCACAAGAGCGATGCGCTTCTACCAGTAACCGTAACTTTGAAGGTCGTCAGGGTCGTGAAGGCCGTACACACTTAGTTAGCCCAGCAATGGCGGCAGCGGCCGCTATCGCTGGCCATTTTGTTGATATCCGCACTTTTGAGCAGCAGTAAGGGGAAATAACATGTCAGGTTTTAAACAACATACGGGCTTAGTTGTCCCTCTTGACGCTGCCAACGTCGATACCGATGCCATCATTCCAAAGCAGTTTCTACAAAAGGTAACCCGCACTGGATTTGGTCAGCACTTGTTCCATGACTGGCGTTTTCTTGATGATGCAGGTCAGCAAGCTAACCCTGAGTTTGTCATGAACGAAGCACGCTACCAGGGTGCGAGCATCTTGCTTGCCCGTGAAAACTTCGGTTGTGGTTCTTCTCGTGAGCACGCCCCATGGGCACTGGCTGATTACGGCATTCAAGTCATGATAGCGCCAAGCTTTGCAGATATTTTCTACGGCAACTCTATCAACAACCAAATGGTTCCAGTACGTTTGACCGAAGCGGAAGTGGATGAGATTTTCACTTTTGTAGAAGCCAATGAAGGGGCTGAAGTCACCGTTGATTTAGAAGCAATGTTAGTGACAGCAAATGGTAAGCAATACAGCTTCGAAATTGATGAGTTTCGTCGTCACTGCCTACTAAATGGTTTAGATAACATTGGCCTAACTCTGCAACATGCAGACAAAATTGCAGAATATGAGCAGAATATCCCTGCATTTATGCGTTAATCATTATTCGCTGAAATAGAATCTATGCTTAAAAGGTCTTGTTAATACAAGGCCTTTTTTATTGGGTTTTTCTTTGCAATCGAGATGGAGAGAGATATGTCAAAGGTATGGATTCTGATTCTTGTACTGTTTTCCTACAACAGTTTCGCCGCGCCCAAGTCTGAGCTTTGGTCATATTGGGATGTGCATAGCCAAAGCCAGCAAAGCATTGATCATAGCCAGTGGCAATCTATTCTAGATACTTATCTTGTTACCCAAGGGGACTTAACACTATTTCGCTACGCATCTGTTACCAAGGCTGACAAACAACGTCTAAAAACCTATCTCTCATCACTGGCGAGTATTGACCCACGCCAATACTCCAAAGCTGAGCAATATGCGTACTGGGTTAATTTGTACAATAGCTTAACCGTACAGCTCATTCTGGATAATTACCCCGTTAAATCCATCACCAAATTGGGCAGTTTATTTAGCTTTGGGCCATGGGATGACAAACTGATTAGCGTCACAGGAAAATCTTTAACGTTAAATGATATCGAACATCGCATTTTACGCCCTATCTGGAACGACCCTCGCACTCACTACGCCGTCAACTGTGCCAGTTTAGGTTGCCCTAACCTGCAACCTCAAGCCTTTACAGCGCAAAATACTGAGCAACTACTGACACAAAGCGCCAAAGTGTTTATTAATAGCGATAAAGGGGTAAAAGTCAGTAACGGAGCACTACAACTCTCCTCGATTTACGATTGGTTTGCTGTGGACTTTGGCGGCAAAAAAGGCGTTCTGCAGCACATTGCGCAATACCACGATGACTTAGCCACCGCAGATAATCTTGCCACTTTTAATGGCAAAATCACTTACGACTACGACTGGCAGTTAAATGAGACCGCTAAATAGAAACTAGAAGCTAGAGCCGGGCTGGGAAAGGAAAGTCACCTCTTCAGGGGTGCTGACTCGGCCTAAGGCGTGATTACGATGAGGATATCGGCCAAAGCGCTGTAAAATAGCCGTGTGTTGCAGGTGAAATTCACGGTTATTTTTAAGATCACTTTGAGTAAATAACTGCAATCCATGCTGATGAATAAGTAAAGACTCACTATGCATGTACGGCATGTACAGAAAGCTTCTTTGCGACA
Organism: Vibrio ezurae NBRC 102218; assembly: GCF_000467185.1. GTDB lineage: Bacteria > Pseudomonadota > Gammaproteobacteria > Enterobacterales > Vibrionaceae > Vibrio > Vibrio ezurae. The sequence continues at coordinate 142,461 of NZ_BATM01000005.1, forward strand.
AAGGCAGTGTTTTATCAACGCCAAGAGAAACCGCTTCTTGCGCCAAGGCTAACGCCAACGAATCATTAGCAAAAGCGAGCGGTGATTGTCGGAATAAATTGCGCGAAAACTGATCGAGTACAATAATCTCCGCTAAACGCCCACTAGCAGAGCCGCGCCAATCAGCAAGCTCACATTGCACGGCTTGCTGATGGAGCGACATAAAACGCTGTTTGATCTGCAGATCAACATCTGGATTGGAGCGGAACCAATCTTGTGGTTCCAACTCTGTAAACCAATAGTGTAAGACGTCGCTATGACTCAATGTCATCAATTTACCTATTTAAAGTTTCTCTCTTTCTTAACTACATCATAGGCGTGTTGAATCTCTTGTGCTTTTTCTTTTGCCACTTCCAGCATCTCAGGCGGCAAGCCTTTCGCTGAAAGTTTGTCTGGGTGATGTTCATTCATCAGCTTGCGATAAGCTCGTTTAATCTCTTTTGCTTCAGCCGAGGCTTCGACACCAAGGATCTCATATGCCGCAGCCAATTGGTCTTGCGTGGTCGCTTGCTGCTGATAACCACCACCAGAATGCTGACCACCAAAGCCACCGCTTTGCTGGAAACGATACGCCGCTTCTTGCATTTTTAGACGGCGCTCTAATTGAGCTGCGCTAAAGCCAAGCACCTCGGCAACAATGTGTAACACATCGCGCTCTTTAGGGTGCAAACTACCATCGGCGAAAGCGGCTGAAATTTGTAGTTCAAGGAAGAACTGCGTTAGATCATGTCTGCCACGGCTAATTTCGCGTACTCGATTTAACACATCACGCAACGGGAACGAAGCCGACTTACCTTGACGAAATGCCTCTTGAGCGGTTCGTCTTTGGTTTTCATCCAAGTTCATACGTTGCATCATGATGCTTGCAAGTTGAATTTCTTGCTCGGTAACTTGACCTTTTGCCTTAGCAACATGCCCCATCACCGAAAACGCAGCTTGGAAGAACTCCGCTTGTTGCGCTGGATTTGCGCCTCTTTGGAATCCACCAAAGCCACTTTGACGAGCTTGACTAATCGCTTTTGCTCGATCAAATCTATGTCCAATATACAGCCCAAGTAACGCACCAAAGGGGCCACCGAACCAAAAACCAAAAAATACGCCTAAAATTTTGCCAAAAAAATGCATGCTTTTTCTCAATCTACTAATTTTTATAGAGTAATGTGCTCTTTTAGTGCCTGATGCTCCAAATTCTATTATCATAAGGAACATTCTGCCGAGTAAACGGTCAACTACAGTCTACGGACTTATTCATCATCAAGGAAGTTTCTATTCGATGTCAAAATTTCCCCGCACCTGGCTAGCTCTTTCTATAACCGCTGCATTGTTGGTTACAAATGCGCAGGCGGAAACTAGTGTGCAGGAGAACTCCCCTGAAGATCAAGGATCGGTTGCAAATGTTGATCTCAATGACTCTCAGAATGACTCCACAGACAATTCAACGACTGAGCAAGACAGTGCTCCTGCCGCTGAGTTGACCGCACTGCTTTCTGCAGCCAAAGACCAAACCTTTGATCTGACGTCACAGTGCTTACCTCCTGATGATGCAGAACAAGCCAACTCACAACCAACTAATGTTGAAGCCGATTCTCTTGATGGCATCAATGGCAAAGAAGCCACCTATCGTGGCAATGTTGAGGTGACTCAAGGTACTAAGCGTGTCAATGCCGACAGCGTGACGCTCTATCAAGACCAGAACACCATTGTTGCAAAAGGCAATGTGAAGATGACCAACGGTCAAATCCAGACCGTTTCAGATACCGCTACCACGAACCTTGATACCGATGTCACCACGCTTGAAATGGCCAACTATCAACTGTTGTGTCAAAGCGGACGGGGTGACGCTAAAGTGATTCGTGCCGAAGGTAAGCTGTACTATGAGTTGAAAGATGGCTCAATTACCTCCTGTCCAGAAGACGACAATTCATGGCGCTTGGTTTCATCATCAATAGAAATCGATCAAGAAGCTGAAGAAGCGACTCTTTACAATCCGCGTTTTGAAATCCAGCAGGTTCCTGTTTTTTACCTGCCATGGTTAACCGTACCGATTGGAGATACTCGTAAAACCGGCTTTCTTTACCCGACCGTAGCTTATGGCACCAGTGACGGTGCCGAGTTAGAAGTTCCTATCTATTGGAACCTAGCACCTAACTATGACTTAGAAACTACGTTCAAATATATGTCTGAACGTGGATTGCAAACGGATGCTCAATTTAGATACCTCAATACTTGGGGTCGCGGGCAGATAGAAGCGCAGTACTTAGCCAACGATCAAAAATATCCAGAGCTAGGTGACCGTTGGGGTGTCGGCTACACCCACTATGGTGTCTTTGATAGAAACTGGAAAGTAGAAGTCGACTACGCCAAAGTCAGTGATATCTATTTCTTCAGAGATATCTCTTCTGATATTGGTGAGCGAGAAGACGGGCAACTTCTGCAACAAGGAAAGGTCTCCTACCGTAATGAGCACTGGGATACCAGTCTATTAGTCCGTGATTTTCAGTTGTTATCAACAACGACCAATCTTCCGTATCGAATGCTGCCGCAGTTAAGTGCGCATTACTTTTATCCTCAGTTGATGCCTAATCTAGATTTTGATGTCATCAGCCACGTGACCCAGTTCTCTACCGATGATGCGCGTAAAGTAAAACCTAAAGATGCGACTCGTGTTCATATTGAGCCCGGTGTCACTATTCCGCTGAATACCACTTGGGGTAGCTGGGAAAGTGAAGGTCGCCTACTAGGCACTTACTATCATCAAGACCTAGATGACGTTACTGATAAGAAAAATTTAGACTCAGAAGTGGTGCGAACCATTCCCGAATTTCGTAGTACGGGGACCTTGTTCCTGGAAAGAGATACCACTTTCTTAGATGGTTACACGCAAACTCTTGAGCCAAAAGTACAATACTTGTACGTACCGTATGAAGACCAAAGTAACATCTACGATTACGATACAACGCTATTGCAAACTGACTACTATGGTCTATTTAGAACCCGTAAATACAGCGGTGTTGACAAAATAGCCGCCGCAAACCAAGTGAGCTATGGCGCAACAACACGTTTCTACGACTCTAACTACAAAGAGAGAATGAACCTCTCCTTTGGTCAGATCTATTACATAAATAGCAATACCAATGACACTGACCCTACCGATTCGAATTACTCGGCTTGGGCTATTGAAAGTGATTTCAACTTCAATGACTACCTCTTCTATCATGGTGGATTGCAATATGATATTAGTGCTGAAGAGATACAACTGGCCAATAGCACCATTGAATACCGACAAGGAGCTGGATACGTTCAAGCTAACTATCGTTATGTGACTCGTAGTTATTTAGATAAGACGGTAGGCAACTCTATCAATCTAGATAACATCACTACAGATGGTATCTCCCAGGCTGGCTTATTAGGTGGCTATAAAATCAGTAAAAACTGGAACGTGAATGGCCAGTACTTTTACGATACCACCGAAAATATCATGCTCGAAGCCCTAGCTAGGGTGACTTATACCTCGGATTGTTGGTATGTGGGGATTACCTACACTGACCAATTGCGCTCTTGGGATAACGTGGGAATCCATACTCCAGGGCCTGAATATGAAGAGAATATCAGCTTCAATGTCGGCATTATTGGATTTGGCACTAACTTTGGCACAGATTTTGGTGACGGAGGTAACGCTCTAGGTTACGGTCGTCCTTTCTATTTGAATAACTAAAATATCGCTGGAATACACCGGTGATCATAAAGATGTATTGGAAAACTAATGAATATGTTTAAACGACTCATTGCTTCGATGATCCTGATACTGATACCTGCTATGACGTTAGCGGCACCAGTTGAATTAGACCGAGTAGTTGTAATCGTTAACGATGGCGTGATATTACAAAGCGATATCGATAGTGCGATGAAAACCGTTAAGCTCAACGTCCATGACAACAAACAAGCGCTTCCTGGAACTGATGTTCTCAAGGAACAAGTCATTGATAAGTTGATTATGGATAAACTGCAATCACAAGAAGCAAAACGTATTGGTGTGCGTATTGACGACAATCGTCTTGAACAAGCCATTCAAAGCATTGCCGCTCAGAACAACCAAAGCCAAGCGCAGCTACTGGCGAGCGTCAAAGCTAAAGGGCTTAGCTATGCTGAGTTTCGTGAGCAAATCCGCACCGAAGTCGCCATTTCTGAAGCGCGTAATGCATTAGTGCGTCGTCGTATCAACATTTTACCGGCAGAAGTTGAAACACTGGCAGGCATGTTAGCCAAAGAAACCAACAAAGACGTCAACTACGATATCAGCCATATTCAACTGCGTTTTAACGATGACCAATCTAAATCCGAAGTAGAAGAAGAAGCCAACAAGCTAGTAGAAAGACTGAAAAGTGGTGAAGATTTCTCTGAACTTGCAATTACCTATTCAAAAGGCCCTAAAGCACTAGAAGGTGGCGATTGGGGCTGGATGCACAAAGAAGAAATGCCAACAATCTTTGCTGATCAAGTCACCACTCAAGGAAAAGGAGCGATTATTGGGCCTTTCCGCAGTGGTATTGGTTTCCACATTTTAAAAATCAATGATGTTAAAGGGCTAAAAACAGTTGCCGTAACTGAAGTTAACGCGCGTCATATTCTGATTAAAACGTCTGTTATTTTAAGTGATGAAGGCGCTAAACGTGAGCTTTACGACTTCATTCGTAAAATCAAATCAGGTGAAGCGACCTTTGGTGAGTTAGCCCGTCAATACAGTGCTGATACAGGCTCTGCGGCCAACGATGGTGAGCTGGGTTATCAAACACCTGATTTATATGTACCTGAATTTAAACATCAAGTAGAAACGTTGCCGGTCGGTCAAATCAGCGAACCATTTGAGACCGTACACGGTTGGCACATTGTGGAAGTACTGGATCGTCGTCAAGAAGATCGTACAGACAGCGCAATGACCAACAAAGCATACCGAATTCTGTTTAATCGTAAATTTAATGAAGAAGCATCGGCTTGGATGCAAGAACTAAGAGCCAGCGCCTTCATTGAAAGACTTGATAAACAAGATGGCGAAGAGGCTGACGATGCACAGTAATCGAATCATTATTACTGCGGGAGAACCCGCAGGCATTGGCCCTGATCTTGTTCTTTCATTAGCCAAATGTTCTTATCCACATCAGCTGGTTGTTTGCGCCGATAAAGAGATGCTACAACAACGCGCCCAACACCTTGGCATTGATGTTGATATTATTGACTATGATGCCAACAGTGAACCCACCCCACAGCAACAAGGGACGATCGTCGTTGAACATGTTCCACTGGCACAACCTGCTGTAATTGGTCAGCTCAATGAAGCTAACGGACATTATGTTCTAAAAACACTAGAAAGAGCCGCTCAAGGCTGTATGAATGGTGAGTTTGCCGCTATAGTTACCGGTCCTGTGCATAAAGGGGTGATAAACCGAGCAGGCGTGGCCTTTAGTGGGCATACTGAGTTCTTTGCTGAGCAATCAGATACCCCTATGGTGGTGATGATGCTGGCAACAGAAGGGCTAAAAGTGGCATTAGTGACAACACATATCCCACTGGCGTACGTGTCAAAAGCCGTCACTGAAGAAAGAATTGAGCAAATTATGCAAATTCTACATAAGGACATGGTCACTAAATTTGCTCTGCCAAACCCTCGCATTTATGTGTGTGGCTTAAACCCCCATGCAGGAGAAGATGGCTGTTTAGGACAAGAGGAGATTCAAACAATTTCTCCCACCTTAGACAAGCTAAGAAAACAAGGCATGGACATTGTCGGTCCACTGCCAGCAGATACCATTTTTAATCACAAGTATTTAGAAGATGCCGATGTGATTTTGGGTATGTACCACGACCAAGTGCTTCCAGTGCTAAAATACAAAGGCTTTGGAAGTTCCGTTAATATTACTCTGGGTCTACCCTTTATAAGAACCTCTGTCGACCATGGCACTGCCTTGGATTTAGCCGGCACAGGTAACGCGGATACAGGAAGTTTCCAAACAGCACTGTCCCACGCGATTGAATTAGTTGAGAAAAAACAATGAGAAATGATGTCCACTTAGGACACAAAGCGCGTAAACGTTTTGGTCAAAACTTTCTAAACGACCCGTACATTATCGACGGTATCGTTTCATCGATTAACCCACTACCAGGCCAAAACTTGGTTGAGATTGGCCCTGGTTTGGGCGCAATTACTGAACCTGTAGGTAAATTAGTCGATAAGTTAACCGTAATTGAGCTAGATAGAGATCTGGCTGAACGCTTACGCAACCACCCGGATTTAAGCTCGAAGCTGACTATCCATGAAGGTGATGCAATGCGTTTTGACTTTACCCAATTGGTAAAGCCAAACAATAAGTTACGTATTTTTGGTAACTTGCCGTACAACATTTCGACCCCTTTGATGTTCCATTTGTTTGAATTTCACAAAGACATCCAAGATATGCACTTTATGCTGCAAAAAGAAGTGGTGAATCGCTTAGCCGCAGGCCCCGGCACTAAAGCCTATGGTCGTCTAACGGTTATGGCGCAGTACTACTGTAAAGTAATGCCAGTACTAGAAGTACCACCTACCGCATTTGTACCACCACCGAAAGTAGACTCCGCTGTAGTACGTCTAATGCCATACGAAGTATTACCGTACCCAGCAAAAGATCTAAAATGGCTTGATAGAGTGTGTCGTGATGGCTTTAACCAGCGTCGCAAAACCATTCGTAATTGCTATCGCTCACTGATTAGTGCAGAAGTTATGGAACAGCTAGATATCAATCCAAGCATGCGCCCAGAGAACCTCACTCTGAAGCAATTTGTCGATATGGCTAACTGGCTTGCTGACAATCACTAAGGTTTAACCACCTTAGCAAGGAGACCGAATATGGACGTTAGTCAACCTTGTATCAAATGTCATGTACAAACTAAATACATAGAGGCGCAATCTGAAGCAGAGAGCGACCACTATGTATTTATTTACATGATCACCATTAAAAACTTAAGCCCACACCCTGTACAACTTCTTTCTCGATATTGGCTAATCACCGATGGTGATGGTCAACAAATTACCGTTGAAGGTGATGGTGTCGTTGGAGAGCAACCCGTTATTGCCTCAAACGACGACTATTCCTATACCAGCAGCACAGCGTTAAAAACCCCTGTAGGAGTGATGCAAGGACACTATGTCATGCAAACAACCGAAGGAGAGCGCTTTAGAGCTCAAATAGCCCCATTCAGCTTGTCTGTCCCTAATATAATTAATTAATTTGAGGCCACCACTTGTCTAACTATCTCGTTGGCGATATCCAAGGATGCTTGGATGAGCTGCTATTACTGCTTGAGCAGGTTCATTTCAATGCCGAAAAAGACACCTTATGGGTTGCAGGAGATCTAGTAGCTCGTGGCCCAAAATCGCTAGAAACACTGCGGTTTATTAAAGGCTTAGGAAACTCAGCCAAAGTTGTTTTGGGTAATCATGATTTACATCTTATTGCCGTTTCTTTAGGCATTCACAATGCTAAACCTAGAGATAAAACCCAACCTATTTTAGAAGCAGAAGACCGTCACCAACTCATCCACTGGCTGCGCCAGCAACCTATACTCGCAGAACACCCTGAGTTTGTGATGAGTCATGCAGGAATTTATCCTCTGTGGGATCTCGCTCAAGCCAAAGCTGCCGCCACTGAGGTTGAGTCAGAGCTACGTGGAGACAATTGGCAATCGCTGATAAAGCAAATGTACGGTAATTCACCTGATGTTTGGCATCCGTCATTGCAAGGAATGCAACGTCTACGTTTTATCATCAATGCCTTTACTCGAATGCGCTACTGCTATCATGACGGTCGCTTAGACATGGCAAGTAAATTACCACCAGAGCAAGAAGATAAAAGTAAGCTACTGCCTTGGTTCGAACTCACACAACGTAAGCCTTTACCCAAAAAAGCCATTTTTGGTCACTGGGCGGCACTGATGGGCATCGATGCACAACAAGTTATCGGGCTCGATACTGGCTGTGTATGGGGAAATTATATGACATTACTAAGATGGGAAGATAAGCGCTACTTTACTCAAGCGGCGCTTTAAAGCCTAAACAAAGATCCTCAATAAGCTGACTGATACCAATCACTTGCTTAGTACGATTGGTATTAACGCAGCTTATCTACTTTTCTAAAACCACAAACTCCATCGCATGAGCATTTTTCTCATCCGCGGCATAAGTTTCACTGTAGCTTTGTGTCCAATGCTCGCCCCACTCAGGAAATTGAGTATCTCCGAGTACTTCGAGATCAATGTAAGTCAAATACAGTTTGTTGGCGAAAGGTAGGCAATGTTGATAGATAGAGCCGCCACCAATAATCATCACCTCAGCTTCATTTGCGACACACTCTAATGCTTGCTCAATAGAGGTTACGGTGGTAACACCGTCAATCTGCAACTTTGCATCACGACTGATCACAATGTTATGACGGCCTGGTAAAGGACGACCAATCGACTCATAGGTTTTACGTCCCATAACCACTGGCTTACCCATAGTGCATTTTTTAAACCATACAAAATCTGCTGGTAGGTGCCATGGCATCTGATTATCTTTACCGATAATACGGTTGTGAGCCATAGCGGCAATCATACTAATGATCATTGAAGTTCCTTTAAACAAGAGGGCGCTTTAAACAATTGGACGACGACGATAAATAAATAATCCAGGCATAGCAAGCCCAACAGCAAGTCCCGCAATGATAAACATTGCGGTGAGGAAATTCTCTATCAAACTGGCAAACAATACCGGGGTATAGCCTGCTTGATTAATTTCTACCATAGCGATCATCGCATTGAAGGCATAAACGCCCGGCACCATAGGAATCATCGCCGCCACAGTAAACACTTTTGGATGAGCTAAAAAACGATGAGACCAAATCACACCGATAAAGCCAACTAAAGTAGCGGCAAACAGTGTTGCCCATTCTATCGGCATTCCAAAATGCATCAGAAAAAAGCGTGAACCGTGCCCTACTGCTCCCCCTAAGGCGCAGTAGAAAAGGGCATTCTTAGGGACGTTAAACACCAAAGCAAAGCCAACAGCAGGAATTGCAGCAAAGAACATATCGTCGATAAGTGCCAGCAAAAATGAAAAAATCTCACTCATAGCATCACCCCAAACATGGCGAGTACACCACTAACAGCGACAATGCCCAGACAAGTTGCAAGAGTCAATAAACTGCCCATCACAAAGCGCGCAATCCCCATATTGATGTAACCTTTTAATACATCAGCAACGGAATTAATCAGCGGAAATCCAGGGACGAGCATCAATACAGAAGAGGCCATGACCACATTTGGGCTGTTGCCGATATCAAAGACGACCGCTTGAGCCGAAATAAACGTGGTAACAAAAGCAGTAATGGCAAAATTGAGCATTGGGTTAAAGTGACGATGACCAATTTCTTGTCGCACTATCATGCCAACTGCCGACGCAATAAAGGTCATAGCAAAAACCGCTCTGTCTCCTCCGGCAAGGTGACTAAAGGACGCACACGATAGGCCAATCATAAAGACAACTAACCAACGATTGTAACGCTCCGGGGTAATCTTACTTAATCTTTGCTGTGCTAAGTGATGATCTAATATGCCTTTTTCTAACATAATACAGACACGCTGTACTTCGGTTACCACCCGCATATTGATGCCTCTATCGGCGCAACGACGTGCTGTCGTCATACAATGCTCGCTGGTAACCGTCGTAACAACAAAAGAGTTAGCACAAAGAGAGACTTCGACTTCATCCATACCGCATGCAAGACCCATGCGCTCCATAATACCCACAATTAGAGCACTTTCAGCACCATGAGCATGGAGCATTTGACCTGCTTGGGCAATCAACCTCGAGATGGCGCGTTGTTCAGATTCCATTCTTACTTTACAAATCGTTTAAAATAAAACCAACATTCTATTGGGTTTATCTATAAAACTGTACTCATAATTAGGTGAAAGTTGATTAAAAACAATCAATATTGCTAGATAAATAACGTTACTGCTTATGGGATAAGTTTAACGCTAATATCAACAACCTTTTTAAATCAGCTAAATCTTCCATTAATTTTAAATTGAGCCAAACATAGCCATAAATGTTGGACTCTTCACCGCCTAGCTCTGCGATATTATTTTTTAACTCTTGGGTTATCTCATCAATGCCCGCTACATTTAAACCACCTCGAACCTCACCCTTTTCAACCAAATAAGCCAGATCTTTAAGCTCCTGCTCTATTTGTTTTTGACAGCTATTTAAAGACTTAGACCAAAGCATATTGAGGTGGCTTTCTCTATCACTCCAGTAGGAGTGATTCAATAACCCTATTGTATTCAATAAGTTCCGCAGCTGATTGTTAATAGCATCTAACAATTGGCGCTTAAGCTTCGTTTCTTTAACTGACGGAGAAATCAGAGTATTTATCAGGGTCATCTCTTTGGTGATGATGTTTTGATAAGGTTCTAAACTGGGCTTTTCTAATATATTGGGTGAATAAGAAAGGTGATAGATCTTAGAAAAGCTAGTCAGAGTGTTCGCCGTGCGTAAGCGCCAATGTATAAATGCACGTTGAGGGTGAATAAGACAAAATAACACCGCAATGATACAACCTAGAGTCACATCCAAGCCACGCCATACCGCTACATCAATATGAGTGTTAGAAGAACCGACCGTTACAGCCAAAGTAATACCAATCAAAATCCCTACATATGGCCTCTTTCCCAAAGCAAAGTACCCGCTAAGGAAAATCACAATAGAGCACCATAGGTACATCAAAAACATAGAGTGCTGGCTAACCGCGAGACCCAAAATACCAGAGACGGCACCAATCACTGTGCCCAGAACCCGATGCCACGCCCGTGGCAGCACATTCCCTAAATACGAAATGGGACCAATCACAACAAATAATGTAATCAAGATCCAAGAACGCTCTGGTAGCGCAAAATAAGAGGTGATGAATAGCGTTGACACGAAGGCAACCGCGATTCGAATACCATGAACGATGCGATAGCGTGCAAAAATAAACGCATCGAGATCAGAAATTTTCTTGTTCAGATACATGCTCTCATATCCTTGAGATGAAACTGTACAGTCAGATAAAAAAAGAGCCTGAATATACATTCGAGGCTCTTTTTATTATGTTTATAAATCAAATCATTGTCTACAAAAGATACTAATCGCGTACGTAGATTACGTGACCATCGTCTTCTTCATCGTCATCCCAATCATCGTCGTCTTCAGTCACGACGTTGCTGCCAGACATTGCATCTTTGTGGTAATCATCCCACATGAAGTCAACTTTATCTTCTTCTTCAATCTCTTCTGCTTCACGCGGAAGATTGTCCATGAAGTCAGCTAACTTGTAGCACAACTCTTTAGTACCCTGCTTGTTGATCGCAGACACTTTAAAGTATTGATCTTCCCAACCAAGCGCATCCAAGATCTCTTGGATCTTTTCATTTGCTTCGTCTTCCGGCATAAGATCCACTTTATTGAAAACTAACCAGCGCGGTTTATTCAGCAACTTCTCACTGTACTGCTCTAATTCATCAATAATGGTCAATGCATTCTGTACAGGATCACTTTCATCGATTGGCATAATATCAATCATGTGCAGTAACACACGACAGCGTTCCAAGTGCTTCAAGAAACGGATGCCTAAGCCTGCGCCATCAGCAGCACCTTCAATAAGACCTGGAATATCAGCCACTACAAAGCTTTTCTCAGGAACCACACTGACCACACCTAAGCTTGGGATCAATGTCGTAAACGGATAATCCGCCACCTTAGGTTTCGCAGCAGAGACAGAGCGGATAAAGGTTGATTTACCGGCGTTTGGTAGACCTAGCATACCCACGTCAGCCAAAAGCAATAGTTCTAAACGAAGCTCACGAACCTCGCCTTTAGTCCCCATTGTTTTTTGACGAGGTGCACGGTTAACTGACGATTTAAAGCGAGTGTTGCCTAGGCCATGCCAACCGCCTTTCGCGATCATAACTTTTTTGCCATGCTCAGCCACTTCACCCACAATTTCATTGGTATGAATATCGACAGCACGAGTCCCTACTGGCACTTTAAGAGTTAAATCTTTACCACGTTTACCGGTACAGTTACCACCACGGCCATTCTCGCCACGATCTGCAGCGTAGAAGCGCTGGAAGCGATAATCGATCAGTGTGTTAAGGTTTTCGTCAGCTTCAAGGTAGATATCACCACCGTCGCCGCCATCGCCCCCATCAGGACCACCTTTTGTAATAAACTTTTCACGCCAGAAGCTGACGATGCCGTTACCGCCATCACCCGCTTCTACCTTTACTGTTGCTTCATCTACGAATTTCATTTCTCACTCCGTATTGGTGTGAATACCTGACAGGATCAAATGTAGCAGATCCAGTTATGTTTGGTTCTAGGTATCTGGGTGCTAGGCCCTAGAGAGACTCCAGGACCCAGGACCAAGAAACCGAGTACCTATAAAATAAAAAACCCCGCCTAATTGGCAGGGCTTTTGAATTCAGCTTGTTCTAAGTAATAATTACTCAGAATCGATGCTAACAAATTTACGGTTCTTAGGACCTTTAACTTCAAATTTCACTTTACCTTCAGTAAGAGCGAAAAGAGTGTGGTCTTTACCGATACCAACGTTGTTACCAGCGTGGAATTTAGTACCACGTTGACGAACGATGATGTTACCCGCTAGAACTGATTCGCCACCAAAACGCTTAACACCTAGGCGTTTGCTTTCTGAATCGCGACCGTTACGAGTAGAACCGCCAGCTTTTTTGTGTGCCATTGTTTAACTCTCCTAAAACTTAAGCGTTAATGCCAGTGATCTTCACTTCAGTGAACCACTGACGATGACCTTGTTGCTTACGAGAGTGCTTACGACGACGGAACTTAACGATTTTTACTTTATCGCCACGACCGTGCTTAACCACTTCAGCTACAACTTTACCGCCCTCTACAAGAGGAGCACCAACAGTGATTTCTTCACCGTTTGCGATCATAAGAACTGAGTCAAACTCAACAGTTGCACCAGTTTCAACGTCCAATTTCTCTAAACGAAGAGTTTGGCCTTCGCTTACACGGTGTTGTTTACCACCAGATTGGAAAACAGCGTACATATTTTACTCCGCTTTTTCCGCACAGCCTTTGCCTGTTTTGGGCAGTTTGGGTGTGCGCTAACTAATTTATCAATAGGGCGCAGATTCTACGTGAACGCATCACATAAAACAAGCCATATTTTAAAAAAATCGGCGAAAAGATAATCGCCACATAAAAGTGTGAGAATGATGCCTTTTACTGCTGTATTTAGCAACGTTTTTTAGTGTAAAATTCGACATTAATTATCATCTTAGCTACCCCTTTGTAGCAACTCAGAACCGGAAGTATCATGGACTTTAGTGCTATCCAGGACCTCACTGCCGATGACATGGCGAAAGTAGATCAAACAATCCAAGCTCAATTAAACTCAGAGGTCACTCTGATAAACCAACTGGGTTACTACATTGTCAGTGGTGGTGGAAAGCGCTTACGCCCACTCATCACCCTCCTATCAGCTCGAGCATTGGGCTACCAAGGCGAAGGTCATATCACTGCTGCAGCGTTCATTGAATTTATCCATACTGCAACATTGCTACACGATGATGTCGTCGATGAATCAGACATGCGACGCGGCAAAGAAACCGCGAATGCAGCCTTTGGAAACGCACCTAGCGTACTGGTGGGTGATTATATTTACACTCGCTCTTTCCAAATGATGACCAGCTTAGGATCATTAAGGATCCTTGAGCTAATGAGTGAAGCGGTAAACGTCATCGCCGAAGGGGAAGTTCAGCAATTAATGAATTGCAATGATGCTTCTACAACCGAAGAAAGCTACATGCAGGTGATTTACTCTAAAACGGCTCGTCTGTTTGAGTCGGCCTCTCAGTTATCCGCTATTTTGGCAGAAGCTAGCCCTGAAATGGAAACGGCCATGCAAACCTACGGTCGCCATCTTGGCACTGCATTCCAGCTCATTGATGATGTATTAGATTACACCGCTGACGGCAAAGAGATGGGCAAGAACGTGGGTGATGACCTAGCAGAGGGTAAACCTACCCTTCCATTGCTGTACGCTATGCAAAATGGCTCACAGGAACAAAAAGAGATGATTGTCGAAGCCATCGAGAAAGCCAATGGAATGGATCGACTAGAAGAAATTTTAGCCGCTATGCATCAAACTGGCGCTCTAGAATACACCACCAAAGTAGCAAATCAGGAAGCAGATAAAGCGATTGCCGCATTAGCTCAACTGGCTGACTCCCCTGAGAAACAGGCGCTTGAAGCACTGGCACACCTTGCAGTGAAACGCAGTAAGTAATCGCACTCAGCATTAATCGCCAGCACGATATCTAACAAATAAAAAAGCGGATCATCATGATCCGCATCTCGTCTCTAAGTTGTCCCGTCCTAAAACAGGTCAGTCAACTCTATTTAGCGAATGCTTCGCCTTTGCTGATATCGTTAGACAGTGTTTCTAACATGCCGTCCAAAGACGATCTTTCAAAATCACTCAGCTCGCCATAACCTAAAATCTCTTCAACGCCTTCTTTGCCTAATTTAACAGGCTGTGCAAAGAATCGAGTATGCTCACCTCTGCCTTCAACATAAGCACATTCAACGATATTGGCTTCACCTTGCAGTGCGCGTACCAGCGACAGACCGAAGCGACAAGCTGCTTGTCCCATAGACAGAGTGGCACTCCCGCCGCCCGCTTTTGCTTCAACAACTTCTGTACCGGCATCTTGAATACGAATGGTTAACCAAGACACTTCTTCACTGCTAAATTCGACACCTTCTACTTGAGAAAGAAGAGGTAGGATCGTCACACCAGAGTGGCCACCAATCACAGGCACATTGATTTTCGTTGGATCAAGTCCCTTTAATTGACCGACAAAAGTTTCTGAGCGGATCACATCCAAAGTTGTTACACCAAATAAGCGACGCTTATCGTACACACCCGCTTTTTTCAGTACATCAGCGGCAATTGCGACTGTTGTGTTAACTGGGTTAGTAATGATACCAACACACGCAGTTGGGCAAACCACTGCAATTTTTTCGGCTAAGGACTTTACAATGCCCGCATTGACGTTGAATAGATCTTCACGATCCATACCCGGTTTACGTGCAACACCTGCCGAAATTAATACAACATCTGCATCCACTAATGCTGGTGTTGGATCTTCCCCTGAGAAACCAGAGACAGTTACTGGAGTTGGTATATGACCAAGATCAGCAGCAACGCCAGGAGTTACAGGTGCAATGTCATAAAGAGCTAGATCTGAACCAGCAGGAAGGTTGTTTTTCAATAGTAGGGCTAGTGCTTGTCCAATACCACCAGCAGCTCCGATAACAGCGACTTTCATTGTGTTCTCCTTGGAAAATGTAGACGTAGTTTTGTTCCGTGATAGCTTTACCATGAAATTATAATATTTACTTTGCATTTACAATTGCGTAACTCCGCCTTTGCGACCTTACTCACTCATCAAACATTGATTCCCGTTAATGCCTGTCCTTCATCACGAATTGACACACTAAATAAGAGGTTTTGATTGAGTCACATTGCCATTACTTGGGAATGATCCCGTTCTATGAGACACTGTCCCTATTGAGGTAAAGTACTTCAGTAAACATAAAATCAATAATATGTGGAACAAGTAATGCGAAACAGCGAAAAACAGGACCGTTTAGTCCGCGAGTTCAAATCCCTTTTAAAGCAAGAACGTTTTGGCTCACAAAGTGAGATTGTTGAAGCTCTGAAACTTGAAGGCTTTGACAACATTAATCAATCTAAAGTCTCTCGCATGCTCACCAAGTTTGGGGCTGTCCGTACTCGCAATGCCAAAATGGAAATGGTCTACTGCTTACCCGCAGAACTTGGGGTACCTACCGTATCCAGCTCTTTGCGTGAATTAGTGTTGAGCATCGATTACAACAACGCCCTTGTTGTTATCCATACCGGCCCTGCTGGCGCACAACTTATCGCAAGACTTCTAGACTCTCTAGGTAAGTCTGAAGGCATTCTTGGCGTTGTAGCAGGTGACGATACTATTTTCATCACACCAACGCTTGAAATAGACACTAAGCAACTGTTTGATTCTGTTTGCGAACTTTTTGAATATGTTGGATAAACTCTAATTTGTCATACTCACAACCTGAATTTCAGGCTGTGAGTATGATCACATCCTTCTAAAATACCACTTATCTCATCACGATTCGCTAACTATTTGTTTATAAAGAACTTTATCTCATCACCCCTTATAAAAACGCCCCTTAAAGCAATTGATTTCATATCAACAACAAGTGTATGCACCCTATTTCTGATTGTTTTTTGATATGATGCAGACGCTTTTTCAACAAATCCCTTAACACTATTGAGGTTATTTTGACCGTTTCTTTAAAGCCAGACTAAGCTTAGAAGAGGCGATAAGCTCAAATAGATCACACCTTTTTAAGTGCTATAGGCATTGTAGGAGTTGGAAAAGATGCCGTTTCCATACAGGAAACCTCAACAGTACATAGAAGGCTGTTGATATGATCATGGACATAAGGAAGAAAACATCATGGCATTTAAGAAAGCAATTAAGTTTGGCGCGATTGCAGCTGCAGTTATGGGTGCAAGCGTTGTTTCTGCTCAAGAGTTCATTACTATCGGTACAGGCTCAGTAACGGGTGTTTATTACCCAACTGGCGGCGCTATCTGTAAGTTAGTTAACAAAGATCGTAACGATCATAATATTCGTTGTTCCGTTGAATCTACTGGCGGTTCGATCTACAACGTAAATACCCTTCGCTCAGGTGAGCTTGATTTTGGTATCGTACAATCCGATTGGCAGTTCCACGGCTACAACGGCACCAGTAAATTTTCAGAGCAAGGCCCATACAAAAAACTTCGTGCGGTATTCTCTCTTCATACCGAACCTTTTAACATTATCGCACGCTCGGATTCAGGTATTAACAACGTTTCTGACCTAGCAGGCAAGCGCGTTAATATCGGTAACCCAGGTTCAGGTGACCGTGCAACGATGAGCGTTGTAATGGACGCGATGGGCTGGACTAACGACAGCTTTAAACTGGCATCGGAGCTTAAAGGTTCTGAACGTTCTCAAGCTCTGTGTGATAACAAGATTGATGCATTCATCTATATGGTGGGCCATCCAAATGGTTCAATTAAAGAAGCAACCACTTCTTGTAATGCGAAGCTTGTCCCTGCTACGGGTCCACAGATCGATAAGATCGTAGCGGACAATCCATACTATGCCTATAGCACAGTCCCAGCGGGTATGTATCGCGGTACAGACATCGATGTGAAAAGCTTCGGTGTTGCTGCAACCATGGTAACAACCTCTGACGTTTCTGACGAAGTCGCCTATACCGTAGCAAAAGCGGTATTTGAAAACTTTGATGTTTTCAAACGTCTACACCCTGCCTTCGCTAACCTGAAAAAAGAAAACATGGTTAAAGATGGTATCTCAATTCCGCTGCACCCAGGCGCAGTGAAGTACTACAAAGAAGTCGGTCTGCTTAAATAAGCATTGACTAGACGGCAATCGGTAATTAATTCCGGTTGGCATAAGGAGGCTTCGGCCTCCTTTTCAAACTTTTTATAGTATTAGGGGAATATCCTCCAACTAGCCAATGCCCCATTTCAGTTGGGACTTTTTGTTTGCCACCATTTATGGCAACGCCCCTCTATTATTGTCATTTTTTTGGCTAGTATTTCCGCTCGGTCTAGCGGTATGAGTTACTGCTATATAGTCCAAGCTTAGGGTCAACAGAATTAGGATACACTAATGACACATTCAACGACTCCGTCTCAAGAAGCTCAAGATATCGTCGCCCAAGCCGATACAGGAGCCCGCAATCCCTTCGGAATTGCGGGAAAGATTCTCTGGGTTGTACCGCTATGCTGGTCACTATTCCAGTTATGGTATGCCTCACCGCTACCGTTTATTTTTAACTTTGCCATATTAAACGATACCGAAGCTCGCTCTATACATTTGGCTTTCGCTATCTTCTTAGCCTTTACCGCTTACCCAGCAATGAAACGCTCCCCTAGAGACAGAATTCCTGTCGTTGATTGGGTTCTGGCGTTAGTCGGTAGCTTATCGGCCGCTTATATTTATCTGTTTTACACC
Source organism: Vibrio ezurae NBRC 102218 (assembly GCF_000467185.1). Lineage (GTDB taxonomy): Bacteria > Pseudomonadota > Gammaproteobacteria > Enterobacterales > Vibrionaceae > Vibrio > Vibrio ezurae. The sequence goes on from NZ_BATM01000005.1 coordinate 160,698, forward strand.
CAACTCGCAGGACGCTCTGGCGCACCCACCTCTTTTGATATTGTGGCTGCCGTAACCGGAATGGTATTGCTACTTGAAGCAACACGTCGCGCATTAGGTCCACCACTGATGGTGGTCGCCGCAGTATTTCTGCTGTACACCTTTGGCGGTCCACATATGCCTGACGTTATTGCGCATAAAGGGGCGAGCTTAAACAAAGCAATGTCGCATTTATGGCTGACAACCGAAGGGGTTTTCGGCATTGCACTGGGCGTTTCTACCTCTTTTGTTTTCCTGTTTGTATTGTTTGGCGCCATGCTAGAGCGCGCAGGAGCAGGTGCTTACTTCATTAAAGTGGCCTTCTCATTGCTTGGTCATATGCGCGGAGGCCCAGCCAAAGCGGCCGTCGTCGCCTCTGGGCTTTCAGGGTTAGTCTCTGGCTCTTCGATTGCAAACGTTGTCACCACGGGGACTTTCACCATACCACTGATGAAGCGAGTGGGCTTTCCGGGCACCAAAGCGGGCGCGGTAGAGGTTGCCGCTTCAACCAATGGCCAGTTGACGCCACCCATTATGGGCGCGGCGGCGTTTCTGATGGTGGAATACGTCGGAATATCCTATGTCGAAGTGATTAAAGCGGCGCTCTTGCCGGCGTTAATCTCTTACATTGCTCTTATCTATATCGTGCATCTGGAAGCCTGCAAAGCAGGAATGCAAGGACTGCCACGCCGACATACACCCACCAAACTGCAAAGCCTCACTTCCTTTGTCGGCACCATTTTAGGCTTATGTGTGATCAGTGCTGCGGTTTATTACGGCATTGGCTGGACCAAAGATGTGTTTGGCGCTGCTGCAACACCTATTGTAACCGTAGCGTTATTGCTGAGCTATATTGGCCTTGTTCGAGTGTCATCTCGCTATCAAGAGCACGCAGAAATGGACCCAGAGCTCACAGAAATTCCAGATGTTGGCCCTACGGTAAAATCAGGACTGCACTTTCTACTGCCTATCGTAGTGCTTGTTTGGTGCTTAACCGTAGAACGCTTTTCTCCGGGTTTATCGGCATTTTGGGCGAGTGTGTTTATGATTTTTGTCTTGCTCACTCAGCGTCCATTGATGGATCTGTTTAACAAGCAAAACAACACCTTTGCCGCTTTCAAACTGGGCGTACACGATCTACTGGAAGCTTTAGTATCTGGCGCTCGTAATATGATAGGCATTGGCGTAGCAACGGCGGCGGCAGGTATTGTGGTGGGCGTAGTGACCCTTACCGGTATTGGTTTAGTGATGACTGACTTTGTCGAGTTCATCTCTGGCGGCAACATCATTATGATGCTTCTCTTTACCGCTATTATCAGCCTGATACTGGGAATGGGACTGCCAACCACCGCCAACTACATCGTGGTCTCAACCTTAATGGCTCCGGTTATTGTCACCCTTGGCGCCGCTCACGGGCTGATCATTCCGCTTATTGCCGTGCACTTGTTTGTGTTCTATTTCGGTATTCTTGCCGATGATACACCGCCTGTAGGCTTAGCCGCCTTTGCCGCGGCTGCGATTGCTAAATCCGATCCGATTCGCACCGGTATTCAGGGCTTTACCTACGATATACGAACCGCAATTTTGCCGTTTATGTTTATCTTTAATACTCAACTATTAATGATGGGTATCGACAGTTGGTGGCACTTATTACTTACGGTACTTTCCGCCATTACGGCGATGTTGCTGTTTTCTGCTGCCACACAAGGATGGTGGTTTACGAAGAATAAATGGTGGGAAACCATCGCTTTATTACTACTGACTTTTACCTTCTTCCGACCGGGTTTTTGGTGGGATCAAATCTATCCAGCCAAGATAGAAGTACCCGCCTCAGAAATCTCACAAGTAGTGCAGCAGATGCCTGTTGGGCAAACACTGGAAATGCGTGTCGCAGGTGAAAATATCGAAGGAAAGTTCATTGCTAAAACTGTGCGCCTGCCTTTTGATGATCATGCTGTTTCTGCCGAAGATCGTATCTCATCAATGGGCTTAATGCTGTCTCGAAATGACGATAATGTCATCGTCGACATGGTGGAGTTTGGCAGTCCCGCAGAGGCTTCTGGAATTGATTTTGATTGGCAAATCAAACATATCATTCAAAAGGCTGAACGCCCAATGAAAGAGTGGGTATTCTTACCTGCGCTTATTTTAGTGATATTAATGGGGTTAAATCAAAAACGACGCATATCAAGGCAGTCAATCGCCACTTAACTTGATTTCGCTCAATGCCCCATAGCCTGCACTATGGGGCAATAGGCGTGACACAATATCAAGAGCACTTCTCATGTATAAACAGATCTTAGTTCCCGTTGATTTAAATGAAAAAGGCTTCAGTGACAAAGCGCTAAAAGCTGCGATTTGGCATGCAAAGCAAAGCAATGCACAACTGCACCTTTTAAATGTATTGCCCGGGGTTCATATGTCTATGGTCGCCACTTACTTTCCCCTAGATGCCATGAAAGACATGAAAAAAGATGTGGAAGCACAATTGCGTTCTTTCGCCGATAATTTCATTGATCCAGAATTGGTGTACCACGTGCATATTGCAGAAGGGAAGCCGTATACCACTATCATAGACTATGCAGAAAAGCTCGGTGCGGACTTAATTGTAATGCCAAGCCATAAGCGTTCAAAGATTGATAATGTCGTACTGGGTTCAGTAGCAACCAAAGTCGTTCATAACTCTCCAGTCAATGTCTTAGTCATCAAACCGCAAGGCTAATTGTGAGTATGCAAGCACCAAACCAATAGTTGGTGCTTGTTATTTTATGGCTTTGATAAGCCAAAATTACACCACTCTATTGACCGACTTTCCAGCCACGAATTGCTCAATATTATCGCAGAGAATCTCAACTAAGCGCTGCAATGCAGAATCACTTCCCCAAGCCACATGAGGGGTTAGAAGCAAATTAGGCAATGAGATATTAGCTAATAGAGGATTTGAATTATCCGCAGGCTCCTGAGTAAATACATCCACTCCTGCCCCAGCAATCTCACCCAGTTTTAGCGCCTCAATCAAGTCAGACTCATTGACTAAACCACCACGCCCAGTATTGATCAGCACCGCCGTTGATTTCATTAGTTGCAGCTCAGCCGAGCCTATCAAATTGGTGGTCGATTCCGTTAACGGGCAATGTAAAGAAACAATATCAGCTTGTTGCAGTGCCTGAGCAAACGGAACATAGCCTTGTTTATTCACTAGCTCACCCTTGCGAGCAGTAAAGATCACCTGCATCCCTAAAGCACGTGCTAAGGTCGCGACTCCTTGTCCTAAATTACCACTGCCTACGATTGCAATGGTTGACCCTGCAATATCGGTAATAGGATGAGTGAAGAAGCAAAACTGTTTGTCGCGTTGCCAAACACCTTGAGCAATATCTTGATGATAAGCAAATAGATTGCGCTTGAGAGCAAAGATCATTGCGATCACATGCTCAGGCACCGATTGAGTGGCGTAACCTTGAATATTGCATACTGCGATTTGCTGTTGACGACAGTAATCCAGATCGACGTTATTGGTGCCCGTTGCTGACACTGCGATCAATTTGATCTTTGGGTGTTTATTTAAAATATCTGCATTCAGCACAACCTTATTGCTAATCACAATATCAGCGTCTTGTAGGCGCTCTTCGACTTGCAGTGGCGAAGTGTAGTCGTATTCTACCCAATGGTGCGGAAAGTTCAGTGTGCGAACAGGGACGTGTGCAGGGATAGTTGCCCTATCTAAAAAGACAACGTTAGGTAACGACTGTGGCATGCAAAATCCTTAATGTTTAGGCAAAGTTTTGTAATCAGGCAGCTCAGGTTCTGCTAAATAGAGCTCTAATACTAACGGTTTTGCCTCAGGATAAAAGTCGCATGGCACAAACATACTGACTAATTTATTGTCTTTCGGATGATAAAAGCTGAGCTCTGTGGAGTGCAATTGCAAGCGTTCTGAAAACGCCCGTGCTTCGCCCTCGGCATAAAACTCATCACCCACAATGGCATGTCCCATCTCACTCATATGCACACGCAGTTGGTGTGAACGCCCAGTAATAGGTAAGAGGCGAACAATGCAGGTCTGCGCTTCTTGTTGGACTTTTTGATAGTCGGTACGTGATGGTTTTCCGTCTTGCGTACACACTTTCTGTCTCGGGCGATTCGGCCAATCACAGATAAGAGGCAAATCGACAATGCCTTCTTTTTCTTCTAATTCGCCCCATACGCGAGCGTAGTAGATTTTATGAGTTAATCGATATTGAAACTGCTTCTTGATGTGTCGCTCTGCCTCTTTTGTTAGAGCGAACAACATCAAACCAGAAGTGGCCATGTCCAAGCGGTGTACCACTTGAATTTCAGGATACTCCACCACCAAACGACTCCATAAGCTGTCGTAATGCTTCGCTTCCCGTCCAGGAACCGACAATAAGCCCGCAGGTTTATTTGCCACCAAGATATAGTCATCTTGATACACAATATCAATCCAAGGGTCTGTGGGTGGATTGTACTCAATCATGGCCATGTTCTATTCCACTCTAATTGTGAGAAACAACAATTAAGCGCAATGAATCCAACTGGATTTGCGCTTGAGAGATGAAGCCTTCTAATTCGGTGATTTGCTGTTCAATCACCTGAACTTCTTCGTCACGAATATTTGGATTCACCGCTTTTAGTGCCAACAGTCTTTCAAGCTCCGCGCTTAGGCTGGCTTTCATTTCGGCATTGGCTTGCTGTTTCACTTGCTCATGCTTAGGCAGTATCGCTTCATCACCTTTGGCAATTAACGCTTGAACTTGAGCTTGTACCGAAGTCACTAGCTTGCTCGCCATATGGCGGTTGATAGGGCTTAATTGACGGTTAAAGCTATCAAACTCAACTTGCGCAGAAAGATCATTACCTTTGCCATCTAACATCAATCGAATTGGCGTTTGCGGTAAGAAGCGAGCGATACCACTGCGTTTAGGCGCTTGAGCATCCACCAGATAAACCAACTCTAACAACATGGTACCAACGGGTAGCGCTTTATTTTTTAACAACGAAACCGCCGATGCACCCACCCCTTCACTTAATAATAGATCAATGCCGCCTTGGATCATTGGGTGCTCCCAAGACATAAAGTTCATGTCTTCACGAGACAGCGCAGTATCACGATCAAAGGTAATAGTGGCACCATCATATGGAAGCCCCGGATAACTAGGCACTAACATATGTTCCGACGGAGTCACAACAAGTGCATTTTCACCCTTATCATCTTGGTTTAAACCAATACAATCAAATAAGCTCAACGCGAAGCTAACAAACTGAGTGTCGTTATCTTTGGCCGCAATTTTTTCCACCAACTCTTGAGCGCGTTCGCCACCATTCGAGTGCATCTCTAATAAACGATCACGGCCATGTTCTAGGTCTTGTTTTAACTGTTGATTAATTTTCACAGACTGCGCAATGACATCATCCAACGCGGCGCTATCACCTGTTGCGATCATCTCAGTTAATTCGTAAGAAAATTGTTCGTAAACGGTTCGGCCTGTAGGACAGGTTTCAGCAAACGCATTTAAACCTTCGTTGTACCAGCGTGCTAATACGCTTTGCGAGCTACCTTCAAGATAAGGTACAAATACATCAATATCTGAATTCTGACCGATGCGGTCCAAACGTCCAATACGTTGTTCTAGAAGATCAGGGTTGAAGGGTAAATCAAACATAACCAGTTGGTTCGCAAACTGGAAATTGCGACCTTCTGAGCCAATTTCTGAACAAATCAACACCTGTGCCCCGCCGTCTTCTTGAGCAAAATACGCGGCGGCTTTATCGCGCTCAATAATCGACATTCCTTCATGGAATACCGTAGCGCGGATACCTTCACGCTCACGCAATGCTTGCTCAAGTTGCAAGGCTGTAGCGGCTCTTGATGCGATCACTAAGATCTTATCGGAACGTTTTTCTTTTACCTTTTCAATCAACCAATCCACGCGACTATCAAACTGCCACCAAGAACCTGAGTCACCCAGTTCTTGGAACACCTCTTCTGGGTAGAGCATGATGCCCGCTTGTTTTTCTAAGGATAAATCGACATTGAATATCTTAGACACTTTAATCGCACGCACGTATTGCTCAGGCATTGCCATCGGCAATAAATGTACGCGACGCTCAGGGAAGCCTTTAATCGCAGCGCGAGTATTACGGAACAATACGCGTCCAGTTCCATGACGATCCATCAGGTTATCAACCAACTCTTGTCTGGCTAACGCTTGTTGCTCGGGGTGCTGCTCATCGGAAATTGCTTTGAAGATAGGCTCAACATCTTGCTCTGATAACAGCTCGGTTATCTGGTTTTTTGCTTCGTTAGGCAATGGTTGCCCTGACAGAAGTTGGCTCACAGCCTCCGCAACAGGTGCATAGTTGTCTTCTTCATCAACAAAGCTTTGGTAATCGTAAAAGCGGTCTGGATCTAACAAACGAAGACGTGCAAAGTGGCTTTCACGACCCAGTTGCTCAGGGGTTGCGGTTAACAGTAATACTGCGGGTATTTTCGAGGCTAAAGATTCAACCGCTAAATAGCCGGCACTTGGCGCATCGACACTCCACTCTAAGTGGTGAGCTTCATCAACCACCAGCAAATCCCAGTCGGCTTCTAGCGCTTGTTGATGACGTTTAGCGCTGTTTTTTAAGAAGTCTAATGAACACAAAACTAACTGCTGAGTATCAAAAGGATTGGCCGCATCTGCATAAGCTTCAATGCAGCGCTCTTCATCAAAGACGGAGAAATGCAGGTTGAAACGACGCATCATTTCGACCAACCATTGGTGAGTCAGAGTTTCTGGCACAACAATTAAAATTCGCTCAGCGCGACCGGCCAACACTTGCTGATGGATGATCATGCCCGCTTCAATGGTTTTACCTAAACCAACTTCATCGGCCAATAATACACGCGGAGCGTAACGACGACCGACTTCTTGGGCAATGAATAGCTGATGAGGAATCAAGCCAGCACGCATACCTGTGAGGCCGCGTAGAGGGCTTTTATGTTGCTTGTATTGATTGTTCAATGCGTGATAACGCAGTACAAAGTTGTCCATGCGGTCAATTTGTCCAGTGAACAATTTGTCTTGCGGTTTATTGAATCGAATTTGGTGGCTTAAAAATATTTCTCTAAGCTCAACGCCTTGCTCGCCGGTATCTTCTCTTGTACCTGTATAGCAAAGCACGCCTTTGTCTTCGGTTACGTCAGTCACCACCAGTGACCAACCTTCATGCGCTTCAATGGTATCACCAACGGCAAACGTAACGCGCGTGATTGGAGCATCGCTGATGGCATACAGTCGCTCTTCTTCCGAGGCGGCAAACATTAAGGTAACCGTTCGGGCATCTATTGCCACTATCGTTCCTAGCCCTAAATCACTTTCTGTATCACTAATCCAACGTTGACCAATCGCAAATGCCATTCAGCTAAAACCCTTTTATCAATTTAACTCTAACAATAGTAGAAGAAATCTAGGCAAATTTACCTAAGTTTCCTGCCAGAAAAAGGGCGTAATCATAGTACATTGCGGCATTAGGAGCACGAAAAACCTTGTCTATACTGGGTATAAATCGTGCAATCAAACTGTCAACGAAATGAAACTAAACTAGACTAAAAATAGAAGGGGTAAACGATATCTATTCGTGCTCTCTTCATCAGTCTAGCAATCTGAATATTGAGAACACTTAGGTTTCACAACATCAAATAAGCACAGGAGCCGCTTATGGATGATAGAAAGCGTAAGATTTTTGTACTCGACACCAATATCCTACTTCATGAACCGCACGCCATTTTTTCCTTTCAAGAACACGACGTCGTCATCCCAATGACGGTACTTGAAGAACTCGACCGCATCAAAGACAGTAAACGAGATGTTGCTCGCGATGCGCGCATTGCTATTCGCACATTGGAAGACATTTTCAAAGAAGCCACCCCAGAGCAAATATCAGAAGGCATTCGCTTTAACACCGAAGCCAAATCAACGGGCACCTTAGCCATATTGGCCGACTTTGAACTGCACGAAACGGTCAAAGCATTTGCTGACAAAGCCGGTGACAATCGAATTTTAAATGCGGTTATCCATCTGCAAAAAAAGAGTGCCTCTCGAGATGTGGTTCTAGTCACTAAAGACATCAATATGCGCTTGCGAGCCAAGGGAGCAGGAGTTCGTTACGTTGAAGATTATCGCACCGACCAATTAATTGATGACGTGCAGTATTTAACTAAAGGGTTCGTCCAGTGCGAGGGCAACTTTTGGGACAAAGTCGATGAGGTTAACTCCATTGCATTAGCCGGAAAAACCCATCATCTAGTGCATCAATCGACCATAGAGCAGCCATATATCAATCAGTATGTGCTGGATACCGACAGTGACTTTGCCACTCGCGTCACTCGCATTGAAGAAGAATCCATCACCTTAAAAGATCTCGGACGAGATAAATTAATGAGTCGCCGCGCTTGGGACATTAAACCGAAAAACATCTATCAAGGCATGGCGCTAAATGCCCTACTCGACCCTGACATCGACTTAGTCATCCTAACGGGCGCAGCAGGTAGTGGTAAAACTCTATTGGCGATGGCGGCGGCATTGGAGCAGTCCGTTGAACAAAAGATGTTTGATAAAATCATCGTCACTCGCAACACCCCTGAAATTGGCGAATCGATTGGCTTTTTACCGGGCAATGAGGAAGAGAAAATGTTGCCATGGCTGGCGGCTGTCACCGATACCTTGGAAGCACTGCATAAAAACGATCACTGCACTGAGGGCTCACTCAGGTACATCTGTGACAAAGCCAATATTCAGTTTAAATCCATCAACTTTATGCGTGGACGCTCCATTCAAAATGCCTTTGTGTTACTCGATGAGTGTCAAAACCTGACCGCTTCGCAGATCAAAACCATCATCACTCGTTGTGGTGAAGGGACAAAAATTGTCTGCTCAGGAAACTTAGCGCAAATAGATTCACCGTATTTAACTCCAGTAACATCGGGGCTGACTTACATGGTTGAGCGCTTTAAAAACTTTGAAGGTTCGGCCAACGTGCACTTAAACGGTGTCGTGCGCAGTCGCTTGGCAGAGTTTGCAGAGGAAAATCTGTAATTTTTTTAGTTAGGCGTAAGAAGCTAGGACTCAGGGGAAACTCTGAGTCCTAGTTAAATAAGATTACTGACGTCTATCGTAACCCCAAGGTTGCACTAAATCTTGCGCAACCCCAACATGGTCGAGCACCCGCGCCACCATAAAGTTCACTAAGTCTTCTATAGTTTGTGGCTGATGATAAAAACCAGGTGCGGCCGGCATAATGGTTGCCCCCATCTTAGACAGTTTGAGCATATTCTCTAAATGTAAGGTCGAAAATGGCGTTTCTCGCACCACCAAAATCAATTGCCCACGCTCTTTAAGCACCACATCCGCAGCGCGTTCAATAAGATTATCCGACATGCCGTGCGCAATAGAGGCAAGACTGCCCGCCGAACAAGGACAAACAATCATTTGTTTAGGCGCGGCTGAGCCCGACGCTACTGGAGAAAACCAATCTTCCTTGCCACACACCACCAGCAGAGCTTCATCGCACTCTAGATGGGTTACAAGCGCAGATTTAATGGCATCTGGGCCACTTGGAAGCTTTAGGTTGTGCTCCGTCGCTAAAACGACTCTGGCCGCCGACGATATCAAGAAATAAACTCGATATTCTGCATCCAATAGTTTTTTTAGCAAAGCTAACCCATAGGGAGCTCCCGAAGCCCCCGTCATCGCTAAAGTGATGCTTTTTTGTGGCGCATTTATTGGCATGAATGACCCGCCGCCTGTAAAGCGTCTAATAGTTTATTATGTATGCCTTCAAAGCCACCGTTACTCATAATAAGGATATGATCGCCACTACGAGCCTCAGCCACGAGCTCTTTTACTATGCTATCCACTGAATCTGAGGTAAACGTGCTTTGAGAGCATTGTGCCGCTACCTCCTCTACCGACCATTCAATGGTATCGGGCTGATAAAGGTACACTTTATCCGCGAGCCCTAATGAGGCGGCGAGAGTATCTTTGTGTACGCCCATTTTCATCGTGCTTGATCTCGGCTCTAGTACAGCTAAGATTCGTTGTTCACCCACTTTATTGCGTAGACCATCGAGCGTCAGCTCTACGGCTGTAGGGTGGTGAGCAAAATCGTCATAGACGGTAATGCCATGCACTTCGCCTTTCAGCTCTAAACGACGCTTAGTATTAATAAAGCGAGCCAAAGCCTCACACGCTAAGTCAGGTACAACCCCCACATGACGAGCAGCAGCAATCGCCATCAGCGCATTATTCACATTGTGGTCCCCGACGAGATCCCACTGAACTTCACCCACTTTTTTCTGTTCAAAATACACATCAAAGTGGCTGCCATCAGCTTGACGTTTTTTGGCTTGCCAATCTTTATGTGTAAACTCAGTCTCACTCCAGCAGCCGCGAGATAGCACATCACTGAGTGCTGAGTCATCCGCAGGAGCGAAAACACGCCCAGTACTAGGGACCGTTCTCACTAAGTGATGAAATTGACGTTTGATGGCTTCCAAATCGTCAAAAATATCCGCATGGTCAAATTCAAGGTTATTCATGACCAAGGTGCGTGGATGGTAATGCACAAACTTGGAGCGCTTATCAAAAAACGCACTGTCGTATTCATCGGCCTCAACCACAAAGAACATACTCTTGCCAAGGCGAGCCGACTGACCAAAGTTGCCCAAGACACCTCCGACCAAAAAACCCGGTTCATAACCACATGCATCGAGAATCCATGACAGCATACTAGAGGTGGTCGTTTTACCGTGCGTGCCTGCTACAGCTAATACCCAGCGATCTTGCAGTAAGAAATCTTGCAACCATTGTGGGCCTGACGTGTATTTCAGATTATTATCCAACACATATTCAACACAAGGATTGCCACGGCTCATCGCATTACCTATCACGACAAGGTCGGGACGGGGTTCTAGCTGCTGAGGATCATAGCCTTGAATAATCTCAACCCCTTCTGATTCTAGAAGTGTGCTCATTGGCGGGTAAACATTGGCATCACTGCCTGTCACTTTATGACCCAGTTGCTTTGCCAGTACCGCGGCGCCTCCCATAAAGGTGCCACAAACCCCAAGTATATGAATATGCATAACTTTCCCGTTATCTTTGCGTGGTGACGCTATTTTTGCGTGCAGAAATAGGCCGTATCAACTGATTCTAACCAGATTCTGGACACGAACCCATACAATTCCAAGTGATTAAAGTCAGAAAATTGTGAAATAGATCGGTTACTTTACGTGTCTTAATATGTTTTGTGCTGTATATTTGCCTAAAAAAAGAACTTGTCATACAAATAAACGGAATCCCCCATGTCCAATTTAAGAACGTTAGGTGAATTTATTGTAGAGAAGCAGAATGACTTTCCTGCTGCCAGTGGTGAATTATCGTCACTACTCTCTTCTATTAGTCTTGCTGCTAAGCTAGTTAACCGTGAAATCAATAAGGCTGGCCTTGTTGACATTACCGGTGCTGTTGGCGCAGAAAACATTCAAGGTGAAGCACAGCAAAAACTTGACGTGTTTGCGAACGATAACTTTAAGGCTGCTCTTGAAGCTCGTGACCAAGTTTGTGGTATTGCAAGTGAAGAAGAAGACCAAGCGGTTTCTTTTGATAAAGAGCAAAACCAAAACGCAAAATATGTTGTACTAATGGACCCTCTTGATGGTTCAAGCAACATTGATGTAAACGTTTCTGTTGGTACTATCTTTTCTATCTACCGTCGTATTTCACCAATTGGTTCTCCAGCTCAAGAAGAAGATTTTCTACAGCCTGGTACAGAGCAAGTCGCATCGGGTTATGTAATCTACGGTTCTTCAACCATGCTCGTTTACACAACAGGTGCTGGTGTTCACGGCTTTACGTATGACCCTTCTATTGGTGTTTTCTGTCTGTCTCATGAAAACATGACTATCCCTCAAGATGGATTCATCTACTCTATCAACGAAGGTAACTACGCGAAATTCCCACTTGGTGTGAAGAAGTACATCAAATACTGCCAAGTAGAAGATACTGAAACTCAGCGTCCATATACTTCTCGTTATATCGGTTCTCTAGTATCGGACTTCCACCGTAACTTGCTAATGGGTGGCATTTTCTTGTACCCAAGCACTCGCTCTTACCCTAAAGGTAAGCTACGTCTTCTTTACGAGTGCAACCCAATTGCATTTTTGATGGAGCAAGCTGGCGGTAAAGCAACTGACGGTGTACAACGTATCATGGAAATTAAACCAACTGAACTGCACCAACGTGTTCCGTTCTTTACTGGTTCAAACTCAATGATCGATACATTGCATGAGTTTATTAAGCAAAACCCTGACGAATATTAATCTGCGGTCTGCTTGACCCAAATTAATTGACTGCTATCAAAGCCAAGCTCTTCTGCTTGGCTTTTAAATTTCTGCTGTATCTCAAGACTCACCTGCGGTGTTCGAGATAGTAGCCATAAATAAGAATGATCTGGGCCTGAGATAAACGCGTAATCGTAGTGTTCTTTTTCTAATTCAAACACAATATACGAACCATAAAACGGGCCAAAAAAAGACACCTTTAAATAGCCCTGATGGGTTGGGCCGACAAAATAGGCTTTGCCTTCCGCGCTTGTCCATTCTTTGTCAGACGAAGAATAGCCACGATTGATAACCCTAACACCACCATCTTCTCGCATAGAATAGTTCGCGGTAACCTGAGTCAATCCACGCTCAAAAGAATGGTCAAGACGAGCAATCTCATACCAAGTGCCCAGATAGCGCTGCAACGCAAAATCTTGGACAGGTTCTACCTTTTCAGGCTTACCTACACAACCAAATAAAACGGTACAGCTCAGTAGTGTTATCCATAGTTTCATCGTACTTCCTTGTCAGATAAGCATGTTTAAGCATAGCGCGACTTATCGTTAACTAGTTACGCAAATTCCAATCCCCAGATTCGATCGCAGTGCCCAATTCAGTGCCTTGATAGAGATAAATCCATGCCTCTCCAAAAGGTGTTTCAATACTCTCTCTGCGATATTCAATCGGGATATCTTCCAAAATATCAAGTTTGGCAAGCACTTCATCACTGACTCTATACACTTCACCTGTAATGCTGCTGTGGCCTTCAACGATGCCAGGGTAAGCTGAAAAATCATATAACGAATATTGGGCGGGCGTTTCATACACCCCCAGCAAATCACTGCCTTGTAAAAGGTGATGATTCGACTCTCCTTGTCTTAAGGTTCCGTAAACAAAAACTAAATGCTGCATACCCTCATCCTGTGTCTATGACTAATCAAATTCAAACTGATATAACAAATCCACTGCGCTATCTGTACCCGAGACTAACTCTAAGTAGAGATCTTTCATCAAGCGATAGCGGAATGTAAACTCACCAATAGATTCAAAAATCCCCACACCATACTTCACCTGCAATCCAGGTAAGATATAGCCACTTACCGTGACCTGTGAGTCATCTCCACTACCTGCGGTATCTAACTGCAAATCGCTCACGCCAAAGGCTTCACCAATTTCACCAACCACTCGTCCACTGCGGGCTAAACTCAGTCCAATCAACGCTGTGGTCATGGCATTCCCCCCTGATTCACTATCAAGGTCTTGCCCTCTTAGTATGTAGGACAATGCATTGGCTTGCGGCATAGAAGGCTCAGAGAACACTTCCACACTCGGCTCATCGGCTGGCCCTGTTACTTTAATCCCTGCAATCACATCGTCTTCGGTATTGTCTGGATTACGAATCGCTTTAATGGATAAGTATGGCAGATCTGCAGGGCCATTAAACTGAACTTTACCTTCTTGGATAATTAAGTCTTGGCCAAAGGAACGATATTTACCATCCACGATATTCACTTCACCAAGGATAAATGGCGCATTATTCTTCTGCGAAACATTCATTTCGCCCACCAGCCCACCTTTTAGACCAAAGGCACTGAGTAAGAAGTCATTCCCAATAATGACTTTGATGTCCGTCTTAATCTTGAATGGAAATTTAGAGCTTTCTTCCAATGGTTTAAGATCTTTGTTCACAATCACCTCATCAGAAGAGACTGAAATCGCCGATGGCGGAAGTTCTTCAACGGTAATTCGTCCCCAAGGCAAACGTACTTCACCTTTTACATCGATTAATCCCGGGGACATCGCGACATGGATATCAGGCTCTACTTTTGCTTTAACCATAGGGGGAACTTCTACCAATAGCTGGTTAGCTGACAAATCTAAATGAGCTTTCCAATCCTCAATGTTTTGCCAGTTTCCTCCCCCTTTCATTAATAAATCGCCGTCTTTAGTCTTAATGGTGGAGTCTAATTTACCTTGATAACCCGAGAACTGAGCAATGACCTGACCTCCGGTAACATCCACTGGGCTGATATCACCGGTTGCAATGATGTTTTCTACTTTGAAATCACCAAACACTTGTGGTTTCTTCACTGGGCCTTTTAACTGAATGTCAGAGTTAATATCTGCGGCCACCTTACTAAACTCGCCAAATAAAGGCGCAAGCATGTCTAAAGTGATTTTCTGAAGCTGCAAGCGGGCATCGATCTGCTTGTCTTGCTTAGACGCTTTATCTAATTCAACCCTACCCTTCACTGCGCCATTGTCGGTAAGATCAATATTCCAATCGGCTTTTAAGTCATCTTTTAGCAGGCTAGCATTCACGTCGATGCGGTCCCAGCCAACCACCAGCGGGCGGTCAAGTTGCTGTGTTACGCTACCTTGCGGAAGATCCACTTGCATTTCTAGCTCCGGCAAAGCTTTTGCCGACCATTTTGCTCGTACTGTGGCGTCCACACTCCCGACTACCGTAATGTCTTTAGGGATTAAACTCGCGACTTGAGAAAAATTAAAGCCCTGAATACTGGCAAAGACTTCTCCTCCAGATTGAGCGGCATTAACGTCTTTGTCTAAACAGAGTTTTGAGTCTGCTTGTAGCCAGCAATGCGCTTCAACAAAGACGCTTTGTTTGTTGCCGTCGTACGCCAATTTGGGGCTATGATCGACAACCCACTCCCCTTGCACTGTCGTTAAGCTGGCATTTTGTAATTCGCCTTTCCATTGAATGCCTTGTTTGGTGTCCAGCGCCCCTTGAACAGCAAAGCCCCCTTGCAGCACATCAGAGTCAATACTAAATTGAGCGCGGTGATCTTGTTCTGAACCACTAAAGCTGAACTCACTGCGCTTCACTTTTTGTTCTAAGTGCTGCACGCCAGTCACGACAAGATCAAGACTTCCTTTAGGTGCAGGAAGCGGAATGACGTCTCCTTTTAAGGAAACTGAAGCCACGCTTAATTGGTCTAACCAAGCAATACGAGTCGCATTCACATCCGCAATAATTTCAGGGGTAGCAAACGCACCTCTGACCTTAATCAATCCTATCGCTTTACCAGAGGCATCTGGCACTGTATTTCGGATTTCGGGAATATCCAGCTTGGTATCAATATTCCAGTTCTGATCTAGGTTGCCAGAAATTCGAATGTTGTTTTGTCCATGCGCTACCACAATCCCCGGCGTATTGACCCTAAAGTCCCCTTGTCCTGAGATATCTTTCGCTTGTAAGACACCGTTAATATTCAATGGGTAGTTACGGAAAATGCCGTCAATATCGAGATGAGAGAGTTCAGCTTCCCAGCCACCTTTTACCGGCAATCGGCCCGTTGTTGCGATGTCGCCACTGATATCACCTTCGGCATTTGGCCAGTAACTTCCCGGCTGAATATGCTGCAGATTTAACTTAGCGTCCCAATTAATTGGAGCGGCCCAATTCAGTAGTACTTGACCACCGACAACGCCTTTGAGAGTTTCAAGATGGATTTTTTTAAGATCTATTTGTTCTAAATTGCCATTACCTGTTACCGCTAAATTGACATTGGGTATCTGTTTACCTTGTGCTGCGACTTGTAAATCAAGCACGTATTGACTCAAGGAACCTTTCGCCTGCAAGCGGGCCAGTTGCGCTTTATAGTCAGCCTCACCACGCAATGGCCATTGCACTTTGGTGTTGGTTAAATCGATATCAAAAGGAATGTTAGGGTCTAATAGCTTAAGTTCTGCGTCTAGATCGGCCACGGCCAAATCTCTTAGCCCTGCCTTTAAATTAAGATCAGCAGCACTGCCTTTAGCATTTAAGAAGAAAGATTGTCCTGCCAATGTGGTTTGTTTTATTTTCGCATCCATATCCAGCGTCAAAGGGTAGTCCCCTTTAAGCTCTGCTGCGGCATCTAAATTCAAATCCAGTTGTGGCATCACCAATTCAAATTGCTGGACCACTACATTATTGCCATGTGCTGCACCGACTAAATGCGCACGATTGATCTCAACATTGGGCTCAGCCACTTTAAAATCGGTCACCGTGATGTCTTGTACCGTCGCGCTAAGTGGTATCCATATTTCAGGCAACACGATATTGATATCAGTTGCAGCGGCGGGCGCTTTCTTCGCCGCTACTGGCGCAGGGGAAGCATCTTTACTTGGCGCGAGGGTGACTCTGCCACCATCAAAAATAGTCGGGGTTAAGGTCAGGTTGTCAAAGCGCATATTGGCGCCACTTTCAAACGTTTTCCAAGCAACTTTATTGCCTAAAACATCAAGTGACACATGGTTAAAGTACAAACGCTCAATGTTGAGGCCTAAGCCAAAGGGCAATGAAATGCTGGTCAAAGGTTCGCTAGGCTCTTCGCTCACCTCTTCACTTACCGGTAATTGCGCCAACGAGAAATTCGCACCTTCAACGCCTAATGTCTTAATACACACCTCAGCCTGCACAAGACAATGCAATTGTATATCAAGCTCTAATTTATCGGCTTTCAATAACGCCGTTAAATCCGGATTATCGTATTGAATACCATGCAATTGAAAATCCGTTAACAGCGCCCCTTCGGTACTTTCCACCTTAAGTTCTGGGACAAATTTTTCAGCCGTCCACAAAATGCTATTTAAGCCAGGGTTGGTAAATAACAAGCCCCATAGCAAAATGATGATCAATAAAATGAGCGCCAATACACCTAATGATAAATGCGTTAGGGTCCACAGAATTCGACGCCACAATGGGCGCTTTTTCTTCTTCGTGTTCTTAGCCGCACTTGTTGCTACATCAGAAGGGGCTTTGGGGTCTTGCTGCTTTGAATCTGTCATAGTTATAACTCCGGACCCAAACCAAAGTGAATTTGGAACTTATCAGCCCCTTCATCAGCATCTAAACCAAAGGCGAAATCGAGCCTAACAGGACCGACAGGAGATGCCCAGCGAATACCAATACCAGTACCGGTTTTCCACTCTGGAGTTTCATTCCAAGCATCGCCATAGTCCACAAATGTCGCAAGCCACCAATCACCATAGACTCTATATTGATATTCTAAGCTAGTGGTGGCCATATACTTGGCCCCCGTGAGTTTATTTTTACTGTCTTTTGGTGAGATAGATTCATACTTATAACCACGAAGGTTATTGTCACCACCAGCAAAAAAACGTAATGATGGCGGAAGGTCATACACTGAATCTGTAAAGTTAGCACCGCCACCAACATAAAATATTCCGCGATGGTTCTTCTTATAGCTACGAATCCAAGTGGTTCTGCCTAAAACCCTTAATACCCGAGTTTGTGAAAATAGCGCTGGATCACCGTATTCAAACGTAATGGATTGTTTATCCCCCCACGTAGGCATTGGACCACCTCTAGTGCGCGTTTTTGAAAACGATACACCGGGTAATAACATGGTAAATTGGTCTTCTTGAGAGCCTTGCGTAAAGTCTTCATTTAATAAACGAATAAAGAGCGTTCGGTGCCAACCACTATCAAATGCCCAATGTCGCTCAAGACCCAAGCTGGATTCAAAACTAGTGGTATCATTGTTATCTAGGTGCTTCATACCATATTGAATACGATAGTATTCATGCAGTACATCTTCTAAAGGGATCTTGTATCCCACCACGATCTCTTGTTCAGGCTTAGACAAAGAAAAACTACTGTCAAAGCTATGCCCTTGAGGGTTTAACCAAGGTCGTCTCCAACTCAATGAACCTCGAACACCCACATCAGTTGAATAACCAATCCCCGTCTCCACTTGATGACGAGATTGTGGAGACAATTGAATGGTCATCGGTAGCTCCCGATTGCCGTCACCAACCTTGCTGAGATCGGGTTCGACATAGACGCTGGAAAACCAAGATGTACTGGATAGATTTTGGTTGAGTTGACCGATTTTACTGGCGAGATAAGGATCGCCTTCTTCAAACGGGACTAAAGAATAGACTCGATTTTCTTCTATTTGCGAGCCTAAAATCTTGGTCGGTCCAAAGTGGTATCGAATACCACTTTCATAATGTAAATGAATAAAAGCCTTATTTAATTCAGGAGCAATCTCTAAACGTGTCGTACTAAAATCACCCTCAAAATAGCCTCGCTTTAAGGCTAAGTTACGCAATCCAGATTTAAGTGCATCATAATCACCGTGGTTCAGCCTTTTGCCTTTTTGCAATGGACTTGACTTAATTAGGCGAGTAAATGCAGGATCGTCTTTCGCTTCACCACTCACGGCAATATCAACGGTATCAATGACCACAGGCTCACCAAGAGTGACATCGACATTCAACTCTTGGTCTTTTTCATTTGCCGTAAAGTGAAGAACAGGATGGTAGTAACCTAAAGCTCTAACAGCTTGAGTAATGCTGTCTTCAACACGAGACTGAAAACGAAGGGAGGTTGAATAGTCCTCTTCGGGAATGGCAGACAAATACGCCTCAACGTTATCTTCGACCTCACTAGAAAGACCGTTAACGTTAAGAGTAGCCTCTGCTCGACTCATTTGACTGACAGCCAAAAGGACAAAAGCGATAAATATCCGTATTACTCGTTGATTCATTTTTGAATGATTACTGTACTTCCTGTACGAAACAGATGTAGGCAGAAAATTCCCTTATGGTCGACTAATGCTAATCAAAGTCATAAACGTATCGCTCTGATTGGTAAAAGTAGTATAAAGGATTGATCCGTGATAAAAAATTTAAAAAACACTTACTTTTACTAGGAGAGCATATGTTTGATAAACATACCATGATTTCAAAAGAAGACGCGTTACCTGGGCGTAAAAATTCGATGGTTAAGTTGGCTCCTCATTTTGTCAATCATACGGATTTGACCGCACCACCAGCAAAAGGTTGCCAAAAGATTTTGCTCGGATTAGGCTGCTTTTGGGGAGCAGAACGCCTCTTCTGGAACACTCCCGGAGTCATTTCAACCTCTGTGGGTTATAGCGGCGGCTATACACCAAACCCAACTTATGAAGAAGTCTGCACCGGACAAACAGGACACGCCGAAGTCGTCAACGTTATCTTTGATCCGCAACAAATCTCACTGGATGACTTACTGCAAGTGTTCTGGGAAAAACATGACCCGACACAAGGTATGCGTCAAGGCAATGATGCGGGAACACAATATCGCTCCGTTATCTACGTATACGACGATGAACAAAAGCGTATCGCAGAGGCTTCACTAGACACTTACCAACAACGCTTGATTCAAGCAGGTAAACTGGGAATAACCACTGAAATTGCCTTTGCTGGCCCTTACTATTTTGCCGAAGAATACCACCAGCAGTATCTTGCAAAAAATCCTGAGGGCTATTGCGGCCTCGGCGGCACTGGCGTTTGTTTCCTGAAATAGACACAATACGGCACTTGGCAGGTGTAAATAAATCCACTTCCCATATACTTAAGACAAACTCCCACTTTCTCGGCCTCGCCGAGCAATGGATATTCACACAATAACGGATTAAAACATGCAAATTAAAACCCTATTAGCAGCACTTGCGATCACTGTACCTTTTTCTTCTTGGGCACTGAACTTGCCTACCGGAAAAACCGTACCCGCAGTGAATGTTTCTAGCTTTGGAGAAGTCATAGCCAAAAGTGATGATATAACATATCATCAGTGGGATTCAGCAAGCATGATTGGCAAAACGCGCGTAATCCAAGCTATCGCAGGACGTTCTGCGGCCAAGGCGATTAATAAGCCAATGATAGATGCGATTATTGCGGCTGATTTTCCAAAGGATAAGTATCAAACGACCACAATTGTGAATCAAAATGATGCTATCTGGGGTACCAGCTCTTTTGTGAAATCCAGTGCAGAAGATAGCAAGCGTGATTTTCCATACTCTTCTATTGTGTTAGATAAAAATGGTGCGGTTGCGAAAGCATGGGATCTTGAACCGAAGAACTCGATGATTGCCGTACAAGGTAAGAATGGAGAAATCCTTTGGGCTAAAGATGGAGAGTTAACACCTACAGAGATACAGCATGTGATCTCTTTGGTGAAAAACGATCTATAAACCCACCCCATATTGGTTTTGCTGTCTAATTAAACTCTATATGTTGATAAGTCGCTCAATAAATACAGCGTGTATCGCATAGAAATATGAATGAAAACTACCAACGTTATAGTACGTTGACATTACATCTATAGGTAATTAGAACGATGATAAAAGCGATTAAACCACTATTTTTCTCTCTAAGTGCTCTTACGATAGCGGTCACCTCTATCTCAGCTCATGCTGAAGAGCACTTCCGTCAACACAGTGCACATGTGCACGGTAGCGTTGAACTGAATATCGCTCAAGACGGTCACGATCTTTTAGTTGAAATCCGCGCTCCAGGTGCCGATGTTATTGGTTTTGAGCATATGCCAAAAACCAAAAAACAACATGCTGTATTTGACCAAGCTATGGCTCACTTAAACTCTGCTGACTCCATTTTAAAAATCAGTGAAGCCGCCGGTTGTACAATAACGGCAAAAGAAATAACACCAGCCCTATCCGGTGGTGAGCATGACGAACACGATCATGAAGGTCATGACCACGATAAACATGACCATCATGCTCATAAAGACCATGACCACGATCATCATGACCATAAAGGCCATGACCACCACGAACACGATCATCATGACCATAAAGGCCATGACCACCATGAGCACGATCATCATGACCATAAAGGTCATGACCACCATGAACACGATCATCACGACCATGAAGGTCATGGACATGGTCAATTTAATATTGCATACGAATATCAATGTAAAGATATGAGTAAGCTTACTCAGATTGAAACAAATTGGTTCAATCTGTTTAGTGGCACAAAAGTGATTCATGCAAACTTGCTTACAGACTCAGCTCAACTTGCTACTGAGCTAACTAAAGGCAATGCTGTGATTAAACTTTAGTTTCTATGGTCACTACTCTTGTAGTGACCTTTTTCGTCACTTTTCAGCATACTGTAATAGGAAATATAGTGACTATACATCATCAAACAGACACAGTTATCGAGCTAAAAGATGTTCGCTTCTCATGGCCAGGAAATACTACGCCTACGCTAGAACTACCCGCACTAACGGTCAAACAAGGCGAGCACGTATTTATCAAAGGGCCAAGTGGTTGCGGTAAATCAACACTTCTCAGTTTACTTACCGGCATCACCACCAGCGACAGCGGCTTTCTCAAAGTGTTAGATACGGAATTGTCCCCTCTTTCTCAAACTCAAAGAGATCGCTTTCGTGCTGATAACATAGGTTATATTTTTCAACAATTTAACTTACTTCCCTATTTATCTGTTATTGATAATGTCATTCTTCCTTGTCAGTTTTCCAAACAAAGAAAACACGGCGTAGACGGCGATCTAAAGCAACAAGCTCGCCAACTATTACAGCGCCTTCATCTAGCAGAGGAACTGCTGGAGAAACCTGTCGTTGAACTCAGTATCGGTCAGCAACAACGAGTGGCTGCTGCACGGGCACTAATCGGAAAGCCACGCTTGATTATTGCCGATGAACCCACCTCCTCATTAGACTTTGCTAACCGTACTGCGTTTCTAGAGCTATTAATGGAGCAAGCAGAGGAAGCAAACTCTACCTTGGTCTTTGTTAGTCATGATCCAACTCTTGAAGCGCTGTTTAACACTCGCCTCAATTTGCAAGATCTCAATCAAGTAAAAACCGAGGTATTAAGCAAATGAACACCACTGCACATTTAGCGTGGAAGAGCCTATCTAATAGAAAAACCACCGCTCTTCTCACTATTTTAACGGTTGCGATCTCTGTCATCTTACTGCTTGGGGTGGAACGCATTCGTACCGAGGCAAAAAACAGCTTTGCCAATACCATTTCGGGTACTGACTTAATTGTCGGAGCACGTTCGGGGCAAGTAAACCTACTTTTATATTCGGTTTTTCGTATTGGTAATGCGACCAATAATATCGACTGGAAAAGCTTTGAAGAGTTTAGCCAGAGCCCTGTAGTCGACTGGGCTATTCCAATTTCTCTTGGGGATTCTCACAAGGGCTTTCGAGTCATGGGCACAACCCAAGCCTATTTCGACCATTTTAAATACGGAAAAAAACAACACCTTAAATTAACTGAAGGTAAGCCTTTTAATGGTTTGTTTGAAACTGTCATTGGATCGGAAGTGGCTGAAACTCTGGGCTACAAAATCGGTACAGAGATCATTATTGCGCACGGTATCTCTGATGTAGGTTTTGCTCGGCATGAGCACCTTCCTTTTAAGGTGGTTGGGATCTTAGCCCCAACAGGGACTCCTGTAGATAAAACCGTTCATGTTTCACTCAATGCGATTGAAGCTATTCACGTCGGATGGGAATCAGGAGCCAATTTAGGCGGCAATCCCGGAGCTGAAGCATTGAAAAAGATGAACTTCCATCCGAAGCAAATCACCGCCTTTATGCTGGGCTTAAAATCAAAAATACAAACGTTTGCATTACAACGACAGATCAATACCTACAACAAAGAGCCTTTAAGCGCAATTCTTCCGGGAATTGCACTGCATGAACTATGGGGAATGATGTCCATAGCTGAACAAGCGTTATTGGTTGTATCTGGATTTGTGGTTATATCGGGTTTGCTAGGGATGCTAAGTAGCCTACTGACCAGCCTGCAAGAACGCCGCAGAGAAATGGCTATATTGCGTGCTATGGGTGCCCGCCCTCGACATATTTTTGCGTTATTGATCAGTGAAGCAACAGCGCTAACCCTCGCAGGAATTGCAACCGGTGTTGCAGGTCTATATGCTATGTTGTTTATAATGAAACCCGTCATTCTAAAACTCTATGGCATCAGTATTGAACTGAGTATGTTGACTCCACACGAATGGACTCTCATTGGTTTAGTGCTTGGCGCTGGCGTTATTATTGGCTTCATTCCAGCCTTTAGAGCATATCGTCAATCACTGGCTGATGGCATGACTATTCGAATTTAAGAGACAAACAATGAAAAAGCTCACGCAATGTTTTTTTATGCTGATATTGACCCTATCAGCACCGTTCACCCATGCGGAACCGCTTGATTTAAATTGGATTGATCTCGTTCCCGAAAGTGAACGCGCCCAATTTGATCAACAGCAAATGCCCATCCCAGCCTCACACGATGGAGGCGCTGCGCCGCAAATCAAAATAGGCTCAGTACGTACGGAGCTTGATGGCAGTCAGGTGAAAATACCGGGCTTTGTCATTCCTTTGGAGGGTGATGCGAATAATGTGACTGAGTTTTTGTTAGTCCCGTATTTTGGCGCCTGTATCCATGTGCCGCCGCCGCCGCCAAACCAGATTATTTATGTAAAATTCCCGAGTGGAGCACCTGTACAAGAACTATGGGATGTGGTGTATGTGGTGGGAGAGCTAAAAGCTCAAACCGTTGAGCACGAGTTGGCAGAAACTGGCTACCTACTCAATGGGACCTCGCTAGAACCGTATGATGATTATTAAATTATCAGCATAGTGATTGATTAGCCATGTATAGCATTGCTATGCATGGCGCTATTGCCTTTATTGCGCCATTCCTAAAACTCAGCAAACATACTTAATAAATTTATGCTGCGAATGACTCATCATTTATTGTCCGCTGAGCTTGGCTTGAGCATTCTTGGTTTCGGCTGTTTCTGTATCAAACCATGCCAATTTTTTCCCCAAAGCAACCACTTCTCCAACCACGATAAGCGCCGGTGAAGCCGCTTGCGTAGACAGTTCACTCAACTGCGACAAACGGCCATAGATCACTTTCTGCGAAGCCTGAGTACCGCGCTCAATAATTGCGATGGGGGTATCTTCAGAACGACCGTATTGTGTAAGTTGCTGCTCTATGATGCTCGATTTCATTAACCCCATATAAATGACTAGGGTTTGATTTTTGCGAGCTAAGGTAGACCAGTCCACCGTCGAATCTTCATCCTTCAAGTGTCCAGTTACAAACATAGCCGTCTGTGCATAATCTCGGTGAGTAAGAGGAATACCCGCATAAGCGGTTGCGCCAGATGCGGCAGTAATCCCGGGGATCACCTGAAAGCCAATGCCATTGTCCACCAACACCTCTAGCTCTTCCGCACCTCGACCAAAGACGAAAGGATCGCCTCCTTTAATTCTGGCGACTCGATAACCTTGCTTGGCAAAATCCACGAGCAGTTGATTGGTTTTATGTTGCGGAACACTATGCGCACCCGCCCTTTTACCCACACACACTAGAATCGCATCACTCGACACCAGTGACAGTATTTCATCAGAGACCAGATAATCATAAAGGATGACTTCTGCTTGCCTTAGCATATTCAATGCTTTGATAGTCAAAAGCTCAGGGTCGCCCGGGCCTGCGCCAACCAGCGCCACTTCTCCGGGTTTCAGTGCAGTATAAGGCAGCTTCGAATCAATCGCTGAGCGAGGGCCAATAGGAACAACCGTGTCTGGCATAATCACATCCTTGTCGTAAGAGTGAAATGATTATGCCGTCTACAGTTTATAACTGGAAATTCTATATTTGTATCTGTTATTACTTAATCGACTTAAAACCTAAAATGCTTAGGTAGGAAAATGCTGGAGAACGAGACAGGTTTTTTCGATAAGTCGTTATTCCACAATCCAATATTCTAATGCAATTATCGAGTATTTTAACACGCTAGAATGAACGGTTATTTAGTAGGGTGGGTATAAATACACATAAACCAAGTTGTGATAATCTACGACTCCTAATCAACACGTAATAGGTACCCCCGCTCATGCTCAATTGGCAACTGCTCTCATTTGATGAAATCAACAATCACCTTCTCTATCAAATGCTCAAACTGCGAGTGGATGTCTTCGTTGTTGAGCAGGAGTGCGCGTATCCAGAATTAGATGACAAAGATCATGCACCAGAGGTCAAGCACCTTGTCGCTTTACAAGACAATCATCTCGTCGCTCTGGCAAGATTACTTCCAGCCGGTCTTTCTTACCCCGCAGTCAGTATTGGGCGTGTCGTGGTGAGTCCTTCAGCAAGAAAGCTTAATATAGGACAGCAGTTAATGGAGAGAGCCGTTGCGGAATGTCAACGGCTATGGCCTGATCAAGCGATCGAAATTGGCGCGCAGGCTCACTTGCAAGCTTTCTATCAAAGGCATGGATTTGAAGCTTTCTCTGAGCCTTACCTAGAAGATGGAATTCCTCATATAGATATGCGTAAAGCCAACAAATAAGACGCTATTTACTGCGTCCAAAACCACCAGTAGAGAGACGGAAAAACATCACTGAATCGTTCGGTCTTTCTAGCTGTAAAATATCTAAGCGTCCTTGGGCATCACGCTTAAAACGTACTAATTGTCCTTGCTTGATTTGACTTAGCGGTTTATCAACCCCTTCAATTTTGGCGAGGGCATTTAAGTCTGTCATCGACAAGTTATTGGTACGAAATACATTCGCTAATGTGTCACCTGATTTTACTTTGTACTCAATCCACTGCTCATTCAGAGAGCCTTCACCGCCGGTATTTTCACCTGAGGTAATCGTAGTGCTGTTTGCCTGCTCGCTTAACCCACGGGTATTAATTGGCACAGAAACTCGCTGATTTTTCGGTGTATTGGCTTTTGTTTCTATTGAGATCTTAGGCACTGGTATCATAATCAGTATCAAGGTCACAGGTATGAGTATCATGAGTGCACGTCGATGCCACTTAGGGAACGACGTAATCCCTTGCTTAATTTTCGAAGGCAATGCCATCCACTCTATTTGATTCCACTTTTCAGTCAACATTTCTGTATGTGTCTTAGAGCGGGTACGTCGATTCATCCTATATCACTCCGACTTATCCATTTCTCTCAGGATATAAAAAAAACCACACAATGAACACTCCCTCTGTCTCAGTGAAAGATAATTAAACAAAATTAACGCTCAATTGACTTATCTAAGCTCAAAATCCATGCATGAATTTGATTTTTCCATATAATTTGACCGCTATCGGTTATCTAACCATAGCAACAATTTTCAACTTCAATCAGAACTGGTATGCTTGCGCCTTTATATCAAAAACTGAGAGAGACAACTATGTCTGAAGTTCAATTAGAAACTGTAGAGCAAAAAGCTAGCTACGGCATCGGTCTACAAATGGGTCAGCAACTGGCTGGCAGTGGTCTTGAAGGCCTAAACGTTGACGCAATCGCGGCAGGTATCGCAACAGCATTGACTGGCGGCATGCCAGCAATCGAAGTTGATGAAATCAACAACGCTCTTCAAGAACTTCACACTCGCGTAGAAGCGGCACGTGCTGAACAAGCTAAAGTAGCGGCAGCTGACGGCGAAGCATTCCTAGCGGACAACGCTCTTCGTTCAGAAGTAACGGTTCTTGAGTCTGGTCTTCAATATGAAGTACTAACAGAAGGTACTGGTGAAGTTCCTACAGCTGACGCACAAGTACGTGTTCACTACCACGGTGAGCTAACTGACGGCACTGTATTTGACAGCTCTGTATCTCGTGGCCAACCAGCTGAGTTCCCTGTAACTGGCGTTATCAAAGGTTGGGTTGAAGCACTGCAACTAATGCCTGTTGGTTCTAAGTGGAAACTATACATCCCACAAGATCTTGCATACGGTGAGCGTGGCGCAGGTGCTGCAATCCCTCCGTTCGCAGCTCTAGTATTTGAAGTAGAACTACTGGATATCCTGTAATTCCTTCATGCTAATTGTTTTAAAAGGCTTTTTCTTCGGGAAAAGCCTTTTTTTATATTGAACTAATATCCCAAAAATCCGCAATACTTACTCTTGCGAACAGCCAATAAAACGTGGCATCTTATTTCTAACCTCGCTCACAAGGATAGGAAAAACCAATGAAAGATGAAACGCTGGCAATACATCACGGCTACGAAACTGATCCAACAACAAAATCGTGTGCAACTCCGATCTACCAAACCGTCGCTTATGAATTTGACGACGCTCAACACGGTGCTGATCTGTTCGATTTAGCCGTACCAGGTAATATTTATACTCGTATCATGAACCCAACCAATGACGTGCTAGAAAAGCGTATGGCGGCTCTTGAAGGCGGTATTGCCGGTCTTGCTGTTAGTGCTGGCAGTTCTGCAATCCACTATGCAGTGCTTACCTTAGCGCAAGCAGGAGATAATATTGTCTCTACACCTCAACTGTATGGTGGCACATACACCTTATTTGCACATATGTTCCCAAGCTTAGGCATTCAAGTAAAATTTGCCGCCGACGATAAGCCTGAAACACTGGCCGCATTAATCGATGATAAAACCAAAGCCGTGTACTGTGAATCAATTGGTAACCCAGCCGGTAATATTGTGGATATCGAAGGCATCGCTAAAGCTGCACACGCCCAAGGTGTACCAGTCATTGTTGATAACACCGTTGCCACACCTGCGGTATGTAAACCTATCCAATATGGCGCGGACATAGTGGTCCATTCACTGACTAAGTATGTGGGCGGACATGGTACAACATTAGGTGGCATGATCATTGACTCAGGTAAATTCCCTTGGGCTGAGCACAAAGAGCGCTTCGCGGTATTAAATCAGCCAGAACCTTCCTACCATGGCGTTGTATACGCTGAAGCATTTGGTGAAGCCGCTTTTATTGGCCGTGCTCGTACCGTCCCTCTGCGTAATACAGGTTCAGCGCTGTCACCAATGAATGCCTTTATGCTAATGCAAGGACTAGAGACCCTGTCATTGCGTATGGAGCGCCACTGTGAGAATGCGATTAAGGTTGCGAACTACTTACAAAACCATCCAAAAGTAAGCTGGGTAAGCTATGCCGGTCTTGCGGACTCACCTTTCTACGAACTTGCGCAAAAATACATGCAAGGTAAGCCGTCGAGTATTCTCTCTTTTGGCTTAAAAGATGGCTATGAAGCTGGTGTTAAGTTCTATGATTCTCTACAAATATTCAAACGCTTAGTGAACATTGGCGATGCAAAATCCCTCGCTTGTCACCCAGCTTCAACAACCCATCGTCAGCTCACGGAGCTTGAACAAAAAAATGCGGGTGTTGCACCAGAAATGATCCGCTTGTCAGTCGGTATCGAGCATATTGACGATATCATTGCCGATCTTGAACAAGCGCTAAATCAATAACAACTCACTCAAGTTAACCGATCATCAAACGGCGCTTAGGCGCCGTTTTTTATTGTCAGCGTAAAACAGGCAAACCTGTCAATCCTTACCTAGACTTATACCAATATGAAGATATTTACATTAAGAGGAATAGGGAATGAAGGGAATAGCGGTATCAACCTTGATCGGAGCATTGGTGCTAAGTACACCAAGTTATGCATTCTTTGGTTTTGGCTCAGATGATGACGATGATAAATCAAGTGACCTGTCCGCGCTAACTGGAAAAGTGACTCAACAGCTCAACACAGCGCAAAGCACACCACTAACCGATCTATTAAGTAGCCAACTCGATGTTACGCCAACACAAGCGGCAGGGGGGGCGGGTGCACTATTATCATTAGCACAAACTCAACTATCTAGCGATAACGCAAGTGAACTCAGTTCGCTGATCCCAGGATTAGACAGTTTTACAGGATCAACAGGGTTAACCTCGATGATCACCAATATGGATTCGGTAAAAAGTACCTTTGAAAGCTTGGGGTTAGACCCTGCGTTAGTTTCACAATTTGCGCCGTTAATTCTACAGTATCTAGGCTCTGAAGGCGCAAGTAACGGCTTACTCGGATCTTTATCCAGCTTATGGGGCTAATAGCAATCGTACGAAATAACGGGTCATTCTAGCTTGTTAAAATACTCGATAACGACGTTAGAGTTTTTGATTGTGGGATAACTTATCGAAAAATACTGCCTTGTTCTCGAGCATTTTTCCTATGCTATTTCTGATGACTTACTGAGTGTGATTGGTATAACAAGATATTGCCACTAACAGAGAAGTTAGTTGGAATTAGTGATTGGAATATAGCAGAGACAAAAAAGCCGAGCATAAATGCTCGGCTTTTTAGTTCTAACTGAACTATTACTCAGCAGCTTCTTCAGCAACTGGACGATCTACAAGCTCAATGAATGCCATTGGTGCTTTATCGCCAGTACGGAAACCAGCTTTTAGGATACGAGTGTAACCGCCTTGACGGGCAGCAAAACGTGGACCTAGTTCGTTAAATAGTTTTGCCACAACTTCGTTATCACGAGTGCGAGCAAATGCAAGACGACGGTTAGCAACACTGTCAGTCTTAGCTAATGTAATCAAAGGCTCAACTACGCGACGTAGCTCTTTTGCTTTTGGCAATGTAGTCTTGATAACTTCATGACGTACAAGAGAGCTAGCCATATTGCTGAACATCGCTTTGCGATGTGAGCTGTTGCGGTTGAGTTGACGACCACTCTTACGATGGCGCATGACCTAATCCTTCTAACTAATATCGGTTAATCTTCAGCGATTGACGCTGGTGGCCAGTTTTCTAGACGCATGCCTAGAGACAAGCCGCGAGAAGCAAGCACGTCCTTAATCTCAGTAAGTGATTTCTTACCAAGGTTAGGGGTTTTAAGAAGCTCTACTTCAGTACGCTGAACAAGATCACCGATGTAGTGAATCGCTTCTGCTTTTAGACAGTTTGCAGAGCGAACTGTTAGCTCAAGATCGTCTACAGGACGAAGTAGGATAGGATCGAACTCCGGCTTCTCTTCGATTGGTTCTTGAACACGTACATCACGAAGATCTACGAAAGCATCCAATTGTTCAGCAAGTATAGTTGCTGCACGACGGATTGCTTCTTCTGGCTCAAGAGTGCCATTCGTTTCCATATCGATAACAAGCTTATCCAAGTCAGTACGTTGTTCTACACGTGCCGCTTCTACAGCGTAGGCAATTTTGTCTACTGGGCTGTAAGTTGCGTCAACAAGTAGACGACCGATTGGGCGCTCATCTTCTTCAGTATGGATGCGAGATGAAGCTGGAACATAACCACGACCACGTTCAACTTTGATACGCATAGCGATATCAGCGTTGTCATCAGTTAGATGACAAATAACGTGCTCTGGGTTAGCGATCTCTACATCACCATCATGGGTGATGTCACCTGCAACCACAGGGCCTGAGCCTGATTTGTTCAGTGTAATAAACACTTCATCTTTGCCTTCCGCTACGCGTACAGCTAAACCTTTAAGGTTCAGTAGGATTTCAAGAATGTCTTCTTGAACGCCTTCTTTAGTGCTGTATTCGTGTAGCACACCTTCAATCTCAACTTCTGTTACGGCACAACCCGGCATAGAAGATAAAAGAATACGGCGAAGTGCATTACCAAGAGTATGGCCAAAACCACGCTCTAATGGCTCAAGAGTTACTTTTGCGTGTGTCGTATTGATCTGTTCGATATCAACAAGACGTGGCTTAAGAAATTCTGTTACAGAACCCTGCATTGTGTCCTCTCTTTAGTTTAAACCTTACTTAGAGTAAAGTTCGACGATCAGGTGTTCGTTGATGTCAGCAGACAGATCTGAACGTTCTGGTAAACGTTTGAATGTGCCTTCCATTTTGCTGCCATCTACTTCAATCCAAATTGACTTTTCACGTTGTTCAGCAACTTCTAGAGCCGCTTTAATGCGAGATTGCGTTTTAGCTTTCTCACGGATTGAAACAACGTCATTTGCCGCTACTTTGAATGAAGGAACGTTAACAACTTTACCGTTAACTAGGATAGCTTTGTGGCTAACTAGTTGACGTGCTTCTGCGCGAGTTGCGCCAAAGCCCATGCGGTAAACTACGTTATCTAGACGACCTTCTAGAAGCTGAAGCAGGTTTTCACCTGTGTTGCCTTTAAGGCGTGCAGCTTCTTTGTAGTAGTTACGGAATTGTTTTTCTAAAACGCCGTAGATACGACGAACTTTTTGCTTCTCACGAAGCTGAACGCCATACTCAGATAGACGACCGCGACGAGCGCCGTGTACACCTGGTGCGTTATCAATTTTACACTTGGTATCGATCGCGCGGACACCAGACTTAAGGAATAAGTCAGTACCTTCACGACGGCTAAGCTTCAGCTTAGGACCCAAATATCTAGCCATGTTCTTTCTCCAATATTCCTAGAAACGAAACTTAAACGCGACGTTTCTTAGGTGGACGACAACCGTTATGAGGGATCGGAGTTGCATCAACGATGTTAGTGATGCGGTATCCAGCAGCGTTTAATGCACGGATAGTTGACTCACGACCTGGACCTGGGCCCTTAACCATAACTTCCAAGTTCTTTAGGCCATATTCTTTAGCCATTTCGCCAGCGCGCTCTGCTGCAACCTGAGCTGCGAACGGAGTTGACTTACGAGAACCACGGAAACCTGAACCACCTGCAGTAGCCCAAGCTAGTGCGTTACCTTGACGGTCAGTGATGGTCACGATTGTGTTGTTGAAAGAAGCATGAATGTGCGCTACGCCATCAGCTACTTGCTTGCGAACGCGTTTACGTGCGCGAGTTGGTTGTTTTGCCATTGTACTCTACCCTTCCGACTATTTCTTGATCGGCTTACGCGGACCCTTACGGGTGCGAGCGTTGGTTTTAGTACGCTGTCCACGTAGTGGTAGACTGCGACGATGACGAAGACCGCGGTAACAGCCAAGGTCCATAAGACGCTTGATGTTCATCGATACTTCACGGCGTAGATCACCTTCTACAGTGTATTTAGCTACACCATCACGCAGTTGATTGATCTGATCTTCAGTTAGTTCACTGATCTTAACATTTTCAGCAATACCCACTTCAGCTAAAATAGCTTGAGAACGAGTCTTACCGATGCCGAAGATTGCAGTTAATGCAATCACAGCATGCTTATGATCAGGAATGTTAATGCCTGCTATACGGGCCACTATTCACTCCTAGTACTTATGTAAAGAATTATCCGCAGCAGAGCCCGTCTAGGATACGCTGCGGCATACTACTTCTTTTGCACGCAAAAGGTAGGCCGAGGAATATACTCGAACCTACCCAGTTTTTCAAGTAAAAACTTCTGCTAATTAGCCTTGGCGTTGTTTATGCTTTGGCTCACTGCAGATCACACGCACAACACCGTTGCGCTTGATGATCTTACAGTTACGGCAGATTTTTTTAACGGAAGCACGAACTTTCATTGCTAAACTCCGTAAATGAAATCTTAAAACTACAACCGAATTAACGGCCGTAACCCTTCAGATTTGCTTTCTTCAACACAGAATCATACTGTTGTGACATCAGATGAGTCTGTACCTGTGCCATGAAATCCATGATTACAACCACTACGATAAGTAGTGATGTACCGCCAAAGTAGAAACGTACGTTCCACATGACCATCATGAACTCGGGAATCAGACAGATAAAGGTAATATATAGAGCACCTGCAAGGGTTAGTCTAGTCATTACTTTATCAATGTATCTAGCTGTCTGCTCTCCTGGGCGGATGCCGGGTACGAAAGCACCAGACTTCTTCAAGTTATCTGCTGTCTCACGCGGGTTGAATACCAACGCCGTGTAGAAGAAACAGAAAAAGATAATCGCTGACGCATAAAGCATAACATAGAGCGGCTGACCCGGGCTCAGTGCTAGTGACACATCAGTTAACCAACCGAATGTCGCACTTTCGCCGTTCTGACCGAACCACTGTGCTAATGTTCCTGGGAACAAAATAATACTTGATGCGAAAATTTCAGGGATTACACCAGCCATGTTTATTTTCAATGGTAGGTGTGAACTCTGCGCTGCATATACCTTACGACCTTGTTGACGCTTGGCGTAGTTAACGACGATACGACGTTGACCACGTTCCATGAATACAACAAAGTAGATAACAGCAAATGCAATTACTGCGATTAACAGTAGAAGAAGCACGTGCAATTCACCTTGACGCGCCTGCTCAATTGTAGACCCGATTGCTTTAGGCAATCCTGCAACAATACCTGCAAAGATGATTAACGAAATACCGTTACCAATTCCGCGCTCTGTAATTTGTTCACCTAACCACATTAAGAACATGGTGCCGGTTACTAAACTTACGGTTGCAATCAGGGTGAACATGGTTTGGTTGATAACAACCAGATTGTCGACCATATTCGGTAAGCCTGTTGCTATACCTATAGCTTGGAATGTTGCAAGTACGAGCGTGCCATAACGTGTGTACTGACTGATCTTACGACGGCCAGCTTCACCCTCTTTCTTTAGCTCAGCTAAAGCAGGGTGTACCACAGTTAGCAATTGGACCACAATCGATGCCGAAATATACGGCATGATACCAAGGGCCAAGATAGATGCACGCGAAAGTGCACCACCGGAGAACATGTTGAACATTTCAACGATGGTACCTTGTTGCTGGTCTAACAGTTGGGCAAGTACAGCCGCGTCAATACCAGGGATCGGCACAAAAGAACCCGCACGAAACACCAACAAGGCACCTATTACGAATAACAGGCGTGTTTTCAATTCCGATACGCCACTTTTTGCACTACTAAAATCTTGTCCTGGTTTTTTAGCCATCTGTACCTTTCCCTCGAAGATTATTCTTCGATTTTACCGCCGGCAGCTTCAATAGCAGCTTTAGCGCCTTTAGTTACGCGAAGACCTTTAACAGTCACAGCTTTGTTAATTTCACCAGAAAGAACAACTTTAACAAACTCGATGTTCTTAGTGATTACGTTAGCAGCTTTAAGGCTGTTTAGATCTACAACGTCACCAGTTACTTTCGCTAGCTCAGCTAGACGAACTTCAGCAGACACTAGGCTCTTACGAGAAGTGAAGCCGAACTTAGGTAGACGCTGTTTCAAAGGCATTTGACCGCCTTCAAAACCTGGACGAACACTGCCGCCAGAGCGTGACTTTTGACCTTTGTGGCCACGGCCACCTGTTTTACCAAGGCCAGAACCGATACCACGGCCTACGCGCTTCTTAGAAGGCTTAGAACCCGCAGCCGGTGATAGAGTATTCAAACGCATTCTGATTACTCCTCAACTTTAACCATGTAGTAAACCTTGTTGATCATGCCGCGAATTGCAGGCGTGTCTTCAAGTTCTACCGTATGGTTGATGCGACGAAGGCCTAGACCACGTAAGCACAATTTGTGCTTAGGTAGACGACCGATTGAGCTTTTAGTTTGAGTTACTTTGATAGTTGCCATGGTGCTTACTCCGAAATATTTTCAACAGTTAGACCACGTTTAGCTGCAATCATCTCTGGAGATTTCATGCCGCTTAAACCATCAATAGTCGCGCGAACTACGTTGATAGGGTTTGTTGAACCGTAAGCTTTCGCAAGTACGTTTCGAACACCTACAACTTCTAGTACTGCACGCATCGCACCGCCGGCGATGATACCAGTACCTTCCGCAGCTGGCTGCATGTATACTTTAGAGCCAGTGTGACGACCTTTCACCGCGTGGTGAAGAGTACCTTCATTAAGCGCGATCGTAACCATGTTACGACGAGCTTTTTCCATTGCTTTTTGAATCGCTGCAGGTACTTCACGAGCTTTGCCGTAACCGAAACCTATGCGACCGTTACCGTCACCAACTACTGTTAGTGCAGTAAAACTAAAGATTCGACCACCTTTAACCGTTTTAGCAACACGGTTAACGGCGATTAGTTTTTCCGCCAAATCTGAAGCTTGTTGTTGTTCTTTAGCCATCGATCAACCCTACCTTAGAATTTCAGACCAGCTTCGCGAGCAGAATCTGCTAGCGCCGCTACTCGACCGTGGTATTGGAAACCAGAACGATCGAAAGCAACATTTGAAATGCCTTTTTCGATAGCGCGCTCAGCAATAGCTTTACCTACAGCTTTAGCAGCGTCTACGTTACCAGTGTTCTTAACTTGCTCACGGATCGCTTTTTCTACAGTAGAAGCAGCTGCGATAACCTCAGAGCCGTTTGGTGCAATAACCTGTGCATACACATGACGAGGAGTACGGTGTACTACTAGACGGTTCACACGAAGTTCAGCAATCTTACGACGTGCACGTGTAGCACGACGGATGCGAGATGCTTTCTTATCCATAGTGTTACCTTACTTCTTCTTAGCTTCTTTGGTACGCACATATTCATCTGCGTAACGAACACCTTTACCTTTATAAGGCTCAGGCTCACGGTAAGAACGAATGTTAGCCGCTGTTTGACCAACTAGTTGCTTATCAGCACCAGTTAGAACAATTTCAGTTTGGCTAGGACATTCGGCTTTAATACCCGCTGGCACTTCGTGCTCAACTGGGTGAGAGAAACCTAGAGTCAAGCTTACTGCGTTGCCTTTGATAGCAGCACGGTAACCAACACCCTTAAGGATAAGTTTCTTAGTAAAGCCTTCAGTAACACCAACAACCATGTTGTTTACAAGTGCACGCGCAGTACCAGCTTGTGCCCAAGCACCAGCTACACCTTCACGTGGACCGAAAGTTAGGTTGTTTTCTTCCTGAGAAATTACTGCTGCGTTGTTGAAAACGCGAGAAAGTTCACCCTTAGGGCCTTTCACTGTAATTTCTTGACCATTAATCTTCACCTCTACTCCAGCTGGAATAGCGACAGGTGCTTTAGCAACACGAGACATATTCTACTCCTTAAGCTACGTAGCAGATGATCTCACCACCAAGACCCGCTTTGCGAGCGGCGCGGTCAGACATAAGACCTTTGGAAGTGGACACTACAGCAATACCCAAACCACCCATCACTGAAGGAAGGCTGTCTTTATTTTTATAGACGCGCAGACCTGGACGAGAAACACGTTGGATTTGCTCGATTACTGGTTTTGCTTGGAAGTACTTAAGAGTAACTTCTAGCTCTGGTTTTGCTCCGCTTTCAACAGCGAAGTCTGTGATGTAACCTTCGTTTTTTAGCAAAGTAGCGATTGCAACTTTAAGCTTTGAAGAAGGCATTTTTACAGCAACTTTATTTGCTGACTGACCGTTACGAATGCGGGTCAGCATATCCGAAATCGGATCTTGCATGCTCATACGATTTACTCCAAATGATTAAGTGGCAATTACCAGCTAGCCTTACGAAGACCCGGAATCTCGCCTTTCATGCAAGCTTCACGAACCTTAATACGGCTAAGACCGAACTTACGTAGGTAACCGTGTGGACGACCAGTTTGGTTGCAACGGTTACGCTGACGTGATGCACTTGAATCACGTGGTAGAGATTGTAGTTTAAGAACTGCATCCCAACGCTCTTCTTCAGATGCGTTAACATCACTGATAGTGATTTTAAGCGCACGACGCTTTTCAGCGAATTTTGCTACTAGCTTAGCACGTTTAGTTTCGCGTGCTTTCATAGATTGTTTAGCCATAACAGTAACCCTTCACCTTACTTACGGAATGGGAAGTTAAAGGCAGCCAGCAGAGCTCGGCCTTCCTCATCGGTGCTCGCAGAAGTCGTGATAGTAATATCAAGACCACGAACGCGATCAACTTTATCAAAGTCGATTTCCGGGAAGATGATTTGCTCGCGAACGCCCATGCTGTAGTTACCGCGTCCGTCAAAAGACTTAGCGCTAACACCACGGAAGTCACGTACACGTGGTAGAGCGATGTTAATCAAACGCTCTAAGAAATCCCACATACGTTCGCCACGCAAGGTTACTTTACAACCGATTGGGTAGCCTTCGCGGATTTTAAAACCAGCAACAGATTTACGCGCTTTAGTGATAAGTGGCTTTTGACCAGAGATCGTTGCCATATCAGAAGCTGCGTTTTCTAGAAGCTTTTTATCGTTGATTGCTTCACCCACACCCATATTAAGGGTGATCTTTTCGATTCTAGGGACTTGCATGACGCTTGTGTAGCTGAACTCTTTGGTAAGTTCAGCGACTACAGACGACTTGTAGTAATCATGCAGTTTCGCCATAGTTCACTCCAAATTACTCTATTCTTAGTTAGAAACGGTTTCGCCGTTAGACTTGAAGAAGCGAACCTTCTTGCCATCTTCGAAACGGAAACCGATACGGTCTGCTTTACCTGTAGCTGCGTTGTAGACTGCAATGTTTGAAGCATCAATTGCTGCTTCTTGCTCTACGATACCACCTTGAACACCCATTGCCGGTACAGGCTTCTGATGTTTCTTAACAAGGTTGATACCTTCAACGATAACTTTACCAGTTGTCAGAACCTTAGTTACTTTACCTTTCTTGCCTTTATCTTTACCAGCAAGAACGATTACTTCGTCATCACGACGGATTTTAGCTGCCATTTTACTGCTCCTTATAGTACTTCTGGAGCCAGTGAAACAATTTTCATGAATTTCGCATTACGAAGTTCACGAGTCACTGGGCCAAAGATACGAGTGCCGACTGGTTGCTCAGTAGTGTCGTTCAACAATACACAAGCATTACGGTCGAAGCGAATGACAGAACCGTCTGGACGACGTACGCCTTTACGAGTGCGCACAACAACCGCCTTCAGTACATCACCTTTTTTTACTTTACCGCGAGGAATTGCTTCCTTAACAGTAACTTTGATGATATCACCGATATGTGCATAACGACGGTGTGAGCCACCCAGAACCTTAATACACATTACCTTGCGCGCGCCAGAGTTATCTGCAGCGTCAAGTGTACTTTGCATTTGGATCATTGTTAGTGCTCCGCTAAATATTAAAAACTAGACCCTCTCGGGTCGGGCTGCCTCTTTAAAGGGATGCGAATTGTAACACCCTTTTACCCAATTGGGTAGGCAAAAAATAAGCGGCTCCCAAAAAATCCTGGAAGCCGCTTTAAGTTGTTAAAAATTAAGGAAAATTAGATTTTCGCTTTTTTTACAACTTTTACCAAAGTCCAAGATTTAGTCTTAGACAGTGGACGACACTCTTGAATTTCAACTGTATCGCCTAGGCCACACTCGTTGTTTTCATCATGTGCGTGAATCTTAGTCGTGCGCTTTACGAACTTGCCGTAAATTGGGTGTTTAACCATGCGCTCGATAGCAACAACAATAGACTTATCGCCTTTGTCACTAACAACACGACCAAGTGAAGTACGAATTTTGTCGCTCATTATGCGCCTGCCTTCTCAGTCAAAATGGTTTTAACACGTGCGATATCACGACGTACAGCTTTAAGAGTATGTGTTTGCTGTAGTTGACCAGTCGCAGCTTGCATGCGCAAGTTGAACTGTTCACGTAGCAAATTCAATAGCTCAGCGTTAAGTTCTTCAACGCTCTTTTCACGTAGCTCTTGTGCTTTCATTACATCACCTGCTTAGTTACAAATGTTGTTTTGATAGGCAGTTTACGTGCCGCTAGGCGGAACGCTTCACGTGCCAACTCTTCAGGTACGCCATTCATTTCGTACATAACCTTGCCAGGTTGGATTTGTGCAACCCAGTACTCAACGTTACCTTTACCTTTACCTTGACGAACTTCAAGAGGTTTTTCAGTAATCGGTTTGTCTGGGAAGATACGAATCCAAATTTGACCTTGACGTTTAACATGACGTGTCATTGCACGACGTGCCGCTTCGATTTGACGAGCAGTAATACGTCCACGACCAACAGCTTTAAGACCGAATTCGCCGAAGCTTACTTCAGTACCTTTAGCTAGGCCACGGTTACGACCAGTCTGAACCTTACGGAACTTAGTACGTTTAGGTTGTAGCATCTGTCGACTCCTTACTTACGGCCTTTACGCTGCTTCTTAGGCTTGTCAGCCTTTGGCTCTACTGCATTAGCAGCTGGCATACCGCCTAGGATTTCACCTTTGAAGATCCAGACTTTAATGCCGATCACACCGTATTGAGTGTGAGCCGAAGAAGTTGCGTAATCGATGTCAGCACGAAGGGTATGTAGTGGCACACGGCCTTCACGGTACCATTCAGTACGCGCGATTTCAGCACCGCCTAGACGGCCGCTTACTTCTACTTTGATACCTTTAGCGCCAAGACGCATTGCGTTTTGTACCGCGCGCTTCATAGCACGACGGAACATAACACGACGCTCTAGCTGAGACGCGATGCTATCAGCCACTAATTGACCATCTAGCTCAGGCTTACGTACTTCAGCGATGTTAATTTGCGCTGGTACACCTGCGATTTTAGCTACAGCTGCGCGTAGCTTCTCAACGTCTTCACCTTTCTTACCGATAACAACGCCAGGACGAGCAGTGTGAATAGTCACACGGATGCTCTTAGCTGGACGTTCGATAACGATACGTGAAAGAGACGCTTTTGAAAGTTCCTTAGTAAGGAACTGACGTACCTTGAAGTCGCCGTCTAGGTTGTCAGCGAAATCTTTGGTATTAGCAAACCATGTAGCATTCCAAGGCTTAACGATGCCAAGACGAATACCATTAGGATGTACTTTCTGACCCATTGCTTATCTCCTAGTCTTAAGCGTCTGCAACAACAATTGTGATGTGGCAAGAACGCTTCAAGATACGGTCGGCACGGCCTTTAGCACGAGGCATAATACGCTTCATGATAGGACCTTCATCTACGAAGATTTTAGCGACATTTAGATCGTCGATATCTGCACCTTCGTTATGCTCAGCGTTCGCGATTGCTGATTCAAGAACTTTCTTAACTAGTACAGCAGCTTTTTTGTTGCTGAAAGTTAGGATTTCTAGTGCTTGATCAACATTCTTGCCACGGATTTGATCCGCTACAAGGCGCGCTTTCTGTGGAGAAATACGAGCAAAGTTATGTTTAGCTAAAGCTTCCATCATCTACTCCTTATTTCTTCTTAGCTTTCTTATCAGCAGCGTGGCCGCGATAAGTACGAGTTGGTGCGAATTCGCCCAGTTTGTGACCGATCATTTCTTCGGTTACGAATACTGGTACGTGCTGACGACCATTATGGACAGCGATGGTCAAACCAATCATTGTTGGGATGATCATTGAACGACGGGACCAAGTCTTAATAGGCTTTTTGTCTCCGCTTTCCACCGCTTTCTCTACCTTCTTCAGCAAGTGCAGGTCAATAAAAGGACCTTTCTTGAGAGAACGTGGCATGGCGATTCCTCTTTATAGATTACTTGTTACGACGACGTACGATGTACTTGTCAGTGCGCTTGTTCTTACGAGTCTTAAAGCCTTTAGTAGGCTGACCCCAAGGTGATACTGGGTGACGACCACCAGAAGTACGACCTTCACCACCACCGTGTGGGTGATCTACCGGGTTCATTACAACACCACGTACGGTTGGACGTACGCCGCGCCAGCGTGAAGCACCAGCTTTACCTAGTTCACGTAGCATGTGCTCAGAGTTACCAACTTCACCGATCGTAGCACGACCTTCAGAAAGTACTTTGCGCATCTCACCTGAACGTAGGCGTAGAGTTACATATGCACCATCGCGAGCGATGATTTGTGCGTATGCACCTGCAGAACGAGCAATTTGTGCACCTTTACCAGGCTTAAGTTCAACACAGTGTACTGTTGAACCTACTGGGATGTTGCGCATCGGCAGAGTGTTACCTGCTTTGATTGGCGCATCAACACCAGACTGGATTGAATCTCCAGCTGCAATGCCTTTTGGTGCGATAATGTAGCGACGCTCACCGTCTGCGTACAGAACTAGAGCAATGTTTGCGCTACGGTTTGGATCGTATTCTAGACGCTCAACTTTCGCTGGAATGCCATCTTTAGTACGTTTGAAGTCAACTACACGGTAATGATGTTTGTGACCACCACCGATGTGACGTACTGTGATACGACCGTTGTTGTTACGACCACCGTTCTTAGAGTTTTTCTCTAGAAGTGGAGCGTATGGCTTACCCTTGTGTAGGTCAGCGTTAACAACTTTAACTACGTGACGACGACCAGGGGAAGTCGGCTTACATTTAACAATAGCCATTCTTAACTACTCCTGTTATTCCGCACCGCCAACGAAGTCAAGATCTTGACCTTCTTTCAAGGTAACGTAAGCTTTTTTCACGTCTGAACGACGGCCTTCACGCATACCTTGACGTTTGGTCTTACCCTTAAGAACAAGAGTATTTACAGACTTAACTTCAACTTCAAATAGCTTTTCTACAGCTGCTTTGATCTCTTTTTTAGTTGCATCTTTTGCTACTTTGAAAACGATAGTGTTCGCTTTCTCTGCAGCCATAGTTGCTTTTTCAGAGATATGTGGAGCACGTAGAACTTTTAGTAGACGCTCTTCAGTGATCATGCCAGCATCTCCTCAACTTGCTTCACTGCATCAGCAGTAATTAGAACCTTGTCGAACGCGATTAGAGAAACTGGGTCAATACCAGCTACGTCACGTGCGTCAACTTTATAAAGGTTACGAGCAGCTAAGAATAGATTCTCATCTACTTCACTAGTCACGATTAGAACGTCGTTAAGCTCAAGATCTTTAAGCTTAGCTACTAGCTCTTTTGTTTTTGGTGCTTCTACTGAGAAGTTATCAACAACGATTAAACGTTCTTGACGAACAAGCTCAGAAAGAATGCTTTTCATAGCACCGCGGTACATTTTTTTGTTTACTTTTTGGCTGTGATCTTGTGGTTTCGCAGCAAAAGTAACACCACCTGTACGCCAGATTGGGCTACGAATTGTACCAGCACGTGCACGGCCAGTACCTTTTTGACGCCATGGCTTAGCGCCACCGCCAGATACTTCAGAACGAGTCTTTTGAGCACGAGTACCTTGACGAGCACCTGCTGCATAAGCAACAACTACTTGGTGTACAAGAGCTTCGTTGAAGTCACGTCCGAAAGTAGTCTCGGAAACAGTTAGTGCATCAGCACCTTTAACCATCAATTCCATTACTTACTCCTAGACGTTATGCTTTAATAGCTGGTTTTACGATAACGTTGCCGCCGATTGAGCCTGGTACTGCACCTTTAATAAGAAGCAGATTGCGCTCAGCGTCAACACGTACGATCTCTAGGTTTTGAGTCGTTACACGCTCAGCACCCATGTGACCAGCCATTTTCTTGCCTTTAAATACGCGACCTGGAGTTTGACATTGGCCAATTGAACCTGGTGCGCGGTGAGACAAGGAGTTACCGTGAGTCATATCTTGAGTAGAGAAATTCCAACGCTTAACAGCGCCTTGGAAGCCTTTACCTTTAGAAGTACCAGTAACGTCTACTTTTTTTACTTCATTGAAAAGTTCTACGTTTAGCTCAGCGCCAACTTCAAACTCTTCACCGTTTTCTAAACGGAATTCCCAAAGACCGCGACCTGCTTCAACACCTGCTTTCGCAAAGTGACCAGCTTCGGCTTTATTAACGCGGTTAGCTTTCTTAGCACCAGCTGTAATCTGGATTGCAGAATAACCATCAGTATCAAGAGTACGAACTTGTGATACACGGTTGTTTTCTACTTCCACTACAGTTACTGGGATAGAAACGCCTTCTTCGGTAAATACGCGGGTCATACCCACTTTACGTCCGACTAGACCAATCATTCTTCTAATCTCCCTTAACCTAGGCTGATTTGAACATCAACACCAGCTGCAAGGTCTAGACGCATAAGAGCATCTACAGTCTTGTCAGTTGGTTCTACGATGTCGATCAAACGCTTGTGAGTACGAATTTCATACTGGTCACGCGCGTCTTTGTTAACGTGTGGAGAGATAAGAACAGTGAAACGTTCTTTACGAGTAGGTAGTGGAATAGGACCACGAACCTGCGCGCCGGTACGTTTTGCTGTTTCAACGATTTCCGCAGTTGAAGCATCGATTAGTTTATAATCGAAAGCTTTAAGGCGGATACGAATACGTTGGTTCTGCATGAGACAGAGCTCCAATTAATAATTAAATACACAAACAATATCGCCACTCACTCTTAAATTAATAAGGGAATGCCGATTGATTTATGTGAAACCGTAGCTTCCAAAATCAGGAAGCATTGTCAGCTAATTTTCGATTAACTTATAGCATAAAGCTAGTTTATTAATTGTATTAACCGCGAACATAAGCTGAGTATACGTTACCTAGGTTTCCCTAGCTCCTCAGTGCTCATTGGTTCACAACCGACTTAAGTCAGTGCGAAGGATTATACAGATCGTAGAGGGGGATGCAAGAGGTGAGTGAAAATTAATCGTAATTTACACAATATGAATAATAGTTCCCCTACCCCACACTTTTTTGCATAAAAAAAGGGAAGCCAAAGCTTCCCTTTAAATGCAGTTTCTTCTATGAAGAAGTGTGCAAGATTTTAACTAAATATTAGTCAAAGATCTTAGCAACAACACCAGCACCAACAG
>NZ_BATM01000004.1 GCF_000467185.1 Vibrio ezurae NBRC 102218
TTTTGCCTAAAACAGGCAAACATGCTCTACAGCGTATTTGGATTGGCATTATCCTCAGCCAATTAATATTTATAACATATTCAGCTAATAGACGACACGCATCTGGGTTAATGACGAGAAAAATACGCCAATGATGCGAAAAATACAAAAAAAAACACCCCGCTAACGCGAGGTGTTTAAAAGTATATGCATATAATTCAACATTATTATTGCAGCAATCTGATGACTCAGTTACCGCAATAAGTCAGTTAATTATTGGCCTTTAACTTCTTTAAGACCGTTGAAAGGAGCACGTTCACCTAGTGCTTCTTCGATACGGATAAGTTGGTTGTACTTAGCAACACGGTCAGAACGGCTCATAGAACCAGTTTTGATTTGGCCTGCAGCAGTACCTACCGCTAGATCAGCGATAGTTGCATCTTCAGTTTCGCCAGAACGGTGAGAGATAACTGCTGTGAAACCAGCATCTTTAGCCATCTTGATTGCAGCTAGAGTCTCTGTAAGTGAACCGATTTGGTTGAACTTGATTAGGATTGAGTTAGTGATACCTTCTTTGATACCGCGCTCAAGGATCTTAGTGTTTGTAACGAATAGATCGTCACCTACTAGTTGAAGTTTGTCACCTAGTAGTTCTGTTTGGTGCTTGAAGCCAGCCCAATCAGACTCGTCAAGACCGTCTTCGATAGAAACGATTGGGTATTGGTTAGCAAGGTCTTGTAGGTAGAA
Organism: Vibrio ezurae NBRC 102218; assembly: GCF_000467185.1. Lineage (GTDB taxonomy): Bacteria > Pseudomonadota > Gammaproteobacteria > Enterobacterales > Vibrionaceae > Vibrio > Vibrio ezurae. The sequence continues at coordinate 727 of NZ_BATM01000004.1, forward strand.
GTTAAATTCTTCAGAAGTGAAGATTTTGCCTTCGCCTTTCATGTTGTACTTGCCAGTTTCTTTGTCGAAGAACTCAGAAGCAGCACAGTCCATAGCAAGAGTAACGTCTTTACCTAGCACGTAACCAGCAGCTTCTACAGCTTCTTTGATTGCAGCTAGAGCAGCAGCGTTAGACTCAAGGTTTGGAGCGAAACCACCTTCATCACCAACTGCAGTGTTAAGGCCTTTAGACTTAAGTACTTTAGCTAGGTTGTGGAATACTTCAGCACCGATGCGTAGTGCTTCTTTAAGAGTTTTAGCGCCAACAGGTTGAATCATGAACTCTTGGATATCAACGTTGTTATCAGCGTGCTCGCCACCGTTGATGATGTTCATCATTGGTAGAGGCATAGAGAATACGCCAGGAGTGCCGTTTAGTTCAGCGATGTGCTCGAACAAAGGCATGCCTTTTGCAGCTGCAGCTGCTTTAGCGTTCGCTAGAGATACTGCTAGGATAGCGTTTGCACCGAACTTAGATTTGTTTTCAGTACCATCTAGGTCGATCATTACTTGGTCGATAGCAGCTTGGTCTTTTGCGTCTTTGCCGATTAGAGCATTAGCAATGTCGCCGTTTACAGCAGAAAGAGCTTTAAGTACGCCTTTACCTAGGAAACGAGACTTGTCGCCGTCACGTAACTCAAGAGCTTCACGAGAACCAGTAGATGCGCCAGATGGAGCAGCAGCCATACCTACGAAACCGCCTTCAAGGTGAACTTCAGCTTCTACTGTTGGGTTACCACGTGAGTCGATAATTTCACGACCTAGAACTTTAACGATCTTAGACATTAAATGTTTCCTCTTATAATCAAAAAAATGTCAATTTTAAAGGGGTGCTATAAAAATCCGCTCAACACCCCTTGCATCCTTTCTTACTTTTCGAATTCACCGCGATGGTATTGACCCGCCGCTTTAACGAAACCTGCAAACAATGGGTGACCATCGCGAGGAGTCGATGTGAATTCAGGGTGGAATTGTGCCGCTACGAACCAAGGGTGCGCAGGGTTTTCTACTACTTCCACCAGTTTTTTGTCTGCCGATAGACCTGATACTTTAAGACCAGCTTTCTCAATCAACGGACGTAAATTGTTGTTCACTTCATAGCGGTGACGATGACGCTCATGAATTTCAGCGCTACCGTATAGCTCGTACGCTTTAGTCCCTTTCTCTAGGTGACATAGCTGTGAACCAAGACGCATTGTACCACCAAGGTCTGAAGTTTCCGTACGCTCTTCAACTTTACCTTCGCTATCAACCCATTCAGTAATCAAGCCTACCACAGGATTTGTAGTGTCTTTGTTAAATTCTGTTGAATGTGCATCCGCAAGGTTGGCAACGTTTCTTGCAAACTCGATCAATGCAACCTGCATACCTAAACAAATACCAAGGTATGGGATTTCATTTTCACGCGCATATTGTGCCGCGCGAATCTTACCTTCTACGCCACGGTCACCAAAGCCACCTGGAACAAGAATCGCATCAAGACCTGCTAGTACTTCAACGCCTTTACTTTCAACATCTTGTGAGTCTACATACTTAATATGGACGTTAAGACGGTTTTTCAACCCTGCATGTTTTAATGCTTCGTTAACAGACTTATAAGCGTCAGGCAGTTCGATGTACTTACCTACCATACCAATGGTCACTTCACCCGTTGGGTTCGCTTCTTCATAGATAACTTGTTCCCATTCAGAGAGATCAGCTTCTGGAGCGTCAATGCCAAAACGAGTACAAACAAGATCATCAAGACCTTGAGATTTGATAAGTTGTGGGATCTTGTAGATTGAGTCTACATCTTTCATCGAGATAACCGCTTTTTCCTGTACATTACAGAACAAAGCAATTTTCTTACGCTCGTTTGCAGGCACCATGCGGTCACTACGGCAAACAAGAATATCTGGTAGAATACCAATTGATAGCAACTCTTTTACTGAGTGCTGAGTAGGTTTAGTTTTCACTTCACCCGCAGCGGCTAGGTAAGGAACTAGAGTCAAGTGCATGAACATTGCACGTTCACGGCCTAGTTCTACAGCCAGCTGACGAATCGCTTCCATAAAGGGTAGAGATTCGATATCACCTACTGTACCACCTACTTCAACGATAGCGACATCATGGCCTTTAGAGCCAACGATTACGCGGTCTTTGATTGCGTTAGTGATATGAGGGATAACCTGAATAGTCGCACCTAGGTAATCACCGCGACGTTCAGCTGCTAGTACGTCTGAGTAAACACGACCTGCAGTAAAGTTGTTGCGCTTGGTCATCTTGGTACGAATGAATCTTTCGTAGTGACCAAGGTCAAGGTCAGTTTCAGCGCCATCTTCCGTGACAAACACTTCACCATGCTGAGTCGGGCTCATAGTACCCGGATCAACGTTGATGTAAGGGTCAAGCTTCATCATGGTCACTTTAAGACCACGAGCTTCTAAAATAGCAGCCAATGATGCTGCTGCAATACCTTTACCGAGTGAGGAAACAACCCCGCCAGTAACAAAAATGTAATTTGTCGTCATGTTTAACCTGAAATTGGTTGAATGAGGGAAATGGATATCTTCTAGACGGGATGTAAATATACCAGAAGCCCTTTATCGCCACAACGTGAAACTTATCACAAGCCTTTTTTTAATTTTTTGCTTCAAATCAACTCAGCTTGTTTCCACCTTTTAACTTTCGTTCATCTTGCTTCACTAAGTCCCACAGCGAATCTAAATATTCTAGATCACACTCATCCAATAACTTACCTTGTTCGGTCACTTTTTGCTCTACGGCTTTAAAGCGACGTTCAAACTTATTATTGGCTTTGGCCAGTGCCACTTCTGGGTTGCAATTTAGGTGTCTGACAAGGTTGACCGTGGCAAACAATAAATCACCCAGCTCATCTTCAACTTTGTTTTGCTCAACAGTCACTTGCAGTGCTTCGTCTAAGACTTCTTGCACCTCTTCATGTACCTTATCTACCACAGGTCCAAGACAGTCCCAATCAAAGCCATGTTTAGCACATCGTTTCTGAATTTTATTCGCGCGACTCAGTGCAGGCAGAGACTTTGGTACAGAGTCTAGAATACTTTTTTCAACATTGCCTAACTGCGCTTTCTCTTTTGCTTTTTCGATTTCCCAGTTGTCATTAATTTCTTGCTCATTGGCAAACTTAGCATCAGAAAAAACATGTGGATGACGACGCACTAATTTTTCGTTCAGCACATCAACGACATCACCAAACTCAAAGAGATCTTGCTCTTTAGCCATTTGCGAATAGAAAATCACTTGAAACAATAGATCGCCTAACTCTTCCTTTAGATTATCCCAGTCTTTATTGTGAATAGCATCCACGACTTCGTAAGTTTCTTCGATGGTGTGCGGCACTATGCTATCGAAATCTTGCTTAATATCCCATGGACAACCTTGCTTTGGATCTCGTAGCGTCGCCATAATAGTAAGCAGTTGTTGGATTGAGTTTGCTGTTTCAGATGACATGGGACTTCCAATTTATTGATAAAAAAGCCCCTAATAAGGGGCTTAGTACATTTACTATTTGATACAAAAACGTTAACCCAAGCGTTTAACGGATATTACGTCTTTAATTTGCTCAATGCGTGATTGTACGCGAGAGCTGATTTCGATATTCGTCACTTGCACGTCCAAATCCATGATAGAGAGCTGACGCTTATAATCCGTGCGCGAACGCATGCTCGCAACCTTAAGCTTCTCATTGGTAATGAGCGTAGTGATGTCTTTTAAGAGACCAGTACGCTCTAAAGCTTCGACGCGTAAAGTCAGGATAAATGACCCCACAAAACCGCTCCCCCACACCGTATCAATAATACGCTCAGCGGCATGCAGTCGCAGTTCATTTAATTGCTCACAGTCACTGCGGTGTACAGAAATGCCTCGACCTTGGGTGATATAGCCACTGATGCGATCGCCAGGTATTGGCTGACAACAACGAGCTAAATGAGTCATCAAATTATCCACCCCTTCCACTACTACGGCGTCTTTGTGAGGTTTGCTCTCAACTGGCATAGTGGAGTCAGGGCTTTTTAATTTAGCCAGGGCTTGCTTGTCTTCTTCTTCCGCTGTGGGCTTATTGACGACCGCATTGATATAGTTGATGACTTGGTTGATGCGCAAATCACCACTACCAATACCGGCAAACAGCTCTTCGATTGAATTAACATTAAAGCGCTTCAACGCTGACGCATCAGCATCTTTCAGGCTTGCACCGATTTTAGAGAGTTCATTTTCTAAAATCTCTTTACCTGCAACAACGTTTTTCTCACGACCTTGTTTTCTAAACCATGCATTTATTTTGGCGCGAGCACGACCTGAATGCACAAATCCTAAAGAAGGGTTTAACCAATCACGAGAAGGGTTCGGCTCTTTTTGAGTAATGATCTCAACCTGATCCCCCATTTCTAACTTATGGGTAAACGGAACAATTCGTCCCCCCACTTTAGTCCCTATACAACGGTGTCCAACTTCAGAGTGAATGTGGTAAGCAAAATCTAGTGGCGTTGCTCCCATAGGCAAATCGACAACATCACCACGAGGGGTAAAGGCATACACGCGATCGTCAAACACTTGTGAGCGCAACTCATCCAGCATTTCGCCAGAATCAGACATCTCTTCTTGCCAATCCAGTAGCTTACGTAGCCAAGTGATTTTCTCATCGTAACCACTGCGTCCGCCAGAGGCACCTTCTTTGTACTTCCAGTGCGCCGCTACGCCAAGCTCAGACTCTTCGTGCATTTGCTTAGTGCGGATTTGAACCTCAATGGTCTTGCCCTCAGGGCCAAGTACCACGGTATGGATAGATTGATAACCATTGGGCTTGGGGTTTGCCACATAGTCATCAAACTCACTAGGTAAATGCTTATATTTGGTATGAACGATGCCCAATGAACCATAACAATCTTGCAATTCATCCGCGATAATACGTACCGCTCGAACATCGAAAAGCTCATCAAAGGCCAGCTTTTTCTTTTGCATTTTTCGCCAAATGCTAAAGATATGTTTTGGTCGACCACTGACTTCCGCTTTAATGTTTGTACGCTTCATTTCGTCTTTTAACGACGTCACAAACTCTTCGATATAGCGTTCACGATCGATGCGTCGCTCAGCAAGCTGCTTAGCTATTTTCTTGTAAGTCGTTGGGTTTTGATAGCGGAAGGCGTAATCTTCGATTTCCCACTTCAACTGACCGATACCCAGACGGTTCGCCAGCGGAGCGTAGATATTCGCGCACTCTTTTGCGACGGCTTGACGCACTTCGTCCGGTGCATTTTTCACTTCACGTAAGTTACAAATACGCTCAGCTAATTTAATGACCACACAACGAAAATCGTCGACCATAGCCAGTAGCATACGTCGAACATTATCCACCTGCGAAGAAGCACTGCTGTTTTCCAAAGAAGCGTTGAGCTGACCGATAGCCGCCATCTCTTCCACACCTTCGATAAGCTTTATGATCTCTTGCCCATAACGCTCTTTAAGCTCTTCGGTATCAAACAGACCGCTGGAGACCACTGGAAACAATTGAGCGGCAAGCAAGGTGGCGCGATCCATAGATAACGTAATGAGAATTTCAATCATCTCACGCCCACGCCACAGCAAGAGTTCCTTTTGCTCATGACGCGCTAACATTTCTTCGCACTCAATATAAAGCTTGCGCAGTTTATTCTCTGTCTTTTGCCCTTGCTTTAGGCTCTCGATCCAAGAGTCGAGATTAAATTCTTCATCCTTTTTTATGTGCGCACTACGTACCGCAACCATACATCTTCCCTAAATTACTCTACTTGTACTCTGACTATCACTGATAGCACAGTATACCCTTTGCCGGGTTCTTCTGTTTAGTAAACCCCAGAAATTTGCGCTATTTCTCAAATAACACCATAGATTCAAGATGCCCGGTATGTGGAAACATATCTAGCACTTTCATTTTCACTATTTTATAGCCCTGCTTGAGCAAAGATTCACTGTCGCGAGCTAAGGTTGCAGGGTTACAAGACACATATACAATTTGCGTCGCGCCAAACTGCGACAGTTGTTCAACCACACCGGCCGCGCCTGCTCTTGCAGGATCAAGCAGTATTTTATTAAAGCTGTCTTTGGCCCACGCTTCATTGCCCGTAAGCTGGGCAAGGTTCGCTTGATAAAAATGGGCGTTACTCACACCTAACGACTTCGCATTATTGTTCGCACGAGAGACCATTTCATCCACCCCTTCAATGCCGACAACCGCCGATGCCTTTTTACTCAACGCAAAAGTAAAATTACCAATACCACTAAAGAGATCAAGCACTCGATCGCTACTTTGTACATCTAACCATTCAATAGCTTGGGCAACCATCTGCTGATTAACCGAGCGATTCACCTGAATAAAGTCTGTCGGTAAAAAATCTAAAGCCACGCCCGATTCTTCACAGTTCGGTGATTCACCACACAATTTTTCTAGCTCAGCACTGCCTTGGTGCAGGTATAACGTAAGCGCTCTTTGCTCCGCAAATTGCAACAATAACTGACGGTCTTTGGCTCGCAGCTCGGCGCTAGTGCGCAGTAACAAGACACTGCCGTTGTCTGCTTCCACTAACTCTAGATGGCCCAATATCTTAGGCTGTGAGATTTTTTCTAACACAGGCTTAATGAGCGGCATGAGCTCCGCTAAAGGCGGCGCAATAACAGGACAAGTCTCTAGCGACACAATGTTATTGCTTTGACCTTCCCTAAACCCAAACTGCAATCTATTCTTTTTAATATCCCAAAGCAGGCTGATACGAGCTCGGCGACGATAATGAGTATTCTCAGCCACAATAGGGGCTTCTAAGCTTTGGTCTGGAGCCACTTTAGACATCATTTTGCTAAAGGCGTGTTGTTTGACTTCCAGTTGTTGTGCATAAGGCATATGTTGCAATGAGCAACCACCGCATTGGGTAAACTTAGAGCAAAAAGGCTCAATTCGTTCATCGCTGCTTTTAAGTAACTTAATCAGTTTAGCGCGAATAAATTTTGCTTTGCTTTCTATTGGTTGGCATACCACATGTTCGCCGATCATAGTTCCGGGAATAAAGACTGGCTTTCCTTGGCTATACGCCATACCGGCACCCTGATTATCATATTTCTCAATCGTTAAACTGAGGTGCTTTTCGGTACGATTGTTATTTTTTTGCGGTTTATAAAAGTTAGCCATAAAGGTGCCTAGTAATTTTAACGGTGCTACATCAAGCTTTTTGCTACGTTTTTAGCCTGACTCAGTTCTTAGGAAGCAATTTTAATTTCAATGCTTTAGACTTAGGTTCAAGTTTACAAAATTTGAAAGCCTTACACGGCTTATTTTTTCACATCCGACGCATTAATAAAACATGACAAGATATGGACTTCGCGCCCGCGTAATAACACTCACTCTCGCACCGACTCTTATTGTCGGTATGTTACTGAGTTTGTTTTTTACCTCGAATCGCTACAACGACCTAGAGGCTCAGCTTATTACCGCAGGTACAAACATCGTTGAACCACTGGCCATTGCCAGTGAATTTGCCATGTTGCAACAAAATCGAGAAGCCGTTAGACAACTCATTAGCTACAGTCATAGAAAGCGTTCAGACGTAGTGCGAAGTATCGCAGTATTCGATGCGCATCACGAACTATTTGTGACATCAAATTTTCATCCTAATTTTCAAAGTTTAATGTTTAAAAAGACAGAGCCGATTCCTCTGCATAGCACCGTTGAGCTTATTGATACTCGGCTAATTATCCGCAGCCCTATCATAGCCGAAGCGCAATTTGTCGCTCCACAAGCAAACGCTAAACAAGGGGATCAAGTTCTAGGCTACATCGCAATAGAGCTCGACCTATCCAGTCTGCGCCTACAGCAGTATCAAGAAATAGTTGTCGCACTAGTGGTTATGTTTTTAGGGGTTGGGCTTTCTGCCTTCTTTGCCTACCGGTTAATGCAAGATATTACCGCTCCGATTACCCACCTTAAAAACAGTGTAGATCGTATCCGGCGCGGACAACTGGATGTGCGTATTGAAGGAAAAATGCACGGTGAGCTGAACTCATTGAAAAACGGTATCAATGCCATGGCGGTATCCTTGTCCGAATATCATATTGAGATGCAACACAGTATTGATCAGGCCACTTCCGATCTTCGTGAAACGCTAGAGCAGTTAGAGATACAAAACGTCGAGTTGGATATCGCTAAAAAACGCGCTCAAGAAGCCGCAAGAGTGAAATCTGAATTCCTGGCTAATATGTCACACGAGCTAAGAACGCCATTAAACGGGGTGATTGGCTTTACTCGCCAAATGCTCAAGACCAATCTTTCGCATAGCCAGACTGACTATTTGCAAACCATTGAACGATCTGCCAATAACCTATTGAGCATCATCAATGACATTTTAGACTTTTCAAAACTTGAAGCGGGTAAATTGCTGCTGGAAAACATACCTTTCGACTTCCAAGAGTCACTGGAAGAAGTGGTTAATCTGCAAGCGCCAAGTGCCCATGAAAAAGGGTTGGAGTTAACACTGAAAGTTGACTCTAAAATCCCTGCTGGTGTGGTTGGTGATTCATTGCGTATTCAGCAAGTATTAACCAACTTAGTGGGCAATGCGATTAAGTTTACCGAACGAGGTAACATCGATGTCAGCATCGAATTACGCACCCAAAAAGAAGAGCAAGTTGAAATTCAATTTATGGTTAAAGATACCGGTATTGGTATATCTGAACGCCAACAAGCGCAATTATTTCAAGCCTTTAGTCAAGCGGACGCCAGTATCTCTAGACGCTATGGCGGCACAGGTTTAGGGCTGGTCATCACCCAAAAACTGGTGCGTCAAATGGGTGGAGAAATCAGTTTAACCAGTCGTTTACACCAAGGCTCAACCTTCTGGTTTACCATTCGTCTGAATACCACTGATTTGCCGATGGAGCAAACCGATCTTTGTCCTATACGCGGTAAAGAAGTGCTGCTTATCGAACAGAACTTACAAGCGGCAAATGTATTGCAGCAACTACTGACCCAAGAAAATATTGCCACCCAATATCGCTCTGCTATCCCTGAAACCATTACGCCGCACGACTATATGATCTACAACGTGCCCGTAAATGAAATCATCAGTGAAACAGAGCTTATCGACTTTATAAGCAAGGCTAAAGCCGTCTGCCCAAATGTCATTATTGGTTTACCAAGTAACCAGCTTGCTCTCTCTGAAACCTTAATGGATCAACATTCAGTGTCCTGCATTATTAAGCCACTCACTCGTACTAAGCTCATGCAGACCATGCTCAGAAATCAAGACGATAGTTTATCTTCGTACAATAAACGTGAACCTATATTGCTTGATAAGTTGCCATTGAAAGTCATGGCCGTTGACGATAATCCTGCCAACTTAAAATTGATCTCGGCGCTGCTCAACGAACATGTTGAATCGGTAGTGACCTGTTCCAATGGACAATCCGCTGTCGATGAAGCGACTCACCATCAATTTGATTTAATTTTGATGGATATTCAAATGCCAGGTATTGATGGCGTTGCCGCTTGCCAAGCGATAAAGAAAACCACAACCAATAAAGACACCCCTATCATTGCCGTGACGGCACATGCGATGAGTGGAGAGCGAGATCGGTTGTTAAAAGCGGGTATGGATGACTATCTCACCAAGCCAATTGAAGAGCCAGTATTACTGAAAGTGCTTAACCACTGGGGTGGACACCCTGTAGAAGTCCCAGAGCCAATGATCCCTCCTCTAATTGCATCCAAGTCTGCAAATAGTGATGTCATCATAGACTGGCGCTCAGCATTATCTCAGTCTGCCGAAAAAGAAGATCTTGCAAAAGAGATGCTACAAATGCTGATTGACTATATCCCAGAGGTTAATCAAGTGGTTGAACAAGCCATTGATGAGCAACTGTCTTCGAAAGATGAACTTGTTCATCATATTCATAAACTGCACGGCAGTTGTAGTTATTGTGGCGTACCTAAGCTGAAAAAAGCTTGTGCTCAATTAGAGCAAATGTTGCGTTCAGGAGACACGATTGAAGATGTGGAGCCAGAGCTTTTAGAGCTACAAGATGAAATGGAAAAGGTACAAACAACGGCGCATTTGTACCTTTAAATTAACGTTCAAGAATGACGGTGGCGACAGCGTAGTGCCTTTCATCTGAAATAGAAAGATGCACATGTTTTGCACCCAGTTGTTTCGATATTTCAAGTGCTTTGCCTGAGAGATGTAGCTGGGGTTTACCCCACTCATCATTACTAATGGCAAAGTCTTGAAATGACACACCCTGTGCAATGCCAGTACCTAATGCCTTAGATGCCGCTTCTTTTGCTGCAAAACGTTTGGCTAGAAACTTAGCCTTTAGTTTGAGTGTCTCAAACTGAGCCATTTCTGACTCAGTTAAGATGCGTTGCGCAAAGGTTATACCGGTACGATTGAGCGCCTTCTCTACACGCTCAATCTCTGCAATATCTGTCCCTAAGCCAACAATCGCCATTACTTGCGCGCCTGATCCATAATCGCTTTCATATCTGAAACGGCTTTATCTAATCCTTCAAACGCGGCGCGGCCAATAATAGAGTGGCCAATATTAAGCTCATAGATTTCAGGTAAAGCGGCGACAGCGGCAACGTTGTGGTAAGTCAGGCCGTGGCCCGCATTCACAATGATGCCTTGCGCAGATGCGTAAGTAGCCGCTTTAGCAATCACAGCCAGCTCTTTATGTTGCTCTTCTTCTGTCTCTGCATCGGCATAGTGACCAGTGTGCAGCTCCACAAATGGCGCTCCAGCCGCTTTTGATGCATCAATTTGCGCTTGGTTTGGATCGATAAATAGAGAAACCTTAATTCCAGCGTCAGTAAGCGTTTTGGTTGCAGCTGTAATTTTATCCAACTGACCCACAACGTCTAATCCGCCTTCAGTCGTTAGCTCTTCACGTTTTTCCGGCACAAGACAAACAAACTCAGGCTTTGTTTGTAAGGCAATTTCAACCATTTCATCGGTCACTGCCATCTCTAAATTCATACGTGTTTGCAAGGTTTCTGCAAGTAAACGTACGTCTCTGTCTTTGATGTGACGACGGTCTTCTCTTAGATGAACGGTAATGCCATCCGCACCCGCACGCTCTGCAATATCAGCGGCATGAACTGGGTCTGGGTATTTTGTGCCACGCGCATTTCGTAAAGTTGCAATGTGGTCAATGTTGACCCCAAGTAAAATTGGATTCATTTTTTGATACTCCGTGTTCGGGGCATGAATAATTCCCGGCTTTTTATTGGTCTTCCGCCAAGATAAGGCTTCAAGGCCATACGTGTAAAGCGCTTTGCCGCGCTCAATTGTGATTTTGAGATAAAACGCCTTTCGCTTAATGCGATAAGCTCTTCTCCCTTAAAAGTGAGGTTGTCTTTTCGTACGGAAGCAATAAAGCCTTGCTGTTCTCGATATCGATAGGTCATCTGAGGCTCCACTGGCATCCCAGAGCCTGTACAGTGTAAAAAGTCCACACCGTAACCAAGCGCGTTCAATAACGCTAACTCAAAGCGGCGCAAAGCAGGCTCAGGGTTATCCGACTGGGCAAGCTCGGTTAAAGCGTGCAGATAATCTATAAACAGTTCAGGGTACGGTACTTCTTGTGCGATAACACGGGCAAGAATTTCATTGATATACATGGCAGAGTAAAGGCTCACTCCGCTCAAAGGTAAACCGAGGCTAATGGGCTCAGCCTGTCGCAGTGTTTTCATTGATCCGCCACCAGACCATTTTAACAATAGTGGTGTAAAGGGTTGTAATGCCCCTTTTAAAGGCGAGCGTTTGCTTCTGCCTCCCTTACTGAGGATCGTGACTCGACCAAACTCTTCAGAGAAAACATCTAAGATCAAACTCGATTCTGTATAGGGACGGCGATGCAATACAAAACAGCGCTGGAATCCGTCAATTACCGACATAAATAGATACTATAAAAAACTCCACCAAGGCGGTGGAGTTTTAGGATGTGTTTTTATAGGTCGTCCATATAGCCTAATGAACGAAGTGCACGCTCATCATCAGCCCAACCCGACTTAACTTTGACCCAAGTTTCAAGGTAGACCTTGCGACCAAACAACTCTTCCATATCCAGTCGAGCTTCACGACCGATGGTTTTGATTTTCTCACCACCCTTGCCGATCACCATCTTCTTCTGGCCACTTCTCTCAACTAAGATAAGGGCATTAATATGGAAACCATCGTTATCAGGATTGTAGTCAAAGCGTTCCACTTCAACTGTCACTGAATAAGGTAATTCATCACCGGTGAAACGCATGAGCTTCTCACGTACGATCTCAGACGCCATAAAGCGCTGTGAACGGTCTGTGACATACTCTTCAGGGAAGTGATGCGTTGCTTTAGGCAAGAAGTCACGCACGTGCTTACGCAGTACATCAGTGTTCTTACCCAACTTGGCAGAAATAGGAACGATATCAACAAAGTCCATTTTTTCCGTCATTTCTTGCATGTGTTGCATTACAAGGTTGCGGTCTTGAACCTTATCAACTTTGTTCACACACAGTACAACTGGGAAATTGGCGGCTTTCAACTTGTTGAGAACCATGTCATCGTCAGCAGTCCAATGGGTGCCATCAACCAAGAAGAACACCAAGTTAACATCACTTAAAGAACTGTTTGCAGCACGGTTCATCAAACGGTTAATCGCGCGTTTTTCTTCAATGTGTAACCCTGGGGTATCCACGAAAATCGCTTGATAATCACCGTCAGTATCCACACCCATAATACGGTGACGTGTGGTTTGTGGCTTGCGTGACGTAATTGAAATCTTTTGCCCAAGAATATGGTTCAGTAGCGTTGATTTACCTACGTTAGGTCGACCCACAATGGCAATAAAGCCACAGTGTTGGTTTTCCGTTGAGGTGGCTTCGCTCTGATTATTTGAGGCAAAGTACGCATCCAGATCAATGCCTTGATCTTCTGCTTGGTCTTCTGGTTGATCGTGATTAGACATTTGTCAGTTTCTCCAACGCAAGTTCGGCAGCCGCTTGCTCAGCTTTACGGCGACTTGTTCCTTTGCCAGTGAATGGTTTTTCTACACCTGAAACAATGCAATCAACGGTGAACTCTTGGTTATGAGCCTCACCTTTTATCTTGATCACTTCATAAGTCGGTAGAGGCTTACGACGCCCCTGTAAGAATTCCTGTAGACGTGTCTTAGGATCTTTTTGCGATACGCCAGGCTGAATAGCCTCAAGACGGCTCATATACCATCCCAATACCATAGTGCGAACGGTTTCAGTACCGCTGTCTAGGTATACAGAACCAATAATGGCCTCGACGGCATCGGCAAGTATTGAATCACGACGGAAACCGCCACTTTTCAATTCACCTGGACCTAATTTTAAGTAGTCTCCGAGTTGAAATTCACGGGCTAATTCAGCAAGAGTTTTCCCTCTTACTAAGGTCGCTCGCATTCGACTCATATCACCTTCGTTTACCTTAGGAAAACGATGGTACAAATCATCAGTGATGACAAAACTTAAAATTGAATCGCCCAGAAACTCTAGTCGCTCATTATGTTTGCCATTGGCGCTGCGGTGTGTCAGCGCCAAATGTAGGTTATTAATGTCGTTAAACTGATAACCAATGCATTTTTCTAATCTGCTTAATTCAGAATTCATACTCTCTGATTACTCTATACCGCCAATGCGGTTCAAACGAATACCGGTTGGAATCCATGAAGGTAAGAAGCTATCGCTGTCACGATCAAACTCAAAACTCATCCAAATCCCAACTGCTTTACCAACTAAATTGGCTTCTGGCACAAACCCCCAATAACGGCTATCAGCGCTGTTATCTCGGTTGTCACCCATCATGAAATAATGCCCTTCTGGCACAATCCACTCTCGAACACCCGGTCTAGGCTGATAAGCTGATACGTTATCTTGACGTAGAGGGTTCACCAATACTTGGTGATGGTGTTCACCCATTGTTTCGTTAAGACGAATCAATGGGACGTTATTTTGTACAAACTCGCTTTCCGTATAGTCAGTTAGAGGCACTGGTTTACACTGCTTCTCACCACTTGGTTTGATACAAAGCTTCTTCTCTTGAGTATAGCGAATGGTATCACCCGGTAAGCCAATTACTCGTTTAATGTAGTCGATGTTTGGCTGAGGTGGGAATTTAAATACCGCAATATCACCACGCTTTGGCTTACCAGTTTCGACCAACTGTGTGCGCCATACTGGATCTTTCAGGCCGTAAGAGAACTTCTCTACAACAATGAAATCCCCCACTAACAACGTCGGCATCATAGAGCCTGATGGGATTTGAAATGGTTCGTAAATAAATGAACGCAAGATCAATACAAAGGCAATCACTGGGAAGATAGAAACACTGTTTTCTACCCACCACGGTTGGTTTTCTACTTTTGCCTTAGTTGCTTCATCTAAACCATTGGTTTGCGCTTCAACGTCAGCCACTTTAGCCGCTCGTTTTTTAGCCCAAACCAGCTTCTCTAAAGCATAGACAATACCCGTAACCAAAGTCACTATGACTAGGATTAGTGAGAACGTATTAGCCATTGAAATCCCTTAAAATTTATATGTATCTAAAACAACGAAAGTGAAAGGGTCATTAACCCTTTCACTTTGCAATTACTGTCTAACCATTATGAAATGGTTAATCTTTGCCTACATGAAGAATAGCTAGGAAAGCCTCTTGCGGAAGCTCAACGTTACCGATTTGCTTCATACGCTTTTTACCTTCTTTCTGCTTCTTCAACAGCTTCTTCTTACGACTCACATCACCACCATAACATTTTGCTATTACATTTTTACGTAACTGCTTAACGGTAGAGCGAGCAATAATGTGGTTACCAATCGCCGCTTGAATTGCAATATCAAACATTTGGCGAGGAATGAACTCTTTCATCTTCTCAACCAATTGGCGACCACGAGATTGAGAGTTATCTTTGTGCGTAATAATGGCCAGTGCGTCCACAGTATCACCGTTAAGCAATACATCAACACGAACCATGCTAGATTCTTCATAGCGATGGAAGTTGTAATCCAGTGACGCATAACCACGAGAGGTGGATTTTAGACGATCGAAGAAGTCCAATACCACTTCTGCCATCGGCAAGTCATAAGTTAATGCAACTTGGTTTCCGTGATACACCATATCCACTTGGATACCGCGTTTTTCAACACAAAGTGTAATGACGTTACCTAGGTAATCCGATGGCACTAAGATATTACAACGTGCGATAGGCTCACGGATAGCTTCTAAATCGTTAACTGCAGGTAGCTTAGCTGGGCTATCTACATACAAAACTTCGCCGTTAGTTTTTTCAACTTCATACACTACTGTTGGCGCTGTAGTGATAAGGTCAAGGTCATATTCACGCTCTAGACGTTCTTGAATAACTTCCATGTGAAGCATACCCAAGAAGCCACAGCGGAAACCAAAGCCTAGTGCAGCTGAGCTTTCTGGCTCATAAAACAGTGACGCATCATTTAGGCTCAATTTACCTAGTGCATCACGGAAGTTTTCGTAATCATCTGATGATACAGGGAATAGGCCTGCGTATACCTGAGGCTTCACTTTTTGGAAACCAGGTAGTGCTGTCTCACAGCCACCTTTAGCATGAGTTAAAGTATCGCCGACTGGTGCACCAAGGATGTCCTTGATACCACAAACTACCCAGCCTACTTCGCCAGTATTAAGCTCTTCCGTATCAATACGTTTCGGAGTAAAAATACCAAGACGATCCACACCCCATACTTGGCCTGTGCTCATCACTTTAATTTTGTCGTTTTTCTTCAGCTTGCCGTTTTTGATGCGCACAAGTGACACTACGCCAAGGTAGTTATCAAACCATGAATCGATGATCAGAGCTTGTAATGGGCCTTCAGGCTCACCTTCTGGTGCTGGAATCGCTTTTACGATCTCTTCCAACACTTCATCGACGCCAAGGCCTGTTTTCGCCGAACAACGCACAGCTTCAAGTGCGTCGATACCCACGATTTCTTCAATTTCTTCTGAAACACGCTCAGGATCAGCCGCAGGAAGGTCAATCTTGTTTAGGATTGGCACAACCTCTAGATCCATTTCAATGGCGGTATAACAGTTAGCCAAAGTTTGCGCTTCAACACCCTGACCGGCATCAACCACCAGCAATGCGCCTTCACACGCAGCAAGTGAACGAGATACTTCGTATGAGAAGTCTACGTGTCCTGGAGTATCGATGAAGTTCAGCTGATAGGTTTCCCCATCTTTTGCTACGTAGTCTAAGGTCACACTTTGAGATTTAATAGTGATGCCACGTTCTCTTTCAAGATCCATAGAATCAAGAACTTGCGCCTCCATTTCACGAGAGCTAAGACCTCCACAGACTTGAATTAAACGATCTGATAGGGTGGATTTACCGTGGTCAATGTGGGCAATAATCGAAAAGTTACGAATGTTCTTCATAGTAAGGTGTGATTAGACTCATACAAAATTGAAAGGGGAAATGATGTTTTTGCTCATCATTTGGCTCAGATTGGCAGATTCTACCGAATTTCAGCGCTTGCCGCTATCTTCATTTTACTTCTAGTGTTTGACCTAAGGTCCGAATTAAGGTCACTTGTTGCTCTGCTTGATGGTTATTACGCTGTAATTTCCCTTTAACCACAACCCCACTTAAGCACGCAAAAGCCACTCCCAGAACAATACTGAGCCACTCATGACCATCAAGGAATGTCGTTGATATTTCAGAGCCAACAAGAGCCCCAATAAACAAAAATAATAACGGCACTAAATACACCAATGCCGCGGCAGATAGTAACGCTTTTTCAGGTAAGCCTATCTCTACGATATCGCCTTTAGAGACAGGGATGGAAGTCATGACTGACCAAGCGTGCTCTTTATTGCCGATGGCTTTGCTCACCTGTCCTGTTGCGCAGCTTGATTTAGACGCACAACCACTGCAACTGGTCTGTTGTTCACAGGTCAGATCGACTTTAAATAGCGCTTCAGGGGCTACAGGTGATGACATCAGTGTCACTTTGGTCACCTGAGCTAATGCATTCATCATGCTCTACATACCTAGCTAGTGAAAAGTCACCGATTGTAATATACGCTGCGCCGTACGGGGAGGAATATCTCCCACAACAATGACTTCATGTTTATTAATAATAGCACTTTGTAGAGTACGTCGGCCTTGTCGCACTAGTTGACGCTTGAGCGATTGGTCATCTTCAGGGGCAACGTAAATAGAAAATTGAAACAATCCGTCTGCATAGATTTGGCTTTCGACCATACGATCAGAGCCAAACAATGGATGACTTTGCATTTTTTTACTGATAAAGCCTTTTGGCATCCAGTCTGCATTCCAAGAGATCGTATCAACAGAGCTATCTGGCAATGTCACCACTTCGGGCAAAGTCGCTTTTTCAAGTCCTTTCATAATTGGAATTAGATGATCAGAAATGGAATAAGAGACCGTTCGGTATTGCTCAATAATTTCACCGTCACGATCAATAAGATCAGCACGTAAAGGCAACGCCGTCATTTCGTCGATCCACACAATGTATGAATAGCGCTGACCATCTTTTGGTACCACGCGCACCACTTCACTGGGTGCTCCCGCTTCGCGTGCACGTCCTACTTTGACAAAATCGTAATAGTTTTTGAGTTTATCCGGATTGATATTGAGCATTGGCATCAGCGGCGCCACCATTTTATCGGAGGCGATAGTAAAAGGGTCGATACCAGGCTCAATATAGCTGACTTCCCCACCACGACGAATCACTTCTCGTACCGGGCCACTTAGATACAGTAGCTGAGCAAACCGAGTGTCGTTATCATTCGCTTGGCGATACACCAAAGGCTCGATACTGCTTTTTCGAATCAGCACATACGACATCTCATAATTGAGCGTTTCGCTGGCAGCACTCATTTTGTAAATGAGTGCTTCAGCTGAGGTTTCATCAGCTAAAGCGAAAGAAGAGGCTGTTAAGCTGAGCAGCGCACACACACTGGCCAGAAATTTCTTCATTTGATATCCGTTTCTACATCAGAGTGGCTTTCGCTGTGATTTAGGCGAAGTTGCAACTCATAGTCTTGCAATACTGTATTAATACGTCGACGTTGTTCCGCCATTTGCTCATCTTTTGCGGACACTTTTGTCGGCTCAGATTTAGCACGTACAGAATCGCGCGTTAAGCTCACGGGTTCTGCACTACCCGCAATAGGGATAGTCTGCAACACAGGAAGCGTTTCTGGCGCTTGAGCACCGCTTCCATCGACGCTGCCGCCATACTGCTGAACACCCACAATGACCGCAAAAGAAACGCAAGCTGCCACAGCAACTTGACCAAATTGGGTTAGCCATTGAGGAAGGGCTTTTTTAGCGACACGCGGTAAGGGTTGCTCTTCGAGCATAGGTCGAACATTGTTTGAATGGACGGGTTCGTCTTCCAGCGCCAGCGCCACTTTACTGGCAATATCCCAGTCTACGTCTTGCTTTGCATCACCACGCATAACATCACCAATGAGATGGTAGTTCTGCCACGTTTGCAGAGAATCCTGTTCCTGTTCCACCTCAGAGATCAAGCTCAAGTCTACCGACTCTCCATCCATCAACGCTGAGATTTTCTCTTTGTTAGACATTACTTTCACCATTGTGATTAATTGCTAACGCTGAAGAAGCGGTTGCATTTTTTTCTCCACCGCTTCTCGAGCTCTAAATATTCGCGAACGAACTGTGCCCACAGGACACTCCATAACAGCCGCTATATCTTCATAACTCAAGCCATCAAGTTCTCGCAACGTCATTGCTGTTTTTAGATCTTCAGGCAGTGCTTCAATTGCGTGAAACACCACCTCTTTCAATTCATTGGACAACGCTAAGTTTTCTGGGTTCGAAATTTCTTTTAGCGCATTGCCAGTTTCTATATATTCAGCGTCTTCGGCATCGACATCTGTCGCAGGCGGTCTACGCCCTAGAGCCACAAGATGATTTTTAGCGGTATTCACCGCAATCCGATATAGCCAAGTATAAAAAGCACTTTCACCCCGAAAATTAGGGATCGCACGATACGCCTTGATAAAGGCTTCTTGGGCTACATCAGCAACATCACTTTGATTATTCACATACCTAGAGATCAAACTGCACACTTTATTTTGGTATTTAATCACCAAAAGATTAAAGGCTTGTTTGTCTCCATTTTGAATCCGCTCAATCAATACCTGATCGGTCAACTGCTCGTTCATTCGAGCTTTTACTCCTATGTTCAGCTCTCATCTTCTCAGATATGAGTTTTATTAATACATAATGTATTATTGACACCATCGATTACTAGAGCACTATTGTGACTCAATCGAGACACAAAAGTTCATTTTGGTTATATTTTTTTTATAACTTGGTCCAAAATGTGATGTACTAGACGCTTGATGGTCATTAGAAACGAACTTAAGTCTAAGATTAAAAACTTGATACAACGCATTGCTTTGCGTGGCAACTAGTAGTCGAATAGTAGCACCCTAGTCCTCGTCTGGGTTAAGAACACGTAAAAACTACAAGATATAAAAGTGTTCGACGAGTGGTTAATGGAAGGCTATAGAGCCTAATAGAAAATAGGATAAAACAGATCAATGAATTCAATCGCTCAGCATCAATGTGATGTATTAGTTATCGGTAGCGGTGCTGCAGGACTCTCTTTAGCCCTTCGTGTCGCAAAAAAATCGAAAGTCATCGTATTAAGTAAAAGCTTGAGTCGTGAAGGTGCAACCTTCTATGCACAAGGCGGTATCGCGGCGGTCTTTGATGAATCCGACACGGTCGAGTCTCACGTAGAAGACACACTAATTGCTGGTGCGGGCTTATGTGAAAAAGACAAAGTGCAATTTATTGCTGAAAACGCAAAGAAATGTGTGCAATGGCTTATCGATGGCGGTGTGCCTTTTGATCAAGAAGAATCTCAAGATAGCGACGAAGAACCTCGTTACCACTTAACTCGTGAAGGCGGACATAGTCACAGACGTATTCTTCATGCCGCTGATGCAACCGGTATGGCGATGCAAACCTCTTTGCAAGAAAACGTACTAAACCACCCGAACATTACGGTGCTAGAGCGTCACAATGCAGTCGATCTTATCACTGAAGATAAAACAGGGGGCGACAGCACTAAAGTCGTTGGCGCTTACGTTTGGAACCGAGATTCAGAGCACGTTGAGACAGTAGCAGCAAAATTTGTTGTACTTGCGACAGGCGGTGCTTCTAAAGTGTATCAATACACCAGTAACCCCGACGTATCATCTGGCGATGGCATTGCCATGGCATGGCGCGCAGGTTGCCGCGTAGCAAACCTTGAATTTAATCAGTTCCACCCTACGTGTCTATTCCACCCAGAAGCGCGAAACTTCTTACTAACAGAAGCATTGCGTGGTGAAGGCGCTTATCTGCGCCGACCGGATGGCACTCGTTTTATGCCCGATTTTGATCCACGTGAAGAACTGGCTCCGCGTGATATCGTCGCTCGCGCCATTGATTATGAAATGAAGCGTTTAGGCGCTGACTGTATGTACCTAGATATCAGTCATAAATCGGCCGAGTTTATTACCAAACACTTCCCAACTATCCATTTACGCCTGCAAGATTTAGGTTTGGATATGACCAAAGAGCAAATCCCAATTGTTCCTGCGGCGCATTACACGTGTGGTGGTGTGATGGTGAACCCTCAAGGACAAACCGATATTGATCAGCTGTATGCCATTGGCGAAGTTAGCTATACCGGCTTGCATGGTGCAAACCGCATGGCATCCAACTCATTATTAGAGTGTGTGGTGTACGCTTGGTCAGCAGCCAAGAGTATTTTGGCTCAACTTGACGATGCACAGATGCCTGAAAACTTGCCTTGCTGGGATGAAAGCCAGGTCAGTAACTCAGATGAAGAAGTGGTACTACAACACAACTGGCACGAGCTAAGACTGTTTATGTGGGATTACATGGGAATAGTGCGCACCGATAAACGACTAGAGCGTGCACTGCATCGTATCCAACTATTACAACAAGAAGTAAACGACTATTACAGCAACTTCCGAGTCTCCAACAACCTACTAGAGCTACGTAACTTACTGCAAGTGGCCGATCTCATGGTGCGTTGTGCGATGGAGCGTAAAGAAAGCCGTGGCTTACACTACACTCTTGATTACCCAGAGATGCTAGAAGAAGCTAAACCGACAATTTTGGTACCTCATCATTCAAATAGAGCGTATCCAAACTAACAAGTCTGTTCTCTAAAATTAAAAAGGCGCTCAATGATACTTAGCATTGAGCGCCTTTCTTTTTGTTCTATTTTCTTTCTTTTTCAAAAAGATAACTTATGAGCGGACTTTACTTAAGTTGTGCGCCACCACTTTATCAATCATAGCCGCTAAAGCGAGGTTTTCACTGCGCCCGTGCCCCATCACCCAAGTAAATAAATCCGGATCATCACATTCAAGCAGTGCCACGAAATCTTTCTTTTCTTGCTCAGTTAACGTATCAAAGCACTCTTCAAAGAACGGCATAATCACCACATCCAGTTCCAACATGCCGCGACGACACGCCCATTTAATTCGCGCCTTTTGCTCCGGTGTATACATGTTTTACCTCAAAATAAACTCATTCCTTTAAGTCGAGTGTAACAGTAGTCAAGCAAGGTAACTATTAGCTCAATCACAGCTTATTGCTTAATATTATGCAAAATAGCACTTAAAGCAAAACGCCTTTCTTAGACATCAACCGAAATTCTGATTACCATAGATGAAACGACTGAGTTCAAGGAATTACTATGAGCGCGCAACCTTCTGTATCTTTAAATATCCCCTCTCTTGCATGGACAGTATTAGCCGACTGGCAAGCGATTACGGCAACAGGGGAAGAGAGTAAGTCTTACCTGCAAGGTCAGGTCACTTGTGACGTTGTGCAATTGAATGCAAGTGAGGCAACCTTAGGCGCTCATTGCGATGCGAAAGGCAAAATGTGGAGTCTATTTCGTCTCTTTCAACACAATGGAGGTTACGCGTTATGGCAACACAAATCGGGCATAGAAACCGCTCTTCAAGAAATCAAAAAATACGCGGTATTTTCTAAAGTAGATCTTGAGATCAACTCACAGCAAGTCAGCCTAGGCATTATTGGCGATAAGGCAAACTCGTTCATCGATTCACTCGGCGAACAGACGGGCAACGTACGCCACTTTGATTTTGGTAGCGCGGTGAAAGTGGATGCTATGCGCTGGCTCCTGCTCGTTGACGACAGTGCTGTTGATTCGCTCAGCGCACAATTAACGGACGCCGAAAAAGTCGCGTCAAGTTATTGGGATTACTTAGATGTGAGTGCAGGAATCCCTCGCCTGACAGCCACTCAGCAAAATACCCACATACCTCAAATGCTCAACCTTCAAGCATTGGATGGCATTAGCTTTGACAAAGGCTGTTATACCGGACAAGAAACTGTCGCTAGAGCCAAGTATCGCGGAACAAATAAAAAAGTGATGCGCCTGATACAAGGGAAGGGAAACAGCACTGCTCCATTCGTTTTCGAACGCGCTGTTGGAGACAACTGGCGCGGTGCAGGAGAAGCGATTGCTCAATACAGCGATAACAACTCAGACGCTCTAGCTTTGATTATCTTGAACAAAGATATTGAATTTGATACTCAGTTTAAGCTAGCCGGTGACAATGAGGCCCACTGGCACTTAGTGGACCTACCCTACGATTTAGAAGATTAAGCACCACCAAAGCGACATGAGAGCCTAGCCAATGCGCTAGGCTTTTTGCTTTTCACAGGCCGCAGAAGCAACATCTCGCTCAGTAACCTCCCCTTACATCTGTTATCGACTATATTTATCTATATCAACAGAACTTTCTCGACCCACATATGTCTATATGAAAGTAAGTGTTATTAATGGCTTATTTTATCAGCACTTATGACTAGCTATACCGTAAATGGCCACTATTAAAATTCAACTAAGGCCACAGAATTAGAGAAAAACGTCGATAAACCTAGGTGTTCTGTTTATTAATCTAGTTGCATCACAATTTTGTAAACCAAACTATTTATAATATGCCCCGCCATGGAGGCAAAGAATAAATTAAAATTAGAAAGGTATCAGAAATGAGACTGTTTAAGCGTTATGTTCCGAGCATGATTGCAAAACACGTAAGTAGATTGTTCAAGGGAAGAATTTTCATTTACGGAATTGGTAAGTTTGAGTTTGATAACGGGAAACTAATCCTTCCCCATCATGCCGAAGAGCGTCACTTCAAAGCGGTAACCGAAGTGAACACCGAGGTAAAAAGACTACGAGCTTGCTACATTTAGTTAGCTAAAATCAAGGAGGCAATTGCCTCCTTTTTTATTTGCACTGGCTTGCCCAGCGTAAGAACCACTCAATAAAGCGACGTCTATTTAGCTAACCGTCTACTTAGCTAACTTAGGTAAGTCACCTTTTAGCCCAAGAGCATGACGCATCACTTCATTTTTCATTCCTGGCAGTGTGCCCGCTAAATTCATGCCGACTCCACGAATGAGTTTTTTTAAAGGATCATCTCCGGTAAACAACTCTTTAAACCCTTGCATGCTTGAGATCATTTTAACCGCTTCGGCTTTTCTCCAACGCTCAAAATGACGCAAGTTAGCGTATTCACCAATATCCTTTCCGCTGTTCCAGTATTTTTCGACTTCTTCTGCTAGCGTAATCGCATCCAGAAGCCCCAAGTTAACACCTTGTCCAGCAAGTGGATGAATGGTGTGAGCAGCATCGCCAATTAACGCGACTCGTGGTTTGGCAAAATCCCGTGCGTAGCGCATTTTCAGTGGTATCGCATTTCGCTCACTCAGTTGCTCAACCTTGCCTAAGCGCATGTCAAAATCGACGCTCAACTGCTTACAAAACTCAGCATCAGAAGCCTGCATTAACTGCTGTGCTCTATCCGTATGTTGCGACCAAACGATAGAACATAAGTTAGGCTCATGCAGCGGCAGAAATGCCAGTGGGCCTGAAGGGGTAAATACTTGCCTTGCGACATTGTCGTGTGGCTCTTCCATCAATACGTTACATACGATAGCAGTGTGGTCATAATCCCACTCTGTCAGCGGGAAGTCCTGCTGCTGGCGAACCCAAGAGTTTGCGCCATCGGCGGCTACCACCAGCTTAGCGGTCAGGTTTTGTCCATTATCTAAGGTCAACCAAGCTTCTCGTTCGCCCACCGCTAAATGAGTGCATTTATTAGGATGAAATAGGCTGACATTTTCGAGTCTCTTGACTTGCTCAAGTAGCGCATGCTGAATGATTTGATTCTCAACAATGTGCCCAAGATTATCCTCAAAAAGCTCACTGGCAGAAAACTCAATTTTAGAAAACGAGTCTTTTTCCCATACTTGCATCGCAGTATAAGG
This sequence comes from Vibrio ezurae NBRC 102218, assembly GCF_000467185.1. Taxonomy (GTDB): domain Bacteria; phylum Pseudomonadota; class Gammaproteobacteria; order Enterobacterales; family Vibrionaceae; genus Vibrio; species Vibrio ezurae. The sequence continues at coordinate 25,180 of NZ_BATM01000004.1, forward strand.
AGCGCAACGCAGGCGGGTAATTTCAGGCCAAGCACCTAAGCGATGCAAGATGTTTTCACTGGCTCGGCTTAGAGCTGACACCCTAGATACAGGTGCTTCACTCACTGACTTGGGTTCACTACTTTCAATTACTGCAATGCGGATATCGGTGTTTTTTAAAGCCAAAGCTAACGTTAGCCCGACCATACCACCACCGACAATCACTAAATCTACATTTTTAATCATTGTATCTTCTATACCAATCCTAGGCTGCGATTTTTCACCGGGCCTTGTAGGGGAGGAGCTATATCAAAAAGAGCAAGCCCTAGGTTTCTCGCGACCACCATAGGCAACCACTCATTTGAAAAGATTCTCACCAAAGCAGAGGTCATGTCACAGGTTGCCTCTCGGTCTGCCTCACGAGCATCCCTAAACTGCGCCAGACACTGATAGTCGCCACAGTCGCGATGGCAAGAGAGTACATCGACTAACGACGCCACATCTCGAATACCTAAATTAAAACCTTGCCCAGCAATGGGATGTAAGGTTTGCGCCGCATTCCCCACAAAGGCAATACGATGATGAATTAAACGCTCTCGTTTATGCAGTTGCAAAGGATAACTGGCTAACGTACCCACTTTATCAAAACGCCCTAAACGCCAACCGAACTCTTGTTGTAGCTCAGCTAAAAATGTCTCGTTGTTCCAAGCCAATGCTTGTTGCAACATAGGCTGCTTCATACACCAGACCAATGACATGCGCTTCCCTGTCATCGGCAATAGTGCGATAGGACCATGGGAAGTAAATCGCTCATAGGCTTTGTTATGATGAGGCTTTTCTAGCTCAATATTTGCGATAAGTGCATGCTGCTCAAAATCATCTAAAGATTTAGGGTTTTTAATCAGCTCAGCCACTTTAGAGTTAGCTCCATCAGCGGCAACCATCAATTGTGCGGATAAACGAGTTCCAGATTGCAAAATTGCATCGATGTGCTGTTGGTGCTGTTCGATATCAACAATGGAATCAGGACAAAATACATCGATATTCGAATCAAGACGCAACTGTTCTCGATAAGCCGCCCCCACAGTAGCCAATTCAACTACAGCGCCTAATAGGGACTGATTTTGTTGCTCTGCGCTAAAACCTGTTTGGGCAAAATGTCCGCGATCCGAAACGTCAATCGTATCAATCGGCGTAGCATCATTCGCTAATGCATCCCACAACTTATAGCGGCGCAGTAACTCGATGCTTCCCAACGATAAAGCGATGGCTCTAGCATCAAACCCTGGATGCTGTGGTGATTCAGAGAACGCTTCAACGACAGCCACTTTTTTATTGGCAACACGGCTTAATGCAAGAGCCAGTGTCGCTCCGCTCATTGCGCCGCCAATAATAATTACATCGTACTGCAAAGAAGGCTCCCCTATTGCTCAATTAATGAATGGTTTTAGATTCAGGTTTCGCTGGTTTATGACCAAATTCGCTATGCACAGTCAATACACACACCTTAACATGCTCAAGCACTTGTTCTAAAAGCGCAGCTTGTTCTTCTTGATCGTCTTCTGGATCCACTTCAAGTTTTGCGATCTCTAGCAAATCTTGCAGCGCTTCTTTGCTTTGCGCACTTGCCTTATTCAATTGAGCATCAATCAAACCTAAGCCAGATACAAAGTGACTCACCCACTCTGCCATCGCTTGTGCATATACCTGAATACCCTCATTTTCAGGAAGTAACAGACTCAACTCAAAGTTATCACCCGCTAACTCTTTACGAGCAAGTTTCAAGCTTTGCTCAGCCACAGCCAAACACGCCATCGGCCAGCCCATACCATCATTGGTATAGTCAAATAATAGCGACTGCCACGCTTCGCTATCATTGCTTAATCCACCACTTAACATGCCAATAAGAAGGCCATGGGTTTCTGCCGGTGTAATCGCAATTCCTGCTGTCTTTAATTCGTCGGCAACAGTGAGATAATTGGGTAAAGAGATTTGACTCATGAGGGTACAATTCCTATTCGGGATTAATCCCGTTATCTTATCACCTGATAAGAGCGCATTACAGATGCAAATCACTGGCCATTTTTTAGCAAACACGACTATGCTTTTATACCAAGAATGTAGATCAAATGAGCAAATTGCTTTGTTTCTGACTAGTTAGCAACATAACCTTGCGCTCATGTTCGGAAAAGCTTGAATCTTGGTGGGGGTTTTTCTATAGTTTCTTGCCTGTATGTGCATGGGACGCACAGGCTTTTGGGAGCAGCAATGAGTTATCTAGCATGAGCAGTCAAGCAGTTGAAGTTGAAATTTTAGGTAAGATCACTCGAGTAAATTGCCCTGTCGGCAAAGAAGACGCATTACGACAGGCTGCACTTAACCTTGATCAACGTATTAAGGACATGGCGGATAAAACAAAAGTCGCCAATACCGAGAAACTGATAACCATAGCCGCTCTAAACATTTGCTATGAATTGTTAGAACAAGAGGCAAGTAGCGAAATTCATCAAGATATTACGCAGCGCCTTGAGTTTCTGGATGACAAGCTAGACAAAGCGCTAGCGAAAGAGTAAAAAAGTAGCCAACTGGACGGCAAAATTAAAATTACCCTGGGGTGTGCGTCAGCTGGATTTGTGTCCCTGAGCCGATAAGCAACCCTTAAGGGTTAGTACTTGATGGCTATTGAGCAAGCTCGACTCGTATCGAGAAGCCTACGGTCATCATTGCTGATCCGCCTTGAACCAGCTGGTTCAAGGGCCAAAATCCGCAACGGCACTCTGGGGTCCCTCATGCAACAACCATCAACTCGTAATGAGATACGTAAGCATATTCGAACGCTTCGTATTGCACTCACTACTCCTGAACAAACGTTAGCTTCGTTGCAATTAATCGAGCAATTTAAACAGCTTCCCGAGCTGACTCAGGCTAAAAATGTTGCGCTGTATTTAGCCAATGATGGCGAAATTAATCCAGAGCTAGCCATTAAGTGGTGCTGGGAAAACAACATCAATACCTATGTCCCTGTGTTGCATCCTTTTGCAAAAGGTCAATTGCTCTTTCTTCAGCTCACTCCAACCACAGAGCTTATTACAAATAAGTACGGCATTTTTGAACCTAAGCTATCGGTAAACCATATTATTCCAGTCGCGGATCTGGACGTGATATTCACACCACTGGTTGCCTTTGATGTCCATGGGCATCGCCTAGGTATGGGTGGCGGGTACTACGACAGAACGTTAGCCCCTTTCATTGATACTCATGGCCCAAAGGCCATTGGTATTGCTCATGATTGCCAGCAACTCGCCAAACTACCTATCGAAGAGTGGGATGTGCCACTCAATAAAATAGTCACTCCCAGTAAGACTTGGAATTGGTCACTTTCATCTTAAGCACTTGATTCAAATATTTCACAGATGAGTATATACTCTTGCAGATCCCTTTACTCTCGATCTGGAGAACTAGAATGACCCAAGATGAAATGAAAAAAGAAGCTGGTTGGGCAGCACTTAAATACGTTGAAGCTGGCGCAATTGTCGGTGTAGGAACGGGCTCTACCGTAAACCATTTTATTGATGCCTTGGGAACAATGAGCGACAAAATCAAAGGGGCAGTCTCTAGCTCTATCGCATCGACTGAAAAGCTAGAAAAATTGGGCATTAAAGTCTTTGACTGTAACGACGTAGCGTCGCTGGACGTTTATGTTGATGGCGCGGACGAAATTAACGCCAATAAAGAAATGATCAAAGGCGGCGGCGCGGCACTGACCAGAGAAAAAATTGTTGCGGCGATCTCTGACAAGTTCATCTGTATTGTTGATGGCACCAAAGCGGTTGAAGTGCTTGGTGAGTTCCCTCTTCCTGTTGAAGTGATTCCTATGGCACGTTCTTACGTTGCTCGTGAGCTAGTGAAACTGGGTGGTGATCCGGTTTACCGCGAAGGTGTTATTACCGATAACGGCAATATCATTCTTGATGTGCACAGCTTGAAAATCAACAACGCTAAGCAACTTGAAGATCAAGTCAATGCGCTACCTGGTGTAGTGACTGTAGGTCTATTTGCACATCGTGGTGCTGATGTCGTGATTACCGGCACTCCTGATGGCGCTAAGATCGAAGAGTAATAATATATATATTTCAGCTTTAACAACAAAGTTAATACACTGATTTTATTGATAATTAATGAGAGTAGAGGCTAAAAATAGCCTCTACTTTTTTTTTATTGTAATTTTCTTACCCAAACTGTTCTTTTTTTGATAATTTAAAGACAGCCTACTTTTGGAAAACGTTTGCTTTTCGAAATTAATTTACTATACGTTAAGGAATAACCACGATGACTAAAGTCTCTTTGCACAAAGATAAGATAAAAATACTGCTTCTCGAAGGACTACACCCTTCATCTGTTGAAGTGCTAGAGGCCGCGGGTTACTCCAACATTCAATACCATAAAGGATCTATCTCTGAAGAAGAGCTCATTGAAGCCATCAAGGATGTGCACTTTATCGGTATTCGCTCTCGTACAAACCTTAATGAACGCGTTTTAGCCGCAGCAGACAAGCTGGTTGCTATCGGTTGTTTCTGTATCGGTACTAATCAGGTTGACCTAAAAGCCGCTGCTGTGAAAGGTGTACCTGTATTTAACGCACCGTTCTCAAATACCCGTAGTGTGGCTGAGTTAGTTCTTGGTCAAATACTGCTATTGATGCGTGGCATTCCTGAGAAAAATGCTTTAGCTCACCGCGGTATCTGGAAGAAAAGTGCCGACCATTCAAATGAAGCTCGCGGAAAACGCTTAGGCATCATAGGTTATGGCCACATTGGTACTCAGTTGAGCATCATTGCGGAAAACCTAGGTATGCGTGTTTACTTCTATGACATTGAAAATAAACTGTCTTTAGGCAACGCCACTCAAGTTTCAACCATGGCTGAGCTACTCAATAAATGTGATGTGATTAGTTTGCATGTTCCTGAAACACCAGAGACTAAAGACATGATGGGCGCAGAGCAGTTTGCTCTAATGAAGCCCGGAGCTATCTTCATCAACGCCGCTCGCGGTACGGTAGTGGATATTCCTGCACTATGTGATGCTCTAGAATCTAAGCATCTATCTGGTGCCGCTGTGGATGTATTCCCTGTAGAGCCAAAAACCAATGCGGAAGCCTTTGAGTCTCCACTGATGAAGTTTGACAATGTTATCCTAACTCCGCACGTAGGTGGGTCGACTCAAGAAGCTCAAGAGAACATTGGCGTTGAAGTAGCAGGCAAACTGGCTAAATACTCAGACAACGGTTCAACTCTATCAAGTGTAAACTTCCCTGCGGTATCTCTGCCACAGCATAGAGGCACATCTCGCTTGCTACACATCCATGAAAACCGCCCTGGTATTCTGACTCAAATCAACACCATCTTTGCTAGTGCAGGCATCAACATTGCAGGTCAGTACCTGCAAACCAATAGCCATATCGGTTATGTTGTCATTGATGTAGAAGCGGCTCGCTCTCAAGAAGCACTGGATAAACTAAAAGAAATCGACGGCACAATCCGCGCACGTCTACTTCACTAATCTCTTTACCAAGTAGTAAAGATTAGTCAATCATAAAGCCCTCGCTAAACCTTGATAAATACAGGTCAGCAAGGGCTTTTTAGTGTCTGTTATAGCGGTAATTTTTACGGTTACTTGAGTTTATAGATCACTTCAACTCTGTCTTTAATCACTATCGTTGTATCTTGATAACTATTTGCTCGCTCTGATGAGTCCATCGCCATACTGCGAGACAACATCGGTCGTGCTTGCGCTGATTGATAGTTTACTTGCCATACCTCATCCAAAGTTTTATCAAAACCTTCAGCAACAGATTTTGCCTTTAATTTCGCATCTTTAATTGCCTCACTACGGGCAATAGCCTGATACTTTGATGGGTCTTTAACGCCTAGCTGAACTCTATCAATACGATTCACACCCGATTTAAGTGCGATATCCATCAACTTGGGTAGCATCTCCAAATTATCGATAGTCACTTTAACTTTTCGTACGGCTCGGTAGCCTTTTTGCTCGGGTTTGGCATTTTTCGGATAGTGCATTTGTGGCAGTAATTGAATATTACCGCTTTTAATATCCTCTCTTGGCAAACCGAATGCTTGTAGTTGCTGTAAAAAATCATCCACAGCCTTATCGGCTTGTTGTTTTGCCTGCTCTGCACTCTCTTGTACCATCACCACTTGCACACTAAATTCAGCCATATCCGGCTCAGCGAGCACTTCGCCATATCCAGTAGTGTTTATGTGCGGAAAATCTAATGTTTGTGCTTGTAACGCTATAGAACTCACAGATAATACAGCGCCGAAAACCCAATGCTTTATTCTATTGCTCATCTTCATCTAATGCCCTTCCCTGTTAGCAATCTAGATATTCCAATCACGGTTATACTCATCAAAAATTCTAGCTCAATTATCGAGTATTTTGACAAGCTAGAATGATCCGTTATTGAGTACGATTGAGATTACCTATTGATATAGAATAGATAAAAAAACGCGCCATAAGGCGCGTTTTTATTGAATTTATTCGCTTAATTTACTCAGCAATTTTATTCAGATGTACATCCATTTGTGGATACGGGATTTCAATGCCGTTTTCATCAAGTGCAATCTTAATCGCTTTAAGCATGTCAAAATACACATTCCAGTAATCCTCTGTGCGACACCAAGGGCGAACCACAAAGTTAACAGAAGAGTCTGCAAGCTCAACCACACCGATCTGAATGCCTTTGTCTTTCAGTAGACGTTCTTCAGCTTCCAGAGTTTGACGGATCACTTGTTCGGTTTTCTTCAAGTCGGCACTGTAAGACACCCCAATAATGTAATCAATACGGCGGGTGGCATGACGAGAGTAGTTGGTGATTGGACTGCCAATAACACTGCCATTCGGTACTACCACCATTTTATTATCTGGTGTCGTTAATACCGTTTGGAAAATTTGGATAGAGTCAACAGAACCGGCAACACCACCAATCTCAACATAATCGCCAGATTTAAACGGACGGAATGCAACGATAAGTACGCCAGCAGCAAAGTTAGACAGTGAACCTTGCAGAGCAAGACCAACCGCTAAACCGGCAGCACCAATAATAGCGACTACGGAAGCAGTTTGAACACCTAGACGACCTAGGGCAGCAATCAATACGATAACAAACAGTAGGTAACGCACCATTGCATGAACAAAATCAATAACGGCTTTGTCTAAATCACGCTTTTTCAGCATTTTAGAGACACTGTTCGCAATCATCTTAGTAATGATATTACCAATAAATAGAATGAGAACCGCGGTAATGATATTCATCGCATAGCCGATCAGAAGGTCTGTATTATTTACGAACCAATGATGGGCATCTTGCATACCTTCATGAAGGGCATCTACGTTTGGGATTTGGGGAGTTTCTTGTGACATTGTAAATTTCTCTTCCGTAATAAAGTGTTACAAATAAACTGTGACCAGCATCATACTTCCATATGTCCGTTATAAGTCAGACTTCTGTCAAAACATAACCTTCTGAAGGCTTTAAAGACTGTCCTTAAAAACTGCACCTAAAAACTATAGTACACAAGACAAAAAAAACCCGCTAAATAGCGGGTTTTTTTAATTTAATTAGTAGCTTGCAGGCGTATTACAATACGTCAATCGCGTTAAGATCAGCAAAGGCTTTCTCAAGGCGAGTCACCATTGAAGATTGACCAGCACGTAGCCATACGCGTGGATCGTAGTACTTCTTGTTCGGCGCTGCTTCACCCGTTGGGTTACCGATTTGACCTTGTAGGTAATCGTGATTTTCCGCTTCGTAAGTACGGATACCATCCCAAGTTGCCCACTGAGTATCAGTATCGATGTTCATTTTGATCACACCGTAGCCGATAGACTCTTTGATTTCTGCTTCAGAAGAACCAGAACCACCGTGGAATACAAAGTTTAGAGCGTTAGGTGCAATACCGAACTTCTCTGCACAGTATGCTTGAGAGTCACGTAGGATAGTTGGAGTAAGCACTACGTTACCTGCTTGGTAAACACCGTGTACGTTACCGAAAGAGGCTGCGATAGTGAAACGAGGGCTGATAGCGCTCAGTTTTTCGTATGCGTAAGCCACATCTTCAGGAGAAGTGTACAGCTCAGATGCGTCCATATCAGAGTTATCTACGCCATCTTCTTCACCACCAGTACAACCTAGTTCGATTTCTAGAGTCATGCCCATTTTAGCCATGCGTGCTAGGTACTTAGAACAGATTTCGATGTTTTCTTCTAGAGACTCTTCAGAAAGGTCAATCATGTGAGAAGAAAATAGAGGTTTACCTGTTTGAGCGAAGAACTCTTCACCAGCGTCTAGTAGACCGTCAATCCAAGGAAGTAGTTTCTTAGCTGCGTGGTCAGTGTGAAGAATAACTGGAACACCGTAAGTTTCTGCTACTGCATGAACGTATTTAGCGCCAGCGATACCGCCAAGGATTTGTGCACCTTGACCTTCTAATTTAACGCCTTTACCAGCAAAGAAGCCAGCGCCACCGTTAGAGAATTGAACAACTACAGGAGCTTTAACTTTTGCAGCCGCTTCTAGTACACCATTTACTGAGTCAGTGTTTACAACATTCACAGCAGGAAGAGCAAAGTTATTTTCTTTTGCTACTTCAAATACTTTTTGAACGTCATCACCAGAGATAACACCAGGTTTTACAAAATCGAAGATCTTAGACATGGAATAAGTCCTATTTTCTGTCGTTTAGTATTAAATTGCACTTTTGCAAGTATTAAAAAGATTGCATACAACGCAAGGCATTGTAGCAAAACAATAAAAAGGCGAGAATAAGATTCTCGCCAAAAAAATATTACGCTTTTGCTCGTTCTTCTAGCATAGCTACTGCTGGAAGTACTTTACCTTCTACAAACTCAAGGAAAGCGCCGCCGCCTGTTGAGATGTAAGAAACATCAGCTTTGATACCGAACTTGTCGATAGCCGCTAATGTGTCACCGCCACCTGCTACAGAGAAACCTGCAGATTCAGCGATTGCTTTAGAGATACCCGCTGTGCCCGCTTCGAAGTTTTTAAATTCGAATACGCCAACAGGGCCATTCCAAAGGATAGTTTTTGCGTTAGCAATGATGTCAGCAAGAACGGCTGTTGAATCTGGACCAAGGTCGAAGATCATGTCGTCATCAGCAACGTCAGCAACGTTTTTGATTTCAGCTTCAGCGTTTTCGTCAAATGCTTTTGCACACGCAACGTCAGTTGCAACTGGAATTGCACACTCTTTCATTAGTTTCTTAGCAGTTTCAACTAGGTCTGCTTCGTATAGAGACTTACCTACGTTGTGGCCTTCCGCAGCGATAAATGTATTTGCAATACCGCCACCCACAACAAGTTGATCAGCAACTTTAGATAGAGACTCAAGAACAGTCAGTTTAGTAGAAACCTTAGAACCGCCTACGATAGCAACTAGTGGACGCTCAGGGTTATCCATTGCTTTACCTAGCGCTTCAAGCTCAGCAGCAAGTAGAGGACCAGCACAAGCAACAGGAGCGTAAGTACCTACACCGTGAGTAGACGCTTGAGCGCGGTGAGCTGTACCAAATGCATCCATAACGAAAATGTCACACAATGCAGCGTATTTCTTAGACAGTTCTTCTTCGTTTTTCTTCTCGCCTTTGTTAAAGCGAACGTTCTCAAGAACAACAAGCTCACCTGCGTTCAGTTCAAGACCTTCTAGGTAGTCTTTTGCTAGCTTAACTTCGCAATCTAGTGCGTCGTTTAAGTAGTTAACTACAGGTTGTAGTGAGAACTCTTCAGCATATTCGCCTTCAGTCGGACGACCTAGGTGAGAAGTAACCATTACTTTAGCGCCAGCTTCTAGGCAACGCTTAATAGTAGGAAGAGATGCAAGAATACGAGCATCAGAAGTTACTTTACCGTCTTTTACTGGCACGTTTAGATCAGCACGGATAAATACACGTTTACCTGCTAGATCCAGGTCAGTCATCTTGATTACAGACATTGTTAGTCCTCTAGGTTTTAATTTAAAAACTTTCCGCCCATCCCAACACACTGTCTGAATAGGCGTTCGAAATCTATCTAATGTGATGCTACATGGGGCCGCTTACTCTATAGTTCAAGAGGTTGAACTAAAAAGCTACGTATTTATTTCACGCGATGTAATAAATGTGACGCATGCATCGCTAATGCGGTATCGAGCATCCGATTTGCAAAGCCCCATTCATTATCACACCACACTAGCATCTTCACTAATTGGCCGTCACTCACACGAGTTTGTGAACCATCGACTATCGCACTGTGTGGGTCGTGATTGAAGTCAATTGAAACAAGTGGCGCTTCGGTATAGTCAACTATTGATTGTAATGTACATTGAGATGCTTGCAAAATAGTTTGATTTACATCATCAACACTCACTTTAGCATCTAGTGTAACACTCAGATCCATCGCTGTAACATTGACAGTGGGCACTCTCACTGATATTGCCTCAAACTTATTTTCAAACTTAGGAAAAATACGTTCAATGCCTTTATGTAACTTAGTATCAACAGGGATAATTGATTGGCTCGCACTGCGAGTTCTACGTAAATCAGAGTGATAGGCATCAATGACTTGCTGATCATTCATTGATGAATGAATGGTGGTTATCGTCCCTCTTTGAATGCCGTACGCTTCATCTAATACTTGAATAATCGGCACGATACAGTTGGTGGTACAAGAGCCGTTTGACACAACATTATGCTCAGGTTTTAGGCTCTGGTGATTAATGCCATAGATAATAGTGTTGTCGAGATCGTTAGAGCCAGGGTGAGAGAATAATACCTTACTCGCACCAGCGGCAATGTGCTGTTGCCCATCCGCCTGCGAGCCATACACCCCAGTACAGTCCAAAACAATATCCACACCTAAGTCACGCCACGGTAATAAATCCAACTCCGCAAGATGTAAAATTCGTATCTCGTCTTTGCTTCCATCGGCATTATGAATATTCAAATACTCTTGGGTATGAGAGATTTTTCTAAGAAAGCGTCCATGGCTAGTATCGTATTGCAACAAGTGAGCCATCGCATCCGGTTGTGCGAGTTCATTAACGGCGACCACTTTAATCTGATCTTGTAGCCCCCCTTCATAAACAGCGCGTAGGACATTACGACCAATACGACCAAAACCATTTATTGCGACTCTTAGCATACCGAAACTCCATCTAAGGTTTATTATTATAGTAATGAGGCAAGAGTTTATCAGATCACATATTTTTATACACAAGTGAAGTTTATAGAGCAGTCATTGCGCAAAGTATTGAACATATATGAGTGGTGATGCATTCTTTAGCAACTCGATGAATAAGGTTAACTAACTCAATGCTCAAAGATTGGATTCATGACAACAAAAAGGATCTGCTATTTATTGTCTTATGTTGGTGTGTCGTTTCTATCTTTGTATTTGCAAGGAACTGGGAAAGCATTTCTCAGCTAAACCTTCACGACAACGATGATTACATGCGCTATGTGCAGTTCACCGATTGGATAAAGTACGGCAACTGGTATCTAGAGCCAATGCCTCACTTCAACCCTGAAGATGGGCTGATCATGCATTGGTCACGAGTGCCTGATTTATTCCTTGCCACCACCACTCTTATTTTGTCTCCTTTTTTCAATACGACCACCGCGTCATTGATCTCTATAGCTGTCGTACCTTTAGTGTATTTATTGTGTTTTGCACTTAGCGTGTTTGCCCTTGTTGATCATTATCTTGGTAAGAAATACCGCTTCATCGGTATGATTTTCGTATTAGGCTCTCACGCAATAACGAAGTTCTATCCCGGTGCTATAGACCACCACAATTTGCAATTGATCATCGTTGCTCTTTTTCTCGCTCTCACGCCAATAAATACTCAACAAACCACAGAGTTTGTTCGTAGCTTTACCCAGGGTATGCTTATTGCTATCTCATTGTGGATAGGATTAGACAACTTTTTCTTCTTTGTTTTTTACTTAGCTTCGTATTCAGCTTACTGCTTAATTTATAAGAACAATTGGTTCAGTCACTTTTATAAATTATGCTTTGTGGCGATGATATTTGGTTTACTCTTTATGCCGATGAATCGCCCTATAAATGAGTTCTTCTTGATTCATTATGACAGCTTGTCTATTCCATTTATTGCGTGCTTCTTATGTGGTGGAGTGCTTCTGTTTGCCTTAAACAAAATCATTCATCAACAACAATCTAATCTACATAAGCTGACTGTCGCAGCCAGTATCAGTGTGATTGTGTTTATCCCTATTCTGCTTGCCTTTCCGGAACTCGCAAAAGGCGCTTACGCTGATTATCCAGAGATCGTGAGTACATACTGGTTAAGCAATGTCAGTGAAGCACAATCAATGTATTCATTGATCATCTCTAATGGCCTATTTTCATCTGAGAACATGTTTTTGTTTTTTATTCCTTCGTTAATGTACCCACTATTAAAAAACAAAAAAACACACCTTAACCTCCTTTATGTCATATTAATATTGCATTTATCTTTGGCCTTTTTTTGGCAAATCAGAACGGTCACATTATGCTTTATATTAAGTGCTCCTATTCAGGTTTATGTCCTGATGACCTTGTCAGAAAAGATGCAGAGTAAGATTGCGTCTATCTTTATTATCTTGTCAGGGATACCTATTTTTGTCCTCATTTACATTACAATGTTAACGCCACTTATTGGTAATACAACTGAAGGCAAAGACACTAAAAATAGCGCACAAATCAGTAGCATAAAATCGATTTTCAATGAAGGTAATATCACCAATAAAAAAGTCTTATCCGGTATCGAATCTGGGGCAAAGATACTCTCTCAAACCAATAACTCTATATTGGCTGCCCCCTACCATAGAAACATTAATGGCAACAGTTTAGTCATTACTACATTTTTAGAATCCGATGAAGATGTCATCCAAGAAACACTAAAAAACAACCATATTGATTACATACTGATTAACAACGACAACCATTTAAAGCTTCTTGCTCGCTTAGCCAAAGAGGGAGCATTAATAAAACGTTTAAAGTCATACGATATTCCAGAGTACCTTGAGCTAATCAATGCAAAGAACCCTGATGACTATCAACTATTTAAGTTCAAAGGATAGCAATGAATAACCTTGATATAGCAGTACTTCTACCCTGCCATAATGAAGCGGGAGCCATAGGAGATACGATTGAAGCTTTCAAAAATGCCCTACCAACGGCCACTATTTATGTGTATGACAACAACTCCACAGACACGACAGTAGAAGAAGCAAAAACCGCTGGCGCTATCGTTCGCTTTGAACCAAGACAAGGCAAGGGAGAAGTTGTTCGTAGAATGTTTGCTGATATAGAAGCCGATATTTATATTATGGCTGATGGCGATAATACTTACGATGCCACCATTGCTCCTGAACTAGTAGAAACACTAATACAAGAGCAGTTAGATATGATTGTAGGGACACGCTCTAAGAAAAAAGACTCCTACCCTATCGGGCATATTCTAGGAAATACTTTTTTTTCCAAGCTCATCAATAACGCGTTTTCTTCAAATCTTACCGACGTATTTTCAGGGTATCGAGTGATGACGCGTCGCTTTGTTAAAAGCGTTCCCGTATTTAGCGATGGATTTCAAGTTGAAACGGAACTGACCGTACACTCCCTACAACATAAATTGCCAATCAAAGAAGTGCCCACTAAATACATTTCTCGACCAGAAGGTACTAAAAGTAAGCTAAGTACTTTTAGTGATGGATTTAAAATCCTCAACTTTATCTTCTTCTTGCTAAGAAATGTAAGACCTATGCTTTTCTTTTTTGCTTTGTCATCCCTATTTATGTTGGCATCTCTTGGGCTTGGGATTCCCGTAGTTTATGAATTTATCGAGACCGGTCTTGTGAAACGTTTCCCAACGGCCATTTTAGCCAGCAGCCTAGGGGTTATTTCCGTACTATTGTCATTTACAGGTTTAATACTGGATAATGTGAGACAGTCTCGATTAGAGATAAATAGGTTGCATTACCTTGCTTTAACAAAAAACATTTAAATAATTTTTTATTACTCCGTATTAAGTTATGATAATTAATACGGGTAAATTAAGTAGCCTAATTAGATTGATATAGTCTTAAATAATTAACCACATCAACTGGTAAACTTTTTACTTCATTTATAGTGCTTGTATTATCTCCATTACTTCTCACCAAAAAGCTTTCATCCTCGCACTTAACACTAACTAAGCTTCTATTATCTCCTCTTTGATAGGTGATACACTTTGCTGGAGATGGTGTAACTAGAGGGAATAATGAGCCTTGAATATCCGAATAAACTACCTCTCCTGATAATAAAGATAGTATTGAGTTCAGTATATCTGACTGCTGAAAGTTCTTTTCTATATTTTTATTGTACTTATTCCATATAACAAACCCAGGGACTTTAGAAGAAGCAAATATACCATCCCTATTTATTTCATCTCTTGTTAATGGAGACATAGCTCTATGATCACTAATAACAATAATCAGATTGTTATCAGAAGAATCACTTAACTTTATTAATAAATTAGCAAGCTCTTCATCAGTATATCTAAATGCCTTTTCTTCTGACCTAACAACACCATTATCACTAGGTATATAATAAGGTGCATGAGTTGAAACATTTTCAATTACTACAAATTTAGATATATCCGAATTTTCAATATCCCAAGATTTAAAGTAATCAAATAAAACTTTATCTGATACGGAGTTAAATAGATATCTTGGTGTGTTTTTGCTAAAGCTTTCACTGCCAATTATGTTCTCAAATCCAATAAGTTCTAACCAGTCTTTCTTTTGTAGGAAATCGGTATTACCTGATGTAATAAAACTCGTTCTATAGCCAAACTCCTTTATTTTTTTCACTTGAGAGTTTCTATTATTCAATGTGAGTAATCCCATCCCTCCATCTAAAGCTACATTTTGTTTATACAGGATAGGTTGTATGCCAATAAGGGTGGCATAAAGGCCCATCTCGGTACTAAAGCCATTTGCGTAGAAGTTGCTTAACTTAATATTACTTCTTGCTAGCTGATCCAATCTCGGTGTCCAATCAAAAGCTCCTCCAAACTCTAAGCTCTGATAGTTTGACCATGACTCAACGAAAAAAACATAAATATTATCCGGTTTACTTGAGTTTATGGATTTACGATTAATTTTAGATGAATATGAAAAATTATCGATAAACTCATTAGAGTAGCTTTTTTTATAAGTTACATTTCTGTTCGATTCTATAAAATTATCAAAAAATACTTCTCTACCTGATATTTTAAAATCATCATAAATAAAGAGAAGAATAAACATAGCTAATAGTAAAACATAAGCCTTTGAATTTACCTCTTTCTTATTAAAGCGAGCAAACACTATTGCTATACAAACTATAACCACAATTAATCCAATCACTTCTACTTTTGATATTAAAACTTCATTTAATTCAAATAGAAATTTAAATACATCATCTGCATATAATCTAGTTTGCAAAGAGAATATTAATATAAAGTCAACTATATACAATAAAAATAGAATAAAACTACAACACCTCAATAGATAAAAGACAGGCTTTTTAGTTTTGAAAGATAGTAATAACAAAGATATAGATAAGATAATAAAATACCCATCATTTATGGCTATTTTAATAAAAGACTCTGAATCGTCGAGGTAGAATATTTTCCCGAGAACAATAATTTTAAATATATAGACGACTATAAATAGAAATATGGGTAGCAATTGGGGCTCAGAAACATATGATTGAAGTTATAATCATAGTAAAAAAAAACCAGCAGTAAACTGCTGGCTTTCATTTTTTAGAGGTTGCTAGAGTTTAATTAAGCTAACAACTCTTTAGCTGTGTTTACTACGTTTTCAGTAGTGAAACCGAACATCTTGAACAACTCACCTGCTGGTGCAGATTCGCCGAATGTTGTCATGCCGATGATCTTGCCACCGAAGCCAACGTACTTGTACCAGAAGTCAGCAATACCGGCTTCTACAGCAATACGTTTAGTTACTGATGAAGGAAGTACTGACTCACGGTAAGCTTCGTCTTGCTTATCAAATGCATCTGTTGAAGGCATAGAGACAACGCGTACTGCTTTGCCTGCCGCAGTAAGTTCAGCTTGCGCCGCTACTGCTAGTTCAACTTCAGAACCTGTTGCAATGATGATTAGCTCAGGAGTACCTGCGCAATCTTTTAGTACGTAACCGCCTTTTGCGATATCAGCTACTTGAGCAGCATCACGCTCTTGCTGTGCAAGGTTTTGACGAGAGAAGATAAGCGCAGATGGGCCATCTTTACGTTCGATAGCCAGTTTCCATGCTACTGCTGACTCAACTTGGTCACATGGACGCCATGTGCTCATGTTTGGAGTTAGACGTAGAGAAGCCACTTGCTCAACCGGTTGGTGAGTTGGGCCATCTTCACCCAGACCGATAGAGTCATGAGTATAAACTTGGATGTTCTGAACTTTCATTAGAGCAGCCATACGCATTGCGTTACGTGCATATTCCATGAACATTAGGAAAGTTGCGCCGTATGGTACGAAACCACCGTGCAGAGCAATACCGTTCATGATAGCTGTCATACCAAATTCACGTACGCCGTAGTGAATGTAGTTGCCAGAGAAGTCTGTTGCTTCAAGAGACTTAGAACCAGACCACATAGTCAAGTTAGAAGGCGCAAGGTCAGCAGAACCGCCCATGAATTCAGGAAGCATTTTACCAAACGCTTCTAGTGCATTTTGTGATGCTTTACGAGATGCGATGTTAGCAGGGTTCGCTTGCAGATCAGCAATGATTTGGTTTGCTTGCTCTTCCCACTGTGCTGGAAGTTCGCCATTTACACGACGTTTTAGTTCAGCTGCTTCAGCAGGGTATGCTGCCGCGTAAGCGTCAAACTTAGCATTCCAAGCCGCTTCTTTTTCAGCGCCAGTTGCTTTTGCATCCCACTGTGCATAGATGTCAGCAGGAACTTCAAATGGTCCGTGCTCCCAACCTAGTGCCGCTTTAGTCGCAACGATTTCGTCTTGACCCAGTGGTGCACCGTGACAGTCGTGCGTACCCGCTTTGTTTGGAGAACCAAAGCCAATCACTGTTTTAGTACAGATAAGTGTTGGGCGAGGGTCCGCTTTAGCTGCGATAATAGCCGCATTAATTGCTTCGCTATCATGGCCATCTACTGCTGGGATTACGTGCCAGCCGTAAGCTTCAAAACGCTTAGGTGTATCGTCAGAGAACCAACCTTCAACTTCACCATCAATTGAGATGCCGTTGTCATCCCAGAAAGCAACCAGCTTACCAAGACCTAGAGTACCCGCAAGAGAACATGCCTCGTGTGAGATACCTTCCATCAGACAGCCATCACCCATGAACGCATAAGTGAAGTGGTCAACGATATCGTGGCCAGGCTTGTTAAACTGAGCCGCAAGTGCTTTTTCAGCCATCGCCATACCAACAGCATTAGTAATGCCTTGGCCTAATGGGCCTGTTGTTGTTTCGATACCCGGTGCATACCCGTATTCTGGGTGACCTGGAGTCTTAGAGTGCAACTGGCGGAAGTTTTTAAGGTCATCAATAGACAACTCATAACCACTCAAATGAAGCAGAGAGTAGATCAGCATTGAACCATGACCATTTGAAAGGATAAAACGGTCACGATCAGCCCACTCTGGGTTTTGTGGGTTATGGTTTAGATGATCACGCCAAAGTACTTCAGCGATGTCAGCCATCCCCATTGGTGCGCCTGGGTGACCAGAGTTAGCTTGTTGAACACCATCCATGCTAAGAGCACGAATTGCATTGGCTAGATCTTTACGAGAAGACATGTCTGCTCCTGAATGCATAAGCAATTTATAAAAAATAAGTCCTGTTCCCAACAGAGGATGTTGGGCGCTGTTATTGTCGCAAAGCCCCTCTATTACTGCAAACAGTTTCCCGAGCAAAATTCAAACTATGAGAGATAAATTTGCTTAACATCTCACTATATTTATTAAAAAGTGATGTGACCCAGCGCAAATCTTTTACTCACTTAAATGGTAAAAAAGCTTGTATTTCGCATATTCAAAATTAGAATAGACGTCTAGAAGTAGAAACACCTACTTAAAGTACAATTCAAAAGACGCCTACGATGATGCGTCTTTTCTTAAACCAGAATAAGGGAGCCCATCATGGCTAAGCACCTGTTTACTTCTGAATCAGTATCAGAAGGCCATCCAGATAAAATCGCAGACCAAATCTCTGATGCGGTTCTAGATGCCATTATTGAGCAAGATCCAAAAGCTCGTGTTGCATGTGAAACTTACGTAAAAACTGGCATGGTAATGGTAGGTGGTGAAGTGACTACCTCTGCTTGGGTTGATATCGAAGAGCTAACGCGTCAAACCGTTCGTGAAATCGGTTATGTAAACTCTGAGATGGGCTTCGATGCTGACTCTTGTGCTGTATTAAATACTATCGGTAAGCAATCTCCAGATATCAACCAAGGTGTTGATAAAGCTGACCCTAAAGATCAAGGCGCTGGCGACCAAGGTATTATGTTTGGTTACGCGACTAACGAAACTGAAGTATTGATGCCTGCACCAATTACTTACTCTCACCGCTTAGTTGAAAAACAAGCTGAAGTACGTAAAAACGGCACGCTACCTTGGTTGCGTCCTGATGCAAAATCTCAAGTTACCTTCCAATATGACCAAGGTAAAATTGTCGGCATCGATGCTGTTGTTCTATCAACTCAGCACAGCGAAAGCGTTTCAACAGAAGAGCTTCGTGAAGCTGTGATGGAAACTATCATCAAACCAGTACTTCCTGAGCAATGGTTAAACAAAGAAACTAAATTCTTTATTAACCCAACCGGTCGTTTCGTTATCGGTGGCCCAATGGGTGACTGTGGTCTAACTGGTCGTAAAATTATCGTTGATACCTACGGCGGCGCAGCTCGTCACGGTGGCGGTGCATTCTCTGGTAAAGATCCATCAAAAGTTGACCGTAGTGCGGCATACGCAGCTCGTTATGTAGCGAAAAACATCGTTGCTGCTGGCATGGCTGACCGTTGTGAAATCCAACTTTCTTACGCTATCGGTGTTGCTGATCCAACATCAATCATGATTGAAACCTTCGGCACTGAAAAAGTAGCCCAAGAAATCATCATTGAAGCTGTTCGTCAAAACTTCGACCTACGCCCATACGGCTTACAAGAAATGCTGAACTTGCTACAACCTATCTACAAGAAAACAGCAGCTTACGGTCACTTTGGTCGTGAAGAATTCCCTTGGGAAGCGACAGACAAAGCAGCAATCCTTAAGGATTTTGCTGGTCTATAATCGACTAGATACGTCTATTTATATCAACCTCAGCCTTTGTGCTGAGGTTTTTTTTGCTCTCCATTTGCTCCTGTCACCTACCCCCTTCTGATTATTTTTCATGCAAAATTTGTAATTTTAACTATCCACAACGATAGTTATGAAAGTTAAAAAACTGTTAAATGGATCACCTTTTTAGTCAGGTGACCAAATACTAGCAGATAGACTCTATTTAGATTTCTGATACAAAATTTCAGTTATCCAATGCTTAAGAGTCAATATTACGGGACTCAATCAGGAGGATTATCATGCCTCGTACATACGATGACAGTGATTTTCATAAAGCATCTGAAATCAAAAACAGTGAATACGCAAAAACACTGCCCTGCAATAAAATCAGCATTAGTGACCCTTTCCAATGGTTAGCACTAGGTTTAAACGATCTAGTCAGATCTCCTATTATTAGCCTCTTTTATGGCACTTGTTTCGCCATTGCTGCCGCTGGCATCGTTGGCCTCATATACTTACAAGGCAACCATCCGCACCTAGTAATACTGCCCGCGCTCATTATCTATATGCTCATTGGGCCATTTTTAGCGCTAGGGTTATACGATGTCAGTTGGGCAAGAGAAAGAGGCAAACAACCCAACCTACTGCATTCGATGAAAGCCATCGGTCGTAACTCCACATCACAATGGAGCTTTGCGGTGTTGCTGGTTGTCGCCATGATATTTTGGATGAGAATAGCCTCACTACTGCATGCTTTATACCCTTCCGTAGAAGGCGCCAGTATCATCGAATTTGCGCCATTTCTTATTACCGGTTCCATAACAGGGTTTATTTTGGCATCCGTGGTATTTAGCATTGCGGTTTTCTCAATGCCTTTAATGCTAGAAAGGCGAGTTGATATTATGACCGCAATATTTTCCAGTTTTAATGCGGTTAAAAACAACCCCGGCCCAATGCTAGTTTGGGCGGCCATTATTTGTGGGGGTGTTTTAATAGGCTTTGCCACCTACGGGATAGGAATGATAGTCACTATGCCCATTCTAGGTTACGGCACATGGCATGCTTATCACGCGACGATTCAGAAAAAGAGTTAGCGTTTTTGCGGGATAAAAGAGACGCAATATGGCAATTGCCCACCGATAAATTGGTGGGCAATTTTTTAGTAATAATTGTTGGAAGATAATGAAGGTTGAGCGTTTTCTGTAAAGGTTTTTGGGCCGAAATTTATTCGTTAATTATCACAAAAATGAGTACGTGCTGACTGAGTAATTTCAGTTGAAAGCGTCCACATCAGCTCCGTAACTTCCTCGATATAAGCGACTGAAATATCTATTTGAGAACCATTCATTCTTAAACCATCTGTTTGTTCTATAAACTTTGACTTCACAGCTTTTCCACCATAATGAGCCCAATCAATACGAACGAGACGTACTTCATCATTAAGCCGATTAAAAGCATTTGTAAATCGCTCAGAAGGTTCTGAAACAACTCCAATTGCTTGTAAGCTTAAAATCATATAAGCGAGGTCACTAGAACCTTTTTCTCGTTTTATAGACTTCGCTCCGACCTTATTTGCAAGCCTGCTATAGTATGTGTTGATTTCATTATCAAACATTGACCAAGTGCTTAAAAGCATTGCTTGTCTTTGGTACATTGGCATTACAGTAGTAAAAGTCTCTTTGACATCATATGCATCTTGTGCGATTCCAGCAATATGTTGCTTCTCGACTTCGACAACCTCACCTTCATCTCCAGCCCATCGCTGAACAAATACTGTCTCAGTACACTTTTCAATGTGCTGTTCTATATTTTCGACAAACTCATCAACGAACTCTAATTGCTTACGATTAAATGCTCGAAGTAAATTCAATTCTTCTGGTACAAAAAACAAATGACTATTCTTGAACATTATTACCTCTTAATTGATGGAATTAGAACAGACTGTTCAAACTTTACTAAACTGTGCTTACGAACAACATGACCAAACATACTGAACTTCAAACCAAAAGTGGCGAACGTTACACGTTCGTTTAAGCAATTTATTAACCACCTAGATCAATACCAAGTAATTTTGATATTGGGTTACCTGCTAATCTATCTACTTGTCTTGCCGTATCTAGAGTTTTATTAATGAACTCAAGTAAGCCAAAGTAATTATTTAAAATTCCTTCATTGATGACAGCATTAGATGATTTAATTTTTTCTTTATTGAAGATTAAAGTGCCAATATTAAGCTGAATTTGTTGTTCTATACCGTCAATACCATTAATTTTGTAGAGTAATAGTGACTGCCTTAACCCTTCCAGGTTTCGTATAAATATTTCTTTTAATGGTGTATCCAAGTCACTGGTTAAGACTTCATCCGACAACTGTTCTAGCATCGACTTTATTTTATCGAAATCTTCAGCGTTCAAGCTTGTAGCTTGATGTACACGACTTAACTTATCCGAACAGATATTGAGCCCATATATAGTCACATCATCTAATAAATGTTTTGAGGAGTGCCACGATGTTTCTAAATTAAGAGTTGACAACATGCGCTCTACATTTACGAATGGTTTTAGAAAAAGTTGATGGTCAATATCATCGATTTCAGTCAGTTGCTTCTTCGTTTGATCACTTAGCCTGATGAGTTCAGCAAGCATTAACAGCAAAGAGCCTGAATCACTCTCGGGAATATCAAAAACCGAAGCCCATACCTGCCTCGTCCTTAGCTTTTCTGACTTAGATTTTGCCTCTGTCAGAATATCTAGCAAACGCCCAGCAGCGTCTGACTTTACTCTCATATCATCTCCCTAAAACATAACTCATGCCTATAACACCTTGAAGGTTTACACTTTATAGACGAAATTTTCTGTGTTTGCATTCCATCCATGTTGCTGCCACTCACTATAAAACTCAATTGATATCAACCTATTGTGTGAATTGACTGAGAGTTTAGGGGAGAACTTCAAAAAAATTCCGTATACAAGCCAAAGTATGGATAATTTGGTACAGTGATTGCCTGACGATCGGTTCATTGAATTTAAGAAACCTCGAAGTATTTCTGTGTTCATCTAAAGTCGGCTATAACATACCGTTAAACAACGTTTTAGTGCTCCTATCCCACAGCCAAAAACACTCAATCTTTAATACCTTCCAACAATAATACTCATCCATATTTTTACCCGCACTTCTACCTGAGCTATTTACCCCAAAGCATCCATCACGAACTTTGTATCCAAAGAGAGATTAAGCTAAAGTTGTACCCGTTTTAAATCGATAGCCAAAACCACTGCATGACGCCAATTCAATACCAATTGCTTAGAAAAGCCACAGCACTCATCAAAGTGGCTAATGCTCACTTTGAGCGACAGTTTTCAATTCCTACGATTGAAACTGATATGCGTGGTAAGGCGGCTGGAAAAGCCTTTTTGCAGTTGAATACGATAAAGCTGAATCGCGTATTGCTGGCGGAAAACCAACAAGAATTTATTGAGCACGTTCTGCCTCACGAAGTTGCGCACTTAATCACTCATCAAGTGTTTGGGCGAGTGAGGCCGCACGGTAAAGAGTGGCAATACGTTATGTCTAAAGTGTTTGGTATCAAACCAGATCGTACGCATTCTATGGATGTGAGTTCGGTGCAGGGCAAGACGTTTGAGTATCAGTGCCCCTGCCGCCAGTATCCTTTATCGATACGTCGTCACAATAAAGTGCTGCGAGGGGAGACTCATTATTCTTGTCGCAACTGTGGCAATGAACTTAAATTTACTGGTAAGCAACTCAGTTAATAACATAATAGTAATCTATAACTGCAAGGCGGGATTAGGCTGAACAAGAACTGGTCAAAGCGTCAAAGTGGCTGTATTCTCTGCGCTGTTTTTTCCCAACTGCCGTAATTACTCTTGAAACGTTATATTCTCCCTATCATTAGCCTACTGCTGATCTCACTATCAGTGCATGCTAAGCCACACTCTTTTTATCAATCTAAACGACTGGCTGTTGGTATCTATCAGCAACACCCTGAAACCTTCTATTGTGGATGCAAAATAGATTGGCAAGGCAAAAAGGGCAAACCGCAATTATCCGATTGTGGTTATCAAGTACGTAAACAAGAACGTCGCGCCAATCGCATTGAGTGGGAGCACATTGTGCCTGCTGCGCAACTGGGTAATCAGCGACAATGTTGGCAACACGGCGGACGCTCTAATTGCACCAAAAGCGATCCTGTTTATAAAGAGATGGAAGCGGATTTACATAACTTAGTGCCTGCCATTGGTGAAGTTAATGGTGACCGTTCTAACTACTCTTTTACTCAGTGGAATGGCAACCGTGGAGTAAGCTACGGTCAATGCCATATGCAAGTCAGCTTCAAAGACGACAAAGTGATGCCACCGAAACGTGCTCGCGGTGCTATCGCTCGAACCTACTTATATATGGCACAGCATTACCCTATCAAGATATCAGCGCAGCAAATCAAACTGATGCAAGCATGGAATAAAACCTATGCCGTGACTGATTGGGAATGTCAGCGCAACCAAATGATCGATAAAATTCAAGGCAACTCAAACCCATTTGTTGACCAAGAGTGCAAACATTAGATAAATCCTGTCACGCAGACGAAGCGACACCTCTTGTTATTTGCTAACATGGCAACCATATTTATTTTGTTAAGTTAGTTACAGGTGTAGTTTTAATGCGCATTCCTAGGATATATCATCCTGAATCTTTATCTTCAGCCACACACATTCAGCTATGCGATGATGCAGCAGGGCACATTGGACGTGTGTTACGAATGCAGGTAGGCCAAGCGATTTCACTCTTTGATGGTAGCAATGTTGAGTATTCTGCTGTCATTACCGAGGTCTCCAAGAAAAATGTCGCGGTTGAGATACAAGATTCCAAACAACACAATGTAGAATCGCCACTGGATATCCACTTAGGGCAAGTGGTCTCTCGCGGCGACAAAATGGAATTCACCATTCAAAAATCGGTGGAGCTTGGTGTCAATACGATCACTCCACTTATTTCTGAGCGTTGTGGCGTGAAACTAGACCAAAAACGTTTCGAGAAAAAGCTGCAACAGTGGCAAAAAATCGCTATTGCCGCCTGTGAGCAAAGTGGTCGAAATACCGTGCCCGTCATCCGTCCTATCATGCCTCTAGAGCAGTGGTGCCAAGAAGAATATCAAGGGTTGAAACTCAATCTTCACCCTAGAGCTCCCTACTCTATCAACACCCTTCCTCAGCCAATCACTGAAGTGAAATTATTAATTGGCCCAGAGGGTGGACTTTCTGAGTCAGAAATTGACATGACCACAGAATATAACTTTGAACAAACATTATTAGGCCCGCGCGTTCTTAGAACAGAAACCGCGGCCCTAACAGCCATAACCGCACTCCAAGTTCGCTTTGGCGATCTTGGCTAGGAGAAATAAATGATTAAGATCGGCATAGTGATGGACCCTATTTCGTCCATCAATATTAAAAAAGACTCTAGCTTTGCCATGCTTTTAGAAGCGCAAAAACGTGGTTATGAAATCCACTATATGGAAATGAATGATCTGCATTTAGATCAAGGTGTGGCCGTTGCGGATACCAAAACTCTAAAAGTAGAGAAAAACCCTGACAATTGGTTTGAGTTCCTTTCAGAGCAAACCATCCGCTTGTCTGATCTTGACGCTATATTAATGCGTAAAGATCCTCCGTTTGATACTGAATTCATCTACGCAACTTACATTCTTGAGCGCGCAGAAGTTGAAGGCACCTTGATTGTCAACAAGCCACAAAGCCTACGTGATTGTAACGAAAAGCTCTACACAGCATGGTTTGCAGACATGACCCCAACCACCATCGTGACTCGCAAAGCAGACAAAATCAAAGCCTTCCACGAGCAACACAGAGATGTAATTCTAAAACCTCTAGATGGTATGGGCGGCGCGTCAATCTTCCGCGTTAAAGAAGGCGATCCTAACGTATCTGTTATTATCGAAACCTTAACCAATCACGGCCAAAACTACGCCATGGCGCAAGCATTTGTGCCAGATATCAGCAATGGTGACAAGCGCATCTTAATTGTTGACGGTGAGCCAATGCCATACTGCCTAGCTCGTATTCCAGCCAAAGGTGAGACTCGTGGCAACCTAGCGGCTGGCGGTCGTGGTGAAGCTCGTCCTTTAAGTGACACTGACTTTGCCATCGCCAACGCAATTGGGCCTACTCTTAAAGAAAAGGGCTTAATCTTTGTCGGCTTAGATGTCATTGGTGATAAAGTCACTGAAATCAACGTCACTAGTCCAACTTGTATTGTAGAAATCGAAACGGAATTTGGTATCTCAATTACCGGTAAATTGATGGATGCTATCGAGCGTCGCATCGCAAAATAATCCGTCATACTGACATTATTGATAGCCACCTTAATCGGTGGCTTGTTTTAGGAGGCCGAGCATGAATTTAACTAATCACTTTTTAGTTGCGATGCCATCGATGCAAGACCCACATTTCAAGCGCTCAGTGATTTATATTTGTGAGCACAATGAACATGGGGCGATGGGAATTATGATTAATGCTCCCATCGATATTACCGTTGGCGGTATGCTAAAGCAGATAGAGCTAAAATCAGCCCATATTCAAGCGGGTGATAGCCTAAAACAACCTGTACACAATGGTGGCCCTGTTTCCGAAGATCGCGGCTTTATTTTGCATCAGGCTAAAGATAAATATCAGTCCAGCATAGTAATGACTAACGGCATCACTATGACCACTTCCAAGGATATTTTATCGGTATTAGGCACTAAAGAAGAGCCGACTCAATACCTAGTGGCATTGGGGTATTCTGGCTGGGATGCTGGGCAACTGGAAAGTGAGCTAGCAGAGAATTCTTGGTTAACCATTGAAGCAGATCCTGACATCATTTTCAGCACTCCAGTACAAGAGCGTTGGGCTAGCGCCGTGCAATCTTTGGGCATTGAAGCCTCACAATTATCAACACAAGCAGGACATGCATGAGTAAAACCATAATGGCGTTTGATTATGGCACTAAAAGTATTGGCAGTGCTATCGGACAAGACATCACTGGCACCGCCACCCCACTAAAAGCCTTCAAAGCCAAAGACGGCATCCCGAACTGGGATGACATTGGTAACCAAATACAAGAGTGGAAACCCGACTTAGTTGTGGTGGGCTTACCGACGGATTTGCATGGTAAAGACCTGAAAACCATTACCCCGAGAGCTAAAAAGTTCGCCCAAAGAATTCATGGTCGATTTGGCGTACAAGTCGAGCTTCATGATGAAAGACTCTCCACCACTGAAGCTCGCTCTGATCTATTTGCCATGGGTGGCTACAAAGCGCTAAGCAAAGGCAATGTCGACTGCCAATCCGCCGTCGTGATTTTAGAAAGTTGGTTTGAAAATCAATGGGGTGAATAACCCTGTCAACTTAACTCATCCCATATCAATCTTAATATCATCTAAGGGACTACTGCCATGAGTCCCTTGCTGATTTTTAAGCATTAAACGCAGATCATTGGCTGAATCGGCACTGCGTAGCGCGTCTTCTTCTGTGATCTTGCCTTGCATGACAAGCTCAAACAAAGAATGATCAAAAGTACAGATCCCCTCCTGTTTGGTTTTGCTCATATAGTTTTTAATCTCTGCGATTTCACCTTGTCGAATAAGATCGGACGATCTTGGTGTTGTCAGTAATATTTCCAATGCAGCGTGACGTCCCTTGCCATCTTTCGATTTAATCAATTGCTGACCCACAATCCCTTTTAAATTAAGGGAAAGATCCAGCAAAAAATGCTCTCGTTGATCTTTGGAAACGAGATGCAAAATTCGCTCTAGCGCTTGATTGGCATTATTGGCGTGCAGGGTTGCCACACACAAATGCCCCGTTTCCGCAAAAGTCATCGCATAACGCATGGTTTCTGGAGTACGGATCTCACCAATCACAATCATATCTGGCGCTTGTCGCAGCGAGTTTTTAAGCGCAATTTCATAACTTTCAGTATCTAAACCCACTTCACGCTGCGTGACGATGCTTTGCTGATGTTGATGGACAAATTCAATCGGATCTTCGACGGTTAAAATATGCCCATGTTGATGCTGATTTCTGTGTCCTACCATAGCGGCAAGCGTTGTCGATTTACCAGAGCCTGTCGCTCCAACCACCAGCACTAAACCTCGCTTAACCATAGCCAGATCTTTTAAGGTATCAGGTAAACCAAGCTCTTCGAAAGACGGAATTTGTGTTTCAATGTGGCGAATCACCGCACCCGGTAAGTCACGTTGAAAAAAAGCGCTGACACGAAAACGCCCTGAGTCACTTTCAATGGCAAAATTGGCTTCTCGACAAGCTCGATACTCTTTGCGCCTATCGTTGTCCATAATGCTGTCTAGAATCGCCGTTACACCTGATTGATGCAGCTTTTCACCAAACGGTTGCAGCTCTCCATCCACTCGAAACATACAAGGTGCATCGACTGTAATGTAAAGATCAGACGCTTTGTGCTGTGTCATTGCATCCAACAACTCTTTCAATTCCATAGTGTTGCCCTCGCGTTTATTTGAGCATTAAAAACCACCACCAAGACCAACTTGAATCTCAATCTTAGTCTCGACTTCCTCTTTGGTAACTTGGTTTTGTTGTATGAGTTGGTTTGCCGCTTGCTCCATGGTTTTCATGCCTTGTGCCGCACCCGTTTGTATAATGGAATGCATTTGCGCGACTTTGTCTTCCCGAATCAAGTTTCGGATTGCAGGATTGGCCAACAAAATTTCATGGCAAGCCACACGTCCACCACCGACTCTTTTTAACAGCTTTTGTGCAATGACCGCTCGCAGAGATTCTGACAACATAGAGCGCACCATATTTTTGTCACCCGCAGGAAACACATCAATGATTCTGTCTATGGTTTTCGCCGCTGAACTGGTGTGTAACGTACCAAACACCAAATGGCCTGTTTCCGCAGCCGTAAGCGCTAGGCTAATGGTCTCTTGATCGCGCAGTTCCCCCACTAAAATAACATCGGGATCTTCACGCAATGCAGAGCGCAGCGCCGCTTTAAAACTATGGGTATCACGATGCACTTCACGCTGGTTAATCAAACATTTAGAGCTTTGGTGTACAAATTCAATCGGATCTTCAATGGTCAATATATGCTTGTTGTGATGACGATTAATGTAATCGACCATCGCCGCAAGCGTCGTTGATTTACCCGACCCCGTAGGCCCTGTTACCAACACCAAGCCCTTTTCATAATTGACGATATTTTCAAAGATAGGTGGGCAATCTAACTGTTCAAGGGTTGGGATATTGGTAGGGATGGTACGAAACACCGCCGAAGCGCCACGGCTTTGATTAAAGGCATTCACCCTAAATCGTCCGACACCTGTCAGCTCGATCGAAAAATCCAATTCTAGATTTGACTCAAACTCACTTCGTTGGGCATCATCCATAATATCAAAAATAAGTTCATGCACTTCAGTCTCAGTAAACTCGGGCATCTCAAGACGTCGTACATCGCCGTCTATCCTCACCATGGGAGGTAAGCCCGATGAAAGATGTAGATCTGAAGCATTATGCTTTACACTAAAGCGAAGCAACTCGGTGATATCCATAAAATTCCTTGTTAAGTCAAAACTATGCAGACAATCCAATCAAATTTAGAACACATTCATCAGCAAATTAAAGATTCTGAACGTAAGTTTGGGCGTCTAACTCATTCCGTGCAACTTCTTGCAGTAAGTAAAACCAAACCTAAACAAGCTGTACTTGACGCTTGTCAGGCTGGTCAACGCCAATTTGGTGAAAACTACGTGCAAGAAGGTGTCGAAAAAATCCAATACTTTCAAGAACATCATAACGATTTAGCCATAGAATGGCACTTTATTGGGCCAATACAATCCAATAAAACTCGCCCTATTAGTGAAAGTTTCGACTGGGTTCACTCTATTGATCGCCTTAAGATTGCACAGCGCCTCAATGATCAAAGACCAAACCATCTCGATCCTTTGCAGGTTTTAGTGCAAGTCAACACCAGTGGTGAGGAAAGTAAATCAGGGATCAATGCTTCTCAAGCCCTTGAATTAGCGGCGGCAATAAACGCGCTACCCAACCTCACTTTGCGTGGGCTGATGTCCATACCAGCGGCCGTGTCTAGCTATGAAGAGCAACTGCAAGCCTTTAATCAACTTAAAGACTTGTTTGATCAAATTAAATCCCAATATCCTCAGGTAGATACTTTATCTATGGGTATGAGTGGAGATATGGAAGCGGCTATCGAAGCTGGCAGTACCATGGTTCGCATTGGTACAGCAATTTTTGGCGCGCGAGATTATTCGAACAAACAGTAAGGAAGAAAAGTTTGGCAAATTCAGTACGTAATATCGCCTTTATCGGCTCCGGCAATATGGCA
Source organism: Vibrio ezurae NBRC 102218 (assembly GCF_000467185.1). Classification (GTDB taxonomy): domain Bacteria; phylum Pseudomonadota; class Gammaproteobacteria; order Enterobacterales; family Vibrionaceae; genus Vibrio; species Vibrio ezurae. Next base: position 54,921 of record NZ_BATM01000004.1, read on the forward strand.
AAGTCCATCATTGCAGGCTTACTTGATAGTGGTTATCCCGCTCAAGCGATAACAGCCACCGCTCCATCAGAACAAAGCCGTGATAAGGTCAGTCAGCGTTTTTCTGTTTCGACAACCGCTGATAACCCGTTAGCGGCGACCATGGCGGATGTGATTGTGTTGTCGGTTAAACCGCAGATTATGTCTGAAGTGTTAGCAGAGCTTTCGCATGTTGATCTAGAAAATAAGCTGTTAATCTCAATTGCCGCAGGGATTACTATCCCTCGCCTGCAAACCATGCTGGGCAAAGAGGCTAATTTCGTACGAGTGATGCCAAACACACCGTCTTTACTTGGCCTTGGCATGAGTGGCCTATATGCTCCAGAAACTATCAGTCAAGCAGACCAAGACTTTGCCAACGAGCTAATGCAAGCCGTCGGTGAAACTTGCTGGGTTGATGATGAAGCACAAATTAACTCGATTATTGCAGCAGCAGGTAGCTCTCCTGCGTATTTCTTCCTGTTTATGGAAGCGATGCAACAAGAAGCTATCGCTCAAGGCTTTGATGAACAAACAGCTCGTCAGCTCGTTCAACAATCCGCACTAGGGGCGGCGCAAATGGTTGTAGCCAATCCCAATTTAGATTTGTCTGTTTTACGCCAGCAAGTGACCTCTAAAGGAGGCACAACTGCTGAAGCGATTGCGACATTTAACCAACATCAACTCTCTGACACTGTTTCTAAAGCCATGCAAGCTGCGGTGACTCGTGCAGAAGAGATGGAATCTCTTTTTTAACCCCATCAAGGATTTGTAATGAATTCAATGCAGTTTTTAGTGACTACCGTTTTTGATTTGTACATCATGATAGTCATACTTCGAATTTGGTTGCAGGCAGCACGTGCTGACTTCTACAACCCATTTTCTCAGTTTATTGTTAAGGCAACTCAACCGGTACTAAAGCCACTACGCCACATTATTCCTTCTATTGGGAATGTGGATCTTGCCACGTTAACCTTTGCCTACGTGCTGTGTGTACTCAAGTTTGTACTCCTAATGCTGATCGCATCCAATGGTGCTATGGCCTTTAGCCCTGATCTATTGATCATCGGCTTGCTAGCATTGATAAAAGCGGCGGGTAAATTACTCTTTTGGGTGTTACTACTTCGTGCCATCCTAAGTTGGGTAAGCCAAGGTCGTAGCCCTGTGGAATATGTATTCCACCAACTCACAGAGCCAATGCTTGCGCCAATTCGCCGCATTATCCCAGCAATGGGTGGACTTGATCTTAGCGTATTGATTTTGTTTATTGGTTTGCAGTTTGCCAACTATTTGATGGGCGATGTCACCACCAGCCTATTTGGTCCAATTTGGTACAGTCTGTAAGACTTAAGCACGCTTAGGGGCGATAAATGAAACACATATTGAGTAAGCTGTTGTGCGCTCTGCTATTGCTGGGATTATCCATGCCAAGTTGGGCTGGTCAGTTTGTACGCATGAAAGATATTGAGCTGCACTACTCTGCTTTCAATTCGACCTTTATTGCCCCGAAAGTGGCTCGTGAGCTCAAGCTCAAAAGAAACCCTTACATTGCACTGATCAACATCAGTGCTTTGGATCTCTATAGCGTAGGTAAAAAGCCGACCCAAGTGAGTTTGACTGGAACGGCAAAAAACCTCGTAGGTAATACTCGAAAACTGACGTTCAGAGAGCTCACTCAAGGTGACGCTATCTATTATTTAGCCGAGTTACCGATCACCGAAAATGAAACTTTCCGTTTTGAAATCAACGCTGATTCAGGAACGAAAGGCAGTGGCATTCTTCGTTTTAATCAAACCTTCCATATTCAGGAGTAATCCCTTTGTCTGCAAATAAATTAGTACTAGCGACCGGAAACCAAGGCAAAGTACGCGAAATGGCCACCTTGTTAGCCGAGTTTGGTTTTGAAGTACAAGCGCAAAGTGAATACAAGGTCTCCGAGGTGGCAGAAACCGGTACTACTTTTATCGAAAATGCCATCATTAAAGCCCGTCACGCCGCCCAAGAAACCGGCCTGCCAGCCATTGCTGATGACTCAGGCTTAGAAGTGGATTTTCTAAAAGGCGCCCCCGGCATTTATTCGGCTCGCTTTGCCGGTGAAGGTGCCACAGACCAACAAAACCTAGAAAAGCTATTAGCAGAGCTTGATGGGGTGCCGCAAGCACAACGCAGCGCACGCTTCCATTGTGTACTGGTTTATATGCGCCACCACTTAGACCCAACCCCGATTGTCTGCCATGGCGTTTGGCAAGGAGAGATCCTAACCCAAGCACACGGCGAAAATGGGTTTGGCTACGACCCTGTCTTTTACGTACCAGAAGATGACTGCGCTTCTGCTCAATTGACTCCTGAGCGTAAAAAGCAATTGTCTCATCGTGGCAAGGCGCTGGCTGAATTATTCCAAAAATTAAAACGCGCTCTATGAGCCAACTGATACCGCCATCATTGGGCTTGTACATCCATATTCCATGGTGTGTACAAAAATGCCCATACTGTGACTTTAACTCGCATGCGTTAAAGGGCGAGATTCCAGAAGATCGCTATATCGATGCTTTACTGGAAGATTTAGATGCCGACCTAGCCAGATACTCTGATTCAATCAAAGACCGAACTCTGACTTCAATCTTTATTGGAGGTGGGACGCCAAGCTTAATCTCACCGCAAGAGATTGCTCGCCTATTACAAGGTGTAGAGCAGCGTATCGCCTTTCAAGAAGGCATAGAAGTGACGATGGAAGCAAACCCCGGCACCATAGAAGCGGCACGTTTTGCCCAGTATGTAGAGTCAGGTATTACTCGCATGTCCATTGGGGTACAAAGCTTTGAGCAAGAAAAGCTAGAACGCTTGGGACGCATTCACGGTCAAGATGAAGCCATCAATGCCGCTCAGTTAGCTCATCAAATTGGGCTAAACAGCTTTAACCTAGATCTGATGCACGGTCTTCCAGAGCAAAGCATACAACAAGCTTTATCCGATTTAGAAAAGGCTATTGAACTTGCGCCTCCTCATTTGTCTTGGTATCAGCTCACCATTGAGCCAAATACTCTGTTTTACTACAAAGCCCCCACACTGCCTGACGACGATGATTTGTGGGATATTTTTGAGCAAGGACACGCAAAGCTCAGTAAAGCGGGATACGTACAATATGAAATCTCAGGCTACAGCAAGCCCGGGTATCAATGCCAACATAACCTAAACTATTGGCGCTTTGGTGACTATCTCGGTATTGGTTGTGGTTCGCACGGCAAAGTGAGTTTTGCGGATGGGCGTATCGTTCGTACCACAAAGGTCAAACACCCTCGTGGTTACTTAGCCTCATATCAGAATATGGTAAAACCCTATTTAGACAGCGAACAAGACGTGGCTGATATCGACCGCCCCTTTGAGTTTTTCATGAATCGTTTTCGCTTGATGGAAGCGTGTCCCAAACAAGACTTTATTGATACAACAGGCTTAGCCCTTGATTCCATTAAAGAGACGATGGATTGGGCGATGGATATGGCTTATATCAATGAGACCGAATCTCACTGGCAGATCACGCAAAAAGGAAAGTTATTCCTCAATGATCTGCTCGAAGCCTTCATGGCAGAAGAAGACGACTAACCCTATAAAATAAAAAGCCTTTTTATGAACTCTCTCTTATTAAAGAAGCATAAAAAGGCGTTTAGGGAAATGGCGTTAAATTAAGACTTATGGCTTCACAGCAATAAAAATATTTCGATTGATCGATTGATCTACTCGGTGCAGATAACCAATATAAGGTTCTTGGTCTTGCACCTCAAAGCCTTGCTCAGTAAACAAAGCCGCTAGCTCAGTCCATTTCAAAGTAAACTCATTAAATGACAGTACTATCGCCCCCTTTGGCTTTAGTACACTCTTCCACGCAGGCAATGCCTCTTCTAGAAGCTCTAATGGGCTACGAGCCATCTTAGTGTCTTTTGCGCTTTTACTGCCGTGCTGAACGCCGTACGGAAGGTCAGACACCATCACATCACAACTGTTCTTTTTAATGATTTGATTTACAATGCGAGTATCCGAGGCATACAGCTTTAGCGACTGTCCCTGATTGTTCATAAAGTCTTCTTTAGTCACAGCCGCGTTTACCACAAAACCATCGGCGATTTTTTTACCGCCAGCCCCAGTACGCTTCTCTTTGGTCACTTTATGTTTATAACGACCATTTTTCATATACTTAACGATAAATGTTTGGATCTCTTGAACCCACTTCGCGTTGATCTCAACGCCCATCACATCCAAACCTTGAATCAAACCTTCATATAGCGTTGTACCTTTGCCACACATAGGGTCCATCAAACACTTGCGCTGGCTATCCGTTCTCGCGGCACTCAAACCTAGGTTAACCATTAAACGAGTAAACTGCTCATTAGTCTTTCCGGTATACCTTAGGATTTGGCTCATGCTTTCAGGGAAAGTATTAAACGCTGCTGGCTGCAATGGTTTGAGTAAGCCACTGTCCATTACTTGAAATATGGCGTAGTAGATAGACGATGACGACACTCTTTTTAGTTGTGCGTCATCCAGCTCTTGTTCTGTTTCAAATACCAACGCCGCAGGTAAACCGATATCTTTTTCAGAGACCTCATCAACTGCAATATCCATAGAAGAAAGGATCGCTTTTAGCTCAGAGCAAGCAATCTTTACTGCTGTATCAAAGTAGATTCGATTGTGGCCGGGGTTAGCCAAGATAGCGTATTGAAACATCCAAAAACCTTAATTTGAATTATTGAGAATAAAAAAGGAGCTACATTGGTAGCCCCTAGAATAGAGAATCAGTCGTCCCTCATATAAAGGGACTCAATGAGACTAAACTGTGCGCTTGTATTTAATGTCCCAAACACCGTGACCTAAACGATGACCACGCGCTTCAAACTTAGTTAAAGGACGTTCGTCAGGGCGAGGAACATAATCGCCATCAGTGGCAATGTTAGCAAAACCCGGTGCTTGGTTCATGACTTCAACCATATGCTCAGCGTAGTTTTCCCAGTCAGTTGCCATATGGAAAATACCAGAGTCTAGTTGAAGTTTAGCACGTACCATTTCAGCAAAATCAAGCTGCACGATACGACGCTTATGGTGACGCTTTTTATGCCAAGGGTCTGGGAAGAATAATTGTAGCGTATGTAAGCTACTATCAGGAATCATGTGAGCAAACACTTCTACCGCATCGTGACACATTACGCGCAGGTTAGTCACACCCGCATCACGCGCTAAACCAAGGCAAGCACCCACGCCAGGACGGTGAACTTCAATACCAATGAAGTTTTTCTCTGGAGCGGCTTTTGCCATTTCTACTAGAGAGGTGCCCATACCAAAGCCAATCTCTAATACTACTGGGTTGTTATTGCCGAATACTTGCGCCCAGTCTAATAATTCGTTCTGGTAATCGATGCCCATTGTTGGCCAGCATTCATTCAAAGCTGTTTCCTGACCTTTAGTCAATCGACCTTCTCGACGTACAAAGCTGCGGATCTTTCTAACCAGCTTGCCATCTTCGGTATATTCGTTAGTCGTTACTTCGCTCATTCTGTTTGTTGCCTGCTCATCGATTAATCAAAGCGGGAATTATCCAAAGAATTCTTCAATACGCAAGTGTATAAACCACTTCAATAGCAAATTATTCCAATTTCTGCGCATATTCGCCGTAAGTTGCGTTTATTCCACACAAACTCAGTTTTACTTCCTTACACTATTATGGTGCAATTTCTGATCTTTGATGACTAATTTATGGGCTCTCAGTGACACCATTCGCAAATCAAATACTCAACTGGTATCAAAAATACGGGCGTAAACACCTGCCGTGGCAACATGACAAAACCGCATACAGGGTCTGGCTGTCTGAAATCATGCTTCAGCAAACCCAAGTGGCTACCGTTATTCCGTATTTTGAGCGCTTCATTGAACAGTTTCCAGATGTGACTTCACTGGCCAATGCCCCTATTGATGAAGTACTACATCTATGGACAGGTCTTGGCTATTACGCTCGAGCGCGCAACTTACACAAGTGTGCTCAAATCGTAGTCAGCCAATATCAAGCCGAATTCCCCTTAGAGATTGAACAGCTCAATGCTCTGCCCGGTATTGGGCGCTCAACCGCTGGTGCGATTTTATCTTCAGTATTTAAGCTGCCACACGCAATTCTTGATGGAAACGTAAAACGAGTTCTAGCTCGTTGCTACGCTATTGAAGGTTGGCCGGGGAAAAAAGCGGTCGAAAATCAATTGTGGTCAGTGGCGATAGACAATACTCCGCAACAAAGAGTCGATGAATATAATCAGGCAATGATGGATATGGGGGCAATGGTATGTACTCGTAGCAAGCCGAAATGTTCATTGTGTCCAGTGTCAGAGCATTGCGTCGCTTTTAAGCAATACTCGCCAACAGACTACCCGGGGAAGAAACCTAAAAAAGAAAAGCCGACGAAACAAGTATGGTTCGTCATCCTACATCATGAGGATGAAGTTTGGCTTGAACAGCGCCCATCGTCTGGGATATGGGGTGGATTACACTGTTTTCCTGAACAAAGCAGTGCCGATATTAACGATCTATTGGATACTTTTGGCTGTTCAGAAAACGCTATTGAGCAGGCAAAAACACTCATTACCTTCAAACATACTTTTAGCCATTACCATTTAGACATCACACCTGTTTTAATAAACCTAGCACAACGACCTAGCCTTATAATGGAACAAAGCCAAGGTCTTTGGTATAACTTGTCTCAACCACAGAAACTAGGTCTGGCTGCACCGGTTAAGAACCTGTTAGCAAACCTTAAGTATGATCTAACATAAGGAACACTCATGAGCCGCACAGTATTTTGCGAACATCTAAAAAAAGATGCCGATGGTCTAGATTTTCAACTTTACCCAGGTGAACTAGGTAAACGTATATTTGATGGTATTTCGAAAGAAGCTTGGGCTATGTGGCAAAGCAAACAAACCATGCTCATTAACGAAAAAAAATTGAATATGATGGATCCTGAGCATCGCAAATTACTTGAAACAGAAATGGTCAATTTCTTGTTTGAAGGAAAAGAAGTTGTCATCGACGGATACACCCCACCCAGTGAGTAATTCTATAGAGTGGCGTTAGCCACTCTTTTTTTAACGTTAATTTTTAGCTTTTGGATACCAATGAGAAAACTGCTCTATTTCGCCCTTCCTCTCATACTCGCCGGTTGTAGTCGTGAATTTGTAGAAAAGATTTATGACGTAAACTACGAACCAACCAGTCGATTTGCGGCGCACAACCTAGCCCCAATGCCAGGGCAATTTGAAAAAGATACCGATGCACTGGATGCTCTAATGAACAGCTTCACTGGTGACATTGAGAAAAAATGGGGTAAAGACCAAGTCAAAGTGGCCGGTAAAAGTAACTACGTCAAATACATAGACAACTACGACAGCCGCGCCGATGTAAACTTCTCAACCGGCAAGATCGTCATAGAAACTATCGCCTCAGATGATCCAAAAGCGCACTTAAAAACCGCGATCATTACCACACTATTGACGCCAGATGATCCTGCACACGTGGATCTTTTTTCGTCATCAAATATAAAATTGAAGGGTGAACCCTTTTTATATCAACAAGTTGTCGATCAGGACAATAAAGCGATTCAGTGGAATTGGCGCGCCAACCGGTTTGCCGATTATTTGATTGCACACAAAATGAAAACCAAGAAAGTGGACTTTAAAATCGCGCACTATGTTGAGATTCCGATGGTTTCAAGCCATTCGAATGTTCGCTCTTATAAGTACGCTAATATCGTCCGTAAAGCCTCACAGCGCTACGATATCCCCGAAGATCTGATCTATGCCATCATAAGAACGGAGAGTAGCTTTAACCCTTATGCCGTCAGTTGGGCAAATGCCTATGGCTTGATGCAGGTCGTGCCAAAAACCGCAGGGGCTGATGTATTTAAGCTAATAAAACACAAATCGGGGATGCCTTCTCCTGAATATCTGTTTAATCCAGAAAACAACATAGACGTCGGGACCGCCTACTTCCATATTCTGAGAACTCGCTACCTAAGAGACGTGAAAAATTTCCTCTCTTTGGAGTACGCCATGATCTCAGCATACAATGGCGGTACGGGTGGCGTGTTAAATACCTTTGACCGAAATAGCCGCAATAATGCAATGAGACACATAAACTCATTGAATCCAAGCCAAGTTTTTTGGGCATTAACCCACAAACACCCCAATGCGGAGTCTCGACGCTACTTAGAGAAAGTGACCCAATACAAACGGGAATTTAATCAAAGTAAGGGATAATTTGACCAATATGCTCAAATAAAAAGCAAACAACACAGTTTTTGAAAAAAAACCAAAAAACAAGTTGACGGATTCCTTAAAAATACGTTTAATAGCGCTCCGTTGCCCGGATAGCTCAGTCGGTAGAGCAGAGGATTGAAAATCCTCGTGTCGGTGGTTCGATTCCGCCTCCGGGCACCACAATTTGTTGTTGGTGTTCATGTAACGTCAATGAAGCAATAAGAATATAGTGTGCCGACTTAGCTCAGTAGGTAGAGCAACTGACTTGTAATCAGTAGGTCACCAGTTCGACTCCGGTAGTCGGCACCATTCTTTTGCCTCGATAGCTCAGTCGGTAGAGCAGAGGATTGAAAATCCTCGTGTCGGTGGTTCGATTCCGCCTCGAGGCACCATTATTTGGTGCGTAACACAATAAGTGTTGCTCAAAT
>NZ_BATM01000003.1 GCF_000467185.1 Vibrio ezurae NBRC 102218
CCGTTAATATTTCTATCAACCATTCGTTGTAATAGTGGCGCGTCCTGGAGGATTCGAACCTCCGACCGCCTGGTTCGTAGCCAGGTACTCTATCCAGCTGAGCTAAGGACGCGCAATGTTTTGTACAATGCTGGTTGTACAATATTCTCTTTCAAGAATGTTCTCTTTCAAGAAGGGTGCGAAGTCTATCACACTTTTCAAAATGAGAAACAAAAAAATTGACCAAACGGTCAATAAATGGCGGTGAGGGAGGGATTCGAACCCTCGATACGGCTACAAACCGTATACTCCCTTAGCAGGGGAGCGCCTTCGGCCACTCGGCCACCTCACCGCATTATATTTTATATCGAAAAACGATATGGCGCGTCCTGGAGGATTCGAACCTCCGACCGCCTGGTTCGTAGCCAGGTACTCTATCCAGCTGAGCTAAGGACGCGCATTTTTGTTCCGTTAAGAACGTTCGCAAGAATGGCGGTGAGGGAGGGATTCGAACCCTCGATACGGCTACAAACCGTATACTCCCTTAGCAGGGGAGCGCCTTCGGCCACTCGGCCACCTCACCGTCTTGCGGAGGCACATATTACGATTTACCAAAAATATGTCAAACATTTTATTAGTAAAATGACAGAAAAATCAGTCAACAGAACAACTTTCAACCAAACCGTTCAAAATTGCTAGTTATATGTGTTTATTATCGCCACAAAACAGAAAGACTAACCGTAAGGTTAGCCTTTATAGAAAAACTTAGTAGTTGCCTGTCGCAACGTTTCCATTTCCTTTTTCTGCCTGAATACGCATGTAGATTTCTTCACGATGCACAGAAACTTCTTTTGGTGCATTTACACCGATACGTACTTGGTTACCTTTTACACCTAAAACGGTCACAGTAACCTCATCCCCTATCATAAGGGTTTCGCCAACGCGGCGAGTCAAAATTAGCATTTGATAGCTCCTTGCTGTCACTCAAATTCATTTGAGATCCATTATTCAACAAAAATAACAACTTGGTAAAGAACTTATTACAATATAAGCTCTTTTTTGTCTTTAGCAACATAATGAGATAGCTCAATATACTGAGCATGTATAAAATTAGCGGCTCGATCCAGATGTTCTGGTAATAGTAGCAATTTCACTACCCTATCACACCTAAAACTATCAAGAACTTTGATATCATTCTCTAATAGTTGCATTTGTACTTTCTGATATAGCTCATCCAGCTCTGCACCCACTACCGTTAGGGTACTGACAGGCGCTACATCAATAATATCTTGTTGTAGCATTTGCAGTAGTTTGGAGACGTCGTTACTGTCAACGGCAACAACAGACCCTGAGTGCCAGTGCAAGGTCACTCCTAGTAACTGGCACTGAGCTACAATGGCATCAGCTTTTAGTGGCGCCAAGTCAATACGATACACTTCTCGTTGCAATGCTAGACCGCAAACCGATGCGCGACTTGGCAAACGTGTGACCAAGGTACCTTGCAACGGCGAGAACGACGACAACACACGAACATCTAAGTTATACCTATCAGCAAACTCCACACAAGGAAGATGAAGCACTTTAGCACCATGCTTTGCCATCGCTTGCATGTCGCTAAAATCAATACTATCGAGTTTAATTGCGCTATCGACCACTCTTGGATCGCAACTATAAACGCCATCTACGTCGGTGAAGATTTGGCACTCATCTGCACCTAGAAGCCCAGCTAAGGTCACCGCTGTTGTATCAGAGCCTCCTCGACCAAGCGTAGTGACATCACCGTTTTGGTTCATGCCTTGAAAGCCTGCCACAATGACAATCTGATCGTCGTTCAGCAACGTTTTAAATTTATCGTGATCGATAGACTTTATTGTCGCTTGGTTATGCCTGTCGTCGGTGATGATTCCCGCCTGCCACCCCGTCAATGATGTGGCCTTATAACCAAGCTTGTGTAATGTCATAGCCAACAAGGCGACGGTCACCTGCTCTCCTGCAGACAATAAAACATCCAACTCTCTAGCATTAGGAAGACTGTCCACTTCGCTGGCTAAACTTTGTAAACGATTGGTTTCACCAGACATCGCCGATACCACGACCACGACTTGCTGACCTTGTTGCTTAGTCTTTATGACTCGCTCTGCGACTCGTTGGATTCGCTCAACAGAACCAACAGATGTTCCACCGAACTTCTGTACGATCAATCGCTTTTCCACTAACTCTCCACCTTCCTAAACACTGTATTATTGGTACTCATTAAAAACAATAAAACCAAGCACTTTCAATAAAAGTACCTGGTTTCAATATTGTCTTATTAAGCTTTAGCCGCTCAATATTTATCAGCTATTGATTAAAGACGCTCTTCCAGCCAGCTCTGAACTGATTTCAATGCTTCAGGCACTGCTTCAACATCAGTACCACCCGCTTGTGCCATATCAGGACGACCACCGCCTTTACCACCAACTTGTTGTGCGACCATATTCACCAACTCGCCCGCTTTCACTTTGCCAATCAGATCTTTGGTGACGCCAGCAATCAAGCTAACTTTGTTGTTATCGATGTTCGCAATAAGGATAACACCACTGCCAACACGATTCTTAGTATCATCCACCATGTTACGTAGGTTCTTATTGTCAGCACCTTCTAGAGCAGCAATCAGTACCTTAGTACCCTTGATTTCTTGAACCTTACCCATAATGTTAGCGCTTTCAGCAACGGCTATTTTCTCTTTCAGCTGCTGAATTTCTTTATCAAGCTGTTTAGCTTTAGCTTGCATGTCTGACACTTTTTGAGCGTGGCTTAATTGCTCAGCTTCAATAGAATCCAGTGCAGCTTCACCTGTTACCGCTTCAATACGACGAATACCGGCAGCAATACCACCTTCAGAAGTAATACGGAACAAACCAATGTCACCAGTGTGCGCTGCGTGAATACCACCACACAATTCAACAGAGAAGTCACCCATTGAAAGTACGCGAACTTCATCATCGTATTTCTCGCCAAACAACGCCATCGCGCCTTTTTGTTTTGCCGATTCGATGTCCGTTACTTCGGTCACTATATCGTTATTTGTTCTGATTTGCTGGTTAACTAGACGCTCTACTGTACGCAACTCATCCGCCGTCACAGCTTCAAGATGAGAGAAGTCAAAACGTAGACCTTCAGGCTTAACTAATGAGCCTTTTTGCGCAACGTGTGTGCCTAACACTTGACGAAGTGCAGCATGCAATAAGTGCGTTGCAGAGTGGTTTAAAGAGGTCGCTAAACGACGCTCAGCATCCACAACCGTTTCAACGCTGTCACCCGTGCTCAATACGCCTTCGGCTAACACGCCGTGATGTGCAATGGCATTACCTAGCTTTTGAGTATCTTCAACTTGGAAGCTACCTAGTTCAGTTTTCAATACACCGGTATCACCACATTGACCGCCTGATTCTGCGTAGAACGGCGTTTCGCTCAAGATGATAATCGCTTTGTCGCCTGCAGAAAGTGACTCAGACGCTTCACCTTCAACAAAAATTTCTGTCACTGTGCTGTGACCTTGTGTGGCGGTGTAGCCACTAAAGTCAGAAGTCGCTTCTGTTTTAATCGTTGCGTTGTAGTCAGTACCAAAATGGCCTGCTTCACGAGCACGCTGACGCTGCTCTTCCATCGCTTTTTCAAAACCTGCTTCATCGATATCGAAATCACGTTCACGTGCAACATCATTGGTTAAATCAGCAGGGAAGCCGTAAGTGTCGTACAGTTTAAATACTGTCTCACCATCCAGCGTAGATTTGTTTTCAGACTTAAGAGTGTCTAAAGCATCATTAAGGATGTTCATGCCGCGCTCTAGAGTGCGACCGAAGTTTTCTTCTTCAATGCGTAGGATTTTTTCAACAAGTGCTTGTTGTGCTTTAAGCTCAGTGCCTGCTTCGCCCATCACATCAGCCAGTACGCCGACTAATTTATGGAAGAAGACATCTTTTGCACCTACTTTGTTACCGTGACGCACTGCGCGACGGATAATACGGCGTAGCACATAACCACGACCTTCATTTGAAGGCATAACGCCGTCAACAATAAGATAAGAACATGAACGGATATGGTCGGCAATTACGCGCAAAGATTGGTTAGATAGATCGTCACAACCCACAACTTCAGCAGAGGCTTTGATCAGCGTTTGGAAAACGTCGATTTCATAGTTTGAATGCACGCCCTGCATGATGGCAGAGATACGCTCAATACCCATACCTGTATCTACAGATGGTTTTGGCAGTGGTTCCATAGTGCCGTCAGCGTGACGGTTGAACTGCATGAATACGTTGTTCCAGATCTCAATGAAACGGTCGCCATCTTCTTCAGGAGTGCCTGGACGGCCGCCCCAGATGTGTTCACCGTGATCGTAGAAAATTTCTGTACAAGGACCACAAGGACCAGTATCACCCATAGTCCAGAAGTTATCAGACTCATAGGCTTTACCGCCTTTTTTATCACCAATGCGAACAATACGATCCGCTGGGATGCCCATCTCTTTGTTCCAGATATCAAAGGCTTCGTCATCGGTTTCATAAACCGTTACTAGCAGTTTTTCTTGTGGAAGTTGTAGAACTTCAGTCAAAAACTCCCAAGCAAAACCGATAGCATCATGCTTGAAGTAATCACCAAAAGAGAAGTTACCTAGCATTTCAAAGAAGGTATGGTGACGAGCAGTAAAACCAACGTTTTCTAAATCATTATGCTTACCACCAGCACGTACACAACGTTGTGCCGTAGTGGCACGAGTATAATTGCGTTTCTCGGCTCCTAAGAAACAGTCTTTAAACTGGTTCATACCTGCGTTAGTAAACAGCAAAGTAGGATCGTTGTGAGGTACAAGAGAAGAACTCTCTACTATCTGGTGCCCTTTACTCTCAAAGAACTTTAAAAAGGCACTACGAATCTCGGCGGTACTCATGTACATGTGGCTATTCCTGAAGTGTTCAAGTTAGATTTTTGCCACATTGTAAAACAAGCAAGAGAGAACGACTAGTTTTCTGTCTTAATTGACCACAAATGCCGATTATTTTGTAAAAAATCGCGCTTATCCCCTTAAATCTATCAGGAAAAATAAGAGTTATTTTCAATTAATTGCTAGAAAGTGATACAGAAGAGAGAGCGTATTGGATCTGTTCAAAGCTAAATCCTAGAAATTGTAGCGAGCGTACCTGCCGAGCATATTCTTGACTATCCGCCGTTAAAGCATCATTCAAATGCTTCTCTACCGACAACTTAGCCAGTTCAAACCAATCTTGAGGCTCCTCTCGAAGTGCTTGGTTAATAACATCACAGCCAACCCGCTTCGCTTGTAATTCTTGGCGAATACGATGCTCTCCATGGCCTTTACTTGCTTGTAGCTTTACTTGATCTTTTGCGTAGCGCAAATCATCCAAATAATGATGTTCATGACAAAAAACAATGGCTTCATCAATATCATTTAAACCAAAGCCTTTATTGAGCAACTTTTGTTGCAACTCATAACGTCCATGATCGCGAAGACTCAAAAAGCGTAATGCTTCTTTTTTAGCGGAATTGTTTAGGGATCGAGAATACATACACACCTCGGAAAATTCAGTGCGAAAGAGAAAGTGGATAAATTGGAAATAAGGAGGTAATTACTGAGCCTTAACAGTAAGGCTCAGTAATTAGGAGCATAATTGGGAAAGAGATTATTCGGCTTCGGTCGCTTCAGTTTCTTCTTCAGCAGTAGCAACTGTTAGAAGCATTTCACGAAGTTTAGCATCGATAGCCGTTGCTGCTTCTGGATTTTCACGTAGGAATTTACCTGCGTTTGCTTTACCTTGACCAATCTTATCGCCATTGTAGCTATACCAAGCACCGGCTTTTTCGATTAGCTTATGCTTAACGCCTAAGTCGATCAGCTCACCTTCACGGTTAAAGCCTTGGCCGTACATGATCTGAGTTTCAGCTTGCTTAAATGGTGCCGCAATTTTGTTTTTAACTACTTTAATGCGAGTTTCGTTACCGACAATCTCATCGCCATCTTTGATTGCGCCAGTACGACGAATATCTAGACGAACAGAAGCGTAAAACTTAAGTGCGTTACCACCAGTAGTGGTTTCTGGGTTACCGAACATTACACCAATTTTCATACGAATTTGGTTAATGAAGATACACATACAGTTAGACTGTTTTAGGTTACCGGTTAGCTTACGCATTGCTTGAGAAAGCATACGTGCTTGCAGACCCATGTGGCTATCACCCATTTCGCCTTCAATTTCAGCTTTTGGTGTTAGTGCAGCAACAGAATCGACAACCAAGACGTCAATAGCACCAGAGCGTGCTAGAGCATCACAAATCTCTAGCGCTTGCTCACCAGTATCTGGTTGCGAAACTAATAGAGAATCGATATTTACGCCCAATTTTTGTGCGTAGATAGGGTCAAGAGCGTGCTCGGCATCGATGAATGCACAAGTTTTGCCTTCACGTTGCGCTGCTGCAATAAGCTCAAGAGTTAGAGTTGTTTTACCTGAAGATTCTGGGCCGTAAACTTCTACGATACGTCCCATAGGTAGGCCACCCGCACCCAGTGCGATATCTAATGCCAGTGAACCTGTAGAGATAGTTTCCACGTCCATGGTGCGGTTATCACCAAGGCGCATGATAGAGCCTTTACCGAATTGCTTTTCAATTTGACCAAGTGCCGCTGCGAGCGCTTTTTGTTTATTATCGTCCATTTTATGCTCCATGGAATAGGGTCTTTCTGTCTGATGAATCAATTATTACTGTTAATTCATACAGTGTCTAGATGAAAAAGCGTTTTTTTTAGCATTTAAGTGAAATTAGTTGGTTTCTATATGTTTTTCAATAAGTTGAAGAGCATGACAAACAGACTGATTTCTTACTTGCGTGCGATCACCTGTAAATAAACAGTGTTGTACCTGTATAAGTTCGCTTCCTACTGCCAAGCCAAAACACACGGTACCAACGGGCTTATCTTGTGTACCGCCACCAGGGCCGGCGATGCCTGTGATAGAAACCGCAATTTGCGCTCTCGAATGTTGTACAGCGCCGAGTGCCATTTCTGCGGCTACCTCAATGCTTACTGCTCCAAATTGCTCAAGGGAGCATTCTTTGACAGCTAACATCTCAACTTTGGCTTCATTACTGTAAGTCACAAAAGCTCGGTCAAACCATTGCGAACTGCCTGCTATCTCAGTAACGGCTTGCGCCACGCCGCCACCAGTGCAAGATTCTGCTGTTGCCATCATATAACCTTGTTTTTTGAGTAATTCCCCTACTCTAAGGCTCAATTTATCCAATGTTGTGTCAGACATTTGCTTAATTCACTTTACCACTCATTTAAGATTCATTTATCCTAAGCCCCTAGAGAATTAATGGAAAGCAACAGAAGCTATTATGTCGGTAAAATCTAAGCCAAAACACACTCCAATGATGCAGCAGTATCATAAGCTTAAAGCAGAGAATCCTGAGATCTTGCTTTTTTACCGCATGGGTGATTTCTATGAATTATTTTATGATGATGCCAAACGCGCCTCGCAACTGTTAGATATCTCTTTGACCAAACGCGGCGCGTCTGCTGGCGAACCTATTCCTATGGCTGGCGTCCCTTTTCACGCCGTTGAAGGCTACCTCGCCAAACTGGTGCAATTGGGTGAGTCCGTCGCCATATGCGAACAAATTGGCGACCCTGCGACTTCCAAAGGGCCAGTTGAGCGAAAAGTAGTGCGCATTATCACCCCCGGCACAGTCACCGATGAGGCCTTGTTAAGCGAGCGCGTGGATAACCTCATTGCGGCCATTTATCAGCACAACGGTAAATTTGGTTACGCTACTTTAGATATTACCTCTGGGCGCTTCTTATTGAGCGAACCTGAAACAGAAGAAGCCATGCTTGCCGAGTTGCAACGCACTAGCCCAAAAGAGCTGTTATTCCCCGAAGAGTTTGTTCCCGTGCATATCATGGAAGGTCGTCATGGCAATCGCCGTAGACCAGAATGGGAATTTGAACTGCAAACCGCCAAACAGCAGTTGAATATTCAATTTGGCACCAAAGATCTCATTGGTTTTGGTGTTGAAAAGTCCGAAGTAGCGCTGTGTGCGGCAGGATGTCTAATTCAGTACGTAAAAGACACTCAGCGCACCGCTTTGCCACATATACGCTCTATTACTATTGAGAGACAAGACAATTCGGTTATTTTAGATGCTGCAACTCGCCGTAACTTGGAGATCACTACCAATTTAGCCGGCGGTGTGGATAACACTCTGGCAGAGGTTCTTGATCATACGGCAACGGCGATGGGTAGCCGCATGTTTAAGCGTTGGTTACACCAGCCGACTCGTGAACTGTCAGTATTAAACAACCGCTTAGATTCCATTACAGAGCTAAAAGAGCAGGCTTTGTATCCAGATCTAAATCAGATCCTAAAACAAATCGGCGATATTGAACGTATTGTTGCAAGGCTTGCACTACGCTCCGCTAGACCAAGAGATCTAGCTCGCCTTCGCTCAGCCTTACAAACACTTCCTGAATTAGAAGTGACCTTGCAAATACTGCAAAACTCACACTTGCAAACTCTCGCCACAGACTCAAAGCCAATCGAAAGCTTGTGTGAACTGTTAGAGCGCGCCATTAAAGAAAATCCGCCAGTGGTCATTCGTGATGGTGGCGTATTAGCGGAAGGTTACAACGAAGAGTTAGATCAATGGCGCGATCTTGCCAATGGCGCAACCGAATACCTAGAAAAGCTAGAAGTGGATGAGCGTGAAAGACACGGCATTGATACTTTAAAAGTTGGCTACAACGCAGTACACGGCTTCTATATTCAAGTGAGCAAAGGGCAAAGCCATTTAGTTCCGCCGCATTACATTCGTCGCCAAACCTTAAAAAATGCTGAACGTTATATTATCCCTGAGCTAAAGGAGCACGAAGACAAAGTCCTTAACTCAAAATCCAAAGCATTGGCCATCGAGAAAGGTTTATGGGAAGAGCTGTTTGATCTGATATTGCCACATTTAAGCCAACTGCAATTACTGTCGGCTTCGCTATCAGAAATGGATGTATTGCAAAACTTAGCAGAGCGAGCGGATACCTTAGAGTATTGCCGCCCAAGTATTCATGACAATATTGGGATTGCTATTACCAATGGCAGACACCCTGTTGTGGAGCAAGTGTTAGAAGACCCATTTATTGCCAACCCTGTCGAGCTGAACCCGCAACGTAAAATGTTGATTATTACTGGCCCTAATATGGGGGGTAAATCGACCTATATGCGTCAAACCGCGTTAATTGCACTACTGGCACATATTGGCGCTTACGTTCCGGCACAATCGGCAGAAATTGGGCTTCTTGATCGCATCTTTACCCGTATTGGAGCTTCTGATGATCTGGCCTCTGGTCGTTCTACCTTTATGGTTGAGATGACGGAAACCGCCAATATTTTACACAATGCCACCAATCGCAGTTTGGTTCTGATGGATGAAATTGGGCGCGGCACCAGCACCTATGACGGCTTATCTTTAGCTTGGGCAAGTGCGGAGTGGCTGGCTAATCAAATTAGCGCGCTGACCTTATTTGCTACCCACTACTTTGAGCTTACTGAATTACCCGCTCAATTGCAGGGACTAGCAAACGTACACCTTGATGCCGTCGAGCATGGCGATGACATTGCCTTTATGCATGCCGTGCAAGAAGGTGCTGCCAGCAAATCCTATGGTTTAGCCGTTGCTGGGCTTGCGGGCGTACCCAAAGCGGTGATCAAAAATGCTCGTCAAAAGTTAAGTATACTAGAGCAGCTCAGCGCTCAGCCGCAAAACAGTGCCCCATCTACCGTCGAAGTGGCGAATCAACTCAGCTTGATCCCTGAACCTAGTGATGTTGAGTTGGCTCTAGGTAATATTGATCCTGATGATCTTACGCCAAGACAAGCACTTGAAGAGCTGTACCGATTAAAGAAAATGTTATAAATGTTTTCGATAGCTTCTCTCTAAGTAACAGAGACAAAAAAGCCTGACTTCAAAGTCAGGCTTTTTTATGACGATTTGCTATTCAATGCTATTCGCTATCGAAGTGAAAAAGCGATTCCATATTCAGACCTTGCTTCAATAAGATCTCTCTTAATCGACGTAGACCTTCTACTTGGATCTGACGAACTCTCTCACGAGTTAGACTGATTTCACGCCCGACTTCTTCTAGTGTCGATGGCTCATAACCCAATAGACCGAAACGGCGCGCTAGCACTTCTTTCTGTTTTGGATTCAATTCATCTAGCCAGTCAATCAACGAATGCTTAATGTCGTCATCTTGAGTAGACACTTCAGGATCAGAGTTGTTGATATCAGGAATAATATCCAGCAGGGCTTTATCGCCGTCGCCACCAATTGGTGTATCAACGGAGCTAACACGCTCGTTCAAACGAAGCATTTTGCTTACATCATCAACCGGCTTATCCAGTTTTTGCGCGATTTCTTCTGCCGTCGGTTCGTGGTCTAGCTTTTGCGAAAGCTCACGAGCGGTACGCAGATAAATATTCAGCTCTTTAACGACGTGAATAGGCAGACGAATAGTACGAGTTTGGTTCATCAAAGCACGTTCGATGGTTTGACGAATCCACCACGTAGCGTAAGTAGAGAAACGGAAACCACGCTCAGGATCAAACTTCTCTACTGCACGAATAAGACCTAGGTTGCCCTCTTCGATAAGATCAAGTAACGCTAATCCACGGTTACTGTAACGACGGGAAATTTTCACCACCAAACGTAGATTACTTTCAATCATACGTTTACGTGCTGCTTCATCACCACGCAAAGAACGTCGTGCATATAGCACTTCTTCTTCGGCGGTCAGAAGAGGTGAGAAGCCAATCTCACCAAGATACAATTGGGTTGCATCTAAATTTTTGGCTGAAGCATCAAACTCTTCTTTGGCAGGGGTTTGTTCTACGGCTTCGACGATGCTTGTTTCTACTTCGTCATTCACCTTATCTTCAACCAAGTCATCCACTTTTGCTGCTGTGTTATCCATACTCATAGTGCCTCCAATGGCTCAACAAATGTGCATTCTCAAATGCTATCTGTCAGGGTAAATATCTCTCCGGATTAACGGATTTTCCTTGATACCTAATTTCAAAGTGCAACTTCACGCCATTTGTACCTGAACTGCCCATAGTGGCAATTTTCTGCCCTGCGGTAACTTGCTGTCCCTCATGGACGAGCAACTTATCGTTGTGAGCATAAGCACTAAGGTAGTTGTCGTTGTGTTTTACGATAATGAGGTTTCCATAACCACGTAATGCATTACCGGAATACACAACACTGCCTTTGGCCGTTGATATAACAGCTTGTCCACGCTGTCCTGCAATATCAATCCCTTTGTTTCCTGTTTCGCCAGAAGAGAACTTATTAATGACTCTTCCTTTTGTTGGCCATTTCCAAGACGCAATTTTATGGTTTGATGAAGCGGAGGATGTTGCGCTACTGTTAACACCTTGTTTAGAGCTAACATACTCCTTTGTTGAATGCTTATCAACCTTTGCAGGACTACTTTTTTGTGCGCTGTTGGAGGTCTTATGAGTATGACTTGTTGGCGCTCTGTTCGAGGCAATAGATTGACCTGAAGTATACGCTGGAGATTCTGGGTACCACAGGCGGATCCTCTGTCCGATTCGCAGAGTATAGGGATCTTTTAGATTATTAAACCGAATCAGGCCGTTAACATTCCTATCGGTAACGTACGCAATATAGTAGAGAGTGTCGCCTTTTTTCACCGTGTAATAACTGCCACGATAACTGCCACGCTCTGCTTCTTTATAGCCACGATGACTATTGGTCTGCCCGCTTGGTGCACAAGCCACCAGCGATACTAACAATAACGCACCTAACACTATACGTAATAATCTTTCCATAAACCTAAGCCAGTTCTCCCTGAACTAAAGGTACAAACCTAACATTTTCAATAATCTCGGAACGAATGCCGGATTCTTGCTTGACGATTTTAAGCAACTTTTGATCAGTTTCGCCAATCGGAATGATCAAGCGACCACCAATGGCGAGCTGATCAACCAAGGCGTGTGGTAATTCAGCGGCAGCTGCGGTCACAATAATGGCATCAAAAGGTGCATTCGCGCTCCACCCTTTCCAACCATCACCGTATTTAGATGACACGTTATATATATCAAGCTTAGCCAACCTGCGCTTTGCATCCCACTGCAAGGTTTTAATTCGTTCAATGGAATACACTCGCTCAACCAATTGAGCTAAGACTGCCGTTTGATATCCAGAACCCGTTCCTACCTCTAAGACCTTAGAGTGGTACTCAAGTTCAAGCAGCTCTGTCATTTTTGCGACAATATAAGGTTGAGAGATAGTCTGCCCATTACCTATCGGTAAAGCATTATTATCATAGGCCTGATGGCGCATTGCCTCAGACAAAAAAGACTCTCGCGGTAAGTTGGCGATAGCCTTTAATACAGTAATGTCTTGAATACCTAACTGCTGCAGCTGTTCAGATAATCGCTGTGCTTGATAATGTCCCATTCTATCCTTTTAGCCATTTGTCCATGCTGAGCAATGATTCATGTGCAGTCAGATCTACCTGTAAAGGTGTAATAGACACGTATTTATGCTCAATCGCATAGAAATCTGTCCCTATACCTGCATCTTGCTCTTTTCCTGGAGGCCCTAACCAATACACTTGCTTGCCTCTAGGGTCGAGCTGCTTAATCATATTTTCAGCATGATGTCTTGCGCCCAATCGAGTCACTTCTGTTTCCGTTAAAGACTCCCAAGCCACGTCAGGCACATTCACATTCAGTAAACGATTGGTTGGTATCGGCTTATTGAGATGTTGCTCCACTAACTGACGTGCAATCTTAGCTGCCGTCTTAAAGTGTGTGTTACCCACTAGTGATATTGCAATCGATTGAACACCTAAAAAGTGTCCTTCCATCGCGGCCGCCACAGTGCCTGAATACAATACATCATCACCCAGATTCGCACCGTGGTTGATGCCACTTAATACAAGATCCGGATAATCATCTTTCATTAATTCATTTAACGCAAAATGCACACAATCTGTAGGAGTGCCCTGCACAGAAAAAACATTCGGCTCTATCTCATCCACTCGCAGCGGGTTTTCGAGAGTCAATGAATTAGACGCACCACTACGGTTTCTATCGGGCGCGACAATCACGATATCGGCAATCTGTTTTAGCTCTTCGGCAAGTACTCGAAGACCTTCGGCATGCACACCATCGTCATTACTTAATAAAATTTTCATGCAATCCCTTAGTCAAACGAACGTTCAAACGGGATCTCTTCAACGACCTCTCGCATAATAGAAGTAGCAAAACAGCCAGAGTCTAACCAGAACTTAATCACTACTTGGTCGCCTTCACTAGACCAAGTTAATTGCTCAGGGATCAGTTTGATGATTCGGCGATCATGACGCATGCGATTGCCTCGGATCAAGGCCATCAAATCAGGTTCGGCATCTACTGCAACTTGTTCTATCTCTAGCGCTTTATTTGCCGTGGGTAAGGCATTATCACCCGCTAAAGCGGCCGTTATTGCGCCAAGGCTTGGCGCATTGGCAAGTGTCGCTTCATCCAGCAACACAGTGCCCGTAGAAGAGAGCAATACATCGCCGAGAATAGCGCTATCAAAGCACTGCTGCTCTATGCGTGCCGACACGATTTGGTTGAAAATCCATGAACGAGCTGTAGAAAGGTACAAGCTGCGTTTGTTTTGATTACGAGTACGTACGTTATCACGGCCCCAACGACGAGCTTCATCAAGGTTATTGCCGTTATTACCAAAACGTTGCGCGCCAAAATAGTTTGGCACACCTTGCTCAGAAATGGCTTGTAGACGTGCTTCTACCGCTTCAACGTCGGTCACTTCACTTAGAGTAAGCTCAAATGAGTTACCTTTTAGATCGCCTGGACGCAGTTTTTTATTGTGTCTGGTGGTTTCTAAAATTTCGATGCTTGGGTGCATTTGAGTAAACAAAGCAAAGTTAAGATCATCACTTTTAGGAAGATGCACACTTAACCACTGCTCAGTAACAGCGTGGCGATCTTTCAATCCAGCCCAGCTTACATCTTTTGATTTTACGCCACAGAATTTGGCCAGTTCGTTCGCCACAAAGCTAGTGTTCTCACCGGTTTTGCGTACTCGTAGCATTAAGTGTTCACCACTGCCTGCCAACTCAAAACCGAGATCTTCTTTAACCACAAAGTGCTCAGCTTTTGCTTTTAATTTTGCTTTTGCTTGTGGCTTACCGTGCAAATAAGCCAAGTTTGATAATATGTCACTCATAAGATGGAGTGCGCCTCTAATTATTAGGGTGTTGGATCAGAACAACAGCTTCTACTGCAATTCCTTCTTTGCGTCCGGTAAAGCCCAAACGCTCTGTTGTGGTGGCTTTCACATTCACATTGCCGATCTCTGTTTGTAGATCTTCGGCAATGGCATTGCGCATAGCTTGAATATGAGGTGCCATTTTAGGGGCTTGCGCCATAATGGTCACATCTAGGTTGCCCAGCACATAGCCTTGCTCTTTCACTAGGCGATACACTTCTTTTAACAGTTCACGGCTGTTCGCACCCTTCCATTTATCATCAGTATCAGGGAAGTGGTAACCAATATCGCCTGCGGCGATAGCCCCTAACAGCGCATCACTGACCGCATGTAAGACAACATCACCATCAGAGTGAGCCAAAAGCCCTTGTTCATACGGAACTGAAATCCCACCAATAATGATTGGGCCTTCACCGCCAAATTTATGTACGTCAAAACCATGTCCAATTCGGATCATAATTACTCCTGGGTTGTCGTCGCAGTTAAATAAAACTCAGCCAAAGCTAAATCTTCAGGTTGGGTCACTTTAAGGTTGTCCGAACGTCCCTCTACCAACAACGGAGATCGCCCTATAAGCTCCATACAAGACGCTTCATCTGTGACAGGATGATGATTGTGCAAAGCGGATTGTAAAGCGCTATGTAGCTCAGGCGTACGGAACATTTGTGGTGTTAATGCATGCCATAGATGCGCACGTTCGACGGTAGAATCGATTTCATTGTTGCTCGATGAGCGCTTCATGGTATCGCGCACTCGAGCGGCCAAAATAGCGCCAACGCCATGTTGCGTGCCTTGCTCGATTAATGAGGTGATATTGTCCAAGCACACATTCGGTCTGGCAGCGTCATGCACTAACACCCAATCTTGATAACCTTGCTCGATAAGATGATTGAGCGCACTTAATACTGAGTCACTGCGTTCTTTGCCACCCGCAACGCGGGTAACTAAAGGATGACACGCCAGAGAGGTATCAGAAAAGTATCCATCGTTTTCACTAATTGCTACTACCACCTCTGATATTTGAGGATGTGATAACAACTTCTCTATTGTGTGTTCTAGGATAGTTTTCCCATGCAGCATGAGATACTGTTTCGGCTTATTCGCCTGCATCCGACTACCGACTCCGGCAGCAGGAACAATAGCAATATATTTATTCAAGTTGAAAACCGCTTGTAAAGTTAGTCGGTATCGATGATTCGATAAAAGGTTTCACCTTTTTTAACCATGCCAAGTTCATGACGCGCTCGTTCTTCAATAGCATCAAGGCCTTGTTTAAGGTCGTCAATTTCAACAAACATTTCATCATTGCGCTTGCGTAATTCAGAGTTTACAGAGCTTTGTATCGCTACCTCATCTTTTACTTGGCGATAATCATTCACACCATTCTTACCAATCCACAGCGTAGCCTGCATCAGTAATAGTAAGCAAAATAACAATATAGAAAATAAACGCACGACAAAATCCTTACTTAATCGCCAAGGGTTCAAATCAATTATGCTTATCCAGATACGTTATTATACCAATCGTACTA
>NZ_BATM01000002.1 GCF_000467185.1 Vibrio ezurae NBRC 102218
AATTCTGCTCACTTACTTAGTGTGATTGGTATAACTCATTAAACGAAGTAGGACCTATGCGAGCACAGTATTCACTCAGTTCCAGCCTAGGTCACTACTATGATGGAGCGTTACAATTAATGCACTGCGGTAAGTTTGTGGAACTGCTCCACGGAGACGATGGCTTCTGTCGGTAAGTCATCAAAAGACTCCCCAAACCATTTTTGTTGAAGCTCAGCCATTTTGCCGGTCTGTTTAAGATGAGCAAAAAACTCCGTGAGGTACGCCAGTAGTTCTGGATTATCCTTAGGGACAGGCCAGCTAATGAAACCGGGGCCTGAAACAGCCTTGCCTTTCTTAAAGATCTTCGATTTAGCTTTAACAACCTCATTGACCGACACAACACTGTTAATCACGTAGTCCACGCGACCATTGGCAAGATCCGCATACGCTTCAGGGTAAGATTGATACTCAACCACCTTACCTAGCTTTTTACCTTGGGACTCAAGCATCGTTTTTAGCTCTGGTAGCCTTTCAAGTAGTGCACTGCCTGCTTGCAGCCCGACGGTTTTACCATCTAAGTCACTGATTGTATTAGTACTGCCATCTTTAGCTCTTGCCATGAAGTAATGCTGAGCTGAGGCAATTGGCGGCGTAAAATCAAACACTTTAAGGCGAGCATCAGTGATAATTGCCCCGGTCAATGCAAAGTCATACTGACCTGCGGACACAGAGGCGAGCAATCCTGTCCAAGGTAAGATGTCTTGCTTTACCTCAAACTGAGAATAGTGACGAAGCTCGTCCAGTAAATCTTTATTGATACCAGTCGCTTTACCTTGTGCAATAAAATTGAAAGGTGAGTAGTTATCCTCAGTGGCCACCTTTAATCCTGCGCTCGCAAACGAGGGCATTTCCGTAGCAACGGCTAAACTCGACATACCTAAAGTCATTGTTGTGGCTGCAATCGCTAGCCATTTTGTCATTCCCTGTCTCATCATTCTTTCCTTGCTGTATTTTGTGAACACCTTCACTTTAGAGATGAGACAGCTAGATGGGTTAGAGCCAATTTTCAAAACCGTTTGGGACAGCATGTCAAAACAGCCAAATAATACCAAAGAGGTAGGCTTGCTTCTTGCGTTGGCTTGCTTCTTGCAAAAGCTAATGAAACACCATGAGTAACCAATATAGGGAGATTGACTCCATGGCGATCAATTACAGCTGTTTCATTGAATTTGATAATAAGAGAAGCTTGCAGGAACAAGTCCGAGAATATTTAGTTAAGGGCATATTAGAAGGTGTTTTTTCTGTGGATGAAGCGCTCCCCTCATGCCGTAAGCTCTCCAGCCAACTGAAGGTATCTCGCAATACTGTTTCTTTAGTGTACGAGGCGTTATTGGATGATGGCTATCTGATCAGCAAACCGAGAAGTGGTTACTATCTCTCTGAAAAATATAGATTTAGACAACAAGAAGTGGAAGACGAACTGGATCATTTTGAAGCAGATAACCCACCAAGTGCACCAAACTGGGCCAAGCGACTAAAAATATCCACAGACCGATTTCCACGTATAGTAAAACCATCACATTGGAGCTGTTATCAATATCCATTTATTTACGGACAGCCCAGTATCAACGACTTTCCCTTAGCGCAATGGCGTGAATCGACACGTAAAGTCATTGCCGATCCTAACGATCATGGCTGGTTGTGTGACAAGGTAGACAAAGACGTTGATCTTCTCGTTGAACAAATTCGTACACGCGTCCTTCCGCAACGAGGAATACACGCCAAGAGTGATGAAATTTTGATAACGATAGGTTCACAAAATGCCTTGTATTTAGTCTCTCAATTATTAATGAATACAGGCTCTCGGGTTGGTGTAGAAAACCCAGGTTACAAAGAAGCGAACAATATCTTTAGCCTTGCAGGTGCGCAGCTCCACCCCCATACCGTCGATGAAGAAGGCTTAGTACTCAATGAACTCTCAGCTATGTGTGACTACTTTTATGTCACACCTAGCCATCAAGCTCCTACGGGAGTGACCATGAGTAAACAGCGCCGCAATACGTTGCTGCAACAAGCTCGAAGCAATGATGCCATCATCATTGAAGACGATTACGACTCTGACAGTAACTCTGAATGGGCTCCCTTACCGGCACTAAAAGCACAAGATAAAGATAATCGAGTCATTTATGTCAGTAGCTTTTCTAAAGTACTCGCTCCGGGATTGCGCCTTGGCTACATTGTTGCCCCTGAAGAGTTAATCTACGAACTGCGTACATTACGACGCTTAATGTATCGGCATCCACCAAGCCGAGTGCAAATGGAAATGGCGCACTTTATCTCACAAGGTTATTACGACAGTTTTCTTCGTCGATTCAAAGAAAACACACGCCAGCGCTGGCAAACCATCAATGATGCAGTGGAACACTATCTTCCTGATTGTGCTAGGTTGGCGAAAAATCATTACAGCAATGCATTATGGTTGGAAACGCCAAACAAGATGAGCAGCCAACGCCTTGCTTCTCGCGCCTTATCTGCTGGTGTGCTCATAGAGACTGGCTATTCTCATTTTATGGATCATCAACAATCTCATCCAGAAACCAACACCTATTTTAGATTAGGATTTCATGCCATCGATAAAACACTCATTACTCCGGGAGTTGAACAATTGGCTAAAGTCATCCACGGTTAACTTTACTCAGTATTGCCCAAGACTCGGTACTTCTAAGGCTTATACCGCTAAAATAACAGCGCCAAGACTGACGTCTTGGCGCTTCTTTTATGTTGTTCTAAACCTATCGATGGCGCGATGTTTAACCAAGCTCCGCTAAAGCTTGGCTAATGATAGCCACTCCTTGAGCAATCTCATTTGGCTTAATGATCAGTGGCGGAGCGACATGAATTCGATTGTTCACAATGAAAGTCAGTAAGCCTTTTTCCGTCATCTTCGCCTTAAGAGAGGCGATTTTACTGTTGCTCAATGGCTCACGAGTGGCTCTATCTTCCACCAACTCTAATGCCCAAAACATGCCTTTGCCCCGGATATCACCGATGCACTGGTGCTGCTCCATTAACTCAATTAATGCAGGCCCCAACACCTTATTTCCTATCTCATCGGCATAGCGAACTATGCCCTCTTCTTCCATGGCATCTAAAGTGGCAACGATCGCTGACATGGCCAATGGGTGCCCTGAATAAGTAAGCCCCCCCATAAAGAAATTACTTTTAAAGTATTCCGATATCGCGTCACTGACTATCACACCACCTGCGGGTACATAACCCGAGTTCACTCCCTTAGCAAAGGTAATTAAATCTGGGATGACGTTAAAGTGTTCAAAGGCAAACCAGCGGCCTGTTCGACCAAAGCCAACCATGACTTCATCAAAAATCAGCTGGATGCCATGCTCGGTTGCAAGCTCTCTAACCCCTTGCAGATAGCCTTCAGGTGGTAACAAGAAGCCAGCAGTCCCTGGAATGGTTTCAAGGATAATCGCAGCAATAGCGTGGGGGCCTTCACACTCAATAACGCGTTTTAAATGTTGCAGAGCACGTTCACACTCTTGCGCTTCGGTTTGCGCGTTAAACTCAGTGCGATATAAGTAGGGATTAAAAAAATGCACATGCCCACGGCTGTATTCATTGGGGACACGACGAAAATCCCCTGTCGCGGCAATCGCACTTCCCGTATTACCATGATAGGAGCGATAAGCTGACAGTACCTTATCACGGCCTGTAAACTGCCTTGCCATACGAATAGCATTTTCATTGGCATCCGCGCCTGCATTGGTAAAAAACACCTTTTTAAAGTGACTAGGTGCTCTGTCTAAAATACGCTTAGCCGCTTCTCCACGGGTGAGGTTAGCGGTCGCTGGGGCAATAGTGACTAAGGTTTCTGCTTGAGCCTTAATCGCATCAATCACCTTAGGGTGCTGATGACCAATATTGGTATTCACCAACTGACTGCTGAAATCGAGATATTGTTTGCCCTCAAAGTCCCATAAGGTGCATCCCTGAGCACCTGCGATTGCAATCGGTGCCGCTGACTCTTGTACTGACCAAGAGTGGAAGACATGCTTGTCTAATTCTACGACGTACTGATTTGAACTCTCTGTGCCAAAGCCATCCATATTCATTCTCCTGTGCGATACCTAGACCATTGTCGTTGTACTTGTTGTGTCCCAATATTTTGGCGATAAGTGATGCGAAAGGCGTAGGGGCAGTTTAAAAAAAGCCTTGTGTCAGGCAATAAGATTGCTCTGCCTCAAACAATCTTTACAACTGGCTCTATGGCGAAACCCAATGCCTGATTACATTGAGGGACATTGATGAATATGACATAGACGAACCAAGGACGAATAAACATGGGATTGGCAGCAGTGTTGGTATTCTTTGCTGGTATGGTGAGAGGGTACTGTGGTTTTGGTTTTGCCATTATTGCAGCCTTATGCCTTAGCTTTATTTATTCTCCCTTCGAGTCCATCGCCATTGCTCTAAGCTTAGATTTACTGAGTAGTTTGAGTCTACTGCGAGGGATTAAACACGATATCAATAAACGACTGCTGGTTTTGCTCAGCATTGGCATGTTAGGAGCAATACCGCTTTCATTGCTGTTTGTTTCACACATTTCAGCCGATCAATTGAAAATGATGATCGCGTGCTTATCTCTCGTTGCTGGTGCGCTGATCATGCTGAATTTAAAAATGAGTTGGATGAACCAACGCTATGCCCTACTGGCTGGTGCTATCTCAGGTTTCAGTATGACGACCGCCTCCGCCGGTGGCCCGCCTTTGGTCTTATATTTGTTAAACCTATCCCTTAACGCTCGCGAGTTAAGAGCAACAGCGATTGTATTTTTTATTTTAAGCTCAACAGCATCGTTGATAGGACTGTGGTACGTAAGTGCTGTCTCTACCCACTCCATGCAACTGAGCTTGTTGCTCTTTCCTGTCGCTGTCACTGGCAACCTAGTCGGTAAACAACTGTTTCGTCGCTACCCAGATCCATCCCCTAGAAAAACCATAGCGCCTATTTTAATGCTATTGGCGCTACTCATACTCTTATTTTAAAAAGGAATTCAACATGAAAAAGATCGCATTTATCACAGGCGCTACCTCAGGTTTTGGCAAGGCTGCCGCGCATCGATTTGCCAAAGAGGGTTGGTCATTGGTGCTATCTGGTCGTCGCATAGAACGACTCTTAAATTTGAAAGAAGAACTGTCGGTGCCGGTTCATATCATGCAGCTAGATGTGCGTGATGCTGATGCAGTAAAACAAGCAGTAGCCGCGTTACCTGACGAGTTTTCAGCCGTCACGGCATTGTTAAATAATGCCGGACTAGCGCTTGCGCCACAAGGTGCTGCACAAGTGGATCTTTCTGACTGGCATACGATGATCGATACCAATGTCACTGGATTAGTCAATGTGACACATGCACTACTGCCTACCCTGATCAAAACCGGATCAGGAGCGAGTATTATCAACGTTGGTTCAATAGCCGGCCAATGGCCCTACCCTGGAAGTCATGTTTACGGAGCCAGTAAGGCGTTTGTGAAGCAGTTTAGTTACAATCTAAGATGCGATCTGCAAGGAACAGGAGTGCGTGTCACAGACCTATCTCCAGGTATTGCCGAAACTGAGTTTACTTTAGTACGCACGAAGGGCGATCAAAGTGCTTCTGATAATCTATATCAAGGGACTACCCCATTGAGTGCCGAAGATATTGCGGAGCAGATGTTCTATATTGCCTCACTGCCTGATCACATCAACATCAACCGAGTAGAGGTCATGCCAACGCGCCAAGCTTGGTCTCCATTTGCTATTGATCGCGATTAGCAGGCAAAAAAAAGAGCTTGCTAATCGCAAGCTCTGAAAACTATGAGGGAAATTAAGCGTTAATCCTATAACTGACTCAATCCCCTAACCCTCATAGTTAATCAAAGTGTCTAGCCCCCACCAGACACCTTGACCTATTCTATTGGCATGATTGAAATGCCACTAAACCGATATTATTGGTCTAGGTTTAACTTGTAGAAGCTAACTTGAGCGTAATCGCCTGCTTCAAGGCCGTTGTTTGAACAACCTGCTGAACCAGTGTTACATTGGTTGTAGTTACCTGCTTTAAAGTACATCCAGTCATTTGCATAACCTTGGTCGTATTTGTCGCCTTTTAGGTGACCTTCAGCTAGGTTAACGTCAAATTTTTTCACTTCTTGATTTGGCTGACCTGGGTTTTTAGTAAATGTTAGGTGCATGATGTCACCTTCAACGTTTACGTCGTAAGAGAAGATATCGCCAAGTTTGATACCATCAGTAGGTTCTGCTGAACCTTTACGTAGGCCGTGTTGACCAAATACGTCAGTGCTGATGTCGTGACGGAATTTATATTCATCACCTTTAGCGTTTGTTTCGTAGTTCCAGTAAACAGAGCCGTATTCGTGACCTGGTAGTTTACGGTATACGATTTTTAGAGGTTCGTTTTTAGAACCGTGGATTTGACCGATAACAGTCGCGAATGCGCCACCTTTTTTGTAGTTACCGCTTGTACTTACCCAATCAACCGCAAGAGTTGCGCTCATGTGACCGCCAATCGCACCGTATTTTTCTGCGTCTTTAGTAGACGCAACAGTGAAGTTGTTTTTCGGTGATGAGTAATCGTCAGATAGCATTGCGCGAAGTTCGCTACGTGCATTCTTAGAGTTAGGTGTTGTCATTGCTTTGTTTGGAGCTTTGAACACCATTGCACCTGTGGTTTTGTCAGTGTAGAACCACTGCGCTTGAGAGAAAGGCTTCTCTTTATTGTTCAGCATTGACTTGTAAATTTCCATTACTTTGCCAGCGCGTTCAGCCTTGTCATCGTCCATAGGTAGGTTCAACTTGAACTTAGATAGGTCAAAGTTCTCAGCAGGAGCTTTGGTTACGTCTAAGTTGTATTGAGCCGCAAGTTGCGGATCTTGGTTAGCCGGTGTGGCTGATGCAGTATCAGGAGAAGAAGCTGTAGAACAACCTGCTAGTCCAGCGACAAGTGCTGAAACAACAACAGCAGCAATCTTATTTTTTGTATGCATTTTAACCTCTAAGATTTATTTATAGCGTCGCTGAGCACAAGAGATACCCTGTGCTCAGCAATGAACATGCTAAAACAATACATTAATATAATATTACAAATAGCTGTCAGGATCACACTTTGAAATATCCTAGCTTGATTTGTCTACAAACTTATTTTCCGCTTATCGACAAAACATACCAAGAATCTTAGTCATTGGTATCTATTTGCATCTGTTTTTTCTTTTTCATCTTCATTGTAGAGTAGACTGAGAATACCGCCAATAATATGAAGGCAAGCGCAATCGGTCTTTCATACAAAAATGACCAAGAGTTGTCATACATCAGCAGAGCTTTACGCAAGTTCGTTTCTGCCATTGGCCCTAAAATAATCGCCAATAATATCGGTGATGAAGGGATATCTAATTTACCTAACACAAAACCTAAAATACCAAAACTGATGGCAATGCCAACATCAAACATAGAGTTGTTAATCGCGTAAGCACCAACAACGGATAAGAATATAATGATAGGAATCATCAACATCTTAGGCACTTCAATGATGCGACAGAAAAAGCGAATGCCGATCAGACCCACAATCAACATCACAATATTGGCCACCAGCATAGAGCTAAATACGCCATAAACCACTTCAGGGTTTTGCGCAAATAACAGCGGCCCCGGAGTTAAGCCCTGTACGATTAATGCCCCTAATAACACCGCAGCCACCGCATCGCCAGGAACACCTAACGTCAACAGAGGAACCAGTGATCCCCCTGTTACCCCGTTATTGCCAGCTTCTGCTGCCGCTAAGCCTCGTACTGAACCTTTACCAAATTCATCTGGATTCTTAGCAGAACGCTTCGCTTCGTTATAGCAAACAAACGCCGAAATATCCGCACCGGCTCCAGGAACTGAACCTATGGATGTCCCCATCAAACCGCTTTTTATCGCCGTTGGCATCATCTCTTTTAAATCTTGTTTACTCAGCAGCTTATGATCAAACTTAGCGACTTTAGCTTGCTTCTCTTTTAGGATTCGTTCGATTTGGTTAATCGCTTCTGATAGCGCAAATAGACCGATAAGCACAGGGATAACATTGATACCACTGTAAAGATCCATCACGCCAAAGGTAAATCTAGGCACACTACTGATAGGGTCTAAACCGACAGTCGATACTAGCAAACCTATGGTACCTGCAAGCAAGCCCTTCAAAATATTTTGTGCTGACACACTGGCAATAATAGTTAAACCAAATAAAGCTAACGCAAAGTATTCAGGAGCATTAAAACGCAGCGCAAAGTTAGCTAATAAAGGCGCAATCGCGATTAAAACTATGGTACTGATCAGTCCGCCGACAAACGAGGCGATAGCCGAGATACTTAACGCTCTTGCCGCCTGTCCTTTGGCCGCTAAGGTATGTCCATCAAGAACCGTGGCGGCGGAGGCGGGAGTACCCGGTGTTTTTAATAAAATGGCCGCTATCGAACCACCGTATATACCACCGATATATACACCGATCAGCATCACTAGCGCCGCGGTCGGTTCCATACCAAATGTAAATGGCAATAGAATTGCCACACCCATGGTTGCGGTCAGTCCTGGTAGGGCACCAAGTACGATTCCCCCTACCACACCAAAAATAAGAATAGGTAAAACAGCTGGGCTGAACGCGGTCAGTAAGCCATTCAATAAATGTTCAATCATACCGCCTCCTTAATAAAACAAACCTTCAGGAAGTGCGATATAGAACACCTCACCAAATAAGTAATAAACACCAAACACAAACGCCCAAGCCACGACGTAATACAATGGCTTTTTCACTTTGAATAGCATTAAGTAAACAGTAAATGCGACTAGACTCGCCAATAAGTAACCAATCAAGCTAATCAAAAACGCGTACCCAATTAAGAATGCCACGCCAAATAGCGCCATTTTAGAGAAAATAGCGGGTTGCTTTTCAGCATCTATAGATTTCAATTTATGTTGCACTAACAGCGCAATACAAATAAGAATTTGTGCAATTGCAATTGCGGTAGGAAAAAACTTTGCATCAACACTCGCGTCTTGAAAACGAGGTTCTGCGAATTGACCGATAAAAACCAAAATAACTGCGCTTAGGGCAATGATCAGGGATGGGAAGACAACATTTCTATTAATCATAATGCTACCCGAAAAAGCTGAATTTCAAAGAAATTGGGAGCCCTTGAATAGGGCTCCCGAGCGAAAGTAAGTGTTTAAAAACTAGTTGATTAGAGCGCCAAGATTCTTGGTGTCTTGCTCAACAAAAGAAGTGAACTCTTCTGCATTCATGTTATGAATAGTCATCGCACCTTTTTTCATGAACTCTTTAAATTCAGGAGATGCCATTGCTTGGTCAAATGCTTTACCTAGAGTTTCGATAACAGCATCTGGCGTATTTTTAGGAGCGCCAATACCACGCCATGTACCTGTTACTACATCAACGCCTTGCTCTTTAAGAGTTGGAACTTCTGGCAAGAAAGCGATGCGCTCTTCAGACATAACACCTAGTGCTTTAAGTTGGCCTGAACGTAGCTGAGCAATAGCTTCACCCGGAGTAACCATAGTTACGTCAGTGTGCTTACCTAGTACCGCAGGAATCGCTTCAGATGCACCGTTGTAAGGAATTGCATTTAGTTTGATACCTTGGTCTTTTTCTAGAGCCATTAGGTAGAAGTTTGGCGCTGCTGTTGAAGCAAACTTAACTACGCCATCGCCTTTCTTTGCTTCTGCAATAAGGTCGTTGATCGTGTTGTATGGGCTGTCCGCAGAAACCAGCACTACCGCAGGATCAAGGTTCACCATACGAATCAGTTTAAAGTCACTCGCATCGTGCTGCATTAAGCCCATTTGCGGTAGAGAAGCAATCTCACGAGTTACCACGGTTAGTGTGTAACCGTCAGGACGCTGCTGAGCACCAAAGCTCATACCTACAGCGCCAGCACCACCAGTACGGTTCATTACTGCGATGTTCTGACCTAGGATGTCTTTTGCTGAATTCGCAAGAGTACGACCTACTGCATCCGTACCGCCACCGGCGCCAAAAGGAACCACTAGACGAATATTTTTGCTCGGGTAATCTGCGGCAACAGCCGTTGCTGATACCATGATGCCAGCGGCAACAAGAAGTGACTTAAGAAGTTTGCTCATGATAATTCCTTTTGTTTCTATAATTTGTAGGTAAAGTTATTAGTTTCGAGTAATTTGCGTAGGGTTTTTGATTTTATTATTTTGATATTCCGCCATGCACAGTTGCTCAATTGCCACCGCAATCCAACCACTGATAAGCATGTCGTACCATTGCTCCACACCACTACAACCCACTACGACGTCTCCATAAACAAAAGAGCCATAAAACAGTAGGTCGTCTTCGCTAAGCGATGCGGTGTGCAGGGTTTGATTCGTCATATTGGCGCGAGAATTACGCCATGCTTGTTTTGCTTTCTTACGAGCAAAGTCATCAAATGGGATGGTCCATTGCTCAGGATTGCCCAGTGAAGACTCCACTAAAATCGCTTCTTCAAATGAAGACTCCCAAGGTTTTACTCTAGGGTCCATCACTACAATATGCAGCTCTTTGCGATTGGTTCTTTCAAATAATCGCTCAATAGATGGGGTAACTAGTTCAATAGCATCTTTTGCTATCTCTGCTTGAGTTTTCATCGCCTAACCTCTGTAATAGACACAAACCTGACTGATGAATTAACTATATTGTATGAGTTGGATTGCTGATATTAGCGACAAAAGCAAATGCTACTTAGATCACCTACCGGACTCTGAAAGAGTCTAAGAGATCGGATTTTTACGCAGATTAATGGGGTTTTACATGACACTAATCACACTTATTATTAAGTGAAAAATGTGAGCAAAGTGGCATAAATAAAGAATATAAAGCTTTGAAAAATAGGATTTTTGTACGTTTAAGAAAAATATCTTAATCAACACGATTTTTAGGAGCTAAAAAAGATAAAGCCAGTCTATGACTGGCTTTACTTATTTGAGGTTAAGCTTACTTATTCTCATATTTTGTTTTCATACGCAGCGCGACATTCACCAATGCAATTAAAACAGGTACTTCAATCAATGGCCCAATGACTCCAGCAAAAGCCTGATCGGAGTTGATACCAAATACCGCAATAGAAACGGCAATCGCTAATTCAAAGTTGTTTCCTGTTGCAGTGTAAGCAATTGACGCATTCTTATCGTAAGGAATACCCAAACGCTTACCGACATAAAAACTAACAAAAAACATCGTGACAAAATAAATAGTCAACGGGATTGCAATACGAACCACATGCATGGGTAACTCAAGAATCATCTCACCTTTCAAACTGAACATTAGGACAATTGTCGCCAATAATGCAATAAGAGTAATCGGTGAAATACGCGGAATGTATACTTCGTTATACCATTGCTCACCTTTCGCTGAGATCAGTATTTTACGCCCTAAGAAACCCGCTAAAAATGGAATACCAAGATAGATAAATACACTTTGCGCAATATCCGCCATGGATATATTCACTTCCATTCCGGTATAACCAAAAATAGGAGGCAATACGGTAATGAACAACCAAGCCATAAAGCTATAAGTCACAATTTGGAAAGCACTGTTTAGCGCAACTAAAGCAGCGCCATACTCTTTATTTCCGCCACCGATATCATTCCACACCAGTACCATCGCAATACAGCGAGCTAGACCAATAAGAATAATCCCCACCATATAGCCGGGGTGATCGCCAAGAAATACCAGCGCTAATACAAACATCAAAATAGGACCGACTAGCCAGTTCATGATCAACGAGAGTTTGATGGCCTGCTTATCTTGAGCCACTTTACCTAGCAAACTGTAATCGACTTTTGCTAGCGGTGGGTACATCATCAAAATCAGACCAATCGCCAATAAGATATTGGTACTGCCAATCGACATCGCCTCATTAAGCTCAGCAACTTGCGGGAATAAGGCACCAATAGCGACACCGACTGCCATGGCTAGAAATATCCATAGGGTTAAGTATCTATCAAGAAAACTCAGTGTTGGGGCTTTGCCCTTTATTTCATTACTCATAACAAGTCACTCTTATCTTATGTCCATTTATATATGTTCACTTTCATTCGTTAATCGTCGAACAACGATTGATAGTATTGTAACCTACCCATCATATTCAACACCTATTGTTAGAATAAGCTATCAAGTAGGTGTTGGATTCTTTTCATTGCAGGCATTTCTATTCGATAACACACCTTAGGCGGTTGAGGTTCACTGCGAACAAGCCCTGCCTCGCGTAATATTCTCAAATGTTCGGATACGGTAGATTGTGCTAAACCCAGTTGCCCAACTAAAACACCGTTTAAGCATCCACCTTTTAACTCTAGCTCCAACAATACCTTTAAAATTCTAATTCGTGCAGGATGTGATATCGCTTTTGCCAATGAGGCGAGTTCTTGCTCTTGCTTCTCATCTTCTACAGAGATAGTCGGTGCTTGGCACTTTTTCACTTGGCAATCGGTCATAAATCATCTCCTTTATCGTCGAATGGCGATTAATATACAAATTCAGTATAGAAACTACAACACCCATTGCCCGTAAATTTTCAGCATCGGAATAGATCTGCCCCTCAAAATATGCAACTACTTACACTTAAGCCTTGATATAAATAGAATAAATATTGAACTGCATGCCTAAATAGCGCAAAATCTATACTTCAATAAAACTGATACTTAGTTTTCAATAATGAGGGTTGCATGTTTAAATTTTCCTTAAAGCAAGTCGCTGTTTTCGATGCCGTAGCCAGTTATGAAAGCGTAAGTATTGCCGCTAAAAAACTGTCGATGACACAGTCCGCTGTCAGTATGTCTCTCTCTCAATTGGAGTCGGTACTCGATCGACCTCTATTCAACCGTCAAGGGAACCGATTGGTGTTAAGCCATTGGGGTCACTGGCTACGCCCAAGAGCAAAACATTTGCTACAAGAGGCGCAACAAATCGAATTTGGTTTGCACGACCAGCACCTGATCAGTGGCACGTTAAGCCTTTGCTCTAGCCAAACCGCAGCTAAACATCTTGTTCCATCGCTCATCAGTAAAATTGATAACGACTTCCCTGAAATGCGAATAAAATTGAACATTGAAAACACAGAAAACGTCATTGAGTCTTTGCTCAACTACGATTGTGATGTGGGTATCATCGAAGGTCGTAATACCGATAGCCGTCTGCAACAAGAGCATTGGTTAGATGATGATTTAGTGATTGTCTCCTCACCAAACCATCCTTTTGCTCAATACAAACAAGTAACTCTGGCACAGCTAGAACAAGCAAAATGGATATTAAGAGAGCCTGGTGCGGGTACTCGTCGCATCTTTGATGGAGCCATTCATGGTTATATCGACAACATCAAAGTATGGAAAGAATATGAAAGTATTCGGGTGATTAAATCTCTGGTGGCAAATGGCAGTTACCTTGGATGTGTTCCTTATCTGGATATATTACCTGAACTGGAAAACAATCAACTGGTCGTATTACCCACGCCACAGCTGAATATGCAAAGGGAAATTTCTTTTATCTGGAGAAATGACAGCGCTGAATCGCCATTAAGGGAGTGCTTACTTTCGGAGGCAAGAAGATTGACCAAGGGTAAATCTTTCAAGCCACGCAAGGATTGGACCCCTGCGTGACCTAAAAACTTAGTTGTGCTGTTTTAATGAGGGCGACACAGCCCCTTATATCGTCACTGAATATTAAGCGACCGATAAATCCTTCTTTTGTTGCATCTGTGGCTGATTGAAATTAACCACCCACTGTGCAATCGCGTCACGTGTCAGCAATCCAACATACTTACCGTTAAATACAACAGGGTATGCACTTGGCATTTTGCTGGCCGCTTTTGCTAAGCGCTCTTTAAAGGAGAGAACTTCTCCTCCCATATAAAAGCCACCTTGATTTACCGGGTACAAGGTATCTTGGTCAACAATCATAGGCTCAAGAGCCGATAAAATGCTTTGCTCCGGTGACAAGGTATAAACTGGTGATTGCATATATTCTTTTACTGATACAGCAACTTCTGAATCAAAGTCTTCGCCCCATAAACCTCGCAGAAGATCTTGTTGTGAAATGTATCCCTGTAATTGATGATCATCACTGATTACAGCGGCACCCGCTTGCTCATTTTCGATTAATAACTTAAGTGCAGCTTTGCAGTTGAGCTCTTCAGAGAAAGTGATTTGATTGTCAGAGGCTAGATCAGCAACTCGTAAACGTTTCATTTGTTCTAACATGGCATGCTCCAATGAATTTAAATATGAAAGATTAATATCGGTATTTTTAATCGGGTAAATTGACGAGTTTGAGCTTTGTTTTGGCTCAATACTCCAATAAGCAAGTCCGACCAAAACAGCACCACCAAAAATATTTCCCAACGTGACTGGAAGTAAATTGGCAGTAATAAATTGTTTTATCGTCAGTAGTTCTATATGAATTCCAGCTTCTATGGCCGTATTCAACAGTTGTGTATCAGCGCTCGCCTTAATCACGATTCCCAGTGGCACCATAAACATATTGGCAATACTGTGCTCAAAGCCAGAACTGACAAACATGGCAACAGGAAGCAGCACTAAAAACGCTTTTCCTGCACTTTCTTTGCTACTAAAGCTCATCCAAATGCCTAAGCACACAAGGAGATTACACATCACTCCTAAAGAGAAGGCTTGCCACCAAGAATGCTCGAGCTTATGACTGGCGATACTCAGCGCATTAAGCCCCCAGTTTCCATGATCAAGGATGTGCATTTTTGCCATCATAATGAAAGCAAGGGTGAGCATAGCGCCAACAAAGTTTCCCGCGTAAACACGAGCCCAACACCCTAATAGCTGTTTAGTCGTGACTCTTTTTTGTGCCCAAGCGACAGAGCTTAATACTGTGCTCGTAAACAACTCCCCACCGCACACCACTACCAGCATCAAACCAAGGCTAAAAGCGACCCCACCAATGAAACGGGTGAGCCCCCAACCACTATTGTGAGCACCAGTGGTAACCGTGATGTAAAAGACAAATGCTAATGCGATAAAGGCACCGGCAAACACCGCTAATACAAACGACTGCTTAAAAGATTTAAGTACTTTTTTATGCCCATAATCCGCAGCTTGCATGGTTAGGCTTGGCTTCGTCGCAGACGAGCTAAGATCAACCAATTCTGGGATCGGGCGTTTTATTGGCATAGTTTCCTCCTTCTCTTTGAATGACCTAAATCACTCGTTTACATTGAGTGCTTTCACAAAAGGTGTTTTCGTGAAAGCCCATTTAGATTAAGAGAGCGGGAACCAAAATAATATCTAGTAGTTTTGAACAGCAGCGTTAGGAAAACTGATGGAGTGCGCAAGGTTGCATAGAAAGGGATTTGAATGGATATGTGGCAAAAATAACTGAAGGAAACAAGTTGGGCTACTGATTTAACCTTCAGTAACCCTACACATTAAACGTCTTGTAAGGTTTGAAAGCCAGAATAGATACGAGTGGCTGTCGTAAAGCAACACATGCACCCAAACACAATAGCCAAAGCAGCAAAGTAATGAGGGAGCAGACACATTAAAATAAAGCAGGCGATGGTTTCTGTACCTTCGGTTAGTCCGCTCATGTAATACAATGACTTATGCTTATATACAGGATTATCAATACCCCGCTTCCCTGCCATAACAGCAAAGGCTAAGAAACTGCTCCCTGTTCCGACAAAAGAAAACAGCAAGAAAGCCCCAGCTGTGCCATTCATTTCTGGGTTCGCTAATATAAAGCCAAGCGGCATTAAGGAATAAAATAAGAAATCTAAGCTGACATCCAAGAAGCCACCAGCATCCGTAATCCCCTGCCTTCTTGCCAGAGCGCCATCTAAACCATCGCAAATTCGATTAAGAACAATAAACAGCAATGCAATGCTGTACTGCTCTAGTATCAGCATAGGAAATGCCATGCACCCTAATGCAAAGCCAAATAGCGTGGTTTGATTTGCCGTTACGCCTACGCCATCAAGCACCTTTGCCCCTTGAGCTAAAGGCCAGCGAATCACCTTAACACTATAACTATCCAGCATGATGAGTCTCCCATGGCCAATTCAGTGTTACGCTGTTGTGAGGAATATCTTGCTCATCGTGCGTAACCATTAATGCAGGAATATTTGCCTGCTTTAATTGTTCAAATACCCAGTCCCGAAACTGTGAGCGAAGTTGCGTATCAAGTTTACTGAATGGCTCATCCAATAAAGCAACTTCTGGTTTAGCGAGCAACATTCTCGTGAGGCTCACCCTCGCTCTCTGACCACCTGAAATCTGCTCTGGGTACGAGTCAGCCAGTTGAGTTAACGTAATTTGTTGTAGGGCCTGTAGGGCTGTTTCTTTTCTGCTTTGCCCCTTCACTGTGTTAGGTAATGCAAACGCCAAGTTTTCCCATACATTAAGATGCGGAAACAGTAAGTCGTCTTGAAAAAGGATCCCTACTCTACGCTGATGCGCTGCCATAGAATCTAAGCGGCGCTGATTTAAATGCACTTCACCTTGATAAGTAAACTCCGCCGACAAGTGCCCTGCAATAATGTCTAACAAGGTCGACTTTCCACATCCACTGGGGCCCATTAAAGAGACCACTTCACCAGAGTGAATACTCATATTCAACTTATTGAATAGCAAGGTTCCATCTGACTTATACACCGTCAGATCTTTAAGACACAGACTCATTTAATAAAAGCCCTTTTATTTAGGTTCAAAGAGAGCGGTGCTCTCAGGTATCGGCTATAAATACGGCTGCCCAGTATCGCTATAAAGAAGAAAATCAGCGGCAACAGTGCTTGCCATAAAGCGTAAATAGCCGTCACCCTCCGATCAAAGCCACTGGATAACGCTACCGCTTCTGTTGTGAGTGTGGATACTCTGCCCGCCCCTAGCACTAACGTCGGAAGATACTGAGAAAGACTGACACTAATGCCAATAGCCCAAGCAAACAAAATAGCAGGAAACATTAAAGGAAGCTTCACTTTAAAAAAGACCTGTAAGGGTGTTTTACCTAGGCTGAGCGCCACGCGAGTCATCCCTTCATTGTAACTGCGCCACGGACCATCCAG
Source organism: Vibrio ezurae NBRC 102218 (assembly GCF_000467185.1). Lineage (GTDB taxonomy): Bacteria > Pseudomonadota > Gammaproteobacteria > Enterobacterales > Vibrionaceae > Vibrio > Vibrio ezurae. Next base: position 17,142 of record NZ_BATM01000002.1, read on the forward strand.
AGACAGATAAACAAAGGGGAAAGCAAAAAAGAGATGCGCCCAACACACCCATAGCCAATGATGATCTCCACCAATAAAAAGAGTGCTCACTTGCAAGCCAAACAAAATAGACAGTTGGGGAATCAACATCGGGACCGCAATAATGTATCCCGGTATTTGCCAGCGATATCGAATTCGATATTCGTGGGCAATCAATGCCAATAGCACAGCAATAGTGCCCGAAACGAGCGCTAAACTTAGACTTTGTTCTATCGTGCTAAGAATACCTGACCATTCGTATTCCCAAAATCTCAGTGAATAGCGGCTGGGTAAGAGATCAGGAAAACGCCAACGATGCGCGACACTCCACAGCATCATCAAAGGCAGCATTGCACCCGTCAATAACAACATTGAACCAAACAAAGATCGCCCCGGCAAAGCACAACCTTGTCTGCCTGAAACTTGCCACGATCTTGCCCATCGACAGATAACCCATTCAACAACTCGCGCAAAAGCGATGACTAAGCTGGCTATCATAAACAGCACGATTGCGCCTGATGACGCTCTTGGAAGCAAAGATAAGTCAGGGTCGTTAAACCATTGCCACACTAAGACAGCAAAAGTCGGCGGATTGGTCGGCCCGACAATTAACGCCACATCCACCACTGACAAGCTATATGCCAACACCGCTAACATAGGAAAGCGTAACTTAACAAACCATTGTACAAAAAGCGTTTTCCACCACATCTGAGTACGATCATACCCCATAGATGCTGTGATCTTTTCTGTTTTTTCAATCTCCAGTTGCTTTAAGATTGGAATGCTCATCAATAGTAGAAACGGGACTTCTTTCAATGCCAGCATGATCACCAATCCCAACGCATGTGGATCGTGAATTAAAAAGGCCAATTTATGCGCCGATGCTTGGTTCAAGTCGTAGCCAAAGAGCGCATGCACTAAGCGCACTCCAAGCCCTGTAGGGTCAAACAAAAATGCAAAGCCAATAGCAAAGGCCACGTGCGGAATGGAAAGCAGTGGCGACAGCGACACTTCTATTTTTTTCCACCAGCGCGTATCCCAACAACGTTGTAATATCGCAAAACTAATCAAACAAGCAAGATAGCTACTGAGCAGTGCAGAAAATAGCGTCAAGCCGATAGAGCGCCACACGCCACTCCATGCCAATACCTGCTCAAAGCCAGTCAAAGAAAAGGAGTGCATACCTAAAGGAGGAATAAAGCTGAGTGACGATGACACGACACCCAGCATGCCTGGAATAGTAGGCAATACGCACACTACAACAACGAGTGCGTAAAAAAATCGAAGCATATTAAATCATTGTCCGTAGCGCTTAAGCCATTCTTTCTCTAGCATAACTTGCCAGCTTGGGTGAGGCTCATCAATCGCATTAAATTTCTCAGAGTTTTGCGCACTGCCTTGCAAGTATTGACGCTCTAACACTGAAGGGTCTCCCCAGATATTCAAATCACCTTTGCGTGATTGAGCTTCTGGGCTTAATAAAAAGTTAATCGCAACCAATGCCCCTTCTTTAGCCGAGGCATTCCAAGGAATCGCTAAAAAGTGGATATTCGATAACGCACCTGCGCTCATCGCATAGGGTTTAGTGCTCGGCTCAAGGTTGCCTGCCGCTTGCGCTGAATATACCGCATTCGGATTAAAAGTCAGGGCCATATCTAATTGTCCGTCATCTAACAAGCGAGTCATCTCTGCTGTCCCTTTCGGAAACTGCTTACCACTACGCCAAGCTACGCGATGAAATTCATCAAGATAATTCCACAGTAATGGGCTCAACCTAGCAAACTCTTGCTCGGTTACTGGCTTCGACAAGGCTGGATCATTATTAGATAATTCAATCAGTAAGGCTTTTAGAAAGCTACTACCATGAAATTCAGGAGGCTTAGGGTAACTCAAACGATTAGGATGCGCTTTGGCATAACTCAACATCTGCGCAAACGAGGTCGGTGGTGCGCTTAGCTGTGCTTGATCGTAAATGAAAACCAGTTGTCCTACGCCCCAAGGCGCCTCTAAGCCATCGGTAGGTTCTGAAAAGTCGACCGTCACAGGCAGTGACTGGTCTACGTACTTCCAGTTGGGTAGTGCTTGTGTGAAAGGGCCAAACAACAGTTGGTTCTCTTTCATAGATTTAAAATTCTCACCATTGATCCAGACCAGATCAATACTGCCACCGTCACTTTTTCCTACGGCTTTTTCGGCGATTAAACGAGGGGTACTCTCTGCAATATCTGACACTTTAACGTGCTTTAATGTCACACCATAGCGCTGCTGAAGTTGTGTATTCGCCCATTGAATATAGCGATTGATCTCCTGACTTCCGCCCCAAGCATGAAAATAAACCGTTTGGCCTTGTGCATTTTTTTCGATGTGATCCCAATCCAGAGTTTTCGCGCCTACTCCAAACGTCATACACATTGCCGTACCAAACGTCAGTAGTGCTGTGAGTAATTTTTTCATAATCCGTTCCGTTGCTTCCCTGCTAAACCTTTCGTGACTGTCTATTGTCACCGAAAGGGTACGATTATCCAATAAGACCAACAACAATAATTCAACGTCTAGAGATAACAAAGACTCAATGCTTGTAACAAAGTGCATTGAGACTCGCTAGGATGACCTGATAATGACTGCAATTGGTATAAATTATTCGCTCTCTTTATCAGACCTGAATTAGACAAGATTAATTTCCCCCTATTCTATCTAATTGCTTAATACCAACCACACTAAGCAAGTGTTCAGAAACAGCGCAGGAAAAATGCTCAAGGGCAAAGTAGAGTGACCTATTATTTGCTATAAATAGCTCGCTATAACTGAGCGCGATCTATCATGACACAAAAAAGGGCAGCACTTCGCTACCCTAATACTCAGCTACTAAGTGAGTGCTACCCACCCCAAAAAATCGGGGGACGATCCTGCTTACCACATTAAATCGTCAGGTACGACAAAGTCTTTATATGGGTCATCTTCATCAGGAGCCTCTTCTTCAGGCTTAATGGTTTCAACAATCGCCTCTGGCACTCGCGTTGCGATTTTTTCTGCCACAACCGTTGGGATCACCGCATAGCTTTCGCCGTCACGAGCAATACTCAAAATACCTTTAATAAGCTGAGTGCGATTTAACTCCTCAACATACAAAGATTTCACTAAAGTACCGTCAGTAAAATTGTACTTGATCTCACCTTTTGAAGTATCGATGCGGTTCATATCAATCAACTGTTTAACTTGCGCTTTTAACTCTTTAGCCAAACGTTGCTGTTCACGCTCTTGGTTGATCTTTTTGTCACGCTCTTGTTGAGCTAAACGGTTTTCTTCTGCAGCGGCCTTTGCTTCTCGTGATTGTACGCGAGACTTCTTAGCGCCTTTCTTGGCTTTCTTTAGCTTTTTCTCATTCACTAAGCCAGCTTTTAGCATTTGTTCTTGAAGGGTCAGTTTTGCCATTTCTAATACTTCTATTTACCGATTAATCTAATTGCGTTTATTTTCGCACGCCTACCGCTATATGTCCTAATTTTGCGTCACAATAAAAAAACCCGTAAGACTGATGGCTCACGGGTTTTTGTATCACTGATTATCTAAAACGAGAAAAAGCGCAGGCTTATTCCCATTCGATAGTTGCAGGTGGTTTACCTGAAATATCGTAAACAACACGTGAAATACTGTCTACTTCGTTGATAATGCGGTTTGAAACCTTACCTAGGAAGTCGTATGGCAGATGTGCCCAATGCGCGGTCATAAAGTCGATGGTTTCTACAGCACGTAGCGATACAACCCAATCGTATTTACGGCCATCGCCCATTACGCCAACTGAGCGTACTGGTAGGAATACCGTAAAGGCTTGCGATACTTTGTGGTAAAGATCGGCGTTGTGCAGTTCTTCAATAAAGATAGCATCGGCGCGACGTAGCAAATCACAGTACTCTTTTTTGATTTCGCCAAGAACGCGAACACCTAGACCAGGACCTGGGAATGGGTGACGGTAAAGCATGTTGTATGGCAGACCTAGCTCTAGACCAATCTTACGTACTTCATCTTTAAACAGTTCACGCAATGGTTCAACTAAGCCCATTTCCATATCGTCAGGCAAACCGCCCACGTTATGGTGCGACTTAATCACGTGCGCTTTACCTGTTTTAGACGCCGCAGATTCGATAACGTCAGGGTAGATAGTACCTTGCGCTAGCCATTTAGCATTTTTCAGCTTCTTCGATTCTTCATCAAATACGTCAACAAATACGTGACCGATAGTCTTACGTTTTTGCTCTGGATCAGATTGACCTTTCAGTGCTTCTAAGAAACGATCTTCCGCTTCCACTTTGATGATGTTTAGTCCGAAGTGATCGCCAAACATATCCATCACTTGCTCACCTTCATTCAAACGAAGCAGGCCGTTATCAACGAATACACAAGTCAGTTTATCGCCGATAGCGCGGTGAACTAGCATAGCCACAACAGAAGAATCAACGCCGCCAGAAAGGCCAAGAATCACTTCATCATCGCCCACTTGCTCTTTAATACGAGCAATTGCATCATCGATGATGGATTGTGATGTCCACAATTTTTCACAACCACAGATGTTGATAACGAAGTTTTCTAACATACGTGCGCCTTGGCGAGTATGCGTTACTTCTGGGTGGAATTGAACACCGTAGTATTTCTTCTCTTCATTTGCCATAGCAGCAAACGGACAAGTTTCTGTTTCGGCAATCTTAGTAAAGTCAGAAGGAATTTCGACTACTTTATCACCGTGACTCATCCACACATCTAACAGTGCGTTGCCGTCTTCAGCAATAGCGTCTTCAATACCTTGGAATAGAGAGGATTCTTCAACAACTTTAACCTGTGCATAGCCGAACTCACGTTCGTTAGAACCTGCAACCTTGCCGCCAAGTTGTTCAGCCATTGTTTGCATGCCGTAACATACGCCCAATACAGGAACACCAGAATCAAAAACATATTGAGGAGCGCGAGGAGAATTTGCTTCAGTTACACTTTCTGGACCACCAGAAAGGATGATGCCGTCAGGATTAAATTCACGGATATCCGCTTCTTCTACATCCCAGCTCCATAGCTCACAGTAAACACCAATTTCACGAACGCGACGCGCGACAAGTTGAGTGTACTGAGAACCAAAATCTAGGATCAAAATACGTTGGTCGTGGATATTCTTTGTCATTTAGAAATCTCAATAGTATTAGATGGATGGAGGCAAATGGCCTCCAAAACTTTAAATAATCTGTTACCCCTATAAATAGAGGCAGTTAGGTTTGTTTTTGCTAAATTGAATCCCTTGACTTGAACTCAAGGGATTCAGCGATGCAAATATTAACCTAGGCGGTAGTTTGGAGCTTCCTTGGTGATCTGCACGTCGTGTACGTGTGATTCATTCAGACCAGCGCCAGAAATACGAACAAACTCAGCTTTAGTACGCATATCTTCGATCGTTGCAGAGCCAGTTAGACCCATGCTAGAACGCAAACCGCCCATTTGTTGGTGAACGATTTCTTTTAGGCGACCTTTGTAAGCGATGCGACCTTCGATACCTTCAGGAACAAGTTTGTCCGCTGCGTTATCTGTTTGGAAGTAACGGTCAGATGAGCCTTGAGACATAGCTGCAAGAGAACCCATACCACGGTAAGACTTGTATGAACGACCTTGGTAAAGAATGACTTCACCCGGTGCTTCTTCAGTACCTGCGAACATAGAACCAACCATCACACAAGATGCGCCCGCTACGATAGCTTTACAGATATCACCTGAGAAACGGATACCACCGTCAGCGATAACTGGAATATCAAATTCTGCAGCAACTTCAGCAGCGTCTGCCACAGCAGTCACTTGAGGAACACCAACACCAGTAACGATACGCGTAGTACAGATTGAACCCGGGCCGATGCCCACTTTAACAGCACTAACACCTGCGTCGATTAGAGCACGAGCACCTGCGCCAGTTGCTACGTTACCACCGATAATTTCTAGATCAGGGTAAGCGGCGCGAGTTTCACGAATGCGGTTTAGTACGCCTTCAGAGTGACCGTGAGAAGAGTCGATAAGTAGCACGTCAACGCCAGCTTCTACAAGAGCAGCGACACGTTCTTCGTTACCAGCACCAGCGCCAACAGCTGCGCCTACACGTAGACGGCCACGCTCATCTTTACAAGCATTAGGCTTACGCTCTGCTTTGTAGAAATCTTTTGCTGTGATCATGCCACGAAGTTTAAATTCTTCATTAACAACCAAGACTTTCTCTACGCGAGCTTCGTGCATTTTCTCTTGAACTTCTTCAGGAGATGCGCCTTCTTTAACCGCAGCTAGACGCTCTTTCGGTGTCATTACTTCTGAAACCGTTTTGCTCATATCCGTAACGAAACGAATATCACGGCCAGTGATAATACCCACGAGCTCTTGGCTATCAGTAACCACAGGGAAACCTGCAAAACCGTGTTTCTCTGTTAACTTAAGCACTTGATCAATGGTTTGATCTGGGCGAACAGTAACGGGATCAGAAACGATGCCAGCTTCAAAGATTTTAACTTGGCGAACCATCTCGGCTTGCAAAGCAATAGGCATGTTTTTATGAATAAAACCAATACCACCCTCTTGAGCTAATGCAATAGCTAAGCGAGCTTCTGTAACTGTATCCATAGATGCAGAAATCATTGGAATATTTAGATTGATATTCTTCGTCAAGCGGGTGCGAAGATCCGCTGTATTTGGGAGAACGGTGGAGTGAGCTGGAACCAGTAGGACGTCGTCGAAGGTCAGCGCTTCTTTGGCAATACGTAACATTTGCAATATCTCACAATAGAGGTGGTGAAGTAGGAAACCAATTATTTATACGCTTTGTATAAATGAGTTGGAATTGATATTGCGGTGGGATTATACGCAGAGCGCAATCGTTTTGCTACTCATTTTTTAAAAATAAATTTGCCTTTTACCCATTGCTGTGTAGTATATTGGAGCTATCTTCCATACTCATGTCTGAAGAGCGTCAATTTGCCCTCCCCGCAATCTAACAATATTTTTACTGTTTCACGCCTCAATGCTGAAGTGCGCTTACTCCTAGAAAATGAGATGGGAGTGGTTTGGCTGATTGGTGAAATTTCCAATTTCTCATCTCCTGTTTCAGGACATTGGTATTTAACCCTTAAAGATTCCCGCGCCCAAGTAAAATGTGCCATGTTCCGTGGTAATAATCGTCGCGTAACATTTCGCCCAGAAAACGGCAAACAGGTTCTGGTTAAAGCTCGCTTGTCCCTCTATGAGCCGCGCGGTGATTATCAGCTGATCATCGAATCCATGCAGCCAGAGGGAGATGGTCGTCTACAGCAACAGTTTGATCAATTAAAAATGCAATTGGCTGCTGAAGGCCTCTTTGCTCAGTCCAATAAATTACTGTTACCTGAGCACCCAAAATGCATTGGCATCATCACTTCTTCTACTGGCGCAGCATTGCATGATATTTTGCAGGTATTAAAAAGACGCGATCCTAGTCTACCGGTGATCATCTACCCAACGATGGTTCAAGGGGACAGTGCGTCTATTAGCATTGCTCAAGCGATTGGCTTAGCCAATGCACGCAATGAGTGTGACGTATTGATTGTAGGTCGTGGTGGCGGCTCGTTAGAAGACCTTTGGTGCTTTAACAATGAGATTGTGGCGCGAACCATCGCCTCTAGCCAAATTCCAATTATCAGTGCAGTGGGTCATGAAGTGGATGTTACCATTGCGGATTTCGTTGCCGATGTGCGCGCCGCAACACCATCGGCCGCCGCTGAGTTAGTGAGCCGAGATCAGAGCTTTAAGTTGCAAGGGCTGCTCGCAAAGCAAAAGCAGCTTATCAATGCGATGACCCGTTATCTAACCCAGCAGCAGCAACAAATCTTAATTCAAGAGCATCGACTGGAAAAGCTGCATCCAAAACATCAATTGCAAAAACAAAGCCAGCAGTTAGATGAAAAAGAAGCACAATTAAAGCGTGCAATGCTTGCCCAGCTCAATAATACCAAACAACAGTTAGCTCGCTTGCAAATGCGTCTTGAAATGCATGCTCCTGCCAACAAAATTGCCAAGCAGCAACAAAACCTAAGCTACCTAGAACAGCGTTTGAAAAAAGCGATTCAAGGGCAAATTCGCCAAGATAAACATCAGTTTGAATTGTTAACTGAAAAACTGGATGCTGTAAGCCCATTAGCCACCATGCGTCGCGGTTATTCAATCTCTAGTAAAGCTGGCAAGGTGGTCACCCAATCTACGCAGTTGAAAGCAGGCGATACTTTAGTCACCCGTTTTGCCGATGGTGAAGTCAGCTCGACGATAAACACCAGTAGCTCGCAAGGTTAGTCTATTCGCGTAAACTCAAAACGAGCTCGAGACTTGGACTTAAGCTCGTTGCACTTGGCATTACAAAAGTAACTGGCTGCTCCGCACGCCTGTAATTTTTCAAGCTCAGCCTCGCAATCCGGGCAGAAGGCGCTTTTTTTATAGTGAGCCTGACAATCAGTACAATAATACTGACCATCCCACTGCAATTCTTGGTGACACTCAGGACACACGTTCTCTGCCATGTATTTTCTCTCCACTATATATTACCAATCGAACTATCGAACTTGACTCAGCGAAAAACCAACCCTATTTAACATAGCCTATAGTTTTACATAGCTGACGTCAGTAATGTGAGTTTTATGAAACACACTCTAAGCTTGTCGCTTTGATAGCCTATCCTTATACCAATCGTACTAAATAACAGGTCATTACAGCTTTAAGATGATCTTTGTTTGATCTTCTACTTTATTGCGTGTGATCAGCCTTCTACCTTAAAAAGAACATTTATATAACCACACACCGAAAGCATAAGTTACATATGCTGTTTTTGGATTATATATAGTGAATAACTCTACCTCACTGTCATTATTACGATATATCAGAATAAACCAAAAAGATCATCTACTTGAGTTAAGAGCTAATTTACCCTATTACGGACAAAAAAAGCCACTTCATAGGGGAAGTGGCTTTCAATCATACACAGTTTACTGCACTGGCTTTATTTTTTACTACGGCCTTTAAGCATTTGCGACAAACGTTTTTTCTTACGCTCTTGAGAAATCGTCATCTTACTCGACTTGCCTTCAAATGGGTTCTCACTGCTCTGGAACTGAATACGAATTGGCGTACCCATAATCTCTAGAGAGCGACGGTAGTAGTTCATTAAGAAGCGCTTGTATGACGCAGGAAGCTCGTTCACCTGATTACCGTGTATAACAACGATTGGAGGGTTATATCCCCCTGCGTGAGCGTATTTCAGCTTCACACGACGGCCTCTAACCAATGGTGGTTGGTGATCGTCCGTTGCCATTTTCATAATGCGAGTAAGAACTGATGTTCCCACACGAGTTGTCGCTGACTTATACGCTTCTTGAACGGATTCGAATAAGTTACCAACACCGGTACCATGCAATGCTGAGATAAAGTGAATACGTGCAAAATCAACAAAACCAAGACGACGATCAAGCTCTTTTTTCACGTGTTCTTTCACGTCAGTATCAAGCCCATCCCACTTGTTCACCGCAATCACGATGGAACGACCTGCATTTAATGCAAAGCCTAGCAAGCTAAGATCTTGATCTGAAATATTCTCGCGCGCATCGATAACCAGCAGTACAACGTTGGCATCTTCAACCGCTTTTAAGGTTTTAACTACGGAGAATTTTTCTACCGTTTCGTTAATACGACGACGACGACGCACGCCCGCAGTATCAATCAATACATACTCGCGTCCGTCTCTTTCCATTGGGATATAAATAGAGTCACGCGTTGTGCCCGGCATATCGTAAACCACGACACGCTCTTCCCCTAAAATACGGTTTGTTAGGGTTGATTTACCCACGTTAGGACGACCAATAATCGCCAACTTAATCGGTTGATCTTGAAGACGCTTAAATTCTTCTTCGGCTTCTTCTTCTGTGTACTCTAACTGCTCTTCTTCATCTTCAAAGCCCGTTAGATCTTCGATTTCGCCGTGTTCTTTTAACAGGGCTTCTGCAAATGGGTCTAACGCGCGATCGATCAATGCCGTTACACCACGACCATGTGCCGCGGCAATTTGATACATATCTTCTACGCCTAGTTGCCAAAATTCAGCACTCGCCGCATCCGCATCAATACCATCGACTTTATTGACAACCAACATCGCAGGTTTTTCGATCTTACGTAGATGCTTAGCAATGGCTTCATCCGAAACGGTTAAGCCCGCTCGGCCATCAACCATAAATAAAACCACATCAGCTTCATCAATCGCCGCTAGCGATTGCTCTGCCATTTTGGTTTCCACACCTTCTTCAGTACCGTCAATACCACCGGTATCGATAACAATAAACTCATGCTCGCCAAGCTTAGCTCGACCGTATTTTCTATCACGTGTCAGACCTGGAAAGTCTGCAACCAACGCATCTCTAGTACGAGTTAAGCGATTGAATAGTGTGGATTTCCCTACGTTAGGACGCCCTACAAGCGCAACAACTGGAACCATAATGACCTCAAAGTAAAAGCGTTGTGTCGTTATTGGTAAATATTTGCATATACCAATTCGGATAAGTCAGTGTTCATCAAACCCGATATCAAACAATACATGCACAGCAACACATCGTAAGCGCCTTCATAAAAACAACAAGGCATCGATGTTATCGGCAAGTATGATCACATATTTATCGGAATGGGTATGACCTATAACGACACTAAAATTAATAACAAAACGGCTCTTAACTGTTTCCAGTCAAGAGCCAATTGCGAATTATATCACGTTATGGGAACGTCTGGAGATCTAATTGATCTTCATCATCTTCACGTCGCCATTGCGTGTTGTGATAAGGAAACCGTCTTCCACCTCTATTGGGGCAACGGCAAATCCGCTATCATCTTCCATCTGCTGAGACACAAACTCACCAGTATTTCGATCTAGCCAATACAGATAGCCTTCGCTATCTCCAAGTACCAGTTTACGATCGATAACAGCAGGTCCAGTCAACAAACGGTATTCTAACTGGCGGTTTTCCCATAGCTCAGTACCACTACGAGCATCCACAGCAACAATATGATCTTTATCCGTCACAAGATAAATATTACGACCATCTGTCGCCATATTTTGTGCCGAAGAATAATTGCGTTTCCATGCCGGAGATCCAGAACGAAGATCGATAGCAATCAACTGACCATTGATACCAATAGTATATAACATGCTACCGACAACAAGAGGCTGAGCGTCAGAATCCACTAAACGATCGATCTCTGTTGCGCCTTTTGGCGTACCAACCGGTTGCTGCCAGATCATTTGACCACGATCAACTAGTGCTGCGGCTAAACGACCGTTTGAGGTCCCCCAAAATACACCACCAGAAACAGCAACTGGAGAGCTTGTACCACGCAATGTTAACGTTGGCACTTCAGTACTCACAGTCCACTTCTCGTTACCCGTTTCTTCGTCTAAAGCAATCAGAGCACCGCGAGTGGTATGTACTAGCACTAGGTTTGATTCCGTTTCCGGTACCGACAGGACTTCACCGTCTACCTCAACGCGCCAACGTTCTTCACCTGTCTGTGCATCAAGAGCAATCACTTCACCATTTTCGTTACCGATGAACAATTGGCCATAAGACGCTTTAATGCCACCAGACAAACGGGCAGGAACGTCTTTTTCTAAATCGACAGACCAGACTTTATCACCTGATGTTGCATCAAATGCGGCGACATCACCATCACGGCTAGCAACAAAGACTTTGTCGTAAGCATAGGCTGGTGTCAGTTTCGAAAAATATTGACCAACACCATCGCCCACCGAAGTCGACCAGACAACAGAAGGGGTAAATTGGCTTTCTACAACTGGCACTGGCGCCATAATAATGGTGTCTTCTTCGCTAGCACACCCGACTAACGCTACAGTAAATGCAGTGAGAAGTATGCGACGAAGCCACTTGTTAGTTAGCATGCTACGCGATCCTATTTGGCTAAATCGTCAAGTTTAAACTGGATAGATTGGCTCGCATCGGCAGCTTGTTGTGCTGCTGAATATGCCGTATAAGCGCCTTCACTGTCGCCATTGCGAAGCAATAAGTCGCCTTTCAGTTCAGCAATGCGACCTTCCCAACCAGCGGCTTTTAGCGCATCAAGTTCTGCAATCGCAGCATCAATATCGCCAAGCTCTGCTTTTACACGAACAGCGCGTAACGTAATAACCGGTGCTAAAGCTTCATCTTTAGTATTGGCTTTTGCCCACTCAAGTTGCGTTAGGCCTGACTTGAAATCGCCTTGTGCAATTTGTGCTTGAGCCAGTTGAAGAGCAGCAAGAACGGCGTACTCACGCTTTGCGTGAGTGTTAATAAAGGTTTGAACTTCATCAGAGGCATCTAAGCCTTTGTTGTTCAGTGCTTGAATAGTTTCAGCATATTCAGCCGCTGCGCCTTCTTGGCCAGTAACGACGGAGTCTTGATAATAATGCCAACCAAATAAGCCACCTAAACCAATCACCGCACCTAAAATGACGGCTTTACCATTTTCTCGCCACCAATCTTTTATGGCTTCAACTTGTTGTTCTTCGCTATCGTACAATTCCACGACCGATCCTCTTAAATAAATTCTTTTAGTTTGTTTACAAGATCTGCTTGCGCGATAGTGATTTGCTCACCGCCGATTAGATCCTTAATCACGACATTATTTTCTGACACTTCGTTTTCGCCCAGCACTAATGCAACGGCTGCGCCAACCTTGTCAGCTCGCTTAAATTGTTTCTTGAAATTACCGCCGCCGAAGTGATTCATCACTCGTAGCTCAGGCATTTGCTCACGCAACGCTTCCGCCAATTTCATTCCCGCCAGCATAGTACCTTCGCCTGCGGTAACCACATACGCGTCCACAGAGCGACGAACATCATCAAGCTCAAGTGTTTCAAGCATTAGAACTAGACGCTCTAAGCCCATAGCAAAACCAACGGCTTTAGTCGGTTTACCACCTAATTGCTCAACTAGCCCATCGTAGCGACCACCACCACAAACGGTTCCTTGAGAACCTAGGCTTTCAGTGATCCACTCGAATACCGTACGGTTATAGTAATCCAAACCACGTACTAGGCGCTGATTCACTTGGTATTCGATTCCTGCTGCATCCAGAAGTTCACACAAACCCGCAAAATGCGCTTTTGATTCAGGATCTAGGTAGTCAGCAAGACAGGGAGCATCACCTAAAATCGCTTGAACGTCTGGGTTTTTGGTATCTAAAACACGCAGTGGGTTAGTGTACATACGACGTTTGCAGTCATCATCTAGAACGTCAATATGCTGCTCTAGATACTCAATTAATGCACTGCGATAGTGAGCGCGAGCTTCTAAAGAACCAATAGAGTTCAGCTCTAAGCGAACGTGTTTGTCGATACCTAACTCACGCCACAAACGTGCCGTCATCATGATCAATTCAGCATCGACATCGGGGCCATCAATACCAAACACTTCTACACCACATTGGTGGAATTGACGGTAACGACCTTTTTGTGGACGTTCGTGACGGAACATCGGTCCCATATACCATAAACGTTGTTCTTGGTTATACAGTAAACCGTTTTCAATACCAGAACGAACACAACCCGCGGTGCCTTCTGGACGTAATGATAAGCTATCACCGTTGCGGTCTTCAAAGGTGTACATTTCCTTTTCAACCACGTCAGTCACTTCACCGATTGCGCGACTAAATAGGTTAGTCACTTCAACGATAGGCATACGCACTTCATTGTAACCATATGCACTGACTACACGCTTTACGGTCGACTCAAGTTTCTGCCAAAGAGGCGACTGAGTTGGAAGGCAGTCATTCATGCCTCGAATTGCTTGGATTGTTTTTGCCACTATAAAATACCGTATCTTGTCAGGGTATAGACCCTAAGACTTTTATTTTTGAATATTGTTTACATCAATGCGATTGTTAGGATCTAATTGACTCGCTTTAGCGCGGATCTTAGCCTCAAGTTGATCGATGACATTTTCATTATCAAATCGTTCTTTCTGGCGTTTACCATCTAGGTAGAAAGCACTCTTTCTATTACCACCAGCGATTCCCATATGGGAAACCTCAGCTTCACCAGGACCATTCACTACACAGCCAATAATAGAGACATCCATTGGAGTAATGATATCTTCTAATCGCTGCTCTAGAGTATTGACTGTATTGATCACATCAAACTCTTGACGTGAACAAGTAGGACACGCGATAAAGTTAATCCCACGAGAACGAATACGCAGTGATTTGAGAATATCAAACCCTACTTTCACTTCTTCCACTGGATTCGCTGCCAGTGAAACACGTAATGTATCACCGATACCTTCAGAAAGAAGCATACCTAAGCCTACAGCCGATTTTACAGAGCCAGCACGCGCGCCACCGGCTTCAGTAATACCTAAGTGCAAAGGTTGATCAATCTTAGTGGCAAGCAGTCGATAAGAATCTACCGCCAGAAAAACGTCAGACGCTTTTACGCTCACTTTAAATTGATCGAAATTGAGACGATCTAAAATATCCACATGACGCATAGCCGATTCAACCAGTGCTTCCGCTGTAGGTTCGCCATACTTCTCTTGAATTTCTTTCTCTAAAGAGCCACCGTTAACACCGATGCGAATAGGAATATTCATATCCCTAGCACAATCTACAACAGAACGAATACGACTTTCATTTCCGATATTACCTGGGTTGATGCGTAGGCAATCTACCCCGTATTCCGCTACTTTTAAGGCAATACGATAATCAAAATGAATGTCGGCAATTAATGGGACTTTGACCTGTTGCTTGATTGTTTTAAACGCTTCTGCTGCATCCATTGTAGGAACAGAAACGCGCACTAAATCAGCACCAACTTTTTCTAAGGCGTTAATTTGTGCGACTGTGGCTTCAACATCCGTGGTACGGGTGTTTGTCATCGACTGTACTGCGATGGGAGCCCCATCGCCAATGGGAACGCCGCCAACATAGATTCGTGTCGAAGGGCGACGTTTTATTGGGGATTCTTGATGCATAATTACTCTGCAGTGAAACGTGCTACTTTGCCCGCAGTATACCTAGAAAGGTCAATAGGTTCACCCGAAATTGAAAGTGAAACTACCTCTGGGGCACCCAGTACGAATTTGAAAGGCCCTTCACCGTCTAAATCCAGCTTCTGTCCTTTCTTCTTAACGCCTGTCCATAATGTTTTACCATGAACATCTTGAATTTGAACCCAGCAATCAGCGGTAAAGCTCATCGCAATTTTAGGGGCGTTTTCAATGGCCTTTTGAGCCGTTGATTCATCTGTCGGCACTGTCGCAACTAACACTGTCTCTTTTTCTGACGGTGCGGCGGCTTGCTCGTCCGTACTTTGTTGCGCTGCAGTGGTTTCAGTCACTAGCTGAGGTTCTGCAACCAACTCAGTTTGACTGCTTGGTTCTGAAGCTTCAGCATCCACCGATTGCGTTACTGCGGCTGTGCTGCTATCGCTCACCATATGATCGGTGTTTTGTTCGCTCTGCCACCACCAAACCGCTGAAATACCCAGGATGACAGTAAATATCCCCCAGGTCAGCTTCATAATATTATTGTCGTGCTTTGTTTTCTTCGTTTGTTGAGAAAAGCTTTGCATGCTCTCTTCATGAGGCTGAACTAAATCTGAACTATCAAGTAACTCAACGATCGCTTTTTCATCAGCACCAACGGCGCGAGCGTAAGAACGAACATAGCCGCGGGTAAAAGTATGCACCTGCCCTACTTGAAAATCATTGTTCTCAATACCTTGTACGATCGCCAATCTCAATCTTAAACGGTCAGCAATTTCTTTTTGGCTAATTCCTAAGGACTCTCGTTTAGCACGTAAAATATCCCCCACCATAAGGGTGTTTGTATCGCTATCGATTGAATCAGAATGCTGTTCTTCTACGTTGTTTGATTCTTTGTTCATTATTTTGATTACTTCATTCTAAATAGGAAGTTAAATTAAGGATCGACAATCAGTAATTTATAGACGATTTGCGATCGAGTTCATCTTGTAATTGTTGCACTTCAACTCTTGGACCAAACCTTGAATGGAGAGACTGTAATCTCTGCCGAGCTTCACTAAATGCGCCGAAGTGAACCGACAATTTAGCCAGTTCAATATGACTTCGAAAACGTGACGGTTCGTACTCTAAAGACTTGTGAAAATAAGTTTCAGCTTGCCTAAAATCGCCCTGCATTATTGCACAGATGCCTGCATTTTCGTAGCTTGCAGAAACATACTCGTATCGGGTTTGTCGGATAGCTCTCGCAAACTGCTGCTGAGCTATCGTATATTTTTTCTGTCGGCATAAAAATACGCCATAATCATTAAGCACAGCACCATCATTGGGTGATTGAGACAATGCTTTTTGATACCAGATATCAGCGACATTAGGCTCTGATACTTGCTGGTAATAATAGGCTATTGCAGAGGAAGCGCGTACATAATTAGGTGCATAACGGTATGCCAAGTCAAGATTTTGCTTTGCTCTGACATTGTACCCAAGGGCAAGGTAGTTTATACCCAGCTCTATTCGAGCATCCGCAGCTTTGAGGGGGTTGAATTTCGCGGTTCCAGCCTCGCTATCAACTGTAACACAACCGAAAGTAAGACTGAGTAAAAAAAGTGTGACCAATCCTTTAAACATAAGGTTCCCCGGCAAGTATTATTGGGGAACCTCACGCCATGTAATCAACTGGTTTAATATCTGTTATAGAGTTTTAACAGGAATGGCTTCCCCAGAATTTCGCTGAGTACGTTTAGTTCGGTCAATAACATCACCGACCAATTGACCACAGGCAGCGTCAATATCATCACCGCGGGTCTTACGTACCGTTACCGTATAATCGTATTGCATCAAGGTTTTCATAAAACGATCGATACGTGAATTACTCGGCTTCTTATAAGGTGAACCAGGATATGGATTAAAAGGTATTAAATTGATCTTTGCTGGGGTCTCTTTTAGCAATTCTGCGAGTTGTCTCGCATGCTCCATGTCATCATTGACATGATCCAACAAAATGTACTCTACCGTCACTTTGCCACGGTTCGCATTTGAGGTCGCAATATAACGGCGTACAGAAGATAAGAACTCGTCAATATCCCAACGATCATTGATCGGCATGATCTGGCTACGTAGTTCATCTGTTGGTGCGTGTAAAGAGATGGCCAACGCCACATCAATATTGCCCGTCATTTGATCCAGACCTGACACCACACCAGAGGTTGAAACGGTAACGCGACGTTTAGATAAACCGAAACCCAAATCGTCTAACATGATGTTCAAAGAGGGCATCAAGTTTTTCATGTTCAGTAGTGGTTCACCCATCCCCATCATTACCACGTTGGTAATAGGACGACGACCGGTCTCTTTTTCGATGCCAATTTCACGTGCCGCTCGCCAAATTTGACCGACAATTTCAGAAACACGTAAATTACGGTTGAAGCCCTGCTGACCCGTAGAACAGAATTTACATTCCAACGCACAACCGACTTGGGAAGAAACACACAAAGTAGCTCTATCGCCATCAGGGATATAGACAGTTTCTACGTCTTGATCACCCACGCGCATCGCCCACTTTATCGTGCCATCACTCGAGTGTTGAGCATCAGAAACATGCGGTGCACGGATCTCGGTAAAACGTTGCAGTTTTTCACGCAACTTTTTGTTTATGTTGGTCATTTTATCAAAGTCATCATAACCAAAGTGGTATATCCACTTCATTATCTGCTCTGCACGAAATGCTTTTTCACCTAACTCATCAGCAAAGTACTGACGCAGCCCTTGGCGATCAAAATCAAGCAGATTAACTTTAGCTTTAGTCATGGAGCCTCTCAACAACGAACATCAAATCTTGGGGCGCAGATTGTACAGTGTTTGTGCAACAGCAACAACAATTATGTGAACTAGAGTAAGGAATTCAGGAGAGGGGGCAGCGCTAGGCCCTAGATAGCTAGAGCCTAGTCAATAAGTGACGCGTTATGTTCTCGGGTGGATTTCAGATGCAGGGAAGAAAAATTCAATTTCACGTGCTGCTGACGCTGGACTGTCAGAGCCGTGAACAGAATTGTAACGCATGCTCAGTGCGTGATCGGCACGGATCGTGCCACAAGCGGCTTGCTCTGGGTTGGTTTTCCCCATGAGTTCACGATAGCGCACAATCGCATCTTCACCTTCCAGAACTTGCACCATAATAGGCCCAGAGGTCATAAACTCTTTCAGTTCAGGGAAAAATGCTTTCTGCGCATGTTCAGCATAAAATCCTCCCGCTTGTTCATCGGTAAGGTGAATCATTTTAGCCGCAACAATACGCAGGCCTGCTTGCTCGATTCGCTGGTAGATAGTACCAATGATATTGCGTTTTACCGCATCCGGTTTCACGATAGAAAATGTTCTTTCAATGGCCATTTAGTTTCCTTATAGCTCTTGGACCGTCAATGACGGGTGTTTTGTTTTTATAAAAAAGGCCCCGCAAGGGACCTCATTCAAATTATTGGTTGTTTAGAAGGTTAGCTAGGGTACGAACCCCCATGCCTGTACCGCCTGCGGCCCACTTATCCGTACCCGACTTACGGTAAGCGCCCGCACAGTCAAAGTGTAACCAACCTGTTTTGTAGTCTTCAACAAAGTAGGATAAGAATCCAGCCGCTGTTGAAGCACCCGGTGAGTAATCGCCGCTACTGATGTTAGAAAGATCCGCAAAGTTAGATGGCAACATACCGCGGTGGAAGTCCGCTAAAGGTAGAGGCCATAGACCTTCTTTTTCTTCAGTCGCACAAGCCAATGCTTGCTCTGCTAGGGCATTATCAAAACTCAGTAGAGCATGGTAATCATTGCCCAGTGCATTCTTTGCAGCACCGGTCAGTGTCGCGCAATCAATAATAAGTTCTGGGTTTTGTTCGCTCGCGTAGATAAGACCGTCAGCTAGTACTAAACGTCCTTCTGCGTCAGTGTTCATCACCTCTACTGTCTTACCATTTTTGTAAGTGATTACATCACCTAACTTAATCGCACGTCCAGAGATCATGTTCTCAGCACAACATAGGATCAGTTTTACGCGTTTGTTTAAACCACGCAGGATCGCCAACGCCAAACCGCCAGTAATAGTCGCAGCTCCCCCCATATCGGCCTTCATCGCGGTCATGAATTGAGAAGGTTTAATGCTGTAACCGCCAGAATCAAACGTGATGCCTTTACCCACTAGACACGCCATTACTGGTGCATCAGGGTTGCCTGTTGGGTTAAAGTCAAGTTGTAACATCGCTGAAGTGCGAGCAGAACCACGGCCAACCGCGTAAATACCTTCCCAGCCTTCAGTTAGTAGGTCTTTGTCTTTGACGATGCGATAAGTCACTTGCCCTTCTTCTGCAACAGACTTAATTAACTCTCCAGCCATGGTTGCCAGTTGACGAGGCGCGACTTCTTCAGCACTTTTATTGACAATGTCACGAGTCCAATTTGCCACTTTAATACGGTCTTGAAGCTCTTTTTCATCCGCTTCGGCAAGTGCTTGCCACTCTAACTTATTATTACGTTTTGGATTGCGGTAACTTTGTGCAAAAGACCAGATAGCTTCTAGATCCCACTGTTCTCCGACTAGGCTAACTTCTTTGATACCTTGCCCGTCTAACTGACGAGCTGCTTTTTGAATCGCTGCGTAGTCAAGAGTTTGTCCAACATGCACTAGGCAACCTTGCTCGGTGTGAGAAAGAACGGCATTGTTGCCCCATTGAGGTGCTGCTTTATCTTTTGATAATGATACTTGCATTGCTGTCGACATGATCTCTCCTTACCTTATACTTTATATTCTTATTACTTATATGGTATCAAGATACAGGAATCCAACTCCCTTCAACAGAGAAAATTCAGTGATGCCACAAAAAGTAAAACACCTTTTTACTGTAAAGGTTTCTGCAACCGTAATTCCGGTGCGCTATTTTGGCAATGACCATCAGTGACTGCCCTAAAATAACTTAGGTACAAGGTTTAAATTAAAGAAGCCATTAAACCGTAAGCCATTGTTATCAAATAAAAAAGAGTAATGGCATTCACGTCAATCACTTCCCATGTAACACACTAGACGATGACGCTATTAAGGCTGACGCTCCAAAACACAAAAAGTCGGGCGCAAAGGCCCGACTTTTATTAAATATTCGTTACACTCGCACGTCTTTAATCCGCTTCATCTAACCAACAGAGAATGACAGCTTCCAGTATTTTCTCATTGGAATTATTAGGAAGATCATCAAAATCATCGAGCTCTAATATCCATTGATGCAGGTCTGTAAAGCGAACCGTTTTTGGATCAATTTCTGGGAACTTCTCAACCAACTCAATGGCAATATCACGACTGTCTGTCCATTTCATGCCGCTCTCTCCTTAGCGTGTCAATCGATTAATGATCTTCTGAAGCGTGGTTCAATGTATAACGAGGGATCTCAACCACCAGATCTTCATCGGCCACAACCGCTTGGCAGCCTAAACGAGATTCTGGCTCCAGACCCCACGCTTTATCTAACATATCATCTTCCAGTTCTTCACTCTCTTCAAGAGAGTCAAAACCTTCACGTACAATCACATGACAAGTTGTGCATGCACAAGACTTCTCACAAGCATGCTCAATGCCAATACCATTTTTTAAAGCAACGTCTAATACTGTCTCACCTGAATTAGCTTCTAAAACAGCCCCTTCCGGACAGAGATCATCATGGGGTAAAACTACAATCTTAGGCATAGTGCGTTATCTCTATATATCATTAACTGATTGGCCAGATAGTGCCTGGCGAATCGATTTATCCATACGACGAGAAGCAAATTCTTGGCTTGCTTTGTCGGTCATTTTAATTCCATCTTCGATGGCATCTGCATCATCGCTATTACGCAATGCAATTAAATCTTCTATCACTTTTAACAGTTGAGCTCGCTCTTCCTCACTCAACAGTTCATCACCATCGGCTTGTAAAGCAGCAATTAAACCTTCAATAACACGGTCAGCTTCTACACGCTGCTCAGCCAGCGCTCTTGCTTGCATGTCCTCTTTGGCAAAGGCCATTGAATCTTTAAGCATTTGAGTGACTTCAGTATCACTGAGTCCATAAGAAGGCTTCACTTGGATTTCAGATTGAACACCAGTGCTCTTTTCCATGGCTGTTACAGAAAGTAAGCCGTCTGCATCCACTTGATAGGTAACACGAATATGCGCAGCGCCAGCCGCCATTGGTGGGATGCCTTTTAAGGCAAATTTTGCCAAAGAGCGACAATCGTCGACCATTTCGCGTTCACCTTGCACGGTATGTACGCTCATGGCTGTTTGACCATCTTTAAACGTAGTGAACTCTTGAGCTCTTGCTACAGGAATCGTGGTGTTACGTGGAATGATTTTTTCCACCAAACCGCCCATGGTTTCAATGCCAAGAGACAGAGGAATCACATCCAGCAATAACATGTCTGAATCAGGTTTATTACCGGCAAGAATGTCAGCTTGAATCGCTGCGCCAATCGCGACCACTTCGTCTGGGTTTATGCTCGTGAGTGGCTCTCTATCAAAGAAATCCCCCACC
Organism: Vibrio ezurae NBRC 102218; assembly: GCF_000467185.1. Lineage (GTDB taxonomy): Bacteria > Pseudomonadota > Gammaproteobacteria > Enterobacterales > Vibrionaceae > Vibrio > Vibrio ezurae. The sequence continues at coordinate 38,752 of NZ_BATM01000002.1, forward strand.
ATAGAACGAACAAGAGGAGTGCGGGTTGAACCGCCAACCATAACCACTTCCAACACTTCATCGGTGCTAATATCAGCGTCTTTAATCGCACGACGACAAGACATCAGTGTTTTCTTCACCAAAGAACGAATGAGGTCGTCAAAGGTTTCTCGGCTGATCTCACCTTGCCAATCAAGTACAGAAACTTGCGTTTGCTCGTGCTCTGATAACGCAATTTTGGTTCGAGCCGCAGCGTTAAGCAAAATGCGGTTTTGCTCAGCCGTTGGCGTCTCTAATCCCATTTCATTTTGAATATGCTGCGCCACAAGGTGATCAAAATCATCGCCACCTAGCGCAGAATCGCCACCAGTGGAAAGCACTTCAAAAACGCCCTTTGACAAACGTAAAATCGAAATATCAAACGTACCACCACCAAGATCATAAACCGCGATCACGCCTTCTTGCGCAGAATCTAAGCCATAAGCAATCGCCGCTGCTGTAGGTTCATTCAATAAACGTAATACGTTTAAACCCGCCAGTTTAGCTGCATCTTTAGTCCCTGCACGTTGTGCATCATCAAAGTATGCAGGCACAGTAATGACCACTCCGGTGAGTTCACCACCTAAGGTATTTTCAGCTCGTTGCCCTAACGTACGTAAAATATCTGCCGAGACTTCAATTGGGTTTTTATGGCCGCTATTGGTGTTTAAAATAGGTAAACCATTCTCACTATCCAAAATGGAATAAGGCAGATTTGGGTATCGCTGATTGATATCAGCGACTGAACGGCCAAGTAAGCGCTTCACTGAAATAATCGTATTTTGTGGGTCTCTTTCGGCCGCTTCTATTGCAGGGTAGCCAACATTGACACTGTCCGCTTGATAATGCACCGCTGAAGGTAATATAGCGCGACCTTCAGAGTCGAGTAACGGGCTTGCGTGTCCGCTGCGCATCGAAGCCACTAATGAGTTAGTGGTACCGAGATCGATACCGGCTGCAAGCTTATGTTCGTGAGGTGCAGAACTTTGACCGGGTTCTGCTATCTGAAGTAATGCCATGACATTCCTATTAATATGTACGACTAACCGAGTAGTCTTTCTTCTAATCGTTCGATTTCTACTAATAATTTCGCGATAAACTTAAGCTTTCTTACACCGTCAGCGGCTTCTGCCCAATGTTCATCATTCAGTTGTTGCTCGATAACTTGCAACTGCTGCTTGTGCATTTTGGAGACTTTATCTGAAAAATCAAACAGCTGTTCTTCTGCATCTGCACTATCACCGATCTCTTCGAGCTCTTCTCTTAGTTCCATTTGTTGCATTAAAAACAGAGGATCTTGCAAAGTTTGCTGCTCAGAGCGGATATCGTGCTGGTTCTCAGCCAGAATATATTCGGCGCGAGAAATAGGATTTTTTATGGTTTGATACGCATCGTTAATCGTCGCTGCTTTCTGAACTGCCATCAGTCGGTCTCGCTCAGAGGCGGTTGCAAATTTATCTGGATGAAAACGACGCTGTAATTCTCTAAACTGAGAAGAAAGAAGGCTACCATCCACTTTAAATTGTGTTGGTAGCCCAAATAGTTCGAAGTGATTCATAATGAGACTCTCGATATTTTAAAGAGAGAGGGCCCATCCGATGACGAGCCCAAGCCTTAACTCGCTAGTTACACGTTGAAGCTCTCGCCACAACCACATTCACTCTTAGCGTTTGGATTGTTAAATTCAAATCCCTCGTTAAGACCTTCTTTTACGTAATCTAACTCTGTACCATCAAGGTAAACTAGGCTCTTGGCATCGATTACAACTTTAACGCCTTTATGCTCGAAAACACTATCTTCATCGTTTACTTCGTCGACGAATTCAAGCACATACGCCATACCTGAGCAACCCGTAGTCTTAATACCTAAACGTAAACCAAAGCCTTTGCCTCGGCTGTCTAGAAAAGATCTTACGCGGTCTGCCGCGGTTTCTGTCATTGTGATGGCCATACTACAACCTTTATTGCCAATGAGGGAGCAAGCTCCCTCTAATTATTACTCTTGATGTTTTTTCTTATAATCTGATACTGCTGCTTTGATAGCATCTTCAGCAAGAATAGAACAGTGTACTTTTACTGGAGGAAGCTCTAACTCGTCAGCAATTTCAGAGTTTTTAATGGCTGCAGCTTCGTCTACCGTTTTGCCTTTTACCCACTCAGTTACCAGTGAACTAGAAGCAATGGCGCTACCACAACCATAAGTTTTAAATTTTGCATCTTCAATAATGCCCTCTGGGGTCACTTTGATTTGCAATTTCATTACGTCACCACACGCGGGTGCACCTACCATTCCGCTCCCAACGTTAGGGTCTTCTTTATCAAAAGAACCTACGTTACGTGGGTTTTCGTAGTGGTCTAATACTTTTTCACTGTAAGCCATAATATAGTCCTCTAATCCTCTACTTCCTTGGAATTAGTGATGTGCCCACTCTACAGTGTCCAAATCAATGCCTTCCTTGAACATATCCCAAAGGGGAGACATGTCGCGTAATTTTGTCACTGCTGTACAAATTTGCTCAGCAGCATGGTCAATCTCTTCTTCCGTTGTGTAACGACCAAAAGAGAAACGTACAGAACTGTGTGCAAGCTCATCATTCAAGCCTAAAGCACGAAGTACATATGAAGGCTCCAGGCTTGCAGATGTACATGCAGAGCCAGAAGAAACAGCTAAGTCTTTTAATGACATAAGCAGTGACTCACCTTCAACAAACGCAAAGCTTACGTTCAGGTTGTGTGGTACACGTTGCTCAAAATCACCGTTTACTGTGACGGCTTCAAGACCTTTAATTTTATCCATCAAACGGTTACGTAACGTTAACGCGTGTTGATAATCTTGCTCCATATCGAGCTTAGCAATACGGAACGCTTCACCCATACCCACGATTTGGTGAGTCGGTAAGGTTCCTGAACGGAAACCACGCTCATGACCGCCACCGTGCATTTGTGCCTCTAAGCGAATACGAGGTTTACGACGAACGTAAAGCGCACCAATACCTTTAGGGCCATACACTTTATGCGCCGAAAGAGAGATAAGATCAACTTTCATCTCTTGCACATCGATAGGTAATTTACCTGCAGATTGCGCGGCATCTACGTGGAAAACAATCTTACGTTCACGGCAAAGTTCGCCAATAGAAGTGATGTCTTGAATCACGCCAATTTCATTGTTCACATGCATGATAGAAACCAGCACGGTATCTTCGCGAATGGCCTCTTGTAGCTTGTTTAGATCGATTAGGCCATTGGCTTCAGGTTGTAAATAGGTCACTTCAAACCCTTCACGCTCCAATTGACGACATGGATCTAAAACGGCTTTATGTTCTGTTTTACAAGTAATGACGTGCTTGCCTTTCTTGGAGTAGAAATGCGCAGCACCTTTAATAGCAAGGTTGTCAGACTCGGTGGCACCTGATGTAAAGACGATCTCACGAGGATCGGCATTTAATAAATCGGCGATATTCTCACGAGCCGTGTCGACGGCTTCTTCTGCTTGCCATCCAAAACGGTGTGAACGAGAGGCTGGATTACCGAAGTTGCCATCCATAGTCATATGCTGGACCATTTTCTCTGCAACACGTTCATCGACTGGGCAAGTTGCTGAGTAGTCTAAATAAATTGGCAGTTTCATTATTAACTCCAAGTAAAACTGTTTGCTCTATGAGCGGACATTGATGCCGATTGCTTGTGCAATTGATTTAGAGCTAAATCCATGATTAGACGCTAAATCCATGTCTTGGCGGCCTGAAATTTCTAAAACTTCATTGTCCAGCATCAACTCACCTAAGGTGATGTTGTTTAAAAAATCACTAATGCGAGAACTTAAATCTCGCCACAGGGTATGAGTAAGACAGCGTGCGCCTCCCTGACAACTGGCTTTGCCGTTGCATCGAGTCGCTTCAACTGACTCATCAACCGCTGAAATAATAGTACCAATAGCGATAAATTGTGCTTCTTTACCCAAGTTATAACCGCCACCAGGGCCACGAACACTTGCTACTAAGCCGGCTTTACGCAACTTGGAGAACAACTGTTCTAAGTAAGAGAGAGAAATGCCTTGGCGCTCTGATATATCGGCCAGTGGAACAGGCCCACATTGAGAATGCAACGCTACATCAAGCATGGCGGTTACAGCATATCTTCCTTTCGATGTAAGCTTCATATCACACTCTTTCCGATTATTTTGTTAAGGAAAGTCTCCCATACCCGACAAAAACGGTCAAGTATTTATTTGACCATTTTACTCAAGTATTTATCCCTAACAATAACGCGGTTATTTTTTGTGCGATATTTCCTTTTGGACTGCCGTCAGTACGCCACGTAAAATATTTATTTCTTGGGCTTCTGGGCGGGCACGACTAAACAGTCTTCGTAACTTACTCATTACCTGATTAGGCTTATCCTTTTCAATAAACTGGGTATCAACGAGGACATTTTCAAGGTGCTGATAAAACATTTCTAATTCATTGTGTCTTGAATACTCGACAGGCTCACTTTCAGGGTACTGGGCTTTGTCACTTTCAAGAAATGCCATTCTCACTTCGTAACAGAGAGTCTGTACGGCCATCGCTAAGTTTAATGAGCTGTATTCAGGGTTTGCAGGTATTGCAACGTGGTATTGGCAAAGCTGTAATTCTTCGTTAGTTAGGCCCGTTCTTTCACGGCCAAATACTAAGGCTACTGGAGTTGATGTGCCTTCTTGTACAAACTTCACGCCGCACTCTCTAGGTTCAAGCATAGGCCAGTTTAAGGTGCGAGAACGCGCACTAGAACCCACGACAAGGGCACAGTCAGCGACCGCTTCTTGCATGCTAGAAAAAATCTGAGCGTTGTTGACGACGTCATCAGCACCTGCGGCCAACGCCATGGTTTGATCGTCAATCTCACATTGAGGATCAACCAACACCAGTTGCTTCAGCCCCATCACTTTCATTGCTCTTGCTGCTGAACCGATATTTCCAGGGTGAGAAGTCCCCACTAATACCACTTTGACGTTTTGTAACATCAAGCTTACCTCTATTTATTAGAACCCGAGCATACTATCACATCCCCTATTAGGCGCAAAAAAAACACACGAACAAAAAATAACCACTTCCCTTTTGCTAAGAACTTGCTTATACTCCGCACCGCTTTCGTTCTTTAACATCCGTTGGGTATAACTATGCATCCTATGCTAAATATCGCTATTCGCGCTGCGCGAAAAGCTGGCAATCATATTGCGAAATCTCTAGAAACTGCTGACAAGATTGAAGTCTCGCTAAAAGGCGAAAATGACTTTATGACTAACATCAATAAAGACGCAGAACATGTGATTATTGATACCATCAAGTCTTCTTACCCTGACCACAGCATTGTTGCTGAAGAGTCTGGTTTGACTGCTGGTAAAGATGACGCAGTTCAATGGATCATTGACCCACTGGATGGCACCAATAACTTCGTTAAGGGTATTCCACACTTCGCTGTATCTATTGCTGTTCGCATCAATGGTAAAACAGAAGTTGCTTGTGTTTATGACCCAATGCTTAACGAGCTATTCACTGCACAACGCGGTGCTGGCGCTCAACTAAACAACGCACGTATCCGTGTAAAACAACTTAAAGATCTTCAAGGTACTGTGCTTGCTACTGGCTTCCCATTCAAGCAAAAACAACACTCTGAATCTTACTTCAAAATCATGAGCTCTCTATTTACCGAAGTGGCTGACTTCCGTCGCACCGGTTCTCCTGCTCTTGACCTATGTTACCTTGCGGCTAACCGTGTTGACGGTTACTTTGAACTTGGCCTTAAGCCTTGGGATCTTGCAGCTGGCGACCTTATCGCTCGTGAAGCTGGCGTGATTCTTACTGACTTTGCTGGCGGTACTGATTACATGAAGTCTGGCAACATTGTTGGCTCTAGTGCTCGCGGCGTTAAAAACATTCTTCGTCACATCCGTGAAAACGCAAACGAAGGTATGTTGAAGTAATCGCCTCAGCGAATACAAAAAACATAAAAAAAAACGGCCATCATCTGATGGCCGTTTTTTTATTTCGAATTGATACCAATCACACTAAGTAAGTGATCAGAGCTAGCGCAGGAAAAATGCTAGCAATTTTCGCGAACGGTATCGGCAATACGGTTAGCAAGGTTTAATACAAGCTCACCATCTTCACCTTCCACCATGACTCGAATCAATGGCTCAGTACCTGACTTACGCAGTAATACTCGACCTTTGTCACCTAGCTCTTGCTCAGCTTGTGCAACTGAATCTAGGACCACTTCAAGTTGCATTGGATCTGATTCACCAGAGAAACGCACGTTGATAAGCTCTTGCGGGTAAAGAGTCATGCCTTGTGACAAGTCAAACAAGTTCATTCCGCTATCCACGATAGAAGCCAATACTTGCAGTGCTGCTACAATCGCATCACCAGTAGTCACTTTGTCTAATAGAATAACGTGACCTGAGTTTTCAGCGCCAATGCTCCAGCCTTTTTCTTTCAGCTGTTCCATGACATAACGGTCACCTACCGCTGCGCGAGAAAATGGAATGCCTAATTGCTTAAGGCCATTTTCCATACCAAGGTTAGTCATTAGCGTTCCCACTACACCACCTTTTAACTCGCCGCGACGCAGCGCATCACGAGCAATGATGTAAGCGATTTGATCGCCATCCACTTTATTGCCTTTGTGGTCAACCATAATGATGCGGTCACCGTCACCATCAAAGCCTAAACCTAGATCGGCACTCTCTTCGACAACTTTAGCTTGTAATGCACGCACATCTGTTGCGCCCACTTCTTCATTGATGTTAAGACCATTTGGCTCACACCCCATCAATACCAGCTCAGCGCCTAGCTCTTTAAATACATTTGGAGCAATGTGATAAGTGGCGCCGTGCGCACAATCAACCACAATTTTCAAGCTCGATAAGTTTGCTGAGCTTGGGAAAGTACTTTTACAAAATTCGATATAACGACCCGCCGCATCGGTCATGCGTGCCGCTTTACCGAGCAATGCAGACTCCACACACTCGATGTTTTTATCCAGCTCAGCTTCAATCGCAAGCTCGATGTCATCTGGCAACTTTGTGCCTTCTGATGAGAAGAACTTAATACCGTTGTCATAGTATGGGTTATGCGAGGCGGAAATTACGATGCCGGCTTCAGCGCGGAAAGTCTGCGTTAAATAAGCTACAGCAGGGGTTGGCATTGGGCCAGTCAAGGTCGCTTTAAGACCTGCGGCCGCTAAACCCGCTTCAAGAGCAGATTCAAGCATGTAACCAGAGATGCGCGTATCTTTACCAATAATGACTTTTTTAGTGCCTTGTTTTGCTAGCACGCGGCCAGCAGCCCAGCCCAGTTTCAATACAAAATCAGGAGTGATTGGGTATTGCCCAACTTTTCCGCGAATACCATCAGTACCAAAATAACGTCTTTTAGACATTGTTCATTCCTAGTTATTATTTTAATGAATTCATAAAGCTTACCACGCGCACGGCATCTACCGTTTCTGCGACATCGTGAACTCTAATAATTTGCGCGCCTTTTTGTGCGGCAATAACCGCGCACGCGACACTGCCAGACACACACTCTGCTGGCGTTTTATCTAGCAGTTTAAATACCATAGACTTTCTAGACATTCCCGCCAATATTGGCATATTAAAACGGTGGAACTCGTGAAGTCGCTCTAATAGATGGTAATTATTCTGTAAAGTCTTACCAAAGCCAAACCCAGGATCAAGTATCAACTTGTCGCGACTGATACCCACTTTTTCACATGCCGAAATACGTTCATCTAAAAACTGAGCCACATCAGAAAGTAAATCATCATATTGAGGATTCAGCTGCATAGTTTTAGGTTGCCCTTGCATATGCATTAAGCAAACCGGCAAACCGGATTCGGCGGCGGCCTCTAACGCTCCTGGCTCTTGCAATGCTCTTACATCATTAATCACATCCGCACCAGCGTGAGCCGCCTGCTTAATCACCTCGGCCTTGCTGGTATCAATAGATATCCACACATCTGATTCTGCTCGCAACGCTTTAATCACAGGGATAACACGTTGCAACTCTTCAGTCAGGGAGACTTCGGGAGCATTCGGGCGAGTTGACTCACCGCCAATATCGATAATGCTAGCACCTGCAGCAATCATTTTTCGAGCTTGGGTAAGTGCATCTTCGATTTGATTGTATTTGCCGCCATCAGAAAAGGAATCTGGAGTGACATTGAGGATGCCCATCACTTGAGGTGAGGTAAGGTTGAGTTGTTTGTTTCCGTTACTAAGAATCATGGCACTAACAAGTTTGAAATTTTAAACGATTTTATGAAGGGGTTAAAACAGAAAAACCCCGAGAAGTCTCGGGGTTTAATTTGCTTAATGCTTATTCTGAGTCTTTTTCCGTAGGCTCTGCTTTAGATTCTTCAGCTTGTTCTGGCTTAGCTTGCGCTTCGGCCTTTGGCTGTTCTTTTACAGGCGCTGTTGGTTGTTCACCCCAACCTGCTGGCTCACGAATGTCTGACTTACGATCCATAAGATCATCAATCTGACCGGCATCAATAGTTTCGTATTTCATCAATGCATCTTTCATTGAGTGCATGATATCCATATTCTCTTCTAGAATTTGGCGAGCACGAGCGTAGTTGCGGTCAATGATCTGACGAATCTCATCATCGATAAGCTTAGCGGTATCATCAGACATGTGTTTAGTCTGAGTTACGCTACGACCTAAGAAAACTTCACCTTCTTCTTCAGCATAAAGAAGAGGACCCAGTTTTTCAGAGAAGCCCCATTGAGTAACCATTTTACGAGCAATATCCGTTGCACGTTCGATATCGTTTGAAGCACCTGTTGATACGCGTTCTTTGCCGTAGATTAGCTCTTCAGCAAGACGACCACCGTATAGGCTTGAAATCATCGACTCTAGATGACGACGGTTCATGCTCACGCGATCTTGTTCAGGCAAGTACATAGTCACACCTAGCGCACGGCCACGTGGAATAATCGATACCTTATACACAGGATCGTGCTCAGGAACCAAGCGACCAATGATTGCGTGGCCTGCTTCGTGGTATGCCGTTGACTCTTTGATGTCATCGGTCATTACCATAGAGCGGCGCTCTGCACCCATCATGATTTTGTCTTTCGCTTGTTCAAACTCAACCATTGAAACGTTGCGCTTGTTACCGCGCGCCGCAAACAATGCTGCTTCGTTCACAAGGTTCGCTAGGTCTGCACCAGAGAAACCTGGTGTACCACGAGCGATAAGTGAAGGTTCAACGTCACTGGCTAGCGGTACTTTACGCATATGAACTTTAAGAATCTGTTCACGACCACGTACATCTGGAAGTCCTACTACAACCTGACGGTCAAAACGACCTGGACGTAGCAATGCAGGGTCAAGTACATCTGGACGGTTAGTTGCAGCAACGACGATAATACCTTCGTTACCCTCAAAACCATCCATCTCTACTAACATTTGGTTCAAGGTTTGCTCACGCTCATCATGACCACCACCCACACCTGCGCCACGTTGGCGACCTACAGCATCGATTTCATCGATAAAGATGATACAAGGAGCGGCTTTCTTCGCTTGTTCGAACATGTCACGTACACGAGATGCACCCACACCAACGAACATTTCAACAAAGTCAGAACCTGAAATAGTAAAGAATGGTACTTTTGCTTCACCGGCAATTGCCTTAGCAAGCAATGTTTTACCTGTACCCGGAGGACCGACCAACAATACGCCTGTTGGGATCTTACCACCCAACTTTTGGAATCGGCTTGGGTCACGCAGATAATCAACCAGCTCTTTAACGTCTTCTTTAGCTTCATCACAACCCGCAACATCAGAGAACAGCGTTTTGATTTGCTCTTCACTCATCATACGAGCTTTTGATTTACCGAAAGACATTGCGCCTTTACCGCCACCGCCTTGCATTTGACGCATGAAGAAGATCCACACACCAATTAGCAGAATCATTGGGAACCATGAAATAAAGATAGTTCCTAGAAGGCTTTGCTCTTCTGGTGGTGTACCCGACACTTTCACGTTCTTATTGATCAAATCATCAAGAAGCTTGCTGTCATATACAGGCATATAAGTCACGTTACGTGAATTATCACTGCGGTAGAAAACGATTTCTTTATCGTTAATTTTTGCTTCACGAATCTGGCCTTGGCCAACTTCCTGTACAAAAGTGGTGTAATCCACTGATTTTCCGTCACTGTCTCCTGGGCCAAAGCTCTGGAAAACCGACATTAGCACTACAGCTATCACTAGCCACAGAATTAGATTTTTTGCCATGTCACTCAAGGTGTAAGCCTCTCGATAACTAATTGTAATTAAAAGTAGATTACTACAGTTTGGGAGCTGTAGCCAGAATGTAACTCTTTCTTAAGCTCAAAGCTTAACTAGCCTTTGTAACCGGTTGCTACAATAAACACTTCACGAGAGCGTGCTCGAGAAGAGTCAGGTTTTCGAACTTTAACGGTTTTAAACATGTTACGTACATCTTTTACGTACTGATCAAAACCTTCGCCCTGAAACACTTTAACAACAAAACTACCATTTGTAGCTAGAACTTGTCGACACATATCAAGTGCTAATTCGACTAAATACATCGCTCTTGGTTGGTCTACAGAATTATTGCCTGCGATATTAGGGGCCATGTCCGACATTACTACATCCACCATGTTTGGCTGGATACGCTCTAGCAATGCTTCAAGTACACTGTCCTCCCTAAAATCGCCCTGTAAGAAGCTTACACCAGCAATAGGGTCCATTGGCAACAAGTCACAAGCAATTATTTGCCCATTGTCACCAACTATTTTTGCAGCGTATTGAGACCATCCTCCAGGAGCGGCGCCCAAATCCACAACCGTCATGCCTGCATTGAACAGCCTATCTTTTGTGTGGATTTCTTCCATTTTGAAATAGGCACGTGAACGATAGCCTTTTTTTCTCGCTTCGTTAGCGTATTTATCATCAAAATGCTCTTTCAACCATCGACCCGAACTGGCCGAATGCTTTTGTTTACTCATTCAACTTCCAAAGTGATAGGAGTAGGCAATATGCCTAATATTCCCGTTTAATGGATAAAGTATAGTCTTGAGACCTATATGACGTTAAAATAGGATTTTTCAACCCTTACATAAAAGAAATTGGCCGCGATATGAACTTAAGCACCAAACAAAAGCAGCATCTTAAAGGCTTAGCACACGATCTAAAACCGGTTGTGTTGATGGGCGCAAATGGACTTACTGAGGCTGTTCTAGCGGAGATTGAAATTGCACTGGATCATCATGAGTTGATCAAGGTTAAAGTTGCATCGGAAGACCGTGACACTAAAAACCTTATTATTGACGCTATCATTCGTGAAACCGGCGCAGAGAAAGTACAAACTATTGGTAAAACCCTAGTAATGTACCGCCAATCAGAACAACGTAAAATCGAAATCCCTCGCAAGTAAGCGTATTTCGATTCATCGTACTAAAAAAGGCTGCTTACGCAGCCTTTTTGCTATCACTAACCAATATCGATTAAATGTATTCTACTTGGTCAATTTCGTAATCTTTTACGCCGCCTGGAGTCGTGATCGTTACTTCATCACCTTCCAACTTGCCAATCAAGCCACGAGCAATAGGTGAACTCACTGAGATACGACCTAATTTAATATCAGCTTCATCTTCACCGACAATTTGGTACTTAAACTCCTCTTCAGTATCAACGTCGATCATCGTCACTGTAGTACCGAAAATTACTTTGCCTGTGTTGTCCATTTTAGTCACATCAATCACTTGTGCTACAGACAATTTATATTCGATATCACGAATCTGTGCTTCACAGATGCCTTGCTCTTCACGAGCGGCATGATATTCAGCATTTTCTTTAAGGTCACCCAACTCACGAGCTTCAGCAATCGCTACTGAAATTTGCGGACGCAATTTCAATAGTCTTTCTAGTTCTGTTTTTAGTTGCTGTTCGCCACGAACAGTCATTGGCACTTTTTCCATATCAAACCTCTTTGTCCACTAATTTTTGGACAGCAAAAACCTATCGAGCATAAGCTCAACAAGCAAAAAACGAATAATGATGAGCTAATTGTACAGAAAGATCGGTTTTTTTTCACCTTTATTCGATTTAGCAATAAACAAGGGAAACGTGATGCATATCACAGCAATAAACGTAAAAACCGTGGGGATTCAAACAGATAAATATAAATTAAAATAAAAACACCCAATAAGGGACTGGTCTCATATTGCACATAAGCTACTGATTTCATTAGATCAAGCATCAGTCAGACAACATCAACTCACAAAAAGTTCCAGCAATTTATATCATTTTACTATCACCCAATTCTTCATCTACGTCAGAATTCTAACTCGATAACAAATCTTAATTAACGAGAAATACTGTGAATTACAATAACTTAGCACAGTTCTTTATCGGCGATTTGTTTTAGGGAGTTGAGGTTTATTAAACCTTTTTATCGGATAAATACATTCTAGGACTTAGAAATGAACAAAAAAATTATTGCTCTAGCCGTTGCAGGTGCCGCATTCGGAACTCAAGCAACAGCTGTTGAATTATACAACCAAGACGGTTCTACTTTCTCTATCGGCGGTCACGTATCGGTCAGTGCTCTTGGCAACACAGGGGATGTATACAATTCAGATACAAATGCTTACCAAAGCGGTTCTACTGACATCATTGCAAACTCGCCACGCATCAACTTCAACGCAACTCAAGACCTAGGTCATGGCTTTACTGCTGATGCTAAAGGCGAATGGGCACTTAACTACCTAGATGGTGGCGGTAACTCATTCACCACTCGTTTGGGTTACATTGGTGTGTCTCACGATGACTTCGGTCGCGCTGTAGCAGGTACACAATGGTCTCCTTACTACGATGTCGCTGGTATTGCAGATATGCCTATCGCATTCGCAAACGACTTCCTATATGACAACCACGGTGCACTAGGTACTGGCCGTGCAGAAAATATGATTTCTTACCGTAACGACATTGAGCTGGGTGACAACCTTTCTCTCTTCGGTGGTCTAGGTTGGCAGGATAACGCAACTTCTGGTTTTGATTCTCGTGGTCAAGTGACCGTAGGTGTTAACTTCCAAGACTTCATGCTGGGCTATGCTTACAGTGCAGGCGATCGTAGCGATAGCTTAGTACGCAAAGAAGAAGCGATTTCACACGCGCTTTCAGCGAAATACGGTTCATACGGTAAAGGTCTGTACGTTGCTGGTGTTTACACGATGAACGAATACATGCACGGCACAGCAAACTACAATACTGGCGCAAATACCGGCGATGTTCTCGATGACTCTAACGGCATTGAATTTATTGCAGCTTATGCATTTGCAAACAGCTTGAACCTATCGATCAACTACGAAGCAGTAGAAAGTAACGATAAGAAAGTTGTTGATGGTACGGTATACAGCCAAATGGCTTTCCAAGCTGAATACAACTTCACTCCTACTTTTGTTGGCTTTGCGGGTTACCAAGTTGACCTTGGTTCTGACATCGACGGATACAAAGAAAACGATATGTGGAACATCGGTGTTCGTTACTACTTGTAATCGTCCCCCAATGCTTCAATGACCCAACAGAGGTCTATATTGCTTAACGTGAACAATGTCACTGAAAATACCTTTGCGTAATAACAGTGCCTTGCCATAGAAAATAAATACTTACTTAGATAAGTAGAATTATACAAAACACCTGCCTTTTGGCGGGTGTTTTTGTTTATACTGTTTTTACAGCCTAATGCCTTTACTAAGAATTCTATGCGCGCGCTTACCCTATTATTACTCTGTGGAGTCACCTTCGTAGCATCCGCTTCAATCTCTACGCCTTATGAGGTTCTGCCTACCGGACACCTTTCAAGCGTCATCGTGATGCAAAATGGTGCGGTAGAATCCTCGCACAATGCCGACCAACTTCTACCACCGGCCAGTACGCTAAAATTAGTCACGGCACTTGCAGCAAAACTGCACTGGAAAGACGGCTATCAATTTTCTACTGGGTTGTACAAACAGGGCCAAGATTACAGTCTTCGTTTTGCTGGCGATCCGAGTTTAACTCGTCGAGATCTTGAATCTCTACTTAGCCACCTAAAACAACAAACCATCACTGGTAACTTATACCTCGATGGATCCGTTTTTGATGGCTATGATCGTGGTGTTGGCTGGCCCTGGGATGTACTTGGCGTCTGCTACGCAGCTCCGGCTTCCGCATTAAGCCTAGAAGGTAACTGTGTGCAAGCTTCCTTGAAAACATTGGCTAATGGAGGTACTTCTGTTTTTGTTCCTCAATATCAACCTATTACAGTAAAAAGCACCGTCACTGCCGTCACCAAGGAGGAGAAGCAACACAGCTACTGTGATTTAAACCTCTCAACAGCGCCAAATAACAGTTATGTGTTAAGTGGTTGTTTAGTTCACCGCAACAAGCCTCTTCCACTTAAATTTGCCGTGCAATCCCCTAGCCTTTACCTTAAAAAAACCATCTTGGCGATTTTTGAGCAACAAGGCACTAAACTGAAAGGCAAGATTAAGCTACAGAACATGGACGACAACGCGGTATTAGTTGCAGAGCATAAATCTAAGCCTCTCGATGACATGCTGCAATTTATGCTACATAAGTCCAATAACCTCTACGCTGATAACATCACCAAACAATTAGGTGCCGATTTTTATGGCGAACATGGCAGTTTTAACAGTGGTACATCGGCCATTCGTGAAATTTTAAAAGAAGAAGCAAAGATTGATCTTGGGAACTCGGTACTAGAGGATGGCTCTGGCTTATCACGAAACAATCGAGTATCACCAAAGATAATGATGCAGATTATGCAGTTTATCAAAGCGCACAATCAGCAATTGCACCTTATCGAGCTCATGCCAACATCAGGTTTAGATGGCACATTAAAATATCGCCCAAGCATGCAAGATGTACACATTAAGGGACATATAAAAGGAAAAAGTGGCTCTTTGTTTGGCAGTCATAATATGGTTGGTTATAGCTATAATGACCAAGGCAAAATCAGCCATACCTTTGTGCAATATGTCAGTAACTACCATCCAGCGCCTGCGGAAAAAGGCACAGAGCCAGCCATTACTCGTTTTGAAAAAGCCTTCTATCAGTCACTGATAGAATAGCTCGGCATAACATAATAATGCTAAAAAACAGGGCTAAAAACTTAGCCCTGTTTTCCATAGCAACGATATCTTTAACCGATACCTAGAAAGTAATTTACCGCACTAAAATAGACCCACATCCCCGTAATATCGACGATTGAAGCTAATACTGGGCTCACTAGCACCGCAGGATCAAGCTTAAATGCTCTGGCTAAAATGGGTAATACCCCACCTAACACCGTTGAGAATAATATTTGAATAAATAAGGCCACTGCTATCGCAAGTGCAATGATATTCAAATCATATCCCCCTGTTGAAATGCCGTCGCTGAACAATAAAATACGCCCAACAATCACCAGAGCAATCACAAAGGCAATACATACAGCCACGCGACTTTCTTTCCAGAGCACTGATAGCCATTGGCGTTTTTTAAGCTCACCCGTAGCAAGTGCTCTTATCACCAAAGTGGCCGCTTGAGTTCCGGTATTTCCACCAGCGGCGGCAATCACTGGCATATAAATCGCTAACAGGACCAATTGGCTGAGAGTATCTTCATAGCTGGCAATAATAAGGCCAGACACGATCCCCATTAAAGCTAACCCCACAATCCAACCGATGCGTTGCTGCACATGCGCAAGCACACCAGTGGATAAATACCCCTTATGAGGTTCTGCTTCTGAGCGAATAAAACCCAGTTGATGAGCAAAATGGCGAGCTCTTACGTCCTCACCGATCACTTCTAACTCAGCGATAATGCGCTGAACAAAAGCCACGGAACATTGATTAAGTACTGCAACCGCCTCTTCGATGGGCATCACTTGCAGCAACTTGATTTGTTGTTTTTCTTCGTATTTTAAAAATGCATTGGTTGCAGCATATATCTCCTCACTCGAAAACGTTGTTTTATCGTGAAGTGAAGCTGTATTCATTACCGTCATGGCGAATCTCCCGATTAGCTGTGTCGACATCTATTTATGCACGCATTTTGTAAGCAAAATACACTACCTAAAATAGATACAAATGGGGTAACGACCATCAAAATAGCGCGCATAGACCACGGCAAAACAGCCAGACTATGTCTGCGTAATTTTTAGCTAGAGTGTGAGGAGAAAAAGTATAGGAGAATCAGAAAGTGCTTAAACAAAGGATCTCTACCACTGAGGCAGAAACGAACAAGGTACGTACCGACAGCGGTTTACTTCTCTCCCTGACTACTAGGAGGATGGTCGGTAGTGTTCATAAAGTTCTCCAATAAATACTGGGGTTCCAGTGGCGGATAATATACAAAACTCATGCTAGCTTCACAAGTTGCTGAAATAAAATAGGCGCCTAAAAAGGCGCCTATTAACTATCACTTACAACTTAATTTACTTGAAAGTAAGTCGAGCAAATTTACGCTTACCCACTTGGAATACATAAGTACCCACTTGAGGGACTAACTTGCTATCAGCCACCTTTTCACCGTCCATTTTAACTGCGCCTTGCTTAACCATGCGCATTGCTTCAGAAGATGAAGAACATAGACCTGCTTCTTTAAGTAGGTTACTCACTGGGCGACCGACTTCAAATTCAAACTCAGGCATTTCGTCTGGGATTTGGCCCTTTTGGAAACGGTTGATGAATTCTTGCTCTGCTGCATCAGCATCCGCTTGTGAGTGGAAGCGGGCGATAATTTCCTTCGCAAGAAGGATCTTCACATCACGTGGGTTTTTGCCGTTTTCAATATCCGCTTTAAATTGCTCGATTTCAGCCAAAGGACGGAAAGAAAGTAATTCGTAGTAACTCCACATAAGCACATCAGAGATTGACATGATCTTACCGAACATATCGCTTGGAGCATCGCTCACACCAATGTAGTTGTGTGCAGACTTAGACATTTTCTTCTCGCCATCAAGGCCAACAAGAAGAGGCATAGTCAAAACAGCTTGTGGTTTTTGACCGTGTGCTTTTTGCAGTTCACGTCCCATCAAAAGGTTGAACTTCTGATCCGTACCACCAAGCTCAACATCTGTTTCCATAGCAACAGAGTCATAACCTTGCAGTAGTGGGTACATGAATTCGTGAATGGCAATAGGTTGTCCACCCGCATAACGCTTTTTAAAGTCATCACGCTCTAGCATACGAGCAACCGTTTGGTTTGCCGCTAGACGCAACATACCTTCCGCGCCCAATTCACCTAACCACTCAGAGTTAAATGCAATTTTGGTTTTTGCTGGATCCAAAATTTTGAACACTTGTTCTTTATACGTTTCAGCGTTACGCAGTACGTCTTCACGAGTCAACGGCGGACGCGTTGTATTTTTACCCGTTGGATCACCAACCATACCGGTAAAATCACCGATTAAAAACGTCACATCATGCCCAAGATCTTGGAATGTACGCAGTTTGTTCAGAATAACAGTATGCCCAAGATGGATATCTGGTGCTGTTGGATCCGCGCCCAGTTTAATACGTAAAGGACGGCCTTCTTTAAGCTTCTCGATGAGCTCGGCTTCTGGAATTAGCTCTTCTGCGCCGCGCTTGATCTCAGCTAAAGCAGCTTCAAAATTTGCCATATTGGTTTGCTCCCACAAAATCAGGAAATAATATATCTCGACAGTGTACTTGAATAGCCATTAGTTTTGAAAGCAGTTAGACTAACCAAAGACCATTTTTTCACTGATTATTTAATGAATCGGGATATGCTGACCATTTTTCATCGTCTACCCTTCTTACATCAAGCGTTAATCTGCGGTTTTAGTGCACTCATTGTAGTGGCGTTATTTTTATTACCCCATCCAAGTAAGTTGCAAAAAAAAGAGAATAATTATCAAGTAGGTCGCCATTATCCATTAGAAATAAATGCAAAGGCCCTTTCGCCAATGGACGATAAAAAGCCTATGGTCATCATGCGCTGGGAAACGCATAAAGTCCGCTCAGGAGAAAGCGCCTCCGTACTCTTTAGTCGACTAGGGCTCTCCCCTCGCCTATTGCATACCATGGTCAGTAGTGATCAAGAAATCGATAAACAACTGTCTCGCCTTCGCCCGAATGACGAATTGGTGTTCGGTTATGATGAGCAAGGCAACTTGCTGCAATTACAACGAAAAATCACCCCCTATGAGACCTTTAAAGCAGTCAAAAGTGGCGATAAATTCAAAGTCGTTATCGATAAGAAAGAGGTCAATATTCAGCTCAACTACGCACAAGCGAACATTACCTCTAGTTTTTGGAATGCGGCAATCAGTGCAAAGCTCTCTCCTAACCAAATAATGAGTATTGCAGGCATTTTTGGCTGGGATATTGATTTTGCATTGGACATTCGTCCAAACGATCACTTTAAAGTACTGTTTGAGGAAAAAATAGTTGAAGGTGAGTTTGTCGGTCATGGCAAGATTTTAGCGGCTCAATTTACCAACCAAGGTCAAACATTTAGAGCTATTCTCGACCCTGAAAGTGGTAACTACTATGACGATAAAGGGCGCGCGATGAAAAAAGCCTTTCTGCGCTCACCTGTGGATTTTCGTCGTGTGACGTCTAACTTTAACCCGAATCGACGCCATCCAGTTACAGGGAAGATAACCGCACACCGTGGTACGGACTACGCCGCTCCCGTAGGCACACCTATTTACGCTGCCGGAGACGGCGTTGTACTCAAGTCAGGGTACAACCAGTTTAATGGTAACTACATCTTTATTAAGCACAGTAATATTTATATTACTAAGTACCTCCACTTACAAAAACGTCGTGTAAAAAGCGGACAAAGAGTCAAGCAAGGACAAACGATTGGTACACTAGGGGGCACAGGCCGAGTGACTGGACCACACTTGCATTATGAGTTTTTGGTCAATCACGTACACAAGAACCCGCGCACCGTAAAATTGCCAGAAGCGAAGTCATTAACGGGTGAAAGGAAGAAAACGTTTATGCCATTGGTTGAAAAACGACTCGCTGAGCTGGAACGCTACCGCATCTTACTCACTGAGTAATTCGACTTAAGCACATTCAGGGCTCTTGAAAAGGCCCTGAATAGCTAAGAAGCAGCTATGCTAAATATAAATAATCACGCTAAGTAGCTACGCAAATCACCAGTCCAGCATGTTAGGTATGCTTACTCTTTTCTGCGACAACCTTTCTACCAAACATCAATAAGCATGGCGTCAATACTAAGGTTAATACTGTAGCAAATGCCAGGCCTCCAGCAATCGCTGTGGCAAGCTGGGTCCACCACTGTGTGCTTGGAGCACCGACTTCTATTTTTTGGTTAATCAGATCAACGTTAGTTTGCAGCACCATTGGCATTAAGCCCAAGATAGTAGTCACAGTGGTTAACATAACGGGGCGTAAACGCTGTACACCCGTACGCAAAATGGCTTCTTCTTTAGATAAACCGCGTCTGCGCAACTGGTTAAAGGTATCAATCAATACAATATTGTTGTTCACCACAATCCCAGCCAGCGCTATAACCCCTATGCCTGACATAACAATGCCAAATGGACGCTGGAAGATCAGCAGTCCAGCAAACACCCCTACCGTTGAAAACAGCACTGCACTTAAAATTAAAAACGCCTGATAAAAACTATTAAATTGGGTAATTAAAATCAGCGCCATTACCGCCAGTGCGGCTAAAAAGGCCGACTGCAAAAAATTGGAGGAATTTTGCTGCTCTTCGTTTTGCCCTTTAATGCTAATTTCGACATTGGCAGGCAGATTTAAGGCTTGTAGCGCTTGCTTAATCTTGGGCAACTCAATCGCTAGGTTATAGCCTTCCCCCATATCAGCGACCACATTCACAATGCGCTTGCCGTCTAAGCGATTAATGGTGTCTTGTTTAGGCTCAGGTTTTACTTGAGCAAAGTTGGTGATCGGGATAAGCCCTAGCGCCGTTTTCACTCTTAATTCATCAAAGCGTCCAATGTCTCTTTTGTCTTCTGGGTAGCGCACCAAAATATCGACTTCATCATCGGTGTCATCAGGCAAATAATCGCCTATTTTCAATCCATTAGTTACAAACTGTACCGTATTTCCGACCAATGACGCATCTGCGCCAAAACGCGCGGCATTGGCGCGATTGACATCGATCGTCCAGTCGATGCCTTCTTTACTGGAATTATCACTAACATTGGTCAGCGCTTCATTAGCATCTGCCCATAAGCGAATTTGTTTAGCCGCTGCATCCAATGCGCTAGGATCGCGAGAGGTCACTTCGACAACCAGATCGTTTTCCACCGGAGGCCCTGCATCTGGGAATTTATACTCAATTTCAACCCCAGCAAATTGATCGGTTTTTTGCCTGAATTGCTCAATGATCTCTTTTACCGAGCGGCGATCTTGCCAATCCACAGGGGTAATCTGAATAGTACCAATCTCATCTTGACCTCCAGTGCGGGTATAAACACTTTCTAGCTCAGGATGACCGATAATCTCTTTTTCGATATCGCGCATGATGTGATCTTTTTCCACGATCGACAGATCGCCATGCGAGCGGACTTTAATATTAAAATACGGCGGGTCGACTTCAGGGAAAAACTCAGCACCTAAACCGGCTTTGTCATAGGCTACGCCCACCGCACCGGCGAGCAAAATTGCGCTCAATAATACTTTAATAGGATGCTTAATAGCTAATGAGAGCGTATTAAAATACAGCTTAGTCATGCCGGTTGCTTTAGAGAAATCTCCGTCATGCAGCTGCTGCATGCGCGTTTGAGTGTGCGCATTCATGTATTGCGGTTTGCCGATTAAACTGCCCAACACAGGTACAAATACTAACGCCATCACCAAAGATGCACTCAAGGTGGCAATCAAGGTTAACGGCAAGTATTTCATAAACTCACCTGTGGTATCCGGCCAAAATAACAGGGGGGCAAAAGCGGCTAAAGTGGTCGCTGTCGAGGCAGTGATCGGCCATGCCATGCGTTTGGCGGCGTCACGATACGCTTCTTTGCGAGGCGCACCTTCTTGCATTTTTCGGTCAGCAAATTCCGTCACCACAATGGCGCCATCAACCAACATGCCAACGGCCATGATCAAAGAAAACAGCACCACGATATTGACGGTTAAACCAAACACCGACAGCACCAGCAAGCCTGTCAGAAAAGAGCCGGGAATAGATATCCCCACCAACAATGCGGTGCGCACGCCTAAAATAGCGATAATGACGATCACCACTAAAATAATGGCTGATAGCACGTTATTTTGCAGATCCGTCAACATCTGATCGACATCTTTAGAACCATCATAGGTGTATTTGACCAACAGATTACTTGGCCAATCTGGCATTTTCTGCGCTTCGGCTAATACTGCTTTGACAATATCAACCGACTGGATAATGTTCTCGCCCGCCCGCTTTTTAACGTCTAAAACAACCGCGCTTTCCCCTTCTAAGCGAGCAAAGCTTTCTGGGTCACGAAAAGAGCGGCGCACCGAGGCTACATCGCCAAAAGTAACCACTTGCTTACCATCGACCTTAACCGGCAGTTCGAGTACGTCTTTTAGAGAAGAGAATACCGAAGGCACTTTTACGGAAAAGCGTCCATAGCCTGTATCGACAAAGCCAGCTGCGACAACTCGGTTACTGGCGGCAATCAGATTATAAATATCCCCTTGATCTAATCCGTAACTTTCCATCAGCAAAGGATCGACAATCACTTCCACAATGTCTTCTCTATCGCCAGCAATATCCACTTCCAGTATTTGCTTGAAGCTCTCTAGCTTATCTTGAATTTGGCGGCCAATTTGCACTATGGTTCGCTCAGGGACTGTGCCGTACAGTGCTACCGATAAAATTGGCTGCTCGCTGGCTAAAGTGACTTCATTTACGGTTGGATCATCACTGTCATCCGGCAGTTTTGATTTCACCAAATCCACTGCTTCACGCACATCGGTCATGGCTTTGTCTAAGTCACTTCCCGCCACAAACTCTAACGTGACCGAGCCATGCCCTTCAGACGCCACCGAAGTCATCTTTTTCACACCTTCAATCGAGCGCAGTTCTTGCTCTATCGGGCGCACTAGCATCCGCTCGGCATCAAGGGGAGAAATGCCTTGATGACCAACGGACACATAAATAATAGGAATGGTGATATCGGGGCTGGATTCTTTAGGGATAGTGATATAGGTGTATACGCCGGCAATGATCAGCATCACCAGCAAGGTGAGCACCGTTCGGCTACGAGATAGAGCGGCATCAATAATGGCAAGCATACTCTACCCTCTATTCTTTGATGGCGATAACAGGATCGCCATCGCGCACAAAACCTTGTCCTTTGGTGACGATATCAACGCTATCGCCCAAACCACTGAGCCAAACCCCTTCTTTTTCGGCTTTGACTATTTGGATGCCAACAAAACGAATATGATCCTGTTGCAGGGTTTTCACCCCTAGCTCACCCTTTTCATTTAACGCCAGCATGGCAGGCGTTACCTTGACGGCCATTTTGGTTGCCAGCTTTAGCTCTACTTCTGCGCTCACGCCAGCAGGGAGTCGCTGATCTTTATTGGCTATTTCTATTTCGATAGGGAAAGTATTAGTCGTCACTGATGAGTTGCGAGAAACATAGCGTAATACGCCTTCAATTTTCTCACCGCCAAGCAAAGTGATGTAAGCACGACTGCCCTGCTTAACCTGCTGAATATGGCGCTCACTAAGGTCGGCTTCAATCACTAACTTATCCAGATCAATTAGATGTACCACTTGATCCCCTCGCGCTACATAATCGCCGAGTTCAACGTGTAAACGATCAATAACCCCGGCAAACGGGGCACGAATAACGCTGTTTCTCAGGCCCAGTTTGACATTTGCAACGCTGGCCTTGGCATTGGCTAACTCAGCTTCAGCCGTCGTAAAGGCAACTTCATTTTGTAATCCACGTTTTTTTAAGGTAGTAGCGGCATTGAGCTCTTTTTGTTTTACGCGCAATAAAGCGGTGGCCCGCTCCAATTGAATGGCTAAATCCCCTTTATCTATGGTTGCAATAATTTGCCCGCGTTTAACGACATCGCCTTTGCGCACTTTTAACTGCTCAATTTTTCCAGCAAGCTCTGCACTTAACTCAACGTCGCGATTGGGCGCAGTACGTCCATACAGGTCGATTTTCTTTGCGATAGGTGTCGCAACAAAATGGGACACCACAACTTTAGCAAGGGGCACCGCATCATCTCGAACTAGTGAGGTATCAACCGTATTGGCCGCAGAAGATTGGGAGTGTGTTTGTGCCGATACAGGATCATTAAGTACGCCAGCCAAAAGCCAAGTACCTAGAATAAGGAGAAGAATCAGAGAAATGATCCAAGGGGATTGAGCAAGACGTTGCCCTATCCTTTTTAGTCGCATAATTAAATCCTTTTAATTATCACTTTCAACGATTAACTAGGGGAAGGGCTACCTAGTTATTGACGGTACACCCTTTATAAATAAAGGTTAGTGTACCGCTAATAGTCTGTCATTACAGAGGGAGGGATCACACGCTAAATGATGCTCCACAACCACATGTTGTTGTCGCATTTGGGTTATTAATGAAGAAACGAGCACCTTCTAAACCTTCAGTATAATCAACAGTACCACCAATCAAATACTGTAAAGACATAGGATCAACTACCAGTGTCACCTCATCTTTCTCAATAACGGTATCGCCATCATTTACCTTTTCATCGAAGGTAAAACCGTACTGAAAACCACTACAACCACCACCAGTGATGTACACTCGTAGTTTAAGCTCTGGGTTTTCTTCCTCTGTAATTAATACCTTAACGCGAGCTGCTGCTGCGTCAGAAAAATTCAAAGGGACATTTAATTCGCTCACCGAGACCTCTCTTTAATCGATGTAGCCGCTTCAAATAGCGGTTTTGATCTAGTGATTATGTAATACCTGAGCAAAGTGTTCAAGTATTGTAATTTCTCGACTTACTCTAATAGTGAGACACAAGCGTTAGACTTGTCAGTAATATTTATTACAATGCTGTCATTCTCAAAATGCTATTCGAAAAGCAAGGATTCTCCAAATGAGCAAGTCAGAAGCACTCTATCAACAAGCCCAAGCCATTATCCCTGGCGGCGTAAACTCTCCAGTACGAGCTTTCAACGGTGTGGGCGGTTCTCCACTGTTCATTGAACGAGCAGACGGATGTCGAATCTATGACGCTGACGATAAAGCGTACATTGATTATGTGGGCTCTTGGGGACCTATGATTTTAGGTCACAACAACGTTGCTATCCGTGATGCAGTTGTTGAAGCAGCGCAACGTGGCCTTAGTTTTGGCGCACCCACCGAGCTTGAAATTAACATGGCTAAATTGGTGTCATCACTCGTACCTTCTATGGAACAACTGCGTATGGTGAGCTCTGGTACTGAAGCGACCATGAGCGCTATTCGTCTTGCGCGTGGCTATACAGGCCGTGACAAAATCATGAAGTTTGAAGGTTGTTACCACGGTCACGCCGATAGCCTACTGGTTAAAGCAGGCTCAGGCGCACTCACTTTAGGACAGCCAAGCTCTCCTGGCGTACCCGAAGATTTTGCAAAACACACCTTAACCGCCACTTTTAATAACCTTGAATCTGTACAAGCGCTGTTTGATGCGAATCCAGAACAAATTTCTTGCATCATTGTTGAGCCTGTTGCAGGTAACATGAACTGCATTCCACCTGTTGATGGCTTCTTAGAAGGTCTTCGTGATATTTGTGACCAAAATGGCGCACTACTGATTTTTGATGAAGTGATGACAGGGTTTCGCGTCGCTCTAGGTTGTGCTCAAGCTCACTACAATGTTAAACCAGACTTGACTACTTTAGGTAAAGTGATTGGTGGTGGCATGCCTGTCGGTGCTTTTGGTGGCCGTAAAGATGTCATGCAGCACATAGCGCCAACCGGCCCTGTCTACCAAGCAGGCACACTGTCAGGTAACCCTATTGCGATGGCTGCGGGCTACGCATGTTTGACTCAGCTTTCACAAGAGGGCAATGCACAGCGTCTTAATGACATCACCGCAAAATTAGCCGCTGGCTTTAAAGCAAAAGCGGATAAGCACGGCATTCCATTGCTGGTTAGCCAAGTCGGTGGCATGTTTGGGTTCTTCTTTACAGACCAAACACAGGTAACTTGCTATGAAGAAGTGGCGAAGTGCGACGTTGAACGATTCAAGCGCTTCTTCCACCTAATGCTTGAAGAAGGCGTTTACCTTGCTCCTTCTGCTTTTGAAGCAAGCTTCACTTCACTTTCACATACCGATGAAGATATTGAACAAACATTAGCGGCCGCTGATCGCTGTTTTGCGGCACTTACTGCCTAACATTGCAAATCTCGTCACAAAGGAGCCGATCGGCTCCTTTTTTATTTGTAGCGATTCAAGTTGCATAACGCTATGATTTATCTTCACAAACACTAAGAAGTGGTCGGTTTAACGTGTCTAGAAGAATTCAGCTTACCTCCAGCCAATGGCTGTTAATTATCGCATTGCTGTTTTTTGCATATGCTTGTTTTGTCTTGATAAGACCGTATGTCAATTCCATTGTAATGGCGTTCATTATTTCTCTGTTGATGTTCCCTATTCATGAGCGTTTAGACAATAAAATGCCCACCATGCGAAATACCTCGGCGCTGCTGTCTTGTGTGATTTTAACGGTGATTATTGTGATTCCTTTGCTGTTGGTCTTTACCGCGATCATTCAACAGGGTTCTTCTTTTTCTCAAGGCGTCTACCACTGGGTAGCTGAAGGTGGCGTGCAAGATCTGCTGTCTCAACCTTATATCGTTAAAATCATTAACTTTGCCAATAGCTATCTGCCCTTTGATACTCTAGAGCCTTCGGAGATCGCACAAAAAGTGGCGGAGCTGGCAAGTTCATTTGGTACACACTTAGTCGGTATGAGTGCGTCTGTTGTTGGCAGCGCCACCAGCTTTTTGATGAATTTTGGTCTGATGCTTTTTGTGCTGTTTTTCCTATTGCGTGACCATGACAGAATTATCTCATCGATGCGTCACATCATCCCTCTCTCTCGCTCACAAGAAGATCGGCTGCTCGATGAGATAGAGCAAGTATCAAAATCGGCGGTAATGGGATCGTTTCTCACCGCCATCGCTCAAGGTGTCGCCGGTGGTTTTGCCATGTGGTTGGTCGGTTTTCCCGGCCTATTCTGGGGAACTATGATGGGCTTTGCCTCATTTATTCCTGTTGTCGGCACCGCGCTAATTTGGATCCCCGCTTGTTTGTACTTGCTGTTGGTGGGTGATACCGGTTGGGCTATCTTCCTTTTGGTTTGGTCTGTGGCTGTGGTCGGCTCGATCGATAACATTTTGCGTCCATTGCTCATGCAAGGTAGCGCTGGCATGAATACCTTAATGATCTTCTTTTCTTTGCTTGGCGGTTTGCATGTTTTCGGCTTAATTGGTTTAATCTACGGCCCGCTGATCTTCGCCATTACTATGGTGCTGTTCACCATGTATGAAGAGGAGTTTAATGACTTCCTCGATAAGCAAGATAACAACTAGTAAGAGTAAAATATGAGTGTCTACACCGCCCCAAGTCAAATCGCCGAACGTCAACTTGCTTATTTTGCAGGAAAACGCATCGTAATCGCTGGTGAAGCTGAAGATCAGTTTCCAAAACAGCTACAGCAACACGCGGAATCCGTCACCGTATTTACCTCCCACTATGGTTATCACCAACAGATGCAACGCATTGGCGTTGATAGTCAATTTGGTATTGAATTTAATAACGCCAACGATGCCAATTTACTGTTACTGTACTGGCCAAAAGCCAAAAGCGAAGCTCAGTACCTATTGGATATGATGCTCAGTAAACTGGCACCAGAAACCGAAGTGATCGTGGTCGGCGAAAATCGCTCTGGGGTCAAAAGCATTGAAAAAATGTTTGCACACTTTGGTCCGATGACAAAATATGACTCAGCGCGCCGCTGCTCTTTTTATGCAGGAGTCAGCCAAACACCGCCACAACACTTTAATGTTGATAGCTACTTCAAATCTTACCCAGTAGAGTTAGAGGGAGTATCACTGCAAGTGCAAAGCTTGCCGGGTGTATTTAGCCATGGCGAATTTGACCTAGGTACGAAACTATTGCTGGCGAACTTACCTAAGCTGAAAGGAAAGGTATTAGACTTTGGCTGCGGCGCTGGCATTATCGGTGCAGCAATGGCACTGAAAAACCCCAACATTGAACTCGAAATGTGCGATGTGAGTGCATTTGCGGTGGAATCAAGCAAACGTACATTGGAAGCCAACGGTATCAAAGGCAAGGTATTTGCTACCGACGTCTACTCGCAGGCCAGTACTGATTATCAGTTTATTATTAGCAACCCACCTTTTCATTCAGGTTTAGACACCAGTTACAGCGCCACTGAAACTTTATTAAAAGATGCGCCTAAGCATCTTACGAACAATGGTAAGTTACTGATTGTTGCTAATAGTTTTTTGAAATACCCACCAATAATTAACAATGCTTTCGGCAATTGTGACACGGTAAATAAAACCAATAAGTTTGCGATTTACCACGCAACTAAATAAAACTGTGTGAGGCAACACGGTTTTTTAAGCGTTTGCTTGCCTCACTGTATTTGGCTAGTACATTTCAGCAATGGTGATCTTATTATCAGGGCCTGAAACCGTACTCTATGTCAAAACATCACTCTAGACCAAAGTTTAAACGCCTAAAAAGCACCTTAATGGGTGCCTTTTTATTAGTAAGCCTTCCCCCAATGCTGCTTATCGCCTTCTTTTTTCTTCAATCTCACATTGAAGATCTTCAAGAGCAGAGTAAAACCTATTTAACTTCTATGCGGGACGGCACCACCACTCAAGTTGCTGCCTATGTCAAAAATCTAGACTCTGAGGTGATCGGCTTTGTTCATTCTGAGCTCGCCTATGCCAGTGGTGGACGTTTTTATGGATTGATCGATTCTTTTCGTCGCCTAGGTCCTGATATTGAACGATCTAGGCTGATTGGTCAGCAGCAATATATTGTGGGCTCAGGAGATAAGATCAATACCAAGACCGCCAAAGAAAACAGCAACTACTTAAATATTAGGCGTTATCAGTTATTACATACCCGCTATCATTCTACCTATCAAAGCCTATTGCAACGCTCGGATTTTGATGATCTTGCTCTGGTTGATCTAGATGGTAATGTCGCCTATTCCGTGCAAAAACATGGCTACTACTCGACAAATTTAAATACAGGCCCTTATAAAGACAGCAACTTAGGCGTTCTATTTCAACGCTTAAAACATTATGTCGATACCAACAAAAACACCTTTGATAAATACAACGACATTGTATTGATGAGTGATTTTGCTAAAGATACACACTCTATAAATGAAACCACTAAAGAAGTTGCTTGGTTTGCTGCCCCTATCGTGCAACAGGGGTATCTGCACAGTTACGCCTTCTTTCGTCTCCCTTTAGCCTCGCTAACTCATCTCATTGACAACACCGATGCCGATTATCCACACCTATTATTGGTCGATGAGTCCCATAAATTATTAGCGCAAACCACAGACAATAATGCAGAAAAAAGCAGCTATATCATCAATAAAGCACTGCAAGGTATTCATCAAGTAGAGACCTACAATAATGCGGAAAATCAAAGCATGATTGCGGCCTACACCCCACTTTATATTCATGATTTAAAGTGGGCAGTGATTGCTGAAACACCCGAAAATATTGCATTTGCACGGGTGAATAGACTCTATTCAGTTTTCTTATTGATCGTATTGAGTGTCACCGTCGGCATTATTATTTGCTCTCATTACCTGTCTAATTTTATTACCCGTCCACTATTAAAACTGGCTTGGACGGCAGAAAAAATCTCCACTGGCGATCTTAACGAACACGTAGAAGGGACAGAGCATGAAGATGAGATCGGTCGCCTAGCGGTGAGCTTTGAACGAATGCAGCGATCGATTCGAGATAAGATTGATCTTATCCACCAGCAGAACAAAGAACTCGCCTACAACCTAGATACTATTGCGATTAAAAACAAAGAGTTGCAAAAAGCCGACAAGCTAAAAGATGAGTTTCTGGCTACTACATCTCATGAGTTACGTACGCCTTTGCACGGCATGATAGGTGTGGCTCAAGCCATGATCAGTGAAGCGCACGGCAGCATACCCGCGACACAACGCTATCAATTAGAGATCATTATCAATAGTGGTAACCGATTATCGAACCTAGTGGATGACCTGTTGGATTATCACAAAATGCAATATGGACAACTCAAACTTGAGCCTATGGCCGTTTCTCTTGCTTTAACATCACAGTTGGTTCTTGAACTCTCCAAACATTTAGTAGATAAAAAGCCCGTTCGTATCATCAATCAAATCGATGATACTTTGCCAATGGTGAGCGCGGACCCACAAAGATTGGAGCAAATTTTTTACAATCTCGTCGGCAATGCCATGAAGTTCACCTCTGAGGGCAAAGTCATTTTGACTGCTGAAGCTGATGGTGAATACGTCAAAGTACAAATTATCGATACCGGAAGAGGCATTGCTAAAGACGATCTTAAATATATCTTTGAACCCTTAATCCAAGGTCATTCAAGTTCTTATCATCAAGGAACAGGGCTTGGGTTATCAATCAGTAAACAGCTCATAGAAATTATGCATGGTGAGCTTAGTGTTAGCAGTCAACCTATGCTTGGGACAACATTTACGGTGCGTCTGCCCATTGCGAAAGAAGGTCAGCTACGCGCCTCTGATAGCAATCGAGAGATGACCCACTACACTCGTGAGGAGCTCTTATTTATAGAGCCAACACAGCCTCAGCTTAATAATATAAATGGCAAACGAGTCATGATTGCCGATGACGAACCGGTCAATCTAAAAGTGCTTGAAAGCTTTTTACGTATAGAAGGTTATAGCGTAATTAGTGCCAACAATGGGCGTCAGGTATTGGAGCTTATTGCTCAAGAAAAACCGGATATTTTGCTGCTCGATATCATGATGCCAGAGCTCAGTGGATTTGAAGTGTGTAAGTCTTTACGTGAACTGTATTCTTATAATGAGCTGCCAATTATTATGCTCACCGCACTTGGTCAAAATGAGGATAAGATCAAAGGCTTCGAATGTGGCGCGAATGACTACTTGGTCAAGCCCTTCAATAAGCAAGAGCTATCTGCACGTATTCGAGTACACATCAATGCGGCCCTCTCTGAAGCGCGTCAACAAGAGAATGAATCCCTAAGTGCCGAGTTAGTCCAGAGAGAAAAAGTAGAATCCTTGCTTCTTGAAACACAATCTAAACTGCTAGAGCAATTAGAGAGCGCTCCAGAAGCGATTATCTGCATCAATGAAAACCACAAAATAACCTTCGCCAACAAAACAGCCATTACTTTGCTAAAACGCAGCAGTGAGCAAATAAAGCGCTCTCAAATAGAAGAGTTTATTGCGCCAAGCTATCTGCAATTTGATCAGCCTCATCGTAGCGTGAATATCGACTTATTTGTTGGAGAAACAAAACAAGTCATCGCCAGTGATATCTTTACTCTGCCACTAGAGACAGGGCTTCGCGGTATGATCATCTTTAACTTTAGCCCTGACGAAGCAAATCAAAGAATCACCCGCCTCGAAGTGGCGCTAGATGCGCTGGCAAACTACGCCTTTTCCGGCGATAGATCGCAACTGGCTCAGCTTAAAGAGTTAGGGGACGAGTTCTCTGATTTAGTGGCAATGATGCAGCATGACAAAGAAAGTAAACAGCAAAATATGCGTCAGTTGCTAGTGGACTGCATGTCTTGTGCGTTGGAGTACTGGGAGGCTCAACAAGGGAACAGTAAGTTCACCTTTGCCGAACAAAGTGGCTTATGGCGAGTCTATTTAGATAGGAGTACGCTACAAACTCGCACCCTAGATAAATACCTCAGAATAGAAACTTTACCTAAAACGCCTCGCTGGCGTACGGTGCTCAATTCCTTGGATTATATCCTAGCAAATACGGACAACGACAATGCCCAAAGAGCACAATTAATGGCGCTAAGAGAGCAGCTACAGCACATTGTATCGCAATAAGTAATCCCTCTCTATTTAGCACGTAAATAACCGCAAGGCGCTTTTTTAATCTTATAAAAAAAGCGCCTTTTTAATGCAGTTTTTCTTGTATCTACTGTTAAAAACACCCGTCTAGTTGTGCTTTTCATTGAATATGCGAGCACAATCACAACAAATTGAGCGCTGTATTTTTAACCAAAAAATAAAGTCTTCACTCTGCTTACATTCAAAGTCACACATTAGTCACCCTGCAAACAAACCCAACTTAACCAACACAAACAGAGATAGTAAGCACTAACAAATTGCACGATTTACTGGAATTAAAAAAAACAAAAAACAATATACAATCAGTTTAGTCATTAAATGTTTTAACGTTTTTAACGGCAGCTAACTCTGTTTTAACGTTTTTGACGGGAATGTGAATTGACGATTTTGCTGTGAAAGATAATTCTAAGCGCAACCAATGGTTCTTAGTGATACAGCGTTACCCTATAAATAAAAAAGAGAGTCATTGGATGGCAGTGTAAAAGCCGTAACCCAGGTAATCAAACTTGGTTACTTACTAATAAGAAGCAAACAGAGACAAAGGATATAACATGCTTGCTAATATAAAAAAAACAGCTCTTGCTACAGTAGTAATCGCAACCGCGGCCACCGCAATATCAGCTCCAGCAGTCGCAAGATCTGAGTTGACTATCGTACCTGATTTTTACCCTACAATGGTTCGTAACTTTAACCCTTACCTAGCAACGAACCTTCGTACTACCACTGACTTCATCTATGAACCTCTCGTTATTTTCAATGAGATGCACGGCAATACCCCTGTGATGCGTCTAGCTGAAAACTTTGCAATGTCAGATGATCTAAAAAGCGTGACTTTTGATATCCGCAAAGGCGTGAAATGGTCAGATGGAAAAGCATTCTCAGCCGATGATGTTGTTTTCTCTTTCGAACTGATTAAGAACAATACCGCGTTGGACCAAACAGGTATCAACAAGTGGGTAAGCAAAGTAGAAAAAGTAAACGACCATGAAGTACGTTTCGTGCTTACCGAAGGTAACTCAAATGTGCCTTACGAGATCTCTAAAGTTCCTGTAGTACCTAAGCATGTTTGGTCTAAAGTGAAAGATCCTACGTCTTTCACCAACGAAAACCCTGTTGGTTCTGGGCCGTTCACTGAAATTGATACCTTTACCCCGCAACTTTACATCCAGTGTGCTAACCCTAATTACTGGGATGCAGACAACCTAGATGTCGATTGTCTACGTGTTCCACAAATTGCTAACAACGACCAGTTGCTAAGCAAAATCGTTAACTCTGAGCTAGATTGGACTTCGGCGTTTATCCCTGACATCGACCGTACCTACAAAGCTGTGAACCCTAATCACGGTTACTGGTACCCGCCAGCAGGCACTCAATCACTGGTAGTGAACTTTAAAAACCCAGATCCAGCTAAGAACGAAGCATTAACTGATGTGAACTTCCGTCGCGCAATGGGTATGGCTATCGACCGTCAAACTATCATCGATATTGCATTCTACGGTGCAGGTACTATCAATGACTTCGGTTCAGGTCTTGGCTACGCATTTGAAGCATGGTCTGACGAGAACGTGCATAAGAAGTATCAAAAATTCAATACTTACAACCCAGAAGAAGCGAAGAAACTTCTAAAAGAATCTGGCTTCAAAGACACAGATGGCGATGGTTTTGTTGAAACTCCATCAGGTAAGTCATTTGAATTGTTAATCCAATCGCCAAATGGTTGGACTGACTTCAACAACACAGTACAGCTTGCGGTTGAGCAGCTAAACGAAGTGGGCATCAAGTCTCGTGCTCGTACTCCTGAGTTTGCGGTATACAACCAAGCAATGCTAGATGCAACATACGACGTGGCTTACACCAACTACTTCCACGGTGCAGATCCACACTTGTACTGGAACAGTGCTTATAACTCAGCACTGCAAGAAGGTAGCGGCATGCCTCGCTTTGCAATGCACTTCTACAAGAATGCTGAGCTAGATAACCTACTGAACAGCTTCTACAAAACGGCGGATAAGAACAAGCAGCTAGAAATCGCACACGGCATTCAGCGCATCATTGCTGAGAACCAAGTAACGATTCCTGTTCTATCTGGTGCAAGCAACTATCAGTACAACACAGCTCGATTCACGGGTTGGTGGACTCAAGATAACGCACAAGGTCGTCCAAACATTTGGGCCGGTATCCCTGAGCGCTTACTCCACGTACTTGACCTAAAACCTGTCAAGTAATTGACCTCTAAAGGCGCACCCTCGGGTGCGCCAATATTACCCTTTAAAGTTAACAATAATTATGACGCGATTGCGTTAGGGATTCTTTCACTCAACGGGTGGATTTTATTCGATATATGGACAATAAATCGAATAGTTAAGGTGTAGGTATGGGATATTTTCTAAGACGTTTGTCGTTCTACTTTATAGCGCTGTTAGTGGCCGCTACTATCAATTTTATTATTCCGCGAGCAATGCCCGGTGACCCCGTTACCATGATGTTCGCTAACGCAACAGCCCAAGTGACTCCAGAACGTATCGAAGCAATGCGTCAACTGCTTGGTTTTGTTGATGGTCCGCTTTGGGTTCAATACTTCACTTATATGAAGAGCATTCTTAGCTGGGAGCTAGGAACCTCTATTAAATTTTATCCGTTAAGTGTGAATGAATTACTTGGTGGTGCTTTTGGCTGGTCTTTATTCCTAGCCGGAACCGCCGTTATTCTTTCGTTTTCTATCGGTTCCATTCTTGGCATTTTTGCCGCATGGAAACGCGGTAGCAAATACGACACCTTTATCACTCCGGGCATGCTTATTGTTCAAGCAGTACCACAGGTGGTTATTGCCATGCTCGCGATGTTTATCTTCGCTATTGGCCTGAAGTGGTTCCCAACGGGTTACGCTTATACCGCCGGTGTCACTCCGGATTGGACCAGCTGGGAGTTCATCAAAAACGTCGCCTACCACGCGGTGTTACCTCTGGCTTGTGCCTCGCTGGTGCAGATTGGCGGATTCCTAGTAAACATGCGTAACAACATGATCAATTTACTTTCTGAAGACTATATCACTATGGCAAAAGGCAAAGGCCTGAGCGAAAACAGAGTGGTATTTAACTACGCGGCACGTAACGCACTATTACCAAGTGTTACCGCCCTTTCAATGTCTTTAGGTATGGCTATCGGTGGCCAACTTATCATCGAAATCATATTTAATTACCCAGGACTAGGGACGGTCCTATTTAACGCAATTACCTCTCGTGACTACCAAGTACTGCAAGGGCAATTGTTAATCATGACCTTATTCATGCTGTTCTTTAACCTACTCGCAGACATGCTGTATGTGCTGTTAGATCCTCGCCTACGTAAGGGAGGTAAATAAGATGAAAAATATATTAAAGCTAGTTCGTGGCAATACGGTGGCGATGATCGGAGTGGTGATATTAAGCACTTTCTTATTTATCGCACTGGCGGCGCCTCTCATTACCCAACATGCGCCCGATAAACGTACCGGTAATCCGCACGAGTATCCCGGCATGATAGTAAAAGCGGCGCAAAACAACCCTGATGGTTGGATTGCGACCAATCTTGCGGACGACCGACGTACCTTACGCATGTCAAAAGATGCAGAGCATACCCTTGGCACAACTCGTATGGGCCGTGATGTATGGGCGCAAATTGCCTATGGTGCACGCGTATCGTTAGCCGTCGGCTTTGGCGCGGGACTAACCGTGTGTTTCTTAGCGACCATTATCGGTATTTCTGCTGGTTACTTTGGCGGTAAAGTGGATGAATTTCTCACCGCGGCCATGAACATAATGTTGGTCATCCCTCAGTATCCATTGCTGTTTGTGGTAGCGGCCTTTATCGGGGAAGCGGGGCCTCTGACCATCGCCCTCATAATCGGTTTCACCTCCTGGGCGTGGGGAGCGAGGGTGGTTCGTTCGCAAACTCTCGCGCTACGTGAAAAAGAGTTTGTGAAAGCGGCAGAAGTGCTGGGTGAGTCTTCATTTAGAATTATCTTTGTGGAAATTTTACCTAACTTAATCTCCATTGTAGGTGCAAGTTTCATCGGCTCAGTCATGTATGCAGTAATGATGGAAGCGACAATTTCCTTCTTAGGCATGGGTGATCCAAACACCATTAGTTGGGGCATCATGCTGTACAACGTACAAACCTCATCTTCAATGCTTATCGGTGCATGGTGGGAGCTATTGGCCCCTTGTATGGCCTTAACCTTATTGGTCACAGGACTGGCACTGCTTAACTTTGCAGTTGATGAAATTGCCAACCCACAACTTCGCTCTCACAAAGGTATGCGTCGCTGGAAGAAGCTTGCGATTCAAGATAAAAAAGCGCGCAAACCTCAACCAGAAGAACTTGCAAACCGTCAGGTAGTACACGGAGAACAATCATGAGTAATCCACTAATTTCTGTTCGTAATCTGTGTGTAGATTACATTACTGATGCCGGTGACGTTCGCGCGTGTAACAACGTGAGCTTTGACATTGCTCCGGGTGAAGTATTTGGCCTTGCCGGTGAGTCTGGCTGTGGTAAGTCCACCGTGGCATTTTCACTGATGCGCTTACATAAGCCACCTGCATTTATCACTGGCGGAGAAGTCATTTTTAACGGTGAAGACATTCTGCAATACAGCGACAAACAAATGCAGGCGTTTCGTTGGAACGAAATGTCGATGGTATTCCAAAGTGCCATGAACGCCTTAAACCCAGTATTGCCGATCTCTGAGCAGTTTTGTGACGTGCTCATGCACCACACTACAATGAGCCGTAAGCAGGCACTCAAGCGCGCTGAAGGCTTATTAGAAATTGTCGATATTCACCCAAGTCGCTTAAGTGATTACCCTCACCAGTTTTCTGGCGGAATGCGTCAGCGCTTGGTGATTGCAATAGCGCTAGCGCTCAACCCTAAAATGATCATCATGGATGAGCCGACTACGGCGCTCGATGTAGTGGTGCAACGTGAAATACTGCAAAAAATCTACGCTCTAAAAGAAGAGTTTGGATTTTCGATTCTGTTCATCACCCACGATTTATCCTTGATGGTTGAGTTCTCCGATCGCATCGGAATTATGTATTCAGGCGAACTGATTGAAGTAGCGCCGGCTAAGCAAATACTGGAAAACCCGTTCCATCCTTACACGCAAGGTTTGGGCAGTTCTTTCCCACCATTAACAGGGCCAAAAACCAAGTTAACGGGAATACCGGGCAATCCATTGAATTTATTAGAAATTCCACAAGGGTGCCGCTTTCAAGCTCGCTGCTCTCAAGTAACACCAATGTGCAGACAAACAGAAACTCAGCTGCGCCAAATCGAAGCACAGCGTTTTTCTAACTGTCATCTATTTGGTGAACCCATTGCACAGCAAAAAGTCAGCTAACGCTAACAAGACGTATTCGGAGAAGTAACATGAGCAAACCCACTGGCGAATTACTCATTGAAGGCAAAAATCTAGTTAAAGACTTTCCTGTAAGTAGTAATGCACTGAAAAACCCGATGATGCGTGCCATTAACGACGTATCGTTCAAGATGTATAAAAGCCGCGGCCTATCTGTGGTGGGAGAATCCGGTTCGGGTAAATCCACCACCGCGAAAATGATCGCAAAAATGTACGCCCCAACCGACGGCTGTATCGAATACCGTGGACGCGATATTCAAACCATCAAAAAGAAAAATGAGCTGATGCACTACCGTGAAGGCGTGCAGATGGTATGGCAAGACCCGTTTGGATCATTAAACCCGACTCATAATATTTTCCACCACATTGCTAGGCCGCTTTTGATTCATAAGAAAGTCACTCCGGGCAATAAAAAAGATCTGGAAGAGCGTGTATACGACCTTTTAGAGCAAGTGGGGCTCATTCCGCCAAAAGAAACCGCAGCTAAGTTCCCCCACCAGCTGTCTGGTGGACAGCGCCAACGTGTCAATTTGGCAAGAAACATTGCCGTTGGTGCAGAGGTGGTGTTGGCCGATGAGCCTACTTCGATGCTTGATGTTTCAATACGCGCGGGTGTATTGAACCTAATGGAAGAGATGAAGTTTGAAAAACAAATGTCTCTGTTGTACATCACCCATGACATTGCCACCGCTCGTTATATTGCCGAAGACATAGCGGTCATGTACGTAGGGCATATGGTGGAATGGGGAGATACCGATGAGGTTATCGCTAATCCACAACATCCGTATACCCAATTATTGGTTTCTGCGGTGCCCGATCCTGCGAAATCTATTCATACCAAACTCGCCGGCAATAAAGGGGAAATTCCTTTATGGACACCGGAGTCTTTTGGATGTCCATTTGCCGGTCGATGTCAGCAAGTGACAGATAAATGTAAAGAGCAACTCCCTAAGGTCACCCAACTATCAGAAAACCACTTTGTTCGTTGCTATTTGCACGAAAGCTAACTGTGACCTTTCTTTTTTAGCCTCCTTAACCGGAGGCTACTTTTTACTTCTATACCCAGCACTTCGTTTATGCAAAGGATAGCGACTGATGCAGTTGTTAATCAATCAAATTGGCTACTCGACAACAGCCCCTAAAGTCGGTGTGCTGCGCACCTCTTCTCCCCTCTCATTACAGAAGGTGGATACGGCCGATGTCATTATTGTTGATCTGCACACTGGCCAAGAAGTCATGCGAGTCCCCTTACAACCGGGTAAACAAGTCGAACACTGGAATGTAGGCTGGAGCTATCCTTTTGACTTTAGCCAATTGACTATCAATGGTCGCTTTATCGCACGCTTTGAGCAGCTAGACTCCCTCGCGTTTGATATTCAGCCACAGCTTTTATTTCAGCGCACCTTTTCCGACCTACTGCATTATTTTAAGTCACAACGTTGCAGTGGTTCGTTTGATAAAGCCGACAAAAATGCACGTTTATTTGGCAGTGAAAGCCGGATCGATGTCAGCGGCGGCTGGTATGATGCATCGGGAGATGTCAGCAAATACTTGAGCCATTTATGCTACACCAACTACTTAAATCCTCAGCAAATTCCTATGCTGGTATGGAACTTACTCTCTAGCTTAGACGTGCTTCGCGCGCACAACGATTGTGCTCCATTTATGCGTACCCGCCTTGTCGATGAAGCCTTATTTGGCGCCGATTTCTTAGTGCGCATGCAAGCTGACAATGGGTTTTTCTACACCACCGTCTTTGATCAATGGAGCAAAGACCCCGCACAAAGGGAGATTTGTGCATATAAAACTCAAGCTGGGAAAAAACTCGTCACCTATCAAGCGGGCTTTCGACAAGGTGCAGGCATAGCCATTGCCGCTCTTGCCAGTGCTGCTAGGCTCAAACAAGATGGCGAACACAGTGCTTATCGCTATCAAGAAGCTGCGGTAAAAGGTTATTGGCATTTAAAGAAGAGCAATAGAGCGTATTTAAATGACGGAAAAGAAAACATCATTGATGAATACACCGCTTTATTAGCCAGTGTCGAGCTTTACAAAACGACTCAAGATGGGCGCTACATAGATGAGAGCCGTGACTGGGCATTGCGTCTTATCCAGCGTCAATGTAGCGACCAACACTGGTCGAACTTTTGGTCGGCGACGGCACAAGGTGAACGTCCTTACTATCACCCCTCAGATGCAGGGCTTCCTGTCATCGCTCTGTGCGCTTTTTTGGATATTGAAAGCGACGCTATTTTTAAGCAAAAAATACAACGCGCCATTAATGCCGCGCTCTCGTTTGAACTTAACATCACACATTCCGTAAGTAACCCTTATGCCTATCCACGGCAATATGTTAAAGATCTCAATGGGTCAAAACGCGACGCTTTTTTTATGGCGCAAGACAATGAATCGGGTTATTGGTGGCAAGGAGAAAACGCTCGCCTCGCCTCTTTATCGGCAATGGTATACAGAGCTAAACCTTATGCCTGTTCATCTCTAATCAAACCATTACAACGCTACGCACAATCTTGCTTAAACTGGATAACTGGCTTAAACCCTTACAATATCTGCATGCTCGATGGGCATGGCGATAACAACCCTAGCTATTTGCCCCACTTAGGATTTCATAACGCTAAAGGGGGGATTTGCAACGGCATAACCGCAGGCTTTGAACACCCGCAAGGCATTGCTTTTAACCCAAGCGCCTACGCTGATGACTTACAACAAAATTGGCGCTGGACAGAGCAATGGCTCCCCCACAGTGCGTGGTTTTTATTAGCTGTCGCCTACCAAACACACGATGAATTATCAGGAGACTCTCTATGAGCCTATTTCGCCTCGACCTTAAAGTGGTCAATGAAAGCGAAGAACGTACCCGTTTTGCTTTATCTCTGGTCAACTTGTCTGAATTACAATTGACGGATTGGACGCTGAACTTCTCAATCACTCGCTTTTTAGACAGTGCCAGTTGCACGGTAGGTCAACTGACACAAACGGGCAGTTTTTGTACCCTAAGTGCACTGCCCACACTAGACGCTTATCAGGTTTTCACTACTGAATTTGATATGCCAACTCCGCCATTGCAGCTGCAATGTGATGGCATTCTCGAAGCGTTTATTGAGTCATCTGAGCATCATTGTGTCGCGGTAACGCCTTTGCAACTGCTGGCGCCAAACTCTGTAGAGCATGGGATAGAACCCGTCGAAAGCGCACAGATAGCCATTATTCCCAAACCCAACAACCTTGATCCTATGCAAGGGGTATTTGAGTTTGTTATTGGCGAAGCTATGTATATTGAAAGCTCGATGGCAACCGAGGCAGCATTGTGGCTATGCGAGAGCAAACCTCAATTGAAACTGAGTATCACACAGCAACCGGCACGGATTCACTTTAAAGCAATGAGCTGTTTATCTACAGCGGCTTATCAATTAGATGTATCCAATAGCACTATCACAATCAGCGCCGGTGACGCGCAAGGGTTTGGGCACGCAGTGGCATCCTTATTGCAGCTGTTTGAAAATGACACCTCATTGGCTTGTGTCAAAATCTCCGACAGTCCGGCTTATCACTATCGTGGCATGATGCTGGATTGCTCTCGTCACTTTCATCAAATAGAACAAGTGAAGCTCATTATTGATCAACTGGCTCGCTATAAATACAACCACTTTCATTGGCATCTGACCGATGACGAAGGCTGGCGCATTGAGATAAAAGCGTTTCCTGAACTGACTGATATTGGTGCATGGCGCGGTAAAAACTTACCTTTGGCTCCGCAGTTTAGGCATATCGATTCCACCTATGGTGGATTTTATACCCAAGAGCAAATCAAAGAGGTCATCGCTTATGCACAGCGTCGCGGGATCATTGTCGTTCCCGAAATTGACATTCCGGGTCACTGCCGAGCTGCGATTAAAGCTTTGCCAAATCTGTTATTAGACCCTGAAGATGCATCGATTTATCGCAGTGTCCAACACTATACGGACAACGTATTATCACCTGCGCTAGAAGGTACTTACGAGTTTCTGGATAAAGTGATTGCTGAAGTGGTAGAGCTCTTTCCTGCCCCATACGTTCACATTGGTGCAGATGAAGTGCCAGAGGGCGTCTGGACTGACAGTGAAAAATGCCAAGCCCTGATGAAGAAACACAACTATCAGGATCCAAAGGAGCTACAAGGGCACCTGTTGCGGTATGTGGAGAATAAACTCAGCGGTTTTGGCAAACGCATGCTCGGCTGGGAAGAAGCGCAACACGGCGACAAAGTCAGTCAACAGACGGTCATTTATTCTTGGCAAAGTGAGCAAGCCGCCATTGAGTGTGCCCGCAAAGGGTTTGATGTGGTGTTGCAGCCGGGGCAATACACCTATCTCGATATGGCGCAGGAATTTGATGCCACAGAGTCTGGTTTTTATTGGGCAAACATTACCCCATTAAAACACGCTTATCACTATCAACCTTTACAGGAAATTGCACTAGATGACCCAATCCAGCAAAAGGTATGGGGCATTCAGGCTGCATTGTGGTGTGAACTGGTTGATAACGAGAAAAAGCTACAATATATGGTCCACCCTCGCCTGCAAGCTATCGCCGAAGTGTGTTGGACTGAGGCTCACAATAAAGATTGGAGTGACTTCACTGCCCGCCTCAAAGTCGATTTAGCACAACTCGATAAACGAGGAATCCAATACCGTAACCCTTGGTACTAATACTAAAAAGCCAGTAGTTGAGTTGATGTGAGTTGCACGTCAACTCGGCTACCGACATCCAACTGTTCAATGGAGCTCGACAATAGCTTATGCCCTTGCACATCCACCACATAACGGAAGTGATCTCCCATAAACTGCTGTTCTAATACGACCGTCTCCCCCGCACTGTTCGCCGTCAATTGCAGATGCTGAGGGCGAAATAAAATCATCGCAGAATCCGTCATTTGTGGTTGCTTACAGCTAGCACTCACCACACCTAATGCCGTTTGATACTGCCCTTGCTCTATCTTTGCACCTTCCAAATAACTGCCCCCCCCTAAAAAGTCCGCTACAAAGCGACTGGATGGGTTGTGATAAAGCTCGCTGGCACTGCCAAATTGTTCAATCACCCCTTGGTTCATCACCGCCATTTTATCGGCAAAAGCAAAGGCTTCTTCGCGACTGTGAGTCACAAAAATCGCCGTCACGCCAGCCTGTTTGAAGATAGAGCGAATTTGTGCAATGAGCTTATGACGAACTTGAGTATCAATATTGGAAAAAGGCTCATCCAACAACAGCAAATCAGGCTTGTAAGCAAGAGAGCGTGCAATCGCAACACGCTGCTGTTGTCCTCCCGATAATTGGTGAGGGTAACGGTCGCCTAGATTTTGTAAATGCACCATAGTGAGCATCTCTTCAATACGCTCTTTTTGCACTTGTTGCGACAGCTCTTTAATTCCAAAGCTGATATTTTGTGCCACGGTGAGATGCGGAAACAAAGCATAATCTTGAAAAATCATCCCAATATTACGCTGCTCTGGCGCCACCCAATGTTCACCATCATCAATCACAGTACCATTGAGCTCAATAAAGCCCTTGGTGAGAGGAAGCAAACCCGAAATTGCTTTTAATAAGGTGGTTTTCCCGCAACCACTGGCCCCCAATAAACAAACAATTTCACCTTGCTTTACGGTCAAAGATAGCGATTCAAGCACCACTTGATTGTCGTATTTACAGGTAAGATCTTTAATGGCTAAAGTACGGCTCATCAGTGAGGTTGCTCCAAAGAACGGTTGATAATAATAAGAGGAATAAGGCCAACTAAAACCAACAACACCGCAGGCATCGCTGCGATTT
The DNA here is from genome assembly GCF_000467185.1 of Vibrio ezurae NBRC 102218. GTDB lineage: Bacteria > Pseudomonadota > Gammaproteobacteria > Enterobacterales > Vibrionaceae > Vibrio > Vibrio ezurae. The sequence goes on from NZ_BATM01000002.1 coordinate 81,137, forward strand.
CAAGTTGTTCGTCAGAGGCGAAGTTGTACACATAGGTCGCTAATGTTTCAAAGTTGAATGGGCGCAGTAATATAGCGGCATTTAACTCTTTCATCGATTCAATAAACACCAATAGAAAGGCAATTAATGCGCCGCGTTTCATCAATGGAATGTGCACTCTTTTTAGCATTTGTGAGCTGGTACACCCCATAGTGCGTGCCGCCATATCTAACGAAGGTGACACCTTACTCATACTGCTTTCAATCGTCCCTATCGCGACAGCAGAAAAGCGCACCACAAACGCGAAAACAATCGCAAATATCGAGCCTGAGAAAATCAGTCCCGGCCTGCCCCAATCCATCGCTTTAGCAATATCATTCACCAAGTGATCGGCGCTTAATACAGGTAACATAACACCTATTGCCAGCACAGTACCTGGCACCGCATACCCCATAGAAGCTAAGCGTACAAATAGATTACTGCTGGTGGTGGTTGATAAACGGCTGTAGAAATTGAGAATTACAGCAATGATCAAAGCAATCAAAGCGGCTAACACCGAGACTTTTAAACTGTTAAGGGCGTATTGATAAAACTGGCTGGTCCAGCTTTCTAAGAAGTAGTGATAGGCATATAGGCATAGCTGCAATAGTGGGAAAATAAACGCCACTGCGACTATTGACCAACACCAAGTGACTGCTGCCCACTTCTTCCATCCCGTCAGTTGATAACGAAAGTTTTCATGGCTATTAAACTGGTTCTGAAACAGTTTTTGTTTTCTGCGACTAAAACGCTCACCACTGATCAGCAAAATAATCACCAATAACATAATGGCCGAAATTTTTGCCGCAGCGCCTAAGTTAGAGTACCCCAGCCAAGTATCATAAACCGCCGTGGTCAATGTATTCACCGCAAAATAACTGACCGTACCAAAATCACCGATGGCTTCCATCGCTACAAGAGATAACCCAACGGCAATAGAAGGGCGAACGATAGGAAGTGAAATTCGCCAAAAGCTCTGCCATGGCGAACACTTTAAAAGCCTTGCTGATTGTAAAATGCTAACGCTTTGCTCCATAAAAGCGGCGCGACATAATAAATAAACATAAGGATAAAGCACCAAAGAGAGAACCCAGATTGCCCCCCCTAAAGTACGCATGTCTGGGAACCAGTAATCACCGGGTCCCCAACCCGTTATATCGCGCAAAAACACTTGTAGCGGCCCAGCAAAGTCAAACCAATCGGTAAATACATAGCCAACAATATACCCAGGCATAGCCAGCGGTAGCACCATTGCCCATTGTAAGATCCCTGCGGAAGGTAAGCGACACATGGCCATTAACCATGCACTGGGGATCCCTATCAACAAAGACAGTAACATCACACCAAATACAAGCCAGAAGGTATTGGAAATATAGGTAGGCAACACCGTATCGAATAGGTGTGCAAACAGATCGTTGTCACCACCTAGACTGGTATAGAAGATCGCCAAAATGGGCAAAACCAGTAGCGCGGCTAACAGCGCACTACTGGCTCTAAAAAGGGGATAGTTTTCTTTCATCAAATAACTTGAAAAGGCGCCTTAAAGACGCCTTTACTCTAAACCTTAAAGTTTATATGTGTTTTCTTGCAGTGTATTACAGGTCGAACTTAGTTTCATCTAGCAACTTCACAGCAATAGAATGATTTTCAGCAATCTTTTCTAAAGGCAGTTTATCCGCCTTAAAATCACCCCATGAAGCCACAAGCTCTGAACGCTTCACACCTTCTTTAACTGGGTATTCATAGTTGATTTCAGCATACATCTGTTGCGCTTTATCACCTGTTAAGAATTCCATCAACTTCAGCGCATTTGCGTGGTTTGGTGCATGCTTAGCCATTGCCATGCCACTGACGTTTACGTGAGTGCCATTGGCTTCTTGACCAGGGAAGTTAATGTAAACAGAGTCAGCCCAACTCACTTGCTTAGGGTTGTTGACCATTTTACCTAGGTAGTAGCTGTTACCTAGAGCCACGTCACATAGACCTTCTTTGATCGCTTTAACTTGAGCGCGGTCATTACCTTGTGGCTTACGTGCAAGGTTATCTTTTACGCCTTCAAGCCATGTTTTCGCTTCCGCTTCGCCGTAGTGAGCGACCATAGAAGCAACTAGCGAAACATTGTATGGGTGCTTACCGCTACGAGTACAAATTTTGCCTTTGTATTCAGGATTCACTAAATCTTTGTAATCAAAGTCAGCGCCAAGCTTGCCGACACGATCACGTGATGAATACACGTTACGAGTACGCAGTGTCAGTGAAAACCATTCATTTTCACTGTCGCGGTATTGCGCAGGAACATTCTCATTAATCACTTTGCTATCAACAGCTTGAACTACTTTCTTGTTGCTTAGTTCTACAAGGCGGCTGATGTCAGTTGTCAGAACTACGTCTGCTGGGCTGTATTCACCCTCTTGAGCTAACTTTTCAGCAATACCTGTTTTGGAAAACTTAACGTTAACCGCAATTCCTGTTTGCTTAGTAAATTCGTCAAACATAGGTTCAACCAAAAACGGCTGACGATATGAATATACGTTAACCTCTTCTGTCGCTGATGCGATTGGTGCAAATACACTACTAACAGCAGCAGTCAACATAAGTAGTTTTTTCATTACAAGTCCTTTAATTGAAATTGAGAATGGTTATCAATAAGGTCATTATATGCAATAACTTTCTTCAATCAATTACATAGCCTGTTCAATGTCTCATTTTTTAAATTTCTCTGTAAAGAAATATGATAAATATCAATCAAAATCACACCTAAAGGTAACTTTTCTGAAAAACATGCTACCCAATACAAAGAATCATTCAGCCCTCCTTCACTGAGGTTTGAGGCTATCCCACCCATTCTAGAAACGAAAAAGGCCTGCTAAAAAGCAGGCCTTACGCAATGAAATGACTCGTAAATATTATTTAACCGTCATGAACTCAGGATATGCACCGATACCACAATCATGAACATCCATTCCTTCAAGCTCTTCTTCCTCAGTAACTCGAATACCCATGGTCGCTTTGATGATACCCCACACAACCATACTTGCTAAGAATACCCAGCCAAAGATAACAGCAGCACCTAAAAGCTGAGCACCAAAGGTAGCATCGGCATTATTTAGAGGAACAACCATCAAGCCAAAGAAACCACATACGCCGTGTACAGAGATAGCACCTACAGGATCATCAATCTTGATTTTATCAAAGCCAACAATACTAAATACTACGATTACACCAGCCACAGCACCGATAGCGACAGAAGCAACAGGTGATGGTGATAGTGGGTCAGCCGTGATAGCGACCAAGCCTGCTAACGCACCGTTCAAAATCATAGTGAGGTCTGCTTTACCCCATGTAGTCTTACATACAAGTAGCGCAGCAATGGCACCAGCAGCGGCTGCCGCATTCGTGTTCAAGAAGATTTGACCTACCGCAGTAGCATTCTCGAAGTCAGAAATCATCAACTGAGAACCGCCGTTAAAGCCAAACCAGCCGAACCAAAGAATAAATGTACCTAACGTTGCCAGTGGCATGTTTGAACCCGGAATTGGGTGAACAGAACCATTTTTACCAAATTTACCTTTACGAGCACCCAGTAAAATAACCGCTGATAGTGCCGCAGCTGCACCCGCCATGTGAACGATACCAGAGCCTGCAAAGTCACTAAAGCCTGCTTCAGATAGGAAGCCACCGCCCCACGTCCAGTAACCTTCGATAGGGTAAATGAAACCTGTAAGAACCACACTAAAGATAAGGAATGACCATAACTTCATTCGTTCCGCTACTGCACCAGAAACGACCGACATTGAGGTTGCAACAAATACAACTTGGAAGAAGAAATCAGACTCTAATGAGTGATCCGCACCCTCAGCCTGGCTGCCAATCAAGCTACCAAATGAAGGCAACCAGCCACCTGCACTATTGTCTACGTACATGATATTGTAGCCTACAAGTAAAAACATCGTACATGCGATCGCATATAGGACGAAGTTTTTAGTCAGGATTTCAGTGGTGTTTTTTGAGCGGACTAAACCCGCTTCAAGCATGGCAAAACCTGCGGCCATCCACATGACCAAAGCACCTGAAATTAAAAAGAAAAATGTGTCTAGTGCGTAACGTAACTCCGTTACTGTCGCTGTAAGTTCCATAATAAATTCTCTTGTCCGTTAGTCTTTAAAGGGCTTCTGTATCCATTTCGCCTGTACGAATACGTACAGCATGCGATAAATCGTAGACAAAAATCTTACCATCACCAATTTTTCCGGTGTGTGCTGCTTTGCTCACGGCTTCGATAACGCGGTCAACGTTTTCAGCTTGTGTGGCAATCTCCAGCTTAACTTTAGGTAAAAAATCGACTTGGTATTCTGCACCGCGGTATAACTCAGTGTGTCCTTTCTGACGGCCAAATCCTTTTACTTCAGAAACAGTCATACCTTCGATGCCCACATCAGATAGGGCTTCACGGACATCGTCCAACTTGAACGGTTTTATAATGGCATTAATAAGTTTCATCGCTTTCCCTCTGCGTAAGTCATATTTGTGTTAACACTTATACTTATACAAAGGGCGTGCCAAGTTTTTAACTTATTGATTTTAAAGGGTATAGTTGAATATACAATACAAAGGGGGTTTCTTGCGCACTATTATGGTGCACATAACTCACCAAAACAGCCCAAAGAATTAACAAATGCCACAAAAGTGTGCAACAAGAGGCTTAGACTTATCGACCTGTGGTCAAAAAGCGTTGCCATTGATGAATGAGCGTTGAGAAGTCCTCTAAGCCACAAACTGCGGAACTTTCACAATTATAAAAGTCCATATCCGGCTCAAATTCTTGCTCTGTTTGCTGTTGTAATACATTCTCTTGTACAGTGACCTCGCCTGCTTCGATGCTCATACTGATTTCTGTGCCTTGCAACAGTAAAACTTCACTTTGGTTATGAATTGCTTCTTCCGCAAGCGCAAATACCTGCTGTAACTTATCGGCATCACGCCCTATCTCTTCTTGTAACCAACGACCGACAATCTCGTGTCCCATACTGGTTTTTATTGAGTACTCACCAAATGCACGCTTAAATTCAAATTCCATCATCGACCTCAATCATCTTCTCTACAAACCTGTAGAGATCTCTACTCACTATGGTGCGCAATTCTACCGCTAATTCACCAACAAGATCCAATCGCCATCAACGCACATCCTCTATATGTTCTACACACTTAATTATGACGATAAATATCAATGTATTACCCTCAAAAACTCGATACAAAAGACATAAAAAAACCGCTGACAAGCAGCGGTTTTATCAAACATAACGAATGATTATGCCGGTTCTTGGAAAATCACAGAGTCGGCTTTATCGGTATATTGCTCCATACGATGGAAGTTCAAGTAGCGGTAAGTATCCGCTGCTGTCGCATCAATCTGAGAAGAATATTCTAAATACTCTTCTTTATTTGGAATACGCCCTAAAATCGCCCCGACTGCGGCTAATTCTGCTGACGCAAGATACACATTCGCGCCCGTACCAAGACGGTTCGGGAAGTTACGTGTTGAAGTCGACATCACTGTCGCTTTATCAGCAACGCGTGCTTGGTTACCCATACATAGTGAACAGCCCGGAGTTTCGATACGCACCCCTGCACGTCCGAAGATGCCGTAGTAGCCTTCTTCCGTCAGTTGATCGCGATCCATCTTAGTTGGCGGAGCCACCCATAGGCGCGTTTCTAACTGGCCATTAAACTTATCAAGTAATTTACCTGCCGCACGGAAATGCCCGATATTGGTCATGCACGATCCGATAAAGACTTCATCAATTTCAGTACCTTGTACTTCAGATAACGGACGAGCATCATCAGGATCATTTGGTGCGCACAAAATTGGTTCATCAATTTCAGCCAGATCAATCTCGATAACGTGCGTGTATTCAGCGTCTTTATCCGCTTCCATTAGCTCTGGGTTCTCTAACCACTCTTGCATCGACTTAATTCGACGCTCAATGGTACGTAGATCCCCATAACCTTCAGCAATCATCCACTTAAGCATAGTGATGTTAGAGTTTAGGTACTCTTCGATAGACTCACGAGACAGTTTAACCGTACAACCTGCTGCGCTTCGCTCAGCAGACGCATCTGAAAGCTCAAAAGCTTGCTCTACTGAAAGATGCTCAACACCTTCAATTTCAAGTACGCGACCTGAGAATTCATTCACTTTACCGGCTTTTTCTACCGTCAATAAACCTTGCTTAATGCCGTAGTATGGGATGGCATGGACCAAATCACGCAATGTGATACCTGGTTTCATTTCGCCTTTAAAGCGCACCAAAATAGACTCTGGCATATCCAGTGGCATTACGCCTGTTGCCGCTGCAAACGCCACCAAACCAGAACCCGCAGGGAAAGAAATGCCCAGAGGGAAACGAGTATGGGAGTCGCCGCCTGTACCTACCGTATCAGGCAGTAGCATGCGGTTTAACCATGAGTGGATAACACCATCACCCGGACGAAGTGATACGCCACCACGATTCATAATAAAATCAGGCAATGTATGGTGCGTAGTCACATCAACAGGTTTTGGATAGGCCGATGTATGACAGAAAGACTGCATCACTAAATCAGCGGAGAAGCCTAGACACGCTAGATCTTTTAGCTCATCACGAGTCATAGGACCGGTCGTATCTTGAGAACCTACTGTAGTCATCTTAGGCTCACAGTACGTTCCCGGACGAATGCCCGCAACGCCACACGCTTTACCTACCATTTTCTGAGCTAGAGTAAAGCCTTTACCTGTGTCTGCGATTTCGCCAGGCTTACGGAACACCTCTGATGGTTCAAGCCCTAGTGAAGTACGTGCTTTGTCAGTTAGACCACGACCGACAATCAAAGGAATACGGCCACCAGCACGAACTTCATCAATAAGCACGTCTGTTTTGAGACCAAACTCAGCGATCACTTCGCCGCTTGCATGGTCACACACTTTGCCTTGGTATGGGTAAACGTCGATAACGTCACCCATGTTCAATTTAGTTACATCCACTTCGATAGGAAGTGCGCCCGCGTCTTCCATAGTGTTGAAGAAGATAGGGGCAATTTTACCGCCAAGTACATAACCACCCGCACGTTTGTTAGGTACATGTGGGATATCATCCCCCATAAACCAAAGTACTGAGTTAGTGGCTGATTTACGCGAAGAGCCTGTGCCGACAACATCACCAACATAAACCAGTTGGTGACCTTTCTCTTTTAGAGCTTCAATTTGTCCGATAGGACCCACTGTGCCAGCGTTGTCAGGGTTAATACCTTCACGTTCATTTTTCAGCATGGCTAGTGCGTGAACAGGAATATCAGGACGAGACCATGCGTCTGGCGCAGGAGAAAGATCATCGGTATTCGTTTCACCAGTAACCTTAAATACCGTCAACGTCACTTTTTCTTGTAGCTCAGGTTTTGATAAGAACCATTCGGCATCCGCCCAAGATTGAACAACTTGCTTGGCATATTCATTGCCCGCTTTGGCTTTCTCTTCTACGTCATAAAACGCATCAAACATCAGCAAAGTGTGAGAAAGAGCTTGAGTTGCGATAGGCGCAAGTTCTGCATCATCAAGCAAGTTGATAAGCGGTTCAATATTGTAACCCCCTAGCATAGTGCCAAGCAGTTCAGCCGCTTTTTGTTTTGAAACGAGTGGAGATTCAACGTCACCTTTCGTCACCGCCGTTAAGAAACTGGCTTTAACATATGCCGCTTCATCAACACCCGGTGGAATGCGATTTTCTAGAAGATCTAAGATGAAGGTATCTTCACCTTGAGGTGGGTTCTTTAGTAATTCAACAAGTGCAGCGACCTGTTCTGCATCGAGGGGCTTTGGAACCACTCCCTGTTCAGCACGCTCAGCTATATGATTGCGATAAGCTTCAAGCACAACTTCATTCCTCTGGTTGTGGTCTGCAGCTAAAAACTACAGACATCCTTTGATTAGACACTTCATCCTATTGTCGTAACATTGCTGTAAGTCGTAAGCATTACAGTAAACAAGGGGCAAAATGGTGTAGCGAGAATAGCAAATTTAACATCAAATTAAAATCTCACCATTTTGACCAACATAGCAACTTAGGATGAAAGTAAGGGGAAATTTGAGTAAAACGGTAAATCGAGTCCTATCGTTATACTCGATTTACAACCTCACATTCAAATTTATTCTCATGATTCATAAACCGATGGTTAAGGGATATATGCCTATAAACACACATCCCCTGTCGTTAATGGCGCTGTATTGATCGGTTATTTATAAGCGGTACCTATGGAGAGATATCCAGCGCCCATGCCATTTTCTGTTTGACCATACCCGAGTAGTACAGGCCCAATAGGAGAGTCAATTCCTATGTATGCCGAGCCCGCAACAAAGAGAGGGACATCACTGACACTTCTATCTTTACCAGACCATACTCCACCATATTCTGCGGATAATCCAACATAGATTGGTGACTGGAACATTCCAAAGTCATTTTCAAACCAACGGTAACGGTACACTAACATGGCAAACGCTTTGTTTTGACCAATCAAACTGTTACGAGGGATACCTGATAAATGTTGGAAACCACCAAGATCATAGGGATCGATTGGCGCAACATCATTCTCAGAATCAAACAAACCTAATTCGGCATTCCCGACAAAGGTATGCTTTTTATAAAAGGTCACCGCTGACAACCAGCGAACCTTATATTCATCCACTCGCTCTTCTTCATAACTGGAATCCTCGTTGTCCACTTTATCAAAGGAAGTTAAGTATTCCATGAACAAATAAGAGCCTTTGGTCGGTAAACTGGCATCGTCCAAAGTATCCGCAACATACTGTATATAAACGCCTTTACGATCGTATGAAATATCTCCTGCCAAAGCAAAAGTCGATAACTTAGCTTTACCTGTGGTATAGCGAATACCTACAGATAACTGATTCCATAGCGCAGGTTGCAAACCTATGCTGGCATCGGCTTTAAATTCTGAATAAGTGACCGGAATGTAGTTTGTCACATCCGATAAGTCGGTGATCTCTCCCTGCTGTACGTGAGTCAGTGCGACATTGCGGTTTTCATCGGTGTATTGCACTAACAGCGTGTTGTACAACACCTGATTGGAAAAGAAAGGCGTATAGAGATCCGCTGAAATTAACTTGTCAGTCCCCAACTCAGCGCTAGTGCGCATTTCGCCACCTTCCCAACCAAGGTCGGTAAAGTTAGCCGATGCTCCAATGGCATACTGACTGGTGGTGGTAAAATCATCTTCTAGGAAGAAGCGAAAGTTTAAATAGTTCGGACCCCAATCTTTTTCATCAACATCGATCACTAAAGTGTTATCAAGATCTTGCTGCTCATATTTATAAGTAATCTTTTCAAAACGATCGAGTGCATACAGTCGTGAGACGGCATTTTCTATGTCTTCAGAAGTGGGCGGATGCTCGGGATCTAACGCAAGGCGGTTATACAAAACTTCGGGATCAAAATGAGTTTGGTTGACCATTTCAATCTTATCGATAGGTACATCATCACCAAAAACAAGCTGTTGCGCTTTTTGCTCTTTTTGCTGCTTATAAGCGGCGTAGTCTTCTTCTGACAAAGCAAACTTTTGCAACTCCGCTTTGTGCTTCATCGCGTCATCATAACCGCGCTGGTAGGCTTCCGGCATCGCGCTAAAATCGGTAGTCCCAATCTGCCCCACTTCAGGCGTTAACAACACATCTTGGTCGGAAAGCAGCTTCCCTTGATCAACAGTGCCGCGCTTCACCAAATAGTTTGACAGTTGTCCCCCTACATCAAGAAAACTGGCTAACTCTTCTTTGTTTTTGTAATCCGACGATATGTCTACCGCGATGATGTAGTCAGCTCCCATTTGTTGGGCTAAATCGACGGGCATATTGTTGACTACGCCACCATCGACTAACAATTTACCGTTCAATTCATAGGGCGGTAATGCGCCCGGCACGGACATGGACGCCATCATAGCATCCACTAAATACCCTTTATCGAGCACCACTTCTTTTAGCTCAACGATATCCGTTGCCACTGCGCGGTAACGAATTGCAAATTGATCAAAACTATCGACTTTAAGAGGAGAGTGAGAGGTTTCACGCAGAATACGCAGCATTCCTTGCCCTTGTACTACGCCTTTTGGAGTTTTGATTTTTCCCCAACCAATGCCTAGATCGGCATCAATTTGATATTTATCTTCGTAAGCTTTGTCACGGATACGTCGATCGGCACGATCAACTTGATCGCGATAGCCTAAATTCCAGTCTACTTCGGTAAGGTATGACTGGATCTGATCCGCACTTTGTCCCGTGGCGTATAACCCCCCAACATACGATCCCATGCTGGTACCTGTAATGATATCCACTGGAATGCGCATCTCTTCTAACGCTTTTAAGACCCCAATATGGGCAGCACCTTTCGCACCGCCCCCAGCTAAAACCACGCCAATAGTCGGTCGTGATTTTGAGGTAATTTGATTGATCTCTGTCGCCGAAGCGGGGGTGGCATTAACTGCAAATGTAAAGAATACAATTATGCCTACCAACAATGCATTACGAAGCAATTGAAAATCCTATAAATCCATTTACTAGAATAAGTATAAATTTAACATACTTTGCGCCCTTTCATTGCCACTACCAAGGTAATATTTTTTTAAACCAAGGCTTTGCATTAGATTCGCAAGCACGTAACGCATCTCCGCTAGCATCCCATACAGGCAACTTAAAGTGGCTGTTACAATCTACAGCGAGGCTTCCATCCTCAAGTTTTCGATAGCCTAAAGTGCGAATGCCTTCAGGCCAAGGTAAGCTAAGAACTTCGGGTTCACGCTGCTTTAAGTAATCATCATACACTCGCAACGCGCCAGATGCTCCCGTCAAGTGCGCCGCTTTATTATCGTCTCTGCCAACCCATAAGGTGACCACTTCACGCCCATCAACCCCAACAAACCAGCTATCACGACCGTCATTACTGGTGCCGGTTTTACCAGCCAACGCAAAACGAGAGAAATGATTGGTTAAGTAACGGCCTGAGCCCTCACTGACCACTTTCTTCATCGCATAGGTAGCCAGCCAAGCAGCCTGCTCTGGAACCACTTGTCGAGCTCGAGGCAATGATTGATAAATCACGTCATCCTCTTGGTTTTTAACCATTCGTAGCGCGGTCAATGGCACTTGTTTACCTGAGTTTGTCAGCGATTGGTACATTTGTGCAACTTGATAAGGCGTTAAAGTAAAGGCCCCTAAAAACATGGAAGGTACAGGTCGAATCTCGCCTTCATCAACGCCAAGTGTTTCTATTGTATGCTGCACATTTTTAATGCCTAAGCTCATTCCTAGACGCACTGTAGGAACATTTAATGAGTGCGCTAAAGAGCGATAAAATGGCACCTTACCTCGAAATTTTCTATCAAAGTTTCTCGGTGTCCACGTACTGCCTTTATTGCCTTTCAATGAAATAGGCTCATCCATTAAGGTCGTAGCTAATTGATACTTTTCCGGTTGCATCAATGCATTTAAATAAATAGCCGGTTTAACCAAAGAGCCAATTTGACGAGACGCATTTAACGCACGGTTGAAGCCATCATAACCAGTACGTCTTCCGCCGACCATAGCGCGTATCTCGCCCGTTTTTCTATCCACCGCAATCGCTGCGGCCTCCAGTTGAGAAGGTTTGCCTTTTTCCAACCGAGGTAAGGTTTCACGTACGGATTTTTCTAACATCGACTGAGAAACCGGATCTAAAGTGGTAAACAGGCGCAGTCCCATATGTTGCTCAAAGTCACTGCCTACGTATTTCTGTAGTTCATTTTTTAATTGTTGAAAATACGCAGGTTGGCGACTGGCAATTCTCGGTATTTTTTGTAGATCCAACTCTCGATTAAGGGCTTGCTGGTATTGTTCAGAGCTTAGGTATCCTTGCTCTAACAATAGCTTCAAGATCAAGTCTCGTCGCTCTTTCGCCCTTTGCGGGTGACGTATTGGATTGTAGTAAGACGGTCCTTTTACCAGTCCCACCAGCATTGCCATTTGATCAATACGTAGCTCTTGAATAGGCTGTCCAAAATAGAAGCGAGCGGCTAAACCAAAGCCATGAATGGCCTGCCCTGCACTTTGACCAAGATACACCTCATTTAAATACGCTTCTAAAATTCGATCTTTGTCGTAGCGATGATCAATGATGATCGCAATTAAGGCTTCGCGAACTTTACGCCATAAGGTTTTCTCTCTGGTCAAAAATAGATTTTTGCTTAATTGCTGAGTTAAGGTACTGCCCCCTTGCACCGCACGACCCGCTTTGATGTTCGCCATGAAAGCACGAGCAATAGCCGTTGGAGAAACCCCATCATGACGATAAAAATCACGATCTTCAGTGGTAATCAATGCATCCACTAAAAATTCAGGATAATCCTGTCTTTTCACAAATAACCTTTGCTCAGTGACGTTTTTCTCTAACATCCCTAGCATTTTAGGCTCTAAACGTAAGAACCCCAGTTGGCCCTTTTTCTCCAACGATTCAATCTTAGTCAAACCACTTTTATTAAAGTACAGCATGACATGGCGATCGGGCTCTGGCCCATCTTGAAATTCAAACGGGCGTCGTATTAACTCAATTTTGCTATTAGAGGCCGAGTATTCCCCCGGAAACTTAGGTGAACGCACTTTTCGATAGTGCAACACATCCAGCTCTTTTAACATTTGTGAGTGCGTGATTTTCGCATCAGGCGTTAAGTTTAAAATGCGCGCATACACAACCGTAGGCAAATCAAATAGCTGCCCTTCAAAACGTCGTTCCACAACCGTGTTGAGATAGACCATTACAAATGCCAATACAGCAATTCCGGCTAAGCCAGCTTTCCATGTCACTCCCCACAACGTTTTTTTCCACGATCTAGGATTGCTGTTTTTTGATTTGCGTTTTGAGGGTGCAGCTTTTTTCACCGGCTTTTTCTTAGCCGGTGTTTTTTTGGTTTGACGAGTTTTTGGCGGAGTCCGTTTTTCTGGCACGCTATGATTCCATTTCTATTTTAAATGACGTTTGGTTTTACTGGTGGCTTGGTGTGACGCAGGATCATCAGGCCAAGGATGTTTAGGGTAGCGACCCTTCATTTCCTTTTGCACTTCTTTGTATGCTCCTTGCCAAAAGCCCGCAAGATCTTGAGTCACTTGCAGTGGCCTTTGCGCCGGTGACAATAACTCAAGGGTTACCTTCACTCTCCCTTCCGCTACCGTCGGCGATTGTGGCTCACCAAACATTTCTTGCAGTTTAACCGATAATTTCGGCGGCTGATCTGCACTGTATTGCAGTGTTTTTGTTGATCCAGAAGGCACTTTGATGCTTCTGGGCAACAATGCATCTATCTTTTGATTCATTGGCCAACCCAATGTGGCGTTCAGAATATCCAACATATTCAGCGTCTGTAAGCCCTTAACTGAGCGAATACCGCTAAGGTAAGGCAACAACCATTGCGTCAGCGAATTAAGTAACCCTGAGTCACTCCAATCAGGCCATGACATCTCAGGTAACCATTGCTTGGCACAGTTGACTCGACTGCGCAGCAGTATCGACTCTTTGCTCCACGGCAAAACGGATAAACCTTTCTTTGCCACATAATCGAGCATGCCACTTGCCAACAACTCAGGGGAAAGATCCGCTGTTGCCATCGGCTTTCTTTGCACCACTAATTGCCCCAAGGTAAGTTGCTGCTCGGCAATTAGAGATTGCTTTTCATCACTCCACTGCAACACCTTTTTTTGCTCAAAAGTATGCAATGCTTCAAGCTCAGCGCGACTCACATGTGCGCCAGCCAGTATTCTACTGGACGATTGTCGCCCTTTTTGTAACAAAGCCGCCACTAGATACTCATCACCTGATAAACGACTGCTGTCATCGACAAATGCGCCGTGTCCAGAGGTTAACTGATATTGAGAGCCATTGGCACTGCGTTGCTTAGCGATTCGGTCTGGATAGGCCAAACTTAAACAGACTCCTATTTGCGCACTTTTCACCGCAGACAACGTAAAAGAGCTGTGCATCCGCTTAGCTAACGTATCCGCTCGCCTTTTTAACAACCCCTGCTTAGGGTGTTTGCGCTCGACAAACAGCACGACTTGAAAACCGATATCATCGCTATTGCGCATCGGCTCTTCGAGCACTACTGCACTGGCTAATGCCGTATCCAATAATTCACTGGGTACTCGCAGCAACATCGCACTAAGGCGAGGCTCTAAGCCCAATTGTAGTGCTCTCTTGCCTTGCTGAGTCAGGGTTAAGTCAGGAGTCAGCAAGGTTAAACTCTGCAATAGCGCGCACGCCACGCTCACCGCCGCTGTTGGCGGCTGCTGGACAAACTGCATACTGCTTACATCACAGCTCCCCCACTGCGCCGCCTCTAACATTAATGAGGAAAGATCGCTGCGCATAATTTCAGGAACCGTGTGTGACGGGTTTTGTTTAAACTGAGATTCAGAATAAAGACGAATGCAAATACCGGGCTCTGTACGCCCTGCACGCCCTGCTCTTTGCACCGCCGATGACTGCGACACCCACTTTTGTTCAAGGCGAGTAACGCCGCTATTTAAATCGAAACTGGCGCGATTTTCTAAGCCACTGTCGATGACAATTCTGACACCTTCAATGGTTAACGAGGTTTCTGCAATGTTAGTGGTTAAGACCACTTTTCTTTGCCCTTGCGGGCTTGCTTGAATCGCTTGCTGCTGAGCAGAAAAATCTAAACCGCCATGCAATGCCATAATTTTGACCTGTGCATCACCAGAACACTCATCAGTTAACGCCTCTAAACATGCATTAATTAAACCTATGCTGGGTAAAAACACCAAAATAGAGCCTTGCTCTTCATGCAATGCTTTTAGGGTTTGCTGACAAATTAACGCAATCAGATTTTGATTGGCTTTGGCTGGGGCGTAGCGCTGCTCTATCGGAAAGCCTCGTCCTTCAGAGGTATGCAGCGCAGCATCAGGGATAATCGAGTGTAAGCTGGATTGATCCAGCGTCGCCGACATCACCACTATTTTGAGTTGCTCGTTAAACACTTGCTGAACTTCTAGTGCTAACGCTAATCCCAAATCGGCATGAATGCTTCTTTCGTGAAATTCATCAAAAAGGAGCATATCAACCCCAGTTAATTCGGGATCTGACTGGATCATGCGAGTTAATACGCCTTCCGTGACGATCTCTAGCCGAGTGGCATTGCTGCACTTGCTTTCACCACGAACCCGATATCCGACCCTTTGACCCACCGGTTCTGCCAATTGCTTGGCAATAAAACTTGCAATACTTTTTGCCGCTAATCGCCTTGGTTCAAGCATGATGATTTTGCCACTGAAACTGGAGTTTAACAGCAACTGCAATGGTAAAAAGGTCGATTTACCCGCACCCGGCGGCGCTTGAATAATCAGCTGAGAATGCTGCTGCAAAGAGGCAATGATGTCATCTAAGATAGCGTTAATGGGCAGATTGGATAGTACTTGAGTCAAGAGATGGGCCTATGCCATGATGTGTCCTTTCTTTAATTCTACCCAAATGATTTAGAAATGGAATTTTCTCCTCCCTTACAAAGCGGAACTTTGATCAAACGCTATAAGCGTTTTCTTGCAGACCTCACCTTAGATGATGGTTCTGAAATCACCATCCACTGCGCCAATACCGGCGCGATGACCGGGTGCGCTGAGCCTGGCAGTAAAGTGTGGTTCTCCACCTCGGATAATCCTAAACGTAAATACCCGAATAGCTGGGAGCTTAGCGAGACTAAAGCAGGCCACCGTATTTGCGTAAATACTATTCGCGCCAATACTTTGGCGGTTGAAGCGATTAACAATGGGGTTATTTGTGAGCTGTCAGGCTATAAAGATCTCAAAACCGAACAAAAATACGGTTCTGAAAATAGCCGTATTGATATTCTATTAAGCGATGAAAACAAAGCGGATTGCTATGTAGAAGTCAAAAGCGTTACCTTGCTGTCCGATGAAGAAGAGCAACTAGGACAGTTCCCTGACGCGGTCACTACTCGAGGTCAAAAGCACCTTCGAGAATTGATGGAAGTTCAACAATCAGGACAAAGAGCGGTACTTTTATTCATTGTTTTGCATTCAGGCATTGAAAAAGTGTCACCGGCACTCCATATAGATGGCCAATATTCAGTTTTACTTGAACAAGCCCAAAAGGCCGGTGTAGAAGTAATTTGTTACAAAGCAGACCTGTCCGTTGAATGTGTGCAAATTTCGCGTAAGTTGCCCTATATAGGGGATTAAATTGCCGAACTGTTCACAATTATACGTATACTTAAACATGTAACTTATAGACTTTGTTGCTTAGTCAGGGACTTTTTGCTATAGATACCCGCCTTAAAATTAGACCACTTGTGGTTCGATAAGGTTACTAGGAGATGCGGTATGCCAGAATCTAAGAAAAAAGCGCTAGGCATTCTAGCCATAGCAGGCGTCGAGCCGTACAAAGAAATTGCTGGTGAAGAGTACATGTCACCAGAGCAAATGGCTCACTTTACAAAAATTTTAGGAGCTTGGCGCGACCAATTGCGTACTGATGTAGAACGTACCGTTGTACACATGCAAGACGAAGCAGCTAACTTCCCTGATCCTGTTGACCGTGCATCACAGGAAGAAGAATTCAGCTTAGAGTTACGTAACCGTGACCGTGAGCGTCGTTTGATCAAAAAAATTGAGAAAACGCTGAACAAGATTAAAGAAGACGAATTCGGCTTCTGTGATTCATGTGGTGTTGAGATTGGCATTCGTCGCCTTGAAGCTCGCCCAACAGCGGATCTATGTATCGATTGTAAAACCCTTGCTGAGCTAAAAGAAAAGCAAATGCAAGGCTAATTGAGCATTACAGTTTTAAACTAATGCCAATCACGGTAATGACAGCATCAGACATAGCCTTTTAACCCGCTAGGATGATAAGTTAGTTGCTACGATTGGTACAAAGGGAGCCTTGGCTCCCTTTTTGCGGTAAAAAGTTTGTATGAAATACGTTGGACGATTTGCACCCTCCCCTTCAGGCCCACTGCATTTTGGTTCTTTAGTCGCGGCATTAGGCAGTTACTTTCAAGCCAAATCTCAGCGCGGTGATTGGCTGGTTCGCATGGAAGACCTAGACCCTCCTAGAGAAATGCCAGGCGCGGCTAAACTCATCCTAGAAACATTGGAAGCCTATCATCTACATTGGGATGGTGAGGTGGTTTATCAAAGTCACAGACACGAACTTTATCAGCAGCAAATTGAGCAATGGCTGAGTAAACAACAAGCTTATTACTGTCAGTGTACTCGCAAGCAGATTAAAGCCGCCGGTAGCTACTACCAAGGGCAGTGTCGAAATAAAAACCTGACCGCAGACAACTGTTCTATCCGCATCAAAATAGACGCTCCAGTCACTGAATTTGTCGACCTTAAACAAGGTAAGATTACTCTTCCAAGCGCCATTGCCGCAGAAGACTTCATTATAAAACGTCGTGACGGGCTATTTGCCTACAATCTGGCGGTGGTGATTGATGATATTGAGCAAGGCGTGACCGAAGTGGTGCGTGGCGCAGATTTAATTGAGCCGACTGGGCGACAAATCAGCCTCTATCAACTACTGGGTGCAAAGCCTGTGCAGTATTTACACCTTCCTCTTGCGGTGACGGAAAATGGCGCTAAATTATCGAAGCAAAATCACGCACAAGGCATCAGCTTATCTGATCCAATCCCTACTTTAATTTGCGCGATGCGATTTCTTGGTTTTGTGCTTCCAAAACAGATAGAAACGGCAAATATTGATGAAATTCTAGCTTGGGGAGTTAAGCACTGGCATCTTGAGCAGCTGCCAAAAGCGACTCAAATCACAACCTTGTTCTCAAATCGCATCAGCTAGGCTATTATATGCGCGGATTTGAAGCTCATTCAAACCAAACTCTTATGGAGTGCAATATGATGTATTGCCTTCTTGTTCCTACTAAAAAAGAAACTGACAAACTCGATGACATCTGATTTCGATACCACTAACTCAGTTGGGAAAATAGACCTTAACGTTTACCCAAGAGACCAGCACAATATTTCTAGAGAGCATATCAGCGAGAATGCACTCAAGGTATTGTATCGATTACAAAAAGCTGGATACGATGCATTTTTAGTAGGGGGCGGTGTTCGTGATCTTCTTCTTGGGAAAATACCAAAAGATTTCGATATTGCCACTAATGCTACCCCAGAGCAGATTAAGCTACTGTTTCGTAACTGCCGCTTAATCGGACGACGTTTTCGACTTGCTCACATCATCTTTGGTCGCGACATTATTGAAGTCGCCACTTTTAGAGGCCATCACCAACAGCCCGAAAAGCAAACTTCCGTTCAATCCGAAGAAGGGATGTTATTGCGTGACAATGTGTATGGATCTATTGATGAAGATGCAGAACGTCGTGATTTCACTATCAATGCCATGTATTACAACATCGCAGACTTTTCCATCCATGACTATGCCAACGGCATGCGTGACCTCAACGAAGGCATGGTGCGTTTAATTGGTGATGCTGAGGTTCGCTATCGCGAAGATCCAGTGCGCATGCTTCGCGCGGTAAGATTTGCCTCAAAATTGGACATGGACATCAGCTTTGAAACCGCTGATCCAATCAACTACTTATCGCCTTTACTACAAGGCATTCCAGCGGCACGTTTGTACGAAGAATCGCTAAAACTTCTGCAATCAGGCCACGGACTGGACACTTACGACTTATTGCGTGAATTTGGTCTATTTGAGCATTTATTCCCGCAAGTGGCTGAACTGTTTACCGAAGAAGAAAACTCTAAAACGGAACAAATGATTGATTTGGTTTTAGAGTCGACCGATCAGCGCATTGCGGAAGGCAAGCGAGTTAACCCTGCCTTTATGTTTGCCGCTATGTTGTGGTATCCAGTCGAAGCCTACGCCGAACGATTGATGAATCAGCAAGGCATGAGCCATTACGATGCCATGATGACCGCAGGCAACTACATTCTTGATGAACAAGTGCGTAGTACCGCTATCCCACGTCGTCATACCGCCACCATCAGAGAAGTGTGGCAATTACAGTCTCGCCTTGAAAGACGTTCAGGTAAACGTGCTTTCCGCCTACTTGAATTAAACAAGTTTAGAGCTGGCTTTGACTTCTTAGAGATGCGCGGTCAAGTAGAACAAGGCGACACTCAAAAACTGGCGCAATGGTGGCATACGTTTCAACATTCAGGTCGCAACATGCGTCAAGCTATGGTGACGGATCTTGGCGCTTCAGGTAACCGCTCTGGCAGTGGTCGCCGTCGTCGTCCTGCTAAGAAAAAACCGAAGAAATCCAGTTAATGATTACTGCGTATATTGCCGTAGGCAGCAACCTAGGTGACCCAATAGCACAAGCTCAACAAGCGATTAAGAGCTTGGAGTCACTGCCCAACAGCCGCGTGATAAAAGCATCATCACTGTACAGCAGCACGCCTATGGGGCCTCAGAATCAACCTGACTACATTAATGCGGTAGTTAAGATTGAAACTGACTTATCCCCTATCGAACTTTTGGATAACACACAAAAGATCGAAAACGAACAAGGGCGCGTGCGCAAAGAGGAACGTTGGGGGCCGAGAACACTCGACCTCGATATTATCCTCTACGGTGATGAAGTCATTGACCTCCCTCGCTTAGTCGTACCTCACTATGGTATGAAGGTTAGAGAGTTCGTTCTTTATCCTCTGCAAGAAATAGAATCAAACTTAATACTTCCAGACGGAAGTGCACTCAACAAACTCGTAGAGTCAGTCGATAGAAACGGTTTGCAAGTGTGGGGTTAAGTCCCAACTTCCAGAAAAAGGCACAGAAATGAAAAAAGTAACCATTAATACGCTAATGAAGCTAAAAGAAGAAGGGCGTAAATTTGCCTCTTCAACGGCTTATGATGCAAGTTTTGCTCAACTATTTGAACAACAAGAGATGCCCGTGCTCCTCGTTGGTGACTCTTTAGGAATGGTACTGCAAGGTAAAGCTGACACACTTCCTGTTACTGTTGAAGATATTGCTTACCATACGCGCTGTGTACGTGCAGGTAGCCCAAATAGTTTGCTTATGTCTGATATGCCATTCATGAGCTATGCCACCCCTGAGCAAGCCTGTTTAGAAGCAGGTAAGCTGATGCAAGCGGGTGCAAATATGGTGAAATTAGAAGGTGGTTCTTGGCTTGCTCCTACCGTGCGCATGCTGACTGAACGCGCTGTGCCTGTCTGTGCTCACTTAGGGTTAACACCACAATCGGTTAATATCTTTGGCGGATTTAAAGTACAAGGTCGCGATCAAGAACAAGCGGATCAAATGGTTAAAGATGCACTAGAGCTACAAGCGGCTGGCGCACAAATCATTTTACTTGAGTGTGTTCCTTCGGCATTGGCTGAACGCATTACTCAAGCGCTAAATGTACCGGTTATCGGTATTGGCGCAGGCAACGTAACCGATGGTCAAATTTTGGTTATGCACGATATGTTCGGTATTGCTGCCAACTACATGCCTAAATTCTCTAAAAACTTCCTAGCAGAAACCGGCGATATGCGTTCAGCAGTCACTAAGTATATTACCGATGTGGAATCGGGTGCCTTCCCAGGTCCTGATCATACCATTGCTTAGGAGCTGAACATGTTAACTGTCAATAACACTGCTGAACTTCGTCAGCAAATTCGTGCGTTTAAACAAGCAGGAAAAACCATCGGCTTTGTTCCAACCATGGGTAACTTGCACCAAGGTCATCTCACTTTAGTGCGCAAAGCGCAGCAAGTCGCAGACGTGGTTGTGGTCAGCATCTTTGTTAATCCATTGCAGTTTGGCAATCCAGAAGATTTGCAAAACTATCCAAGAACGCTACAGCAAGATCTAGCATTACTGGAAGAACAAGGTACGGCTTTGGTGTTCACTCCAACGCCAGAGATCATCTACCCTCAAGGGCTAGACAAACACACCTTTGTGGAAGTGCCGGTACTTTCCGACATGCTAGAAGGCGCATCACGTCCAGGGCATTTCCGTGGCGTAACCACAATTGTATCCAAGCTATTTAATTTGGTTCAGCCTGACATTGCCTGCTTTGGTGAAAAAGATTTCCAACAAGTGGCAGTTATTCGCCAAATGGTTGAAGACTTGGCAATGGATATCGAAATTATTCCAGTGCCTATCGTGCGCGAAGAAAATGGTCTGGCGATGAGCTCTCGTAATAATCGCCTAACCGAGCAAGAGCGAGCTATTGCTCCGCGCCTTGCCCAAGCCATGCACAAAATGGCCGATCATTTACTGGCTAACCCACTAGACGTTCCATCAGCGATTCAGTTTGGTGAAGCTGCGATTGTGGATGCGGAAATGAAGCCAGATGAGCTGTTTATTTGCGACGCTCGAACCCTTGGCGAGGTCAATGCCGACACTAAAGAAGCCGTCATTTTAATCGCCGCTTTCTTAGGTCAAGTGCGACTGATTGATAATGTGGTTGTAACGCTAAAATAAGCAAGCTTTAAAGCTATAAAAAAACAAGGGCCGCTTCATATGAAGCGGCCCTTGTTTTATTTAACGGCTTATAGGTTCTCTATAGAACCAAAGCGGCGATCCAAGCAAATAACACCATACCAAAGTTGGCATGACAGAAGGTGGGTATCACCGAATCTCGAATATGGTCATGCTGTCCATCGGCATTTAAACCCGATGTCACCCCAAGAGAGATAGTTGACGCTGGCGAGCCCGCATCACCAAGTGCTGCTGATGCGCCCAGTAAGGCAATAGTCGCGGCTGGCGAAAAGCCTAACGATAGTGCCAATGGTACGTAAATAGGAGCAAGAATAGGTACACTGGCAAAAGAGTCACCAAAACCAATAGTAATAAACAAGCCTACCAGTAGCATCAATAATGCGCCAACGGCTTTGTTGTCACCAATCAGAGCTTTAGTGGCTTCTACGAGTGATGGTATCTCACCGGTCGCATTCAGCACCCCAGCAAAACCTGAAGCAATGGTAATAATAACGGCGATTTGCACCATCATACGCATACCTTCAGTGAACACGTCATCTTGTTGTTGCCAAGTGAAGATCCCTGAGAAGCTCAATAGTACGAAGCCTATCATTGCGCCTAATAACAAAGAATCAAATTCGATCTGACAGATCAAAGCGACCGCAACAGCGGCAATCACAAACATCAATTCTTTAAATTTCAGTTTTGTCGCTTCAGAACGAAACACCATTTTATTGGTAATTTCATCATCGTACTCACGAGGTTTTCGGTAAGTGATGAATACTGCAACTAGCATACCAGCAACAATACCCATTACAGGCAAGAACATTGCCTTTGGTACTTGTCCTGCTTGAACAACCAACCCATAGTCCGCACCTGATGAATTGATATTCGGTAACAGAATTTCAAACAGATAAATCGCACCAAAACCAGTTGGCAGCAATAAATAACTGACACTAATCGAACAAGCAATGATACAAGCTACAGCTCGACGGTCGATTTTAAGATGGTTAAAAACGGTAAGAAGTGGCGGGATCATGACGGGAATAAACGCAATATGAACCGGAACTGCGTTTTGCGACATAATAGATGCCAGTATGAATATTGAAAATAAACCCCATTTTAACGAGCTTGATTTTACGCCACGAGAAACCGCGCCGCTCATCTTATCCGCTAACATATCCAAAAGCCCACTGCGTGCTAATGCAACCGCAAAGGCACCGATCATTACGTAGGTCATACCCACTTGCGCGCCTTCAGATAAATTATCATTAATCGCGCCAATCGATTCATGAATATCTAGCCCGCTATGTAAACCGCCAACAATCGCCCCGGCGATTAACGCTACAGGCACTGGTAGGCGCAGCAAACACATTGCAATCATTAAACTAATAGAAAGCAAAACAGAGTTCACTGGCAGATAACTAGGGGAAACAATGGCAACAAAGCTCACGATTGCAACGACTGCAATAGAAAGCTTCTGTAAAGGTGTGCTTTGAGTGGATACTACCGACTCATCGCTAGAAGTTGTGTGTGTCATGTTGTTGTCTTTTAGTATAGATAGGCTGCCATTAAATCAACAATACTACGCCTGAGTAAATACCTTTTTTTGCAAAATAAAAATAGAACATAAGCCGTACTCGTGAACAACATCACAATTAACAGCGGTGATCAACATATTTTCATTGACAAAACAAATGCATAGCGTTCAGGAATACGCATTATATTAAACGATGATCTACCTTATAAAATTCTTGAATTTAACGAGCCATAAACAAAAAGGATAGCCCGTTAGCTATCCTTTTTTGATTAAAGATTAAAGTCGGAGATGATTACCATTCATAACCCACACCGGCACCAATTGAAACATGTTCAGAACCAGTATCGTATGCAACATTAGAGCGGGCAGTGAAGTTTTCAGTAAAGCGGATACCCACACCACCAGCAATCGCATTTGCATCACCAGAGTGACCTAACGCAACCGTTGTACTAATTTTGCCAACGTTGTAAGGCATAACCAAAGAACTGGTAGCAATACCTTGCGCCATTGCACCGTCCATAATTTTAGCTTGTTGTTCAAGATCCGCTCTTAAGCTTTTAATATCTTGGCTGTTTTGTTCAATGCTTTGCGTATTTTGGTCAATAGCATAAGCGTTGCTATCTATACGTGATGTATTAGACGCAATGTGCTGTGCATTGGTTGTTGAGCGAGTATCTACTGTGTTAGCTAATTGAGTATTTGAATCAATTGCTTTGGTATTAGTAGTGATACTTTGCGCATTATTGGCTGAACGTAAATCAGCTGTTTGAGCAATTTGCGTGTTCACGTGCACAACTTGTTGCGTTGCATCAATCACTTGGGCATTCGCCTCAGTTGCGGATTGAGCCATATCAGCTTTATCTTCCGCACGAGTTGCTGTGCTACTTACTGTTTTAATTTCATTCGCATTGTTAGCTGAACGAGTATCCGCAACTTCAGCGACTTGAGTATTCACACGTACAACTTGCTGAGTTACATCAATGGCTTGAGCATTCGCTTCTGCTGCTAATTTAGCCATATCGGCTTTATCTTCCGCACGAGTTGCTGTACTACTTACTGTTTGAACTTCATTCGCATTGTTAGCTGAACGAGTATCTGCTGCTTCAGCAATTTGAGTATTCACATGTACAACTTGCTGAGTTACATCAATGACTTGAGCATTCGCTTCCGCTGCTAATTTAGCCATATCGGCTTTACTTTCTGCACGAGTCGCTACACCATTCACTGTTCTTATATCATTCGCGTTTGTATCTGAACGTAAGTTAGCAGTCTGAGCAATAGTTTGCGGCGTAGCTTGTGGTAATTGAGTCGGTTGCTGCATTTTTGATTTTCGTGTAGCAGTCAAATAAGTACTAACTTGTGGAGTAGTCTGTACAGCGTTGATCTTTTTGCTGTGTGATAAAACAGTGATTGAACTTGATTGATCCCCAACCTGATTGCTTTGAACAGAGTCATTTGCCAATACACCGGTTGAAATAATTGCAGATACGGCTGCAGCCACTAAAGTTAATTTTCTCATCTTCCTACGCCTTTCTTTGCTCAATTCGCTCAAGAAAAAATAATTTAAAAACGAACGATACATACCTGTTATCGAACGATTCATCTCGAGAGCTAATATATACCCATAAATTCATTTCGCATCGTCAATAAGCGCATACATAGTTACCATAAATGGTAATTGCTGAATTGTGCTTTTATATCAGCAAGTTAAGTGCCATTTACCAAAAATGGATGGTTAATTAACCAGATAGGATGATTTCAAAAACATGTTAGGCGTCACATTTTCTATTTTTTAAAAGGAATAAAATGCGCGGATATACGTATTGGTCGTGACACTTAAAACTGACAGAGGAAGGTATGCAATCTACACAATCTGTTCTGGCAAAGAACATTGAAAAACGCATGCATGATCTAAATATCCCATCGAATTTAGCGCTGGCTAAAGCATCGGGAGTGAGCCGAGTTGTCATCACCAATATTTTGCGTCATCCAGAAAAATCTATCATGGCCGATAGTGCACTGTTACTGAGCAGACACCTAAAATGTCGTATTGAATGGTTGTTGACTGGAGAGGGTCCAATAAATAGAGAGGATGAAATAGATCACCAAAGGCGTGCTGGTGCACCACTACTTTTGCTTAATGATCTAACAAATCAGAGTATTGAAAATCTCCTAGTCAAGGTATCGAAAAGTGACACTATTCCACGTTTTATGTGCCCGACAGGGAATAAGCCCAGTATTTTTACCATTTGGCAAAGTGAACCTATTGGCAAGATCAACCATGCAGGGTATCTGTATTTTGATCACCAAAAGAAACCCGCATCGGGACAACTGGTTATCGTAAAAACAACCCCAAACTCGCCTGCTGAATACATGGAGTTTTACGCAACATACGACAAGCAATTTTTACGTTATATAGAGAAGAATATTCCGGACGAGTTAAGAATGATCGAGTTTCAAGATAGCATGCAGATCATTGCAACATTTGAAAGCTTTGTAATTACGTAGAACCTCCTTGAGAATGCTTAGTTGTCTTCCATAAAAAATGGCAGTTAAACTGCCATTTTTTATTTAATCATAGAGACTTAGCTATACATTAACTTCTTAAGCCAATGCCTTTATCTACAAGTCGGTAAGCAATGGCAAACAGCACCGCAACGAAGATTACAAGCACCGTAAATGAGCTCACAATATCGACATCTGAAACACCTAAGAATCCATACCTAAAGGCATTAACCATATACACAATCGGGTTAATTTTTGACACTGCTTGCCAAAAATCAGGCAATAAATTGATGGAATAGAAGACGCCGCCTAAATAGGTCAAGGGGGTTAGGATAAAAGTTGGAATAATCGAGATATCATCAAATGTACCCGCAAATACGGCATTGATTAAGCCGCCTAATGAGAATACTACTGAAGTTAAAAATACCGTGGCAATGATCAGTCCCCAGTGATGCACGTTTAAATCAACAAAAAATAGTGACACTAAAGTCACTATAGTGCCGACCAATAATCCACGAACAACGCCACCCATAACAAAGCCAGCAATGATGACATAAGTGGGTACTGGGGCCACTAATAGCTCTTCAATGTTCTTTTGGAATTTTGCGCTAAAAAAAGAAGAAGCCACATTAGAATAAGAGTTAGTGATGACACTCATCATAATAAGGCCTGGTACGATGTACTCCATATAACTAAAGCCGTTCATTTGGCCAATACGAGAGCCAATCAAATTACCAAAAATGATAAAGTAGAGCGTCATCGTAATCGCAGGTGGGACTAGCGTTTGCACCCAAATGCGAGTAAATCGATTAATTTCTTTTCTTAGTAAGCTTTTAAATGCTGTCCAATATACCGCGTACATTATTGTTGTTCCTTTGTTTGGTCTCGAACTATAGTGACAAACAGCTCTTCTAAGCGATTGGCTTTATTGCGCATTGAGAGCACTTTAATTCCTGCATCAGTCAATTGAGAAAACACATGATTAAGCCCTTCTTCTTTCTTGAGTTCAATCTCAAGAGAACCATTAATTAGGTTTTGATTCACGACACCTTCCAGTGCAGCAGGCTGTGCTCCTTCTTCTAAATCAAGAATAAAGGTCTCTACCTGTAGCTTATTGAGTAGGCTTTTCATACTGGTATCTTCGATCAGCTCACCGCGATTGATGATACCAATATTGCGACACAACATTTCGGCTTCTTCAAGGTAGTGAGTGGTCAGGATTATGGTGATTCCTTCTTTATTGATCTTTTGCAAAAACTCCCACATTGAGCGGCGCAGTTCAATATCCACCCCAGCGGTCGGCTCATCAAGGATCAAAAGCTTAGGTTCATGCATTAAAGCACGCACAATCATCAATCGACGTTTCATACCACCAGATAGACTACGAGCTCTCTCATGGCGCTTCTCCCATAGGTCGAGCTGAGTTAAGTACTTCTGCGCCCTGTGTTTTGCTTCACTTCTGGAGACGCCATAGTAGCCCGCTTGTTGCATCACAATCTGCTCTACGGTCTCAAACATATTGAAGTTAAATTCTTGCGGTACTAACCCAAGATACTGCTTGGCTAACTCTAAATCTTGGCTTAGATTATGACCAAATACGGAAACATCTCCTGATGTTTTATTCACCAATGATGAAATAATACCGATAGTGGTCGACTTACCTGCACCGTTTGGCCCAAGCAGAGCATAAAAATCCCCCTCCTTCACACGAAGAGAGACCCCCTTTAATGCTTCAAAGCCACCTTTATAGGTTTTACGTAGATTATCTATTTCTAATGCATACATATATTGTGAATTTCTCAATGTTTATTTGTCACAAATCCGATTTGATTTGACGATATTTTAGGTATAGTAACTGTATATATAAAAAAGGACTTAACATGCCAGAAATTAAACTTTTGTTTGAAAACAATTCTAAATGGTCACAATCACTCAAAGACGACCAACCTGAGTATTTTTCTACTCTAGCACAAGGACAAAGCCCTGATTTCCTATGGATTGGCTGTTCTGATAGCCGAGTTCCTGCAGAGCGTCTTACCGGCCTATTTTCAGGAGAACTGTTTGTTCACCGCAACGTTGCTAACCAAGTAATACACACGGATTTAAATTGCTTATCTGTAGTGCAATATGCGGTAGATGTCCTCAAAGTAAAACACATTATTATCTGTGGTCACTATGGCTGTGGCGGTGTAAATGCCTCAATTGAAAATCCAAAACTGGGCTTAATTAATAACTGGCTGCTGCATATTCGCGACCTATACCTGAAACATCGCGATATGCTAGATAAACTGCCTCCAGAAGTCCGAACTGATAAGCTGTGCGAAATCAACGTGGCAGGACAAGTGTATAACTTAGCAAACTCAACCATTATGCAATCTGCATGGGAGCGAGGCCAAGAAGTTGAAATTCACGGTGTTGTTTACGGTATCAGTGATGGCAAGCTGGAAGATCTTGGAGTGCGTTGCTCTAGCCATGAAAGCTTAGAAGAAAACTTCCCGAAAGCGATGGCAAAAATACTAGGCCAAGATTAAGTTCTAGCGTTTAAAGAAACAAATACTCATGCTGAGTATTTGTTTCTATTCAATGATATAGCCCAAATTTTATAATGGGATCACTTTACCGATGTATGGAAGATTACGATATTTTTGTGCGTAATCGATGCCAACACCCACAACAAACTCATCTGGAATTTCAAAACCAATCCACTTCACATCAACCTTCACTTCACGGCGCGATGGTTTATCCAATAAAGTCGCTATTTGAATTGAGTTTGGCTCACGAATCGACAAGATCTCACACACTTTGCTTAGGGTATTACCCGTATCGATAATATCTTCGACAAGCAAGACATCTTTACCCTTAATATCATCATCAAGATCTTTAAGAATACGGACATCACGAGAGCTTTCCATACTGTTGCCATAGCTAGACGCTGTCATAAAGTCGACACTATGGTTCACCGTTACAGCACGAGATAAGTCGGCCATAAAAACGAATGAACCACGTAGAAGTCCAACTAAAACCAATTCTTTACTGTCTTTGTAGTGCTCATTAATTTGAGCGCCAAGCTGTTGCACTCGTTCCTGAACTTCTTGTTCAGAAATCATTACTTCTACGGTATGTTTCATACTGTTCTCTCGTTAACTAGGATCGCATCAACTATAGCGATAAGTGTGAAGGTATAATATTGAAATTAATCATAGTCACTCACTACTTATTCTAGCGGGTTAAAATCTGTTGAGCTTAAAATAGGCGGGCATTGTAACAAACAAATTTTCAAACAGAAAAACAAAACCCAGCGAAAGCGCTGGGTTTTATAATGAATCTTAATTTTCAGAAGTTAATCAATTACTTCTTTTTCACTGCTTTTTTGTTTGGAAGGTCAGTAATAGAGCCTTCAAATACTTCAGCAGCCAAACCTACAGATTCGTGTAGTGTTGGGTGAGCATGGATAGTCAATGCGATATCTTCTGCATCACAACCCATCTCGATAGCTAGACCGATTTCACCAAGAAGTTCACCACCGTTAGTACCGACAATAGCACCACCGATTACGCGATGAGTATCTTTATCAAAGATCATCTTAGTCATACCGTCAGCACAATCTGATGCGATTGCACGACCAGAAGCTGCCCAAGGGAAAGTAGAAACTTCGTAGTTAATACCTTCAGCTTTTGCTTCTTTCTCAGTCTTACCTACCCATGCCACTTCTGGCTCTGTGTAAGCGATTGAAGGAATCACTTTAGGGTCAAAGTAGTGTTTCTTACCAGAGATAACCTCTGCCGCTACGTGACCTTCATGCACACCTTTGTGCGCAAGCATAGGTTGACCAACCACATCACCGATAGCGTGAATGTGCGGTACGTTAGTACGCATTTGCTTATCAACGTTGATGAAACCACGCTCATCCACTTCGATACCCGCTTTTTCAGCGTCGATAAGTGCGCCGTTTGGTACACGACCGATAGCCACAAGAACCGCATCGTAACGCTCAGCTTCTGCTGGAGCTTTTTTGCCTTCCATTGAAACGTAGATACCGTCTTCTTTCGCTTCAACCGCAGTGACTTTAGTTTCAAGCATTAGCTTGAACTTGTCTTTAATGCGCTTAGTGAAGACTTTAACGATGTCTTTATCCGCAGCCGGGATAACTTGGTCAAACATCTCTACAACTTCAACTTTAGAACCTAGAGAGTGGTAAACCGTACCCATTTCTAGACCGATGATACCGCCACCCATGATAAGCAGTTTCTCTGGTACTTCTTTCAGCTCAAGTGCATCCGTAGAATCCCAAATACGTGGGTCTTCATGTGGAATGAACGGCAGTTTGATTGGGCGAGAACCCGCAGCAATGATTGCGTTATCAAAAGTCACAGTTGTCGACTCTTCGCCTTCAACTTGAATAGTGTTAGGACCGGTAAATTTACCGTAACCATTCACTACAGTAACTTTACGCATTTTAGCCATGCCGTTAAGGCCGCCAGTTAGCTGATCAACCACTTTCTCTTTCCAGATACGAATTTTATCGATATCTGTCGTTGGTTCACCAAAAACAACGCCGTGTTCAGCCATGGCTTTTGCTTCTTCGATAACTTTAGATACGTGAAGAAGTGCTTTTGATGGGATACAACCCACGTTTAGACAAACACCACCTAGGGTGCTATAGCGTTCAACCAGTACCGTTTCAAGACCTAAATCTGCACAACGGAAAGCAGCAGAGTATCCAGCAGGACCTGAACCAAGTACTACAACTTGGGCTTTAATTTCTTTGCTCATTTTGACCTCTTGTAGTCATTATCCCTAACAGGCTAATTGGATTTTGCGTCACTCCAGTTTACAAATTTGTAAACTAAGAGAAAACTAATTCCATTTAGGCTGTGAGCTATACAACAATTCGGCGCAAACTTATCGTAGTTGCGCCCAATTTTGTTAAATATTTGCGACAAAAAGCAGCTCCTTCGAGCTGCTCTCTTTTCTTACATTACCAGACGACGAATATCGCTTAGGCATTGGTTCAAGAAGGTGATAAATCGAGCACCTTCTGCACCGTCAATTACACGGTGATCATAAGATAGCGATAATGGAAGCATTAGGCGAGGAGTAAACTCACTGCCATTCCATACAGGCTTCATCTCTGACTTAGAAACACCAAGAATACCGACTTCTGGTGCATTCACGATTGGTGTAAATGCAGTACCACCGATACCACCTAGGCTAGAGATAGTGAAACAGCCACCTTGCATATCAGCAGCGGTTAGCTTGCCAGAACGTGCTTTCTTAGAAATCGCTGCAAGCTCTGCTGATAGCTCGTAAATGCCTTTCTTGTTCACGTCTTTAAAGACAGGAACAACTAGACCATTTGGTGTATCAACTGCGATACCAACGTTCACGTACTTCTTAAGAATGATGCTTTCGCCATCTTCAGAAAGAGATGAGTTAAATGCAGGGAACTCTTCCAGTGCTTTTGCTACTGCTTTCAAGATGAACACTAGCGGTGTGATCTTGATACCAGAGTCTTTCTTAGCTTCAAATGCATTTTGCTCTTTACGGAACTTCTCTAGCTCAGTGATATCTGCGTTATCCCACTGTGTAACGTGCGGGATCATTACCCAGTTACGGTGCAGGTTAGCGCCAGAAATTTTCTTAATCTTAGAAAGCTTCTGAACTTCAGTATCACCAAATTTGCTAAAGTCCACTTTAGGCCAAGGTAGTAGGCCAAGTGCACTGCCGTCGCCTTTACCAGATGCTGCTGCACCTGATTCAAGACGTTTTAGCGCGTCTTTAACGAAAGACTGTACGTCTTCTTTTAGGATACGGTTCTTACGACCAGTACCTTTAACTTTAGAAAGGTTAACACCAAACTCACGAGCAAGACGACGAACGACTGGAGACGCATGAGTGTACTCATGGTTTTCTTGGAAATCGTTCGCTTGCGCAGGTGCTGCCGCTTTTGGCGCCGCAGCAGGTGCAGGTGCCGCTACTGGAGCAGCTGCTTGAGCAACAGGAGCCGCAGCCACTGTGCCACCCGCTGTTTCAAAAACCATGATTAAAGAACCCGTAGTCACTGAATCACCTTCAGCAATCTTGATTTCTTTTACAGTACCCGCAAACGGTGCAGGAACTTCCATAGAAGCCTTGTCACCTTCAACAGTAATGAGCGATTGCTCTTCTTCTACTGTATCGCCAACGGCAACCATGATTTCAGTTACTTCAACTTCGTCACCGCCGATATCAGGTACGTTGACCTCTTGT
The DNA here is from genome assembly GCF_000467185.1 of Vibrio ezurae NBRC 102218. Lineage (GTDB taxonomy): Bacteria > Pseudomonadota > Gammaproteobacteria > Enterobacterales > Vibrionaceae > Vibrio > Vibrio ezurae. The sequence goes on from NZ_BATM01000002.1 coordinate 112,964, forward strand.
ACAGCAGAAGCTGTCGCAACAGGCGCAGCCGCTGGTGCTGCCGCAACAGGTGCTGCTGGAGCGCTAGCGCCAGTTTCAAAGACCATGATAAGAGAGCCTGTTGATACAGAATCACCAGATGCTACTTTAATTTCTTTCACTGTACCTGCAAATGGAGCCGGTACTTCCATAGAGGCTTTGTCACCTTCAACAGTAAGAAGTGATTGCTCTTCTTCTACTGTGTCGCCAACCGCAACCATGATTTCAGTTACTTCAACTTCATCGCCACCAATATCAGGTACGTGAACTTCTTTAAGCTCAGAAGCACCCGCTGGAGCTGCTACAGGAGCGGCTTCAACAGCTGGAGCGGCAGGTGCTGTCGCAGCACCTGACTCTTCTTCAAAAATCATAATTAAAGAACCTGTCGTTACTGAATCACCTTCAGCAATCTTGATTTCTTTAACAATACCCGCTTGAGACGCAGGAACTTCCATTGAAGCCTTGTCGCCCTCAACAGTGATCAGTGACTGCTCTTCTTCAACCTTGTCGCCAACGTTAACTAGAATCTCAGTTACTTCAACCTCATCAGCACCGATATCAGGTACATTAATTTCGATTGTCATTGTTTATTTCCCTTACTAAATGGAAGTCTTACGCGAATTGCGGGTTAGTTTTTTCTGTGTCGATATTGAATTTAGCAATAGCTTCTGCCACCACTGATTTCTCAACATCACCACGGTTAGCCAGTTCAGTTAGTGCTGCAACGACAACGTAGCCTGCGTTAACTTCGAAGTGACGACGTAGGTTTTCACGGCTATCTGAACGACCGAAGCCATCCGTACCAAGAACCTTATAAGATTCACATGGCATGTACGCACGTACTTGCTCTGCGTAGTTCTTCATGTAATCCGTTGCTGCAATTGCAGGCTCATTACCTAGAACAGTAGTGATGTAAGGTACTTTTGCTTCAGCTTCTGGGTGAAGCATGTTGTAGCGCTCAACATCTTGACCATTACGAGTCAATTCGTTGAATGACGTTACAGAGAAGACATCTGATGCTACGCCGTACTCTTCGCTTAGGATTTCAGCCGCTTTACGTACTTCGTTCATGATAGTACCAGAGCTCATTAGCTGAACTTTACCTTTCGCGCCTTCATGAGACTCAAGCTTGTAAATACCTTTACGGATACCATCTTCAACACCTTCAGGCATTGCTGGCATTGCGTAGTTTTCATTCATTACTGTTAGGTAGTAGTAAATGTTCTCTTGCTCTGGACCGTACATGCGACGGATACCGTCTTGCATGATTACCGCTAGCTCGTAAGCAAACGTTGGGTCATAAGAAATACAGTTAGGGATAGTATTCGCTTGGATGTGCGAGTGACCATCTTCGTGCTGTAGACCTTCACCGTTTAGCGTTGTACGACCTGCTGTAGCACCCAATAGGAAGCCACGAGCTTGTTGGTCACCTGCTAGCCATGCCATGTCACCAATACGTTGGAAACCGAACATTGAGTAGTAGATGTAGAACGGAATCATTGGCAGGTTATTGGTGCTGTATGAAGTTGCAGCCGCAACCCAAGATGCCATTGAACCTAATTCGTTGATACCTTCTTGAAGAACTTGGCCTGAAGTTGCTTCTTTGTAGTAAGAAACGATGCCTTTATCTTCTGGAGTGTATTCCTGACCGTGTGGGTTGTAGATACCGATCTGACGGAATAGACCTTCCATACCAAATGTACGAGCTTCATCACAAATGATTGGAACAATGTTCTTACCGATATTCTTGTTTTTCAACAAGATGTTCAAAGTACGAACATAAGCCATAGTGGTAGAAATTTCACGCTTCTGTGCGCCCAATAGAGGAGCAAACTCTTCTAGTTCAGGAACTTTAAATTCTTGAGTGAATTTAGGCAGACGAGCTGGAGTGTAACCGTGTAGAGCGTTACGACGAGCGTGCATGTATTCGTACTCAGCCGTACCTTCTTCTAGTTTCAAGTAAGGAAGTTCACTTACTTTTTCATCAGAAAGAATGTCTTGTAGACCTAGACGATCACGTAGGTGTTGAACATGCGTCATGTCCATTTTCTTCACACCGTGCGCAATGTTCTTGCCTTCAGCTGCGTCACCCATGCCGTAACCTTTAACTGTCTTAGCTAGGATTACTGTTGGCTTGCCGCCCGTTTCTTTCGCATTGTTGAATGCTGCGAATAGCTTAGATGAGTCATGACCACCACGCTTAAGAGCGAAGATTTCGTCATCAGTCATATCAGCAACAAGTGCTGCTGTCTCAGGGTATTTACCAAAGAAGTGCTCACGTACGTACGCGCCATCTTTAGATTTGAATGTTTGGTAGTCACCGTCGATAGTTTCGTTCATTAGCTGAAGAAGCTTACCAGTCGTGTCTTTAGCCAGTAGAGAATCCCAGTTGCTACCCCAGATAACCTTAACAACGTTCCAACCAGCGCCTTTGAATAGGCCTTCTAGTTCTTGGATGATGCTGCCGTTACCCATTACAGGGCCATCTAGACGCTGTAGGTTACAGTTGATTAGGAAACATAGGTTGTCCAGTTTTTCACGAGCAGCAAATGAGATTGCACCGCGTGATTCTGGCTCATCCATCTCGCCATCACCTAGGAACGCGTATACGCGTTGCGCTGAAGTTTCTTTCAAGCCACGACCTTCTAGGTACTTAAGGAAACGTGCTTGATAGATTGCAGAGATTGGACCTAGGCCCATAGATACCGTAGGGAACTGCCAGAATTCAGGCATCAACTTAGGGTGTGGGTATGAAGGGATACCTTTACCATCAACTTCTTGACGGAAGTTATCTAGTTGCTCTTCAGTTAAGCGACCCTCAACGAATGCACGAGAGTAAATCCCTGGAGAAATGTGGCCTTGATAATAAACTAAATCACCACCGTCCGTCTCATTTGGAGCACGGAAGAAGTGGTTGAAACAAACTTCGTAGAAAGCAGCTGCAGACTGGTAAGAAGCCATATGACCGCCAAGGTCTAGGTCTTTCTTAGAAGCACGCAATACAATCATGATTGCGTTCCAGCGGATGATAGAGCGAATACGACGCTCAAGTGTTACATCACCAGGGTAAGCAGGTTCTTGCGCGGCCGGAATGGTATTGATGTAGTTAGTGTTAATGCCAGTAGGCATATCAACACCGTCTAAGCGAGCCTTATCTAGAACTTGTTCTAGTAGGAACTGCGCGCGTTCTACACCTTCTTCACGTACTACTGACTCAAGAGCCTCTAGCCAATCTTGAGTTTCCAGAGCATCAACGTCATGCTTCTTATCAGACATTGCGAACTATCCTTTTTTATTAAGTTAGGTCAACTACTAGGGTACATACCCTAAGCAAAAGCTTACTATTTATTCTGTTGAATTCGACGTAATGACAGAGCTCTTCGATCTTGCTCTTCCGTCAAATCCGACAATGTTTCGTCGATAAAGGCCAAATGAACTTCACACAACTCTCGAGCTCGTTGTGGTTCTCTTGAAGTGATAGCCTTTACTATCTCTTCGCGGTATTCATTTAGCCTTTGTATTGCGTCATCATGACCGTGCAAAAGCATCAAGTTCTGAGACACATTTTCTTGTAATAAGGGTGCAAGACTACGAACGATATGCAATAGCACCACATTGTGTGAAGCTTCTGAGATAGCAATCAAGAACTCAATAATTGCCTTTGCTTCACTCTCTATATCGTCGCTTTTCATTGGAATGCTTAGCATTTTTTGACATTGAGCAATGCGTTGAAAATCCTCAACGGTTCCTCTTAATGCCGCAAAATAAGCGGTAATGCCTTCTAAAGCATGACGCGTTTCTAATAAATCCCTTTGCGTATCAGAGTGACTGGCAAGTAGATTCAATAACGGGTCGACCAAATTAGAAGACAAGCTTTCACAGACAAAAGTTCCCCCACCTTGGCGTCGAGTCAACAATCCTTTGGCTTCTAGCCGTTGAATTGCTTCCCTTACTGAAGGTCTAGAAACATCAAACTGTTTAGCCAGCTCTCTCTCCGCAGGTAACTTTTTCCCTGGAGACAGCACCCCATCCAAAATCAATGTTTCCAACTCTTTTTCTATCACATCGGACAGCTTGGGTTGGCGAATACTTTGAAAGGAAACTTTAGGCATTGACTTCTCCGTCTCCTGCACGTTGTAAATTGGTATTACCAATTTTAACTTGGAGCGAAACTTAACATACCCGTTTCTTTCCTGTCTAGAAAAAATTGATTTAAATCATAAAACGACGAGTTCGATAACATAAACCGCTTAAATTAAGCACGAAATGTAAATACCTTGTTGGTTGATATGACATATTTAAAGTCTTCCACCACACAAATCATTTGTATGACAAATTTATCAAACATCCATTAATTTGCAATCAACTTATTAAATTTTGACCAATGAAATGACAGTCCAGGATCGCTTTTACGCAATGGAGCGATATATTGATGCCCAGTAATACGCTGTGGCGTTAATTGAGGATACCGGCTCAGTAAGTATCGAGTGACTTCCGCTAACGTCGCATATTGCGCCTCGGTATAGGCCACAAAGTCTGTACCTTCGAGCTCAATACCAATGGAATAATCATTGCAACGATCTCTGCCTGCAAAAGAAGAGACGCCCGCATGCCACGCTCTTTTCTCAAAAGGAACAAATTGAACTATCTCACCACTTCTTTTAATCAAGCAGTGAGCCGATACTCGCATCTGACTAATTCGTTGAAAGAAGGGGTGAGCATCAGCGCTTAATTTTCCTTGAAAAAAGGCTTCGATATTGTTTTGCGTAAACTCCCCGGGGGGCAGGGAAATATTATGTATGACAAGTAATGAAATGTCTCGAAGGTTTGGCCTATCGTCGTGATAGGGAGAAGGCACAATTTTCGCGTTCGGATACCATGATGGAGTGGACATTTTTATTACCCTAGATCAATTGTTGCTGAATTATAATTCAAGCCAGAGTATCATTCAGCACAAATTGGTTTTAAACAACATAGTGAAAGTTTTGGATATGAAAAATACCCACGACAGCGGTGCTCGTTTAGCGTACCTAAAACAGCAATTACCTCATGAAGTCGCTCGCGCAGTAGAAGAAACCCTAAGAGAAGATCTTGGCGGTACTTTAGATGCAGCAGTGGACATTACCGCTAATCTTATTGCGGCGGATACGCAAGGCGTCGCCACCATCATTACTCGTGAACATGGCGTCTTTTGTGGAAAAATGTGGGCTGATGAAGTCTTTAAGCAACTTGGCGGACAAGTCTCAATTGACTGGCAGGTAGAAGATGGCGACACCGTTCAGCCAAACCAAACGCTATGTACTTTGAGCGGCCCTGCGCGTACTTTACTTACAGGTGAGCGTAATGCGATGAACTTCATCCAAACCTTATCTGGCTGCGCAACCGTGGTTGCTGAATACGTCAGCAAGATTGAAGGAACAGGATGTAAGCTGCTCGATACTCGTAAAACCATTCCATGCCTACGCAGCGCTCTTAAATATGCCGTTGCTTGTGGCGGCGGTTTTAACCATCGTATTGGTGTCTTTGATGCTTATCTCATTAAAGAAAACCACATCATTGCCTGTGGTGGTATCAAACAAGCTATCGCCACGGCGAAAGAGCTATCACCGGGTAAACCTGTAGAAGTGGAAACCGAAAGCATTGCTGAGATGCAAGCCGCTATTGAAGCCGGCGCTGACATTATTATGTTAGATAACTTTACCTTAGACATGATGAGAGAAGCCGTCGCAATCAACCAAGGTCAAACGGTACTGGAAAACTCAGGCAACGTGACTCTAGAGACGATTCGCTCAATTGCAGAAACAGGCGTCGATTACATCTCGGTCGGTGCGCTGACTAAGCATCTGAAGTGTATGGACCTCTCGATGCGTTTCAAATAATTAATTTCACACGAAATTATGCCAGATTAGGTCAGCGTTGCTGGCCTTTTTTATTGCGCGGTATTAATTGCCGACTGCCCTACTCCCACTCACCTCTCACTTTTTCATGCGCTGTATTGCACACTCCCAACATAGAGTTGCGAGGCAGTTGCCAAGCTCTCCTGCACGCCCTGTTATTCCTACGGATCGCTTCTAGTTTTACAGCCACCAGCAATTATTTATCGAGGCACAGCAGTGAATATGAACAACAAACAAAAAGGATTTACCTTAATTGAATTGATGATAGTGGTCGCCATTATTGGCGTGCTTTCCGCTATTGGCGTCCCTATGTATAAGGATTATGTGAAGAAATCAGAGCTCGCCTCCGCGACCGCAACCTTAAGAGGTTTGCTCACCAAAACCGAGCTGTACTATTTAGACAAAGGAACGTTCCCCTCTTCCCTTGGTGAAATCAACGCGGCTTCCAGCGCCGCAGGAAGTTTAGGGGAAATCAGCATTGCAACGAATGCCTTAAAGTTTACTTTTGATAGCGATAAAAGCTCATTAGATGGTGCGTCGGTGTCTTTTAGTCGAGATGATAGCAAGGGCTGGAGTTGTACGGTCAGTGGTGCCAGTGGTGTTGATGCGCCAAAAGGTTGCCAGTGAGCCATCCTTTAATCCATATACTCTCTCCAACTTTACTGGCTGAAAGCGACGCTAAGGTATTGTTGGAGCGAGAAGCTCTTTCCACTGAACAGTTACTTCATAGGGTCTCTCAGGTTAGCGGTCATTCTCAGGCCGATATCAGCAAATTTTTGGCAAATCAGTATCAATTACATTACGAGTCTCAACCTACACAGCAATTTGAACTCACTAAAGTGATGGCGATTATCATTGAGCTTAAACTAGAGCCTATCACCCTGACTCAGCCTCTCATTCCCATTGCATTAAGCAAACACGGCTTACACTTACTCAGCTACGATCCTTGCCTAAAAACAGTCGCATTAGAATTGCAATTTCATCATAACCTGCCGACGCAACTAATACTGACCGACCTTGAACAGTTCCAATTTCTACAGCAAAAAATACATAGTGAGCTAAAAGATCATCATAACTCAAACGAACACGCGAGCTTACTATTTGAGATCATGCAGATCAGCCAGCAACGCAATGCTTCCGATATTCATATCGAACCAGATAAAGAACAAGCTCGAATACGGATGCGTTGCGACGGGCTATTAATTAACGTCATAACGCTATCCAATCGTGAAGTAAAAGCGCTCATAAGCCAGATAAAGATCAATGCTGATCTGGATATCGCAGAGCAACGTTTACCGCAAGACGGCCGAATGCATTACTCCCTTTCTAAGGAACAAACTATCGAACTGCGCATCTCAACACTGTCCACATTATGGGGCGAGAAACTGGTGATGAGACTAGCCAACAACACTCAAGCGCTACCGACATTAAACCAGTTAGGGATGAACCAAGCACAGCACGCTTTACTTGAGCAAGAATTGCATCAACCACAAGGACTGATATTAGTCACCGGCCCCACCGGCAGTGGTAAAACGATCACTCTCTACTCTTGCCTCAATAATATTGCCAATGACAGTATCAATATTTGTACGGTTGAAGATCCGGTCGAGATCCACTTAGCGGGCTTTAATCAAATACAGGTTAACGCCAATATCGCCCTCACTTTTGCCAAATGTTTACGCTCGCTGCTTCGGCAAGATCCCGATGTGATTATGCTTGGTGAAATTCGCGATCAAGAAACAGCTGAAATGGCGATACAAGCAGCGCAAACCGGGCATTTAGTGCTTTCAACACTGCATACCAACTCCGCCTTTAGTGCGTTGGAGCGTCTCTACCAATTAGGTATTCATCCAACCGACTTGCAAAGCAGCCTGAGACTGGTGATTGCACAAAGGTTACTGCGAAAAAGCTGTCGGTATTGTACCAATCTTGCGCAAGGCAGTGGCTGCTTCCAATGCAATCAGGGATACAAAGGCAGAGTGGGTATTTTTGAACTCCTTCCAATCAATCGTAGCCTGTTACAAAAAGTCACTCAGCCAAACATGAATACACAACAGATAAAAACACACTTGGTTTCACAGCAGGATCTCAAAGCCTCCGCAGAGCAACTGATTAAACAAGGACTCACCACAACACAAGAACAACAAAGAGTATTAGGACATGACTAAACTTCGTCTTTATTATTGGTTAGGGGTAAGTGCATGCGGGCAAAAAACCACAGGCAGTCAATTCGCTTATTCCAGCCTGCAATTACAAAGAAAAATGGAACATAAAGGGATCCGTCTACAAAAAAGCATCGCCAAACCGATTCCTTTCTTTCGCCATATTAAACATAGCGTCAATGATCGCCAGATCACGATCTTTACTCAGCAACTGGCAGTCATGTTAGATGCTGGGCTTCCTATTAGTACGGCAATGCAGCAACTCAATGACTCCAGCACGCGGCAAGGGGTAAGTGCACTAATCGATGAATTAACCTTTCAGGTCCAACAAGGGCATTCGTTGTCCATAGCCATGCAAGATTTTACTTATTTTGATGCGCTGTATTTACAGTTTGTGCGTATTGGAGAGAGTAATGGCGATCTTGCGCAAGCACTGAACTACTGCGCCGAGCATAGAGAGAAAAGCCACCAGCTCATAAAACAGATCAAATCGGCATTGATTTACCCCCTATCGGTGCTTATTATCGCCTGCATTGTCATGATCATTATGATGATCTTCGTGGTTCCGCAATTCTCCAGTCTCTTTCGAAGCTTTGGCGCTGAGCTTCCAGCTTTAACGCAATTTACCTTAGATGCTTCGCAGTGGTTTCAAGCGCATATTGGCACAATCCTTATTGCCACTGCGATGCTTGGTATGTGTGTGCACATCCTAATACGCAAAAGCCTAACAGTGCGTCATCGGTGCGCTCAGTTGCTTTTAAAGCTGCCCATACTTGGGCAGTGCATTTTAGTTGGCGAATTAGCGCGTTTTAATCTGCTATTGTGCAATGGCCTTCAAGCAGGACTGCCCCTTTTATCCTGCTTAGACAATGCCATAGGCGCCATACACAACCCTTTCCTTAAACACAAACTCAGTGGTATTCATCATCGAATCCGTTCAGGAAGCAGCTTTAGCTTAGCGTTGTCCTCAGCCTCTATTCTCCCACCTCTCATGTTGAAAATGCTGAATATTGGCGAGTTAACAGGCAGACTGGCATTCATGACTGAAAAACTGGCTCGCTTATTTGAACAACAACTTAATGACTCAACTAAGAAGATAGCTCAGCTCATTGAGCCTTTAATGATTGTTTTTCTTGGCAGTTTAGTCGGCGGGTTGGTGTTATCGATGTATTTACCCATTTTTAGCCTTATGAACGCGGTTGGTTAGCGTTATCTCTATGATAAGGATAAACAAGTGCCTAAAGTTGCGATAACATACCTATAGAATTTTTTATTGTGAGCCGACCATGCTCGATTATTATTTTACCTACTTCCCGATGCTGTTCCCGATAATGGTGACCATTCTTGGTTTGATTATTGGTAGCTTTCTCAATGTTGTGATCCATCGACTTCCTATCATGATGGAAAGAGAGTGGCAGAAGGAATTTGCCGAAGCGTATCCTGAGCTTAAATTAAAAGTCCCTGAAGGGGTGTTTAATATCAGCCTGCCCGGCTCACATTGCCCTAAATGCAACACCCCAATAAAAGCCAAAGACAATATTCCAGTATTGGGTTGGCTGTGCCTAAAAGGTCGCTGCCGTGCTTGCAGCACTAAAATCAGTGCGCGTTACCCTCTGATTGAGCTGTTATCTGGCGCATTATGCTTAACCATTTCCCTGTATTTTTCTCCGGGTTTATACGCGGTCGCATTACTCGGGTTTACTTGGGTATTGATCTGCGCCACCTTTATTGACCTTGATACTATGCTGCTGCCTGACAGCCTGACCTTACCTTTAATGTGGGCGGGTATTGCGCTGTCTGTACTCGGTATCAGCCCTATTTCACTATCTGATGCCATTATTGGCGCAATGGCAGGCTACCTGTCTCTATGGAGTGTCTACTGGCTGTTTAAGCTGCTCACTGGCAAGGAAGGTATGGGTTATGGCGACTTTAAACTGTTAGCCGCGCTGGGAGCGTGGTTGGGTTGGCAATCGCTGCCTTTGATCATTTTGTTATCGTCTCTAGTTGGACTGATTTTTGGCATTATTCAACTGCGCCTGAAAAAACAAGGCATCGAGAAAGCCTTTCCTTTTGGTCCGTATCTGGCAATTGCCGGTTGGGTCTATTTGATTGTGGGTAATGATATTGTGGCTTGGTATCTAAGCCAATACATTCCAGCTTATTAATAACGATTTACTAGAAGGACAAAGTCATGGGATTAGTCATAGGTATCACTGGTGGTATCGGTAGCGGAAAAACAACCGTCGCCAATCATTTTCATGACAATTACCACATCGATATCGTAGATGCTGACCTTGTGGCAAGAGAGGTTGTTGAACCCGGCAGTGACGGCCTACAGGCTATAATTACTCAATTTGGTGGTGACATCATTCATAGTGATGGCACGCTCAATCGAGTAAAACTGCGTGAGTTGGTTTTTGCCGATCCTAAAAATAAAGCGTGGATCGACCAACTGCTGCACCCAATGATACGCCAAAAGATGCAACAGCAAATACAGCAGTCAACATCGCCTTACTGTTTATTGGTCATCCCTTTGATGGCCGAAAACAACTTACAAACAATGGCAGATCAAGTGCTAGTGGTTGATGTCTCCCCAGAAACACAAGTACAACGGACTTTAGCTCGGGATGGGGTGTCGAAAGAACAAGTACATGCAATACTAAAAGCACAAGCAAGCAGAGAACAAAGATTAGCCATTGCAGACGATATTATTAGCAATGATGGCCGTAGCGAATTGCTCGCGGAAAAAATTGCTCAGTTGCATCGTAAATATCTGGCGTTATGCAAATGATTTCGTGACAATAGCTATTATGTCTAAAGCAGGATGCAATATATGACCATTCAAAAATATGAACATCCTCTGAATGAGAAAACCAGAACTTACCTGCGTATTGAAAGCCTTCTACGTCAGATGCAACACTGTGCTACTTTTTCAGATACACAACATTATCAAGTTCTATTTCGTTCACTGTTCGATCTTTTAGATATATTTGAACAGATCCAGCTCAAACCTGAAATTCTAAAAGACCTAGATAAACTCAAATTAACCTATAGTAACTGGTTAAATGTGCCCGGAGTCGATCAACAACGCCTGCAAGGTTTACTGGCCGAAATTGCCTTAGTGCATACCGAAGTCATGCAAGCACAACGATTTGGTACAGAACTAAAAGAAGACAGCTTCTTATCCTCTATTAGACAGCGCTTTAACTTACCCGGCGGAGCTTGTTGCTTTGACTTGCCTGCATTGCATTATTGGCTTCACCAGCCACTTGAAAAGCGTATGGCCGATGCTCATCACTGGCTAACCTCGCTCGCCCCACTCAATCATGCTCTGCAACAATGGTTGAACCTAACCCGAAGTTCCGCGCAATTTAATGCCCAAATAGCACGTAATGGCTTTTATCAAAGTGATGCTCACGAAGCCAATATATTAAGGATTCATTTTAACCATGATTATGGTGTGTATCCTATGGTTTCGGGACATAAGAACCGTTTTGCGATAAAGTTCATTCACTTTGATACCGGCCAAGCCAGTACCCAAGATATCGAATTTGAATTGGCTATTTGCAGTTGATTGTTAGTGTTGCTAATACGGATAACGTGATCGACTGCGAAACCAATTTGCTAAAATGACTCAATGGGTACACATAAACCAAGAGAATGAAACATGACTAAAATTACCATCGTACCTTGCCCAACCTGTGGTGTAGATGTGGAGTGGGGAGAACAAAGCCCTCACCGCCCTTTCTGTAGCAAGAAGTGCCAAATGATCGACTTTGGAACTTGGGCAGATGAAGAGAACGCCATTGCCGGCGCACCTGATATGTCAGACAGTGACGGTTGGTCAGAAGAGCAATACTAAACAGACAGATAAAAAAAACGGGAGCCAATTGGCTCCCGTTTAACTTTATGAGAAATGCAGGTTGTGCATTACTTCTTAGCAAGTTTCTCTTTAATACGAGCTGACTTACCAGAACGCTCACGTAGGTAGTACAACTTGGCACGACGTACTGCACCACGGCGTTTAACTTCAATGCTATCAACCATTGGAGAGTGAGTTTGGAATGTACGCTCAACACCTTCACCGTTCGAGATTTTACGAACTGTGAATGCAGAGTGTAGACCACGGTTACGAATAGCGATTACAACGCCTTCGAATGCCTGTAGACGCTCACGGTCGCCTTCTTTAACTTTAACTTGAACTACTACAGTGTCACCAGGTGCGAATGTAGGTAGGTCTTGTTTCATTTGCTCTTGCTCAAGAGCGTTGATGATATTACTCATGTTTCTATACCCTAGAATAAACTGAATCTATATTTAATAGGTTACTTGCTGTCTTTGCTCGTGCGCTTTCGCTCAATCACGAACTCGGCTAGTAAATTTTCCTGTTCGTCAGTCAGAGCTAGGTTTTCCAGCATCTCTGGCCTTCTTAGCCAAGTACGGCCTAACGATTGTTTTAATCGCCAGCGACGAATGTCCTTATGATTTCCAGATTTCAGTACCGCAGGTACTTCTTCTCCGTCTAACACTTCAGGACGCGTATAGTGGGGACAATCCAGTAACCCATTCGCAAAGGAATCTTCCTCTGCTGACGCAAAATCTCCTAATACACCCGGAATAAACCGAGATACTGAGTCGATTAAGGTCATGGCTGGCAGTTCACCACCTGTCATCACAAAATCACCAATTGACCATTCTTCGTCAACTTCGGATTGAATGATGCGCTCATCTACCCCTTCATAGCGACCACAAATAAGAAGCAAGTTCTCGCTTGTTGCCAACTCTTCTACGCCTTGCTGGTCGAGCTTACGACCTTGAGGGCTAAGATAGATAACCTTCGTCTTGCCGGGTGCTGCTTGTTTGGCTGTATTAATAGCATCGCGCAAAGGCTGTACCATCATCAACATGCCAGGGCCGCCCCCGTAAGGTCTATCATCAACAGTGCGATGTTTGTCATGAGTAAAATCGCGGGGATTCCACGTTTCTACTGACAAAAGACCTTTCTTTACCGCTTGACCTGTTACACCAAAATCAGTGACAGAGCGGAACATCTCTGGAAACAGGCTTATTATGCCAACCCACATAGTTCACTCTCTAATTTTGATTTAAAAGGCAGGATCCCAGTCAACTTCGATCCGTTGAGCTTCGCGATCAACTTTGATGATCACTTGCTCTTCAAGGAACGGAATTAATCGTTCCTTTTGGCCAAAAGCATCTTTCAAATTAGCTTTCACTACTAAAACATCGTTTGAACCCGTCTCAAGCATGTCTGAGACTTCGCCTAGGTCGTAACCTTTTGTGGTTACAACCTTCATTCCAAACAATTCACGCCAGTAGAATTCTTCTTCTGACAGTTCTGGTAATGAAGATGGGGCTACCGAGATTTCAAAGTTAGTCAACAGATGCGCGTCTTCACGTACATCAAGACCTTCCAGCTTACACACATAACCTTTGTTATGACGCTTCCAGCTTTCTACTTTGTGCTCTACCCATGTCCCCTTTTGGTTCAAGAACCAAGGGCTATAATTGAAGATGTTTTCAGCATCGTCTGTAAAGGAATGAACTTTAAGCCAACCACGAATGCCATAAGTAGCGCCGAGCTTTCCTACAACAATTTTCTCGTTTTGTTCACTCATTCATTCTTTTCCTTACATCAAGATATTTGCTGATTAAGCCGCTTTTTGAGCGTCTTTAACTAGCTTAGCTACGCGGTCAGAAACTGTAGCGCCTTGTGAAACCCAATGGTTCACACGGTCTAGGTCTAAACGTAGACCTTCTTCTTGACCTTGAGCAGTAGGGTTGAAGAAACCTACTTTCTCGATGAAACGACCAGTAGCTGCGCGACGGCTGTCCGCTACTACGATTTGATAAAATGGACGCTTTTTAGCGCCGTGACGTGCCAAACGAATGGTAACCATGTCGTCCTCTTTGCTTTCTCAATAATAAAATTAACCCCAAACGACTCTTAACAGAGTTGTGTGGGGTCTCGTGCCAAAATGAAGCTCGGGAATTTTACTCTTATTCCCAGTCTTTGCAAGGGGTTTAGCTATTTTTTAGCCAACTAATTGAACGTGAGCCAGTTAACAGTTTAAAAATCGAGGCTAGAAAAAAGCAAAGGCCCCAATAAATTGGAGCCTTGCGAGACTATAAGCAAACAGTGCGTGGCTTATCGGCCGAATGGTCCGCCCATACCGCCGCCACCCATGCCGCCCATCATGCCTTGCATGTTGCGCATCATGCCGCGCATGCCACCTTTCTGCATTTTTTTCATCATTTTCTGCATCTGGGTGAATTGCTTAAGCAAGCGGTTAACGTCTTGTACTTGAGTACCAGAACCTGCTGCGATACGTTTTTTACGAGAACCTTTAATCAGTTCAGGACGCAGACGCTCTTTCATGGTCATTGAGCTGATGATTGCTTCCATCTGCTTAAACATTTTGTCGTCGACTTTGTCTTTCACATTGTCAGGTAGGTTACTCATGCCCGGCAATTTGCCCATCATGCTCGCCATACCGCCCATGTTTTGCATTTGACCAAGCTGTTCACGGAAGTCTTCAAGGTCAAACCCTTTCTTCTCCTTGAACTTCTTCGCCATTTTCTGGGCTTTTTCGGTATCGACATTGCGTTGTAAATCTTCGATAAGAGACAGTACATCGCCCATACCTAAGATGCGTGAAGCAATACGATCCGGATGGAAAGGTTCTAGTGCGTCGGTTTTTTCACCCACACCTAAGAACTTAATTGGCTTACCAGTAATCTGTTTAACAGAAAGCGCCGCACCACCACGTGCATCACCATCAACTTTGGTTAGGATCACACCCGTTAACGGTAGAGCATCGCCAAAGGCTTTGGCTGTGTTCGCCGCATCTTGACCTGTCATGGCATCGACCACGAACAAGGTTTCAACAGGGTTGATTGCGGTATGCAGCTGCTGGATCTCAGCCATCATTTCTTCATCGACCGCTAAACGACCAGCGGTATCGACCAAGAGTACGTCGTAGAATTTCTTCTTCGCGTGGTCAATCGCGGCATTGGCGATATCGATAGGCTTTTGATCCGCACTAGATGGGAAGAAATCCACACCCACATCGGCGGCTAGCGTTTCAAGCTGTTTGATCGCCGCTGGGCGATACACATCGGCAGAAACAACCAATACTTTTTTCTTGTCACGTTCAGATAGAAGCTTAGACAGTTTACCCACACTGGTGGTTTTACCCGCACCTTGTAGGCCTGCCATCAATACCACCGCTGGCGGTTGCGCGGCTAGGTTAAGTCCTTCGTTGGACTCCCCCATGACTGCTTCTAGTTCAGATTGAACAATCTTGATGAATTCTTGACCTGGAGTTAAGGATTTAGAGACCTCAACACCTACTGCTCCCTCTTTCACGCGCTTAATAAACTCACGTACAACAGGAAGGGCCACATCCGCCTCAAGAAGTGCCATGCGCACTTCACGTAGCGTCTCTTTTATATTGTCTTCGGTCAGACGACCTTTACCGCTGATGTTCTTCAGCGTCTTGGATAATCGTTCACTTAAGTTATCAAACATCTTGCTCTCTTCGCGTGAAATTGCGATTCATTAGTTAAAGTATAACCCAGAGGCACTGTTTACAAAACCGTGCAAAAGAAGTCCGTAGCCAGTAATGTGGTATTCGGTGTATAATTTTCTTTTAACTCTAAATACTAGTACCGACAATATATGAACTTTGTAGTTATTATTTTAACCGTGTTTTTATACTTAGCGGCAACCTTTCTTATCCTCCCGGGGCTATTGCGCCAGTCAGAAATAAATAAAAAAGTTGTTTTAAGCATAACCTCTGTTGCTTTGATCCTACATTTTTCAACTCTCATTGAAACCATATTTGCCTCGTATGGGCAAAATATGAGTATTCTTAATGTGGCTTCACTTGTCAGTTTTATTATTTCAGCAGTACTGAGCATAGCAATGCTAAAGATCCGCTTATGGTTCTTATTGCCCATCGCCTTTGGCTTTTCTTGTTTAAGCCTTATTGCTGCGGAGTTTATTCCGGGAACCTTCATTACTCATTTTGAACACTCCCCAGGTTTAGTTATTCACATTATTCTTGCGCTATTTGCCTACGCGACACTCATGATAGCAGCCTTGTATGCACTGCAACTGGCATGGCTAGACTACAAACTAAAACAAAAAACCTGTCAGGCACTAAATCCAAACCTTCCTCCTTTAATGAAGGTGGAGCGTCAGCTTTTCAACATTATTCTTATCGGTAATAGCTTACTCACGCTAACGTTGATCAGTGGGCCGTTATTCGTCGTCGATTTTTTTAGTAGCGGCAAAACGCACAAAGCCCTACTCTCATTTATCGCTTGGCTGGTCTTTAATATCCTACTCTGGGGGCATTATAAGCAAGGTTGGCGAGGTAAAAAGGTGTCTTGGTTCGCGATTATTGGCGCTTTCATACTGACATTGGCTTACTTTGGCAGTCGTTTCGTGCGCGAAATCATATTGACCTAATAATCCACCTCTGTTTTATTGACACTGACTCATAACTCGTTCATTAATTGAAAAGACCATAACAAAAGGATTCATTGCACTTGGACAACATATCAACGGAGTTATTATTTACTCTCCTTGCATGTCTTATCATTATCTCAGGCTATTTTTCAGGCTCAGAAACAGGAATGATGTCCCTTAATCGCTATCGATTAAAACATTTATCCAATCAAGGTCATAAGGGTGCAAAGCGAGTAGAAAAACTTCTTGCTCGTCCCGATCGTCTCATTGGTCTTATCCTTATTGGAAACAACCTTGTTAATATTTTGGCGTCGGCCATCGCAACCATCATCGGCATGCGTTTGTATGGTGATCTTGGTGTCGCTATTGCTACCGGTGTACTGACCTTAGTGGTACTGGTATTTGCTGAGGTGACACCAAAAACACTGGCGGCGATTTATCCTGAACGTGTCTCTTATGCCAGCAGCTTGCTATTAAGAGTATTGATGAAAGTGCTGGCACCGCTGGTCATTCTAGTAAACTGCATTACCAACGGCTTTTTACGCTTACTGGGCATCAAGAGCTTAAGCAATAAAGCTGATCATCTGAGCTCTGAAGAACTCAGAACTGTGGTCAATGAAGCAGGTAGCCTGATCCCTAGTCGCCACCAAGATATGTTGGTGTCCATCTTAGATCTCGAACACGTCACCGTTGATGGCATTATGGTGCCACGTAACGAGATCACAGGTATCGATGTTAACGACGATTGGAAATCCATTGTTCGCCAATTAACCCACTCCCCGCACGCGCGCGTGGTGCTGTATCGCGACCAAATTGACGAAGTGGTAGGGATGGTTCGCCTACGTGAAGCTTATCGTTTAATGCTAGAGAAAAACGAATTCAATAAGCAGACGCTACTAAAGTCAGCAGATGAGATTTATTTCATCCCCGAAGGCACACCACTGAATGTACAGCTGATTAAATTTCAGCGTAACAATGAACGTATTGGTTTAGTCGTAGATGAATATGGCGATATCATTGGCCTAGTCACATTAGAAGATATTCTTGAAGAGATTGTGGGTGAATTTACCACCTCTATGGCGCCAAGCTTAGCCGAAGAGATCACTCCGCAACCTGATGGTTGTTACTTGATTGAAGGCAGTGCCAACATCAGGGACATCAACAAAGGTTTGCAGTGGAGCTTACCTACCGATGGTCCGCGAACACTTAATGGTTTGATTTTAGAGCATCTGCAAGACCTTCCTGAAACCAACATCAGTATCATGATTGCCGAGCACAATATGGAAGTGATCGAGTTTTCGGAAAACAAAATCAAGATGGTTAAAGTGCATCCGATACAGTAATCCCCGTACGCTAACAGACATAAAAAAGGCTCCTTTCGGAGCCTTTTTCACAAGTAATGTTTCAATCACACTTTCAGCGTTTGTAGCATCTCTTCAGGTAGGGCTAATTCATCATTCTTATTCACAGATACACCTGCTTCTAAGATAGCGCTAGCAATGGTTTTTGCTTCTTCTAAAGAGTGCATTGCCGCTGTACCACATTGGTATTCGTTCAGCTCAGGGATCTTGTTTTGACCTTCTACTTTTAGTACATCGTGCATAGATGCAATCCAAGCAGTTGCCACTTCAGATTCTGATGGTGTACCAATTAGGCTCATATAGAAACCGGTACGGCAACCCATTGGAGAGATATCAATGATCTCTACAGATGTACCGTTTAAGTGGTTACGCATAAAGCCTGCGTAAAGGTGCTCCAGAGTATGAATACCCGTCTCAGACAAAATGTCTTTATTTGGCTGAGTAAAACGAAGATCAAAGACAGTAATCGTATCACCGCTTGGAGTCTGCATTGTTTTTGCCACACGCACAGCAGGTGCATTCATTTTAGTGTGGTCAACAGTAAAGCTATCTAGTAAAGGCATATCGGCTCTCCAAGGTTATTTCAGATACGCAAAGTAATCTTTTAAGTATTGTTCAAAATCTACCGTATCGGCAGCTTCAATTTGCTGTTGCTTATCCATCGAATCCAACACTTCTTGATCCATGATCGGTTTCGAATAAGCACCGTATTTATGTTGACGATATTGTTCTTGATAGCTGTTACCTAACTGCATACCAAATTGACCATTACCGCCATATTGTTTCACTTTTTCCAGCATTTTACCTGACAGTGTCAGTTCTGGCTCATCAATCCAATCGCGCAGTTCAATGAGTACATCTTGATAATCGTTATTACCGTGTGCCGCATCCATTTCTTTGGCAATCATTTCAAACTGATCAAAGATGCGGTGTACCCACTGTTGTAAAGGTAACTTCTCGCCATCACAACCTATGGTTAAATCCACGCCCTTACGACGACCTTCGGTAATAACGGAATTCCAATTGCGTTGCCAACAGGTCAGCTCGCAGTTATCCATTGGTGCAGACTCACTGAGCGCACACCAAGTAATAAAGACATCGAGGAAGCGAATCTGACGCTCACTGATACCTACAGAGCTAAATGGATTAACATCTAAAGCACGAATCTCAATATACTCAACACCACCACGCTCTAAGGCTTCAGAGGGCTTCTCACCACTTCTTGCCACACGCTTAGGGCGTATTGGGGCGTACAGCTCATTCTCAATTTGCAGAACATTGCTGTTGAGCTGTTTAAGATGGCCCTCTTCTTCCAGTCCAATCTTAGAAAACGCTGCTGATGGTGTGCGAATTGCTCGATTCAGACCC
Organism: Vibrio ezurae NBRC 102218; assembly: GCF_000467185.1. Taxonomy (GTDB): domain Bacteria; phylum Pseudomonadota; class Gammaproteobacteria; order Enterobacterales; family Vibrionaceae; genus Vibrio; species Vibrio ezurae. The sequence continues at coordinate 132,264 of NZ_BATM01000002.1, forward strand.
TGTAAATATTCTTCAATGCTATTGAAGCTGATTTTCAGATCGCTTTGTTCACTATTGGTATAACCCAAGTCACTCAAACGTAAAGAGGTCGCATGTGGGAGATACAATGTCTTGTTTAACTCTTCAAATGGCAGATTGGTTTCTCGCCCTTGCAGGAAAGTGCTGCAAATAGCGGGAGAGGCACCAAAGAAGTATGGGATCAACCAACCAAAGCGGTAGTAATTTCGAATCAACCCAAAATAAGCTTCTGACTTAGACGCCTGACGAGATGCTGAGTCTTGCTCACCATACAAGCTATCCCAGAAACTTTCAGGAAATGAGAAATTAAAATGCACACCAGAGATAATCTGCATCAAACTGCCGTAGCGATGCTTCAAACCTTGGCGGTATAAGGTTTTCATTTTCCCTGGGTTTGACGTGCCATATTGAGCGAGCGAGATATCCTCTTCATTTTGTACCGCACAAGGCATCGATAGCGGCCACAATTGCTCACCATCGAGTTTGCTATGAGCGTAGTGATGAATGTCTTGCAATTGAGCCAGCAAGCTAGGGATATCATGCGAAACAGGAGTAATAAACTCCATCAATGATTCTGAAAAGTCAGTCGTGATCCATTGATGAGTTAAAGGTGAACCTAAACTCTGTGGATGCGGAGTTGTTGCGATTAGACCATCGGTTTTATAGCGAAGCGTCTCTCGCTCCACTCCACGTCCATACTGTTTAAATACCTGCTTGTTAGCAGTCACCTGCTTGAGGCGCTGAGAAAAAATAGTCAAAACAAGATCACTTATATATTTAGAGAGTCGCCTCTCAATAGACAGTCCAGCATCGAATGAATCAATGCTGGACATACAACTGCTTTATAGATGGGTCAATTAAGGCTCAATTTCAAGTGTTTGAATCGGGAAATTTAGCGTCTTAATCTGAGGCATTAACTGTTTAGCATCTCCAACCACTATAATCTGATAGTCCGCCGCTTTAAACCACTGACTGGCGACTTCATTCAGTGTTTGTTTTGTCACATTGGCAACAATGTTGTTGCGCGTTGCTAAATAGTCATGATCCAAATTGTAAGTCAGTATTGAGCTCAATAAATAAGCCTTTTGCTCAGGGGTTTCATACTTGAGAGCATCTTGTTGCCCCACCGCTAAACGCATGAACTCAATTTCTTTATCAGTAAAGCCCTCTTTTGCGGCCTTGTCCATCTCTTTAATCAGCTCTTCAATAGCAGGAGCCGTCGAGTCGGCTCTGACTTGAGCGCTCACCACAAAAGCCCCTACCTCTCGGTTGCCCGTCACATAACTGCTCGCACCATAGGTATATCCTTTGTCTTCTCGCAGGTTTTGATTAATACGACTGTTAAAGTTGCCCCCAAGATTAAAGTTGGCAAGTTGTGCTAGATAACTCTCTCCTGTGGCATCAAAAGGCAATCCACGTCGCACAAGCCGAACCACTGATTGAGGCGCTCCGGGTTTATCCACCACAAATAAGGTTTGTTGTGTAGGCTTTGTTAATTTATCTCGGCGTAGCATAGGAATCACTTCCCCCTGCCACTGCTGTAAACTAGCAAGTTCTCGCTTCACTTGACGCTCTGTAATATCCCCTACCACCAATATTTGAGTCCCTTTTGGCGTGTAAAACTTGTTGTGAAACGCCTTCACATCTTGCAGGGTAAAGCTCTTCACTGACGCCTGTGTTCCTGATGAAGATCTAGCATAAATACTGTTGCCATACAGCACCTCTCTAGTGGCTTGTGAAGCTAACCAGCTTGGCGTTTGGTGCTCGTAAATCACCCCTTCTAACATTTGACGTTTGACTCGCGCAAAATCGTCTTCACTAAACAGTGGATGAAAAAAGGCTTTTTCCACTAAGGCCATTGTCTCGGTGAAATGTTTACTTAAACTCGAAATGGTCAGTATCGTTGCGTATTGACCCGCATTGAGTGAAACAGCGCTACCTAATTTATCAAGCTCAGCTTGAAACGCTTCACTGCTCAATAACTCACTGCCTTCCGCTACCATTGAGGCGGTTAATGTTGCTAAGCCTTCTTTTCCTCTTGGCGCATAACGATTACCCGCGGGCATTTTTATTTGCATCATCACCGTTGGCGTTTCGGATGTTTCACTGCCAAGTACTTCAATGTCGTTATTTAGATGGAAGGAATACAGTTCGGGCATAGTGCCAGTAACAGAAGACTGAACTTCAGGCGTGACCGAGCGATCAAAGTTATCTTCGACAAAACGATACTCTAAATCACTGTCATACACCGTTTGATGCTCTGGTAAGGTTCTCGGTGGCGTAATAAAGGTCGCCTCTTTGGCCGCTAACTGCGGTTTACCTCTAGGTACGACCGAAAGCGTCACTTTATGCTGATTATGGATAAAGGCTTGGTAAGACTTATAAATAGAATTTGGCGTGACTTTTTGCAAGCGATCCAATTCAATTTGTAAACGATCTGGCTGATGATAAAAAGTTTCGTTCGACGCTAATTGTGCCACCTTGCCGTGCACACTTTGCAAAGCGAAAATAGAACTGGCTTCAGCGCTTCCAATCACTTGCTGTAAAACATCAGGATCAATATCTGAAACTTTCATTTTCTCAATGATGGAATACACCTCATTATATAAAGGCGTAAGATCAGCGCGTTTCTTTGAATCTGCCATTACGTAGACATAAAAGTTACACGACAACTCTTCACAACGATGAAACGCGCCAGCATCCAAGGCTTTTCCTGTTTTGACCAGCTTTTGATACAAAATACTGTTTCTGCCACTGCCTAACACCCTTGCCAATACATTAAGATCAGCGGTGTGCTCTTCACCTAAGTAAGTGGTCGGCCAGCCAATCACCAACATAGGTTGCTGTATACGATCTTCAACGGTGACGTAACGATCTTCACTCAATACCGCTGGTTGTTTTGGCGCGGCCTCAACTTCAGGCCCTTTAGGAATAGATCCAAAGTATTTATCTACCCATTGCAGCACTTGCTGTGTATCAAAATCTCCACCGATCGTCAGCACCGCATTATTGGGGCCGTACCAACGCAGAAAAAAGGCTTTGAGATCATTAACATCGACTTTATCAAGATCTTCCACATAGCCAATCGTCTGCCATGAGTATGGGTGTCCTTCTGGATACATAGCTTCACCCATTTTCTCCCACATCATACCGTAAGGGCGATTTTCATAATTTTGTGCTCGCTCATTTTTTACAGTGGAGCGCTGTATTTCAAATTTACGCTGAGAGACGGCTTCAAGTAAAAAACCCATACGATCAGACTCTAACCACAGCACTTTTTCTAACTGATTTGACGGTACGGTTTCAAAATAGTTAGTGCGATCGCTGTTGGTGGTCCCATTCAACGAGCCACCAGCTTGGGTAATGAGTTTGAAATGTTCTTGGTCGGCAACATGCTTAGATCCTTGAAACATCATGTGTTCAAAGAAATGCGCAAAGCCAGATTTACCAATTTCTTCTCTTGCCGAACCAACATGATAGGTCACATCAACATGCACTAATGGGTCGGAGTGATCCGGCGCTAAAATTAGGGTTAATCCATTGTCTAACTGATATTTTGCATAGGAAATAGCAGGGGTACCCGGAGCGGCATCTACCTGCTCCAGTAATTGAATACTGACATCGCTCGACTTCAATTCAGAGGGTTTATCTTGAGTACTACAGGCAGAAAGTAGCGCTACAACGGTTAGCGCTACAACTAACTTACACTTCGACAATAACACATTGAAATGAGGTAAAATCATTAAAATTCCTTACAGATGACTAAGGCTTGTAAATAACCAAACTAGCGTCATATAACGAACCAGTTTTCCAAAAGTGATCAGCAATAGACAAGGGAGAAAACGCATCCGAAGCCATCCCGCTGTTAAACATAATGTATCACCAATAACAGGGGCCCAACTAAATAATAACGTCCAGTAACCATATTTATGCAACCAAGCTATCGCTTTGTGACCGTGCTTAGTGCCATGAGTTCGATTTGGAATCCACAAACCAATCCAATAGTTGGTTAATCCGCCAAGTGTGTTGCCTAGCGTCGATACGATAATAATATCGGAGACCGGATATTGATGAAGGCTAAGCGCGCCAAGTAACGCCGCCTCTGATCCCCCTGGTAAAATAGTGGCACTCAAAAACCCAGTGACAAACAACAAAGTAAGGGTTGAACCTGCAAGCAAGGTATCTAAATAGGCAAATACGGCATCCACTAAATGACGTCCTTAGTAAAAAACACATGCAGAAATACGAAAGACGTGATGAGCCTAAACGGCATAATATAGTCATCTAATATGAAAAAAATCGTGCTCCATAGTACCGATTATCCTATTGAATATCATTGTTTTGCTCACTTAGAAAAACAAAAAAGGATGCAATAAGCATCCTTTTTAATATACATATTTAGGGCTAGCCCACCAAGGCAAGCAAGATACCGGCAGCAACAGCCGAACCAAGTACACCTGCCACGTTAGGCCCCATTGCATGCATCAGTAGGAAGTTTTGTGGGTTTGCATCTAAACCAACCTTATTCACCACCCTAGCAGCCATAGGAACGGCGGAGACCCCCGCAGCACCAATCAATGGATTGATGTCTTCCTTAGATAGCTTATTCAACAATTTAGCCATCAATACGCCACCCGCCGTACCAATACTAAATGCCACGGCACCTAAGCCAAGAATACCCAGCGTTTCAACATTTAAGAACTTATCGGCTTGCAGTTTAGAGCCTACCCCTAAACCTAAGAAGATAGTCACAATGTTGATCAACTCGTTCTGAGCAGTTTTGCTAAGACGGTCCACCACCCCAGCTTCACGCATTAAGTTGCCTAAACAGAACATACCGACGAGTGGGGATGCTGATGGCAAGAACAAAATCGTCATCATCAATACGCCAAGTGGAAAACAGATCTTCTCTGCTTTGCCCACATGACGAAGCTGACCCATTTTGATCTGACGTTCTTCAGGGCTGGTTAAGGCTTTCATGATTGGCGGCTGAATGATAGGCACCAATGCCATGTAGCTGTATGCAGAAACCGCTATCGCACCGAGTAATTCGGGCGATAAACGACTGGCTAAGAAGATCGCTGTTGGGCCATCCGCTCCCCCAATAATGGCGATAGAGGAGGCATCCGCTAAGCTAAACTCCATACCCGGTACATAGTTCAGTAAAATAGCACCAAACAAGGTCGCAAAAATACCAAACTGAGCGGCGGCGCCTAACCACAGTGTTTTAGGGTTCGCAATCAAAGCCCCAAAGTCCGTCATTGCCCCTACGCCCATAAAGATAAGCAGTGGGAATAACCCAGTCGAGATCCCGACTTCATACACGTAGTACAACAAGCCGCCTGTTTCAGTAAAGCCAGTATTAGGAATATTCGCTAATACGGCACCAAAACCAATAGGCAACAATAATAAGGGCTCAAACCCCTTACGAATAGCGAGAAATAACAGACCGCAACCCACCAAGATCATACAGATCTGGCCAAATTCAAAGTTAGCGATGCCCGTCTCTTCCCAGAGAGTCATTAAACCATCCATGTTGCTTCCTTACGCTAAGCTAAGTAACGGTGAACCAACAGAGACAGAGTCTCCTTCTTTAACATGCAAACCTTGTACTACACCGCCTCTGGCCGCGCGCACTTCAGTTTCCATCTTCATCGCTTCTAGAATAAGCAGTACATCTCCTTCTTCAACCACTTCACCACTGCTGACATTCACTTTGAAGATATTTCCTGCAAGGGGTGCTGGGACATCTTCTGCGTCTGATGCAGCCGCAGGAGCCGCCGTTGTTGCTTGAGCTGTTGCTGTTGCCGGTTCAATAGAAGTTAACGCTCCTTGAGGGCCGACTTCTACGTTGTACACTTTTCCATCCACTTTTACGCTATATGCTTCAGTCGCCGTATTGCTGGTGATTGGTGTTGCACCTGGTGCTTTGTCTTCTGCCACCTCAGTGCCTGGAGCTGGCTCAAACATCGCAGGGTTATGACGGTTTTTCAAAAACTTAAGACCTACTTGCGGGAATAACGCATACGTCAGTACATCATCTTCGATATCTTCAGCAAGAGAGATGTTTTCGGCTTTGGCTTTCTTTTGTAGCTCTAACGTAAGGCTGGCAAATTCATCGGCGATCAAATCAGCAGGGCGACAAGTAACCGGATCGGCACCCTCTAGTACCTTCTGCTGTAATTCGCTATTAAGCTCGGCAGGCGCTTTACCGTATTCGCCTTTTAATACACCTGCGGTTTCTTTGGTGATGCTTTTATAACGCTCACCCGTAAGTACATTGATTACGGCTTGTGTGCCGACAATTTGAGAGGTTGGAGTGACTAAAGGAATGTAACCTAAATCTTTACGTACGCGAGGGATTTCTTGCAATACTTCATCTAAACGATCCGCAGCACCTTGCTCTTTAAGCTGGCCTTCCATATTAGTCAGCATTCCGCCCGGTACTTGAGCAATTAAGATGCGTGAGTCCACACCTTTAAGCTGACCTTCAAACTTAGCGTATTTTTTACGTACTTCACGGAAGTAAGAGGCGATAGGCTCAATCTGCTCCAGTTTAAGGTTTGTATCGCGCTCAGTACCTTCTAACATAGCGACAACAGTTTCCGTTGGCGTGTGACCGTAAGTACAGCTCATAGACGAAATGGCGGTATCTAAGATATCAATCCCCGCCTCTACCGCTTTCACAGCAGTAGCCGTGCTCAAGCCTGTTGTTGCATGACAATGCAGAGCCAGTGGCACATCACAAGAGGCTTTAATGCGTGTAATCAGCTCTTCAGCTTCATATGGCTTAAGCAATCCTGACATGTCTTTGATACACAGTGAATGACAGCCTAGATCTTCCAATCTCTTCGCTAAATCAACCCAAGCCTCTAGGTTATGCACCGGGCTAGTCGTATAAGACAGTGTGCCTTGCGCATGGGCGCCAACATCGACGACTGATTTGACCGCAGTTTGAAAATTACGCACGTCATTCATCGCATCAAAGACACGAAATACATCCATACCATTTAAATGAGCACGCTCAACAAACTTCTCTACAACGTCATCGGCATAATGGCGGTATCCTAAAAGGTTTTGACCACGAAGTAGCATTTGCATCGGGGTGTTTGGCATGGCTTTCTTAAGTTCACGCAAGCGCTCCCACGGATCTTCACCCAGAAAACGAATGCACGAATCAAATGTCGCCCCACCCCAAGTTTCCAAAGACCAGTAACCCACTTTATCTAGCTCGGCTGCAATAGGTAACATGTCCTCTATACGCATGCGAGTGGCAAATAAAGATTGGTGTGCGTCTCGTAAGACCACATCAGTGATAGCAAGTGGTTTAGTCATTTCAATTAACTCCTTTTAATTTTTATTGTCTATTGAGCTGCAGCCGAGCGATGACGATGCACAGCGGCCGAAATAGCGGCCACAATTTTTGGATCGTTCTGGGCTGTTGAATCAGCAGTTGTCATTTGTTTTGTATTCTTGGGACGTACGGGTACCGTAGGCTGCTCTGTCGGAAGGAGTTTCGACATTAAGCGGACCACAAAAACCAGTAATGTAAGAAAAAGAAAAACCATGGCCATACCTATAGCCATAATTGAGGCTGCTTCGGACAGCAAGCCTGTGATGTTATCCATAATATTTATTCCCTTAGTTGTCATCCTGACAATGTGATGCATTCACATCAAGCATCTGATTATCTAGATTGATAAGAGTTTGTCAATTTTTACGCACACAATTGCAGATAAGACAATTGCACATAAAATATCTGAAAGGAATAAAAAATACGCGGTTCTGCCAAAAACTTATCAAAAACACCAAAAAAGCAATGTTAAATGTTAATTTTTTGTGGGAGATGTGAAAATTTAGATATAAAAAAACCCCGCCGAAGCGAGGTTTTAAAT
>NZ_BATM01000001.1 GCF_000467185.1 Vibrio ezurae NBRC 102218
TTGGCTATTAACGCACATCGACGCAGCTCTCTATATCCCTCTTGTTACGCTGGCAAGTGTTGCTCTTTCTTACTGGGCGGTACGCCTTACCTATCGAGTTCGCTATTTATATTAAATTGATAACAAAGAGCCATAAAAGCGCTTCACGTTACTTTTATGGCTGAAGGAGGAATAGCTAGGTGGTTTAAAAAATATTATGACGAGGTCTGTGCATCAAACAACACACTGCGATTCATGGCGTTATTGGCAAGAAAACTGATAAACAGCATCACGATACTGAACACGGAAACCCCAGCCCAACCGAACTCTTCAAAAGCCATTACTCCAACAAATGAGCCCCATGCACCACCTAAGTAATAGCCCAGCATATACACGCCATTGATGCGACTTTGTGCCGCAGGATCAATGGAGAATACTCGTACTTGGTTAGAGACTTGCGCACTAAACACGCCCAGATCAATCAAGATAATGCCCACAATTAATCCAGCTAAGCTATCACCAAACACTCCTGAAATAATAAAGCCAAACACAATCAATGAGACCGCGACATTGATCATATTGCGTGAGCCCACTTTGCTCACCAACGAGCCGGAAACCTTAGCACCAATAATTCCCGCAAGAGCGATGACACCAAATAGACCCGCTTGTTGAGCATTGTAGTTAAAAGGAGAATCATTCACATGCAGCGCCAATGTCGCCCACAGTGCATTAAATGATGCAAACCAAAATGCACCGGTTAACGCCGATTGGCGTAAAGCGGCATGCTTCTTTAACAAGGTCGCCATACTCAGCACCAATTGTGGATACGGGATTTTGCTCGCGGGTATGTTTGACGGTAAAAAGCGATACAACAACAGACCAAAAATACACGCCAGTACCGCTGACATCATAAACACCGCTCGCCAACCAAATTGTTCACCAATGAACCCACTTAACGTTCGTGATAACAAAATACCCACGGTTAAGCCTGTCATTAAAGTACCAATCACTTTGCCCTTGCTCTCAGGGGTACTGAGCGACGCCGCAAAAGGAATTAACTGCTGGGTAATGTTGGCACTTAAACCAATCGCAAAACATGCAATCACAAGCATGAATAGGCTAGAGACAGAAAATGCCAATACTGATGAGGCAACCAATAGTACCGATAAAATCGCAATTAAACGTCGACGAGGAATGGTATCGCCTAACGGAGACAACAGTAACAAAGCGGCGGCATAACCCAGTTGCCCCGCAGCAGGAATTGAGCCTAACTGCTCACTGGTTAAGCCTAAATCGCTACCAATCTGAGGTAAAATAGGTTGGTTGTAGTACAGGTTTGCTGCCGTCGCCGATACTGCGCTCGACATTAACAACAGGCGCCCTTTACTTAATGGATTGTTATTGCTTTGATTCATTGATACACCGATAAACTCACACAACGAGTCACTATGACCCTGATACCAATCGTGATAATCCACTGTGATTGGTATTCCTAAATTAAAGGCGAGCATCATACGTCGACGTAATTGATACCAAAAATAATAAATTGAATTAGATTCAATACCAAAATTGAATAGATCAGGTTATTTCTGCTGTCGCTTTATTTCATCACAATGCTGATGGATTAATTGAGCAAAGTCCTTTGCCATTGGCGAAGCTCGATGTGTTTGATAAGTTAAAACTAGTGGAAGGGTATCTCGCATTCCATCAATGGGGACAAACACGCACTCATCACTGCGTAAATCTTGAATCGCAGAAGGCACAACAGACACACCAAGCCCGGAAGCAACTTGTGTTAAGACGGTTTGCATCTGCTTGGGATGATGAATAATACGCGGGGAAAATTGCGCAATTTGGCACTCTTTGATAATGCCATCAAACAGGCCAATTGCGGATTCACGATCAAATAAAATAAAAGGCTCATGCTGAATGTCTGACAACTGTATCGAAGCGCACTGCGCCAATGGATGATCCAGTGAAAGCACCGCGACCAATTTATCTTTGTATATTTCAAAAGAAGTATAACTTTGCGCGTATTGCTCTGGCATAGGGCGTGACAAGCTAATATCAATGCGCTGATCAAGTAATGCTTCTACTTGTTCGGCGGCGGTCATTTCCACCAAATTCACATCAATATTGGGGTGACTCTTTATGTATTGGCGAACCAAACGTGGTAGGAAGCTCAATACTGCGCCCCCTAAATAACCAATTGTCAAAGTGCCAATTTGTCCTTGCGAAGCTCGCTGAACAGCTTGTTTCGTTTGCTCTACTTGCAAGATAAGTGCTGAGGCATCTTTGAACAAACGTGCACCTGATGCGGTTAAAGAGACCTCTCTTGAGGTGCGAAAAAAGAGCTGGGTTTTCAACTCACTTTCCAGTGCAGCAATATGACGACTGATGGCAGGTTGTACCGTGTTCAACTCTTTTGCCGCTCTAGAAAAACTGCTAAAGGTTGCTACCGCTACAAAACTTTTGAGCGTTTTTATTTCCATATGACAAACCTACTTCTTTACTTTGCTAGTCAGATTTTGATGTTGTCACCAACGGCAAAGCCCTCTGATCTACTGCGCGCATCTAATCACTGGTCAAGCATTTGGTCAAGGTATTCAGTCGGTTTAAAAACGAGGCGACTGGGTGGTGAGACCACCCAAATCAATAGGCTTAGCACCTTTACCCGATATGTGTCATTTCATTTAATGTAAAGCTTGCCACCGCCCCTTCTGTAGCGGCCATATAGTCGGCAAGGTGAGTGTTCGCCATATGCGTTTGCCATAATTCACGAGATGCCCAGTTTTCATAGAAGGTAAAGTGAGCTGGATTCTCATTGTCTTGATGAAGATCGTAGTTAAGGCAGCCTTCTTCGGCGCGAGTAATATCAATTAACTTTAACAGCTCAGCTTTAACCAATTCCATTTTGTCTGCATTGGCAACGATGTTGGCTACGATAGTCAGTTTGGTCATTAGGTTCTCTCTTTCATTCTTTCCCAATACAGCGACATGCCAACTGGGTATGCGCATAGATTAAGGTTACACAAAGCAATCATAAACAGGTTAATCATTGAATTATTATCAATATATATTTGACAATAAGGCAAGATATTCATACGACGGCTATGACAGCCTATTCCTGTGCGTGACTTGGCTCTCATAACTGTCTTTTGTTGAATAAATCTGTATAATTCGTCGCCTCTAAATTCACAGTTCATGTTTTGCTAAATCCCTCTCTTTTATTTGGCAACTTTCAACTCCAACACCTAGGAATTCTTCTTTGATATCTACCGCAAACATCACCATGCAATTTGGCGCAGAGCCGTTATTTGAAAACATCTCTGCTAAGTTTGGTAACGGCAACCGCTATGGCCTCATTGGCGCAAATGGGTGTGGTAAATCAACCTTTATGAAAATCCTAAGTGGCGCATTAACACCGAGCTCAGGCAATGTATCAATTACTCCAGGGCTGAAGCTAGGCGTACTGAGTCAAGACCAATTTGCCTTTGAACAACACAATGTTATCGATGTGGTGATCATGGGCGATCGTAAACTTTGGGAAATCAAACAAGAGCGTGACCGCATTTACTCTTTGCCAGAAATGAGCGAAGAAGATGGCATGAAAGTCGCTGAGCTTGAAAGTGAATTTGCTGAAATGGACGGCTATACCGCAGAAAGTCGCGCCGGAGATATTTTACTACAAGCTGGCATTGAAGAAGAGTTTCACTTTGGCTTGATGCAACAAGTGGCTCCTGGTTGGAAACTGCGTGTGTTACTAGCGCAAGCCTTATTTGCTAACCCAGATATTTTGCTACTGGATGAGCCTACCAACAACTTGGATATTCATACCATTAACTGGCTCGGCGAAGAACTGAATCAACGTAAGTGCACTATGATCATTATCTCGCACGATCGCCACTTCCTAAATTCAGTCTGCACCCACATGGCAGACATCGATTACGGTGAGCTTCGCATCTATCCGGGCAACTACGAATACTTCCTTGAAGCATCAGGGCTTATTCGCGAGCAATTATTGGCAAGCAATGCAAAAAAAGCGGCTGAAATTAACGAGCTGCAAGACTTTGTGAACCGTTTTGGCGCGAATGCTTCTAAAGCAAAACAAGCCAGTTCAAGAGCGAAGAAAATGGATAAGATCAAGCTAGACGAAGTGAAATCTTCTAGCCGCATCAGCCCTTCTATTGACTTTGGAGAAGGCAAAAAACTGCACCGACAAGCGCTAGAGTTACAAGATTTAGGCCATGCGTTTGGCGATGAATTATTATTTGAAAACGGCAATCTCCTCCTTGAAGCAGGAACGCGCCTTGCGGTTATCGGTGAAAACGGTGTAGGTAAAACCACCTTACTGCGCTGCTTAGTCAATGAATTAGAGCAAACGCAAGGTGTAGTGAAATGGTCAGAAAACGCCTCTATTGGTTATTGCCCACAAGACAGCACCGCAGATTTTGACAACGACCTTTCGATCTTTGATTGGATTTCACAATGGCGTACCGTCAAGCACGATGATCTTATGGTACGTGGCATTCTTGGCCGCCTACTGTTCACCGCAGATGATGCGAACAAGAAAGCAAAAAATTGTTCTGGTGGCGAGAAAAACCGACTGTTATTTGGCAAGCTAATGATGCAAGACATCAACGTACTCGTCATGGATGAGCCCACTAACCACATGGATATGGAAGCCATCGAAGCGCTAAATAACGCGTTAAAAGACTATCAAGGTACGCTTATCTTTGTCAGCCATGACCGCGAGTTTGTCTCGTCATTAGCCACTTCAATCATTGATGTGAAAGACAAAAAACTCGTGAATTTCCAAGGTACTTATGACGAATATCTTGCCCATCAAAAGAAAGAACTGGCGATGGCTTAATACACGATAAAGTAATGTCATTCATTGTTAATCAATGAATAAACCACCAAAAAAGCCCCGTCACTTTGCAGTAACGGGGCTTTTTAATGCTTAGCGCATTACTTTTTATTACTGATAATATTACGAGTCACAAAGTCACGGTTTTTCACTAATAACCACATGATAAGTCCTAACAGCCCGACTGCAATCTGAATCAAACCAAGATCTTCAATCAGCGCATTTTGTCTTAAAGACACCAGTACCATACCTAACGAACCCGACATCATGCCGCAGAACTGGATAATCGCTACCGCCGAGCCTGTATCCTTCTCTTGCTGATCCAACATTAAGTTAGTGCCAGGAATTCGCGTGGTAATAATCGCCATCGTAATTGGCGCAGCAATGAATGCAAAAATCCAAGGAGAAAGATGACCAATCGTCAGTGTTAAAATGCCTAACAATAAGATAAAGATATAACAAGCCGTGATTATACTTTGAGTGCGAACCCGTTTTGACACTTTCATGTAGATCGTAGGGCCAAACGAAGCAAACAATGCATTAAAAGCAAAAGCATAACTAAATTGCTGCTCAGTCAAACCAAAGCCATTAATGTAAATGTAAGAGCCTGCGGCTAAGAATGCCATCAACGCCATTGGTGTCAGTGAAAATATCGCCAACAGAGCCACAAAGCGCGGATTTTTAAATACGGTAATGAGTCTTCCCCATGAACGCACCATTGAGCCTTCATAGCGATGTTGTAGTGTTTCTGTATAGCAAAGTGCCACCAGCGTTGCGACAAAGCCAAATGACGCTAAGAATACAAACATCATATGCCAAGAAGCGATTTTCAATAACAGTGCCCCAATCACAGGCGCGACCATAGGCGCTATGATCACCAGAGACATAATGGTTGCCATGATTTTTTCTCGCTCACGACCACTGTACATGTCTTTTACTATCGCCGTTGCTACAACGGTAATCGCACTACCACCAAAAGCTTGAAGTGACCTCGCACCAATTAAGATATCAACATTAAAGGCGAAAGCACAAAGCACACTCGCACACATATAGATGCCCAGTCCCGTCAACAATATAGGTTTACGCCCAAACTTCTCACTTAATGGCCCCCAAAAGAGCAAGCCAATCGCATAGGTTACAAAATAAATACTCAAGGTGAGGTTCACCATCGCTTGAGTAGTATTTAAAATTTCAACCATTTGCGGCAATGCAGGGAGATATAAATCTGTAGTTAGAGGAGGAAAAGCACTAATAATCACTAAAAAGAATAAAGTGCCTTTGTTACCAAGAATCGGTTGGTGTTTTGTCAAAATAAATCTCTATATCAAAGTGTAAGCGAGGTAAATGCGGGAGGTGATTTTGAGCTTAAGTCACACAAGTGTCAATTAGATATCCAATTCACCCTTTAATTACCACTTTCTTAAAGCCGACGTATAGAGAAAATTTTAGCTGAAAATTTATGCTAGTCACAGCCTTAGTTCTTCAGCTAATAGAACCGTACTACTTATCTTTTTCGAGGTTTTCTTGTTCGGTTACACCTCAACACATGAAAACCTCGAACCTGACTCCGTAATTTTGCTGGCTATTTCAGCGGGTCGTTATCTGGGAGTGCTTTATGCATCCACAAAGCTAAGCGTTTTTTGATGTTTGGCCCGTCCTGTTTGTCTTCTGGAAGTGGGGCGATTTGTTTTACGCCGACTAAGAATAAATAGACAGATTGAACTTTTAAAGGTTGGGTAGAACTTGGCAAATCAAATCCTTGCATCTTTGCCATCTTAAAACCGACTTCTATTGCTTTTTTTACTAGCTTGTCTTCGTTATGGATCTTAGCGGTTTTCGACATAGTAAACTCATCCTTTGCATTGATTTAAGAATGAGTATACCAAACAACAAAAATTACACGTATATCTAGATCTCAAGTTGGGAAAGCATCCGCAAACTGTCATACACACCTTCGCTCACAAATCATACTGCGGGAACGAGTCTTATCGAGCACACACGTCTCGTTTCAAAAATAAGTACTGTTAACAACAATATACCTGTGACGCCAAGTCCAATGCCGATACCGCCCCAAATGCCTGCTAGACCGTAGCTTTTCATTAAAAACCACGCTGCTGGAAGGCCAAATACCCAGTATCCAATGGCGGTCATAATGGTGGGCACCACTACTATTTTCATACCGCGCAATAGGTTAATGGCGAGTAATTGCCATGCGTCCACCACAAAGCACAATGCCACGACCCAAATGACAGAAATCAGCATATTACTGAGCTCATGACTGCTACCACTGTCTAACTGGAATAAATTGGCAATCACTTCGGGCCAAATCGCAAAGGCACTGGCAATCACTAGACTTAATACCGTAACCGCAATAAAGCTTTTACTGGCTATTTTGTTGATGCCCGCAAAGTTATTCGCGCCATATTCTTTTCCGACCAAAATAGCTGAGGCTTGAGCAAAACCGAAATTAATATTCCAAGTAAAAGATAAACACTGCAACATGATTTGATGTATCGCCAGAGACGCCACGCTGATACTGCCTGCCATCAAGGTGCCGCCATAAATAAGCCCATGCTCAAGCAAAGCAGCTAATGCGATGGGGCCTCCCATTGCGAGCATAGGTAATAACAGTTTTGCTGAGTATTCATCAGTATTTTTCCAAGGAGAGAAACGCTGATATTTATGTTGGCGAAATACCCAAAATCCATAACCTAAAAGGACAATCCAAGCCGACAGCGCTGTGCCATAGCCTAGTCCTGCGATACCCCAATGCAAATGAAAAGCCATGAAGTAACTAATGGGCACATTGATGAACACCGTAATAATGGACATGATCATGACTGAACGCACATCGCCAAAGGTGCTGGTTAATCCTCGAAGCACCAATAGCAATAAAGTGGGTAGCATTGTCCATTTAAGCGCATTTAAATATTGCATCGCCACCGCAACCACCTCTGGTGATTGCTTTGCCTCTATCAGTAAATGTGGCGCAAAAGAAAAGCTCAAAGTAAGCGCCGTACTCAATAATAAAGAGAGCATGACCGCCCCTTTCACCGCAAAGCGTATCTGCTGATGACCAAACTCAGGACGGGAAATACTTTGTCCATAAGCGATCGCAATTAAGTTTGCCACACAACCGACAATGCTTCCTGCGACAAGAAAAACAAACGAATACACCGAAGCACCCAGACCACCAGCCGCCAAATCGGCGACACTGATGCGTGACATCATCCATACGTCGGTTAATACCAACGCCATACCGATGAGTTGGGATAATGTAAGTGGCAACGCCAGTTTTAAAATGTTTTTCATAAAGACCTCATTGAATGCCTAGCCAAAGTAATGACTATTGCGCTAGCATTCAATTAACATTTACGCCTCTTGGCATTACTTGAAGTCATGGGAAAGCACAATGAAACCGTATCCAGATATTCCCTACTCCCACAACAGCTTGAAAATATTTGAAAGTGTCGCAAGACACTTAAGCTTTACGCAAGCCGCAACAGAGCAAAATGTCACTCAAAGCGCAATCAGCCGTCAGATAAAGCAACTGGAATTAGGGGTTGGTGTAGAGCTAATCATTCGCAAACATCGCCGCATTGAGCTTACCGCTCAAGGGAGTGAGTTATTTGCTGTGCTACAAAGGAACTATCAAAGCCTACAAACACTGATTGAATCGTGGCGACCAGAAACGCACAAACGCATCGTCATAAAAACAGCGCTAAGTTACGCCACTCGTTCTCTATTGCCTAAAATTCAACAACTGCAAGAACGTTATCCCGATTATGAAATAGTCGTGATCCCCACCATCGATGAGGACGAAGCGCTCCACTCTACTGACTATGACTTGCTGATATTGAATTCTCGAATGCCTCATCAATATAAAGATCGCAAAGACGTGCTGTTTCTAAGAGATGAGTACATGGCGCCAGTGTGCGCACAAAAACTCTACGCCCGAGACCCTAACTTTGATGCTCTGCTGCGTCTGCCACGCTTGCACCCTACCCTTGATCATCATGATTGGAAAACCTGGCTCAGCACTATTGGGCACAAAGATGCTATAAAAGTTCGTAATACTACCTTTTTCACCTTAGATCTGGCGCTAAGTGCTTGTCTATCGGGGCAAGGGGTCACGGTAACGGACTTATTGCTTATTTTGCCAGAACTTGAACATGGCTATTTAGTTTGTCCAAGCAAAGCACAAATTCAACCCAGTGCTTGGCAGTATTTCATCCATTGCCGAAGCACTTCTAGCATCGTTGAAGAAATTAAAGAATGGATACAAAGCGAAACAAAGAAAGAGCTCAGTGTATTAAAGAGGCTTAGTCAGGATTTTGAATGGTATATGGTGTAAAAATAGCCAATATTCGAGTATTTTTTATTTTCCTCATGCGAAATTGGCATATTTATGGGCAAAATCCGAATATTCAGTCACACACGATATATATCAATGACTTAGAAAAAGAGAAGAAGGTGATTTCGATATAAAAAGAAGGAAATAAAAAAGAATTACACAATAAACAAGCCCTTGATCACAAAATTTAGATCAAGTGCTAATAAATACAATTTTCAGGGTTTCAACTTTACCGACAAACTGATTAACTTGCCACACCTAGCGCGCGAGTAAACACTTATATGTGTGTAAACTTATATTTACACCCCTCTTTTTAAGCGCCTAGTCCAACCTATACATTGATAATTTGGAGACATCGTGGCGACTGGAAATATAACCGCAGCCCCTCGTGATAACTGGGGTTCAAAACTTGGATTTGTAATGGCAGCAGCAGGTTCGGCTGTTGGTCTTGGCAATATTTGGAAATTCCCATACACCGCCGGCGAAAACGGTGGTGGTGCTTTTGTACTTATCTATCTTGCCTTTGTCATCGTGATTGGTTTTAGCGTCATGCTAACGGAATTTGCCATTGGTCGTCATACCAGCCGCTCTGTCGTAGGTTCTTTTAAATCTACGGATAAACGCTGGAGCTTTGTCGGCATTATCGGTGTGCTTAGTGGTCTATTAATCATGGGGTTTTACCCTGTTGTCGGCGGTTGGGCACTGGCCTATGTACCAAAGATAGCGACAGGTTTACTCGATACACCTGAAGCCATCGGTGACAGCTTCGGCGGCTTTATCTCTGATCCTGTGCAGCCACTACTATGGATGGCCGCTTACCTAGTGCTTAACATTGTGATTGTGAGTAAAGGCATTTCAGGTGGCATAGAAAAAGCAGGCAAAATCCTAATGCCTCTACTGTTTCTTATTCTTATTGTGGTTGCAGTCAAAGGGCTTTCACTGCCAGGCGCAGGTGCAGGTCTTGAATTCCTATTTAAACCTGATTTCAGCAAAGTAGACAGCCACGTAGTATTGGCCGCACTGGGTCAAGCCTTCTTCTCTCTATCTCTAGGTATGGGCGCGATGATTACTTACGGTAGCTACCTGAAGAAGAAAGAGAACCTAGTACAAACCACAGGTATGGTTGTTGGCATGGATACCGCGGTTGCATTACTGGCAGGTATCGCCATGTTCCCTGCAATGTTTGCCTTTAATATGGAACCTGCCGCAGGCCCTGGCCTAGTATTCGTTGTTGTGCCACAGTTATTTGCTGAAATGGGACACGTTGGTTTGCTCTTTGCCCTGATGTTCTTTGTCGGCCTAACTGTCGCGGCGCTAACCTCTTCTGTCTCACTACTTGAAGTTGTGGTTTCTTACCTTATTGAAGAAAAAGGCATGAAACGTGTGACTGCGGTACTTTCTGCAAGTTGCGTAATGGCCGCAATGTGTGTGTTTGCGTCACTGTCTCTTGGCGGCGTTGGACCGAAACTGTTCGACACGGGTGTATTTGATATTTTCGACCTTCTGACTGATAAAGTATTCCTAGCGGTCGGCGGCATGTTTATCTGTATCTTTGCGGGCTGGCGTTTAAATCGTATCGATTTGGAAAAAGAAATCACCAACAACGGCAAAGTCTCCTTCCCACTGTTTGGTCTTTGGTACAACCTAGTTAAATACGTGATTCCAGTTGCTGTTGCTGTAGTTGCTTGTGCCGGTATATTGAGCGGATTTGAGAGCGGTAAAGGCGCTATCATGATTCTGGCTTTGGTGATTATTGGTAGTACAGCGCTGATTTCTAAGAAGCTTTAAGTTTGACTTAGTTATCACAATTTAAAGCGGCCTTAATGGTCAAGCCATTGTGATTTCGTGATGCTAAATCCAAAAGGAGTTCATTGTTGAGCTCCTTTTTTGCGTAGGGTGTTAGTTTAAATGAAAGCTCAGCTAGCCTAAACTTACTCGGATATCAGATATCGTAATGAACAGTTTATTGTCAGCATCCTGAAATGGTGTAAACCCATAGTGTTCATAAAACTGTGTTGCACCGTCTTTCGCATCGACAACTACGACTGGGAAAGCAACACTATCACTTGCAGTAAGTAACTTTCTTAGTGCATCAATCAAAAGCCACTCACCAAAGCCTCTACCTTTGTAACGGTCATCAACGGCTAAGCGGGCAATTAAACCACCCGAAGTCGATGACTGATGTTTTTTCTGTAATTTTTCAGGTAATGCTTTTAAATCAATCGGTGTCATGGTCAAAGTATAGAAACCAATAATATGGGTATTATCGTTTTCGTCCTCTAACACAAAAGTGCGGGTATTGTCTTTTTTGGCCTGCTGGCTAGCCATGACTTTTAAGTAATTATTTAGAGCCTCAGTACCACAATTGAAGCGCTTTCTATCATGTTTAGCTTTCTCTAGGAGTACAGTGTTTATCATCGAACTTTGCTATCGTAGCGATCAGCGGCAGCTTTTAGGTTGCTATTTACCATCGCAGGTTTATCTAGCGCATCCATCAATAACATCGCGTCAGCTTGGCTAAGCTTTAAAGCTTGTTCACGCTCGACAACTTGTTTAGCTTTCTCGACAGCCGCACTCAGCACAAATGAGTTTATGCTAGACATACCAGCGATAGCGGCGGCCTTAGCCAGCAAATCTTGTGTATCGACATCAACTCTAGCAGTGATGCGAGGTAATGTAGTCGCCATGAACTTTCTCCTATGTGTCAAAATGTCACACCACACATTATGCTCTAAAAATGAACAACAAGCAATGATTGTGTCATTTTGGCACACCAATAACAAACAGCCTCGCGAGCTCTTTTTATCCCTCACCAACAAATATTCATAATATCAATAAAGAGATTTTCCTCATCCGCAAAATTTGATACCTTAAACGGACTTCAGGGCGGGGTGAAACTCCCCACCGGTGGTAAAAGCCTAGCTTGAGCCCACGAGCGCCTTAGTCTCTACTTTTATGAGTAGTGGTTAAGGGACAGCAGATCTGGTGTGAATCCAGAGCCGACGGTTATAGTCCGGATGAAAGAAGTGACACAATTGATTTAACCAATGACGCCTAGTGATCCTCACTTAAGGCGGTTTTTGTGTTTTGCGTAAACTTGCTCGCTAGTCATAGCGGCAGTTCAGTTTATCGTGCCGATTGCCTAACCTCTTACGCTCTGTTCACGTTTATATCAAACCAAGCACACAAGTCACTTTTGACTTGCACGGCTTATATTTGGAGATCCTCGTGGCAGGTATTATTTTTGTTATGATCGCAGCTGGTCTTTGGGCTGCCGATACGTTATTTCGCTATCCGTTACTGGAAAGCAACAGCACCTTACAAATCGTGTTCTTTGAGCATTTGGTGTTGGTCGCTATCATTGCACTATTGCAAATTATGGTGCCTCGCTGGCGGTTTGCGTATATCAAAGGTTCGCTGTTTTCTTTCATCTTGATTGGTGTGTTTGGCTCGGCCATTGGCACTTTGGCCTTTACTAAAGCCTTTACATTGATGAACCCTACCATCGTTATTTTGCTGCAAAAGCTACAACCTATTGTCGCGATTTCGTTGTCAGTAATTTTACTCAAAGAGAAACTGCAAAAGCATTTTTTACTGTGGGCCAGTGTGAGCTTGCTGGGCAGTATTGTGATGATTTCACCGGATATCATAGCGCTGTGGTCTGAAAATTCCGTTTGGCACTATAACCCTAAAGTGATGGCTATTTTACTCGGTTATGGCTGTGCACTTTTGGCGGTTGTCGCTTGGGGAGCATCGACCGTTTATGGGCGAAAACTCACGCTTATGGGCTACAACACCATGCAAATCATGTCGGGTCGATACACCCTTGCTCTGCTTACTCTGACGATCGCTATGTTTGGCTATGGCGAATCATTCACACTTTCTCAGGGCAGTTTTTCCCACCTGTTTTATATGGTGATTCTGTCCGGTCTATTGGGAATGTTTATCTACTATAAAGGGTTAGAAAGGATCCCTGCCCGTTACGGCACGATTGCGGAACTCTTTTTCCCTGTGTCTGCGGTGGTAATCAACTGGATTGCTTTCGACGTCACCTTAACCCCCCAACAAATTATTGGTGCGGTATTGCTGGTCGGTGGCGCGTTAATGATCAGCCGTGAGCCAAAGCAAGCTGAACCACTTGAAGTGGACGCTGTATTAGCAAGATAATACCAACCCTAGCAACATATTTTGAGCAAAAAAAAGCTAGGCGACTGTGAGCAGTGAACGCCTAGCTGACTGGAAAATAGCAGAGGTAAGTAATGACTTACATCTGTACGTTCAAACTAATACCTTGGTTTATGGTGTAACGTACGCCTTTCTCTTTACCTTTAATGGTATCGAACATGCGCGACACTTTGCCCTTTTTTACCCATACTTGCAGCATGGCATCGACACCATCTTCAGATAAACCAAAGTGGTTAGAGAGCACCGTTCTTTCCGTTGTGCCATGTTCTTCAAGGTAAGCTTTTAGTTGTTGTAAAATCATAATACTGCCTTACTTATAGGCTCTATATTTAATTGGTGCGGCTAGACTCAGTCGCACCAGCCAACATAGACCTTATACCTTATACTGCTGGTTGTAGCTCATCTTGCCATTGCTGTTTTCTAGCATGGCGTTTAAGGCCTAAGAAAGTCGCTAAGCCCGCAATAATGATTCCCACAATCCAACATGCACTCACAACTGGGTTCATGCTGAACATCATGACTTGGTAATAAAGTACCGCACTTGAATAAGCCAGCCCCATTGTCCAAACCGCAATGAATTTAGCGTAATCACGACCAAACTCTCGTACGTATGCACCTAATGCTGCCACACATGGTGTGTACATTAGGATAAAGAGCAAGTAGGCAAATGCTGCGTGACCCGATACAAACTTACTTTGTAGGTTAGCAAATACAGATTGATCAACGTCTTGTTCTTCAGCAGCGGCTTGAGTATCGTTTAACTCGCCGACTTCAATCCCTAATGGATCGCTAAAGCTCAAACCCGATAAGTTTTCAGGAATCGACATAACGGCTTCTTTTAAGCTACCTAGCAAATCAAATTCAGCATCTTCATCCGCAGGTGCTGCATATAGATTATTTAAGGTACCGACAACCGCTTCTTTAGCGAAAATACCCGTCACAATACCCACTGTTGCTGGCCAGTTCTCGTCTTTTATCCCCATAGGAGCAAACACAGGAGTAATCACTTGCGCGACTTTAGATAGAGCCGATGTTTCACTGTCTTGGTTACCAAAACTGCCATCAGTGCCGATAGAGTTCAGGAAGCTTAAAATAGTCACCACAATAACAATGGTTTTACCCGCGCCAAAAACAAAGCGTTTCAGTTTTTGCCAAGTTTTAATTACAACATTACGTAGACGAGGGATTTCGTAATCCGTCATTTCCATAATAAAGCTGTCGTTACCACCCGGGTAGATGGTGTGCTTAAGAATGAGTCCGGTAAATACGGCGGCTAATATACCAATGATATACAAAGCAAATACCACATTTTGACCCGCACTAGGGAAAAATGCCGCAGCAAACAATGCATAAACGGGTAGACGAGCACCACAAGACATAAATGGTGCCATTGACGCCGCTAAACGACGTTCACGCTCTTGATCCAGTGTGCGACTTGCCATGATAGCAGGTACGTTACAACCAAAACCTAATACAAGTGGCACAAATGCTTTACCCGGCAAACCCACTTTTTGCATTACTTTATCTAATACGAAAGCGGCGCGAGACATGTAACCAGAACCTTCTAGAAGGGTAAGGAATAAATACAAGCCAGCAATCACAGGGATGAAGGTTGCGACGGTTTGAATACCACCGCCAATACCGTCTGCTAATAGAGTAACGATCCATTGTGGTAGTACCGGATCAAGTAGGTGGTGAGTACCATCCACAAGAACCGCACCAAAGGCGATATCAAAGAAATCAATAAATGCGCCGCCAATATTGATGGCAAACATAAACATCAAGTACATCACGCAGAAGAACAGTGGAATACCCACCCACTTGTTTAAGACCACCGCATCGATGCGCTCACTCAGACGACGTGTGATTTTGCCTTCGGTTAAGCGAAATGCTTTCGTGAGTTCATGTAAAAAAGTAAATTTCACATCAGCAATGTGCAAATCTAAATCCAGATCCAATGAGTGACGAGCTTGCGCTACCGTGTCTTTTACATCATCAGAAGCGGTGTTTAACACCAATGTATCGTCTTCTAAAGCGCGAATAGCCAGTGCACGCTCGTCAACCATGTCATTAGAAAAGAGTGAACGGATATCCGCCACAACGGCTTCAAACTCAGTGCCGTAATCCAATGCTAACGGCTCAACTTCGATGCCAGCTTCTAGCATGCGGTGCAAGTCGGTTTTAAGCTGAGTAACTTGATCTTCACGAGTTGCTGTTACGGTTAATACAGGGCAACCCAACGCTTTAGACAAGCCTTTCGTATTTACGGTTTGGCCGTTTCGAGCGAGTGCATCCATTTTATTGAGAATAACGACCATAGGTCGGCCAAGCTCTCTCAATTGCAGTGTGACGTATAAGCTTCGCTCTAAGCAGCTTGCATCAATCACGTTTACGATGACATCCGCTGGAGTAGAAAGCACTGCGCGAGAAGCAATGGTTTCATCCACACTGTTGGCGTCGTTACCGCTGTCTAGTGCATAGATTCCCGGTAAATCGGTTAGGCTAAACTCTGCGCCTGAAAAAGAATAAACACCGACTTTTTTCTCTACTGTAACGCCCGCCCAGTTACCGACTTTTTGGTTGGCACCTGTAAAGGCATTAAACAGTGTTGTTTTACCACTATTAGGGTTACCGACAGTTAAAATTGAATAGTCCATTATTGTGCCTCAACCATAATTTGTTGAGCCGTCGATTTACGAATAGCAACACTGACATCTCGAATTCTCACTTGCAGGGGATCACCCATCGGGGCTTTACGAATCAGAGTCACTAAAGTATTCGGCAGTACGCCCATTACCATTAGTTTTTTTCTAGTCGAAGTATCTAGTTGTTTTAGCGAACAAATATTAGCTTGTTGCCCAACTGCAAGTTCTGAAAGTTTCATAATCTAAATGCCAATTGTTATCATTTGCGGATAAATATATCACACTCTCTTACAGTTTTACTTATCTTAAATCAAAAAAAACACCCTATTGAAGGGTGCTTTAAAATATTTTTGATTATTACTAAATTTATTTTAAGCAGGTCTCAAACTGCTGAGAAAGCTGCTTTAGAAAAGCAAAATAAGCACCGGGTTTCTCTTCAACAGAACTGGCAAGTGGATCTAATTCACCCTGATTGACGTTGCTACCACGAGTAACGGTATTGATAACCGCTGGCGTATATTGTGGCTCACTGAATACGCAGTGCACATCCCCTTTGGCTAAACGTGTTTTAATTTGAATTAATGTTCTTGCACCCGGCTTTCTTTCTGGGCTCACCGTAAAGTGACCGAGGTGGTTCAAACCAAAGTAGTCTTCAAAATAACCGTACGCATCATGGAATACGTAGTAGCCCTTATCCTGAACTTCTTTTAATTTCACGCTAATTTCTGAGGTTGTGAGCTGTAAGTTATTTAAGAAGTGATCCAAGTTCACTTTATAGCTCGACTCGTTTTCAGGGTCGATAGCAATCAATCTTTCCGCGATACTCTTTGCAACAATCGCAACTTGCTTTGGCCCTAGCCAAATGTGTGGATCGGTACTTCCATGATGATGTCCTGCGTGCGAACCATGATCATGGGCATCAGTAAACTCACGAAGATCAATATGTGGGATTTGACTGATGGTCAAAGTGTTGGTTTGGTCTTTGACCACGCCAGCCATAAAGTTCTCTAAATCAGGCCCAAACCAAATGACTAAATCGGCATCTCGTAGTTTTTTCACATCAGACGGGCGTAAAGAATAATCATGTGGAGACATTGCCGTCCCCAAAAGAGCTGACGAGCTCGCGACATCTGTCGTAATTTCTTGAGTGATAAGATGTATCGGCTTGATACTACTTACCACCTCTATCGCCTGAGCGTTGTTGATAAACACCAATGAGAGTAGGCACAGCAATACACGTTTCATCGTTCAGTTCCATTGTATTAGAGAAAATTAACCGCAGATGTTACATTATAACACTCGCGCTTAGCAAACGAATTGTATAGTTGCTAATTATGAAAAAGCAGCGATACTACTCTTCTCATGAATAACAGCGCACTCATCGAACCGCACACTAAGCAGGCCAATCCGTTATGACACAAATCGTCTCATTAAAAGATGTGACCGTTCAGTTTAATAAACGCAAGGTATTAGACAGCATCACTCTATCGATTGACGAATCAGAAATTATTACTTTAGTTGGTCCAAATGGTGCAGGGAAATCAACCTTAGTTAAAGTGATTCTAGGCATTCATAAGCAGTACCAAGGTAAAGTATCCAAAGCCAATAAACTGAGAATTGGCTATGTTCCGCAAAAGCTCCACTTAAACGAAACACTGCCGCTCACTGTAGACCGCTTTTTACGCCTTGCTGGCAAGTACAGCCAACAAGAGCGCCAAGATGCGCTAGCCTTGGTCAGTGCAAGTCACCTGCTACATTCAGATATTCATAAATTATCTGGCGGTGAAACGCAGCGAGTGTTGCTCTCTAGAGCGCTATTAATTCGCCCTCAACTACTGGTATTAGACGAACCTGCGCAGGGTGTCGACGTGCAGGGGCAAATCGAGCTTTACAATCTCATTGATACTCTACGCCACCGTTTTAGCTGTGCAATATTTATGATCTCCCATGATTTGCATCTGGTGATGGCAAAAACCGACAGAGTCATTTGTTTGCAACATCATATCTGCTGCTCAGGATCACCTGCCGCGATTTCATCTCATCCAAGCTATTTACAAATGTTTGGCGGTGCACCAGAAGCGAGCCTTGCCTTGTATCAACACCAGCACGACTATCATCATCATGATCTCTCAGGTGAACCTGTTGCCGGAGATATCAACACTTGTCACGATCATCAGCACGGACATAAACATGATTGAGTTTTTATTGCCTTCCATTCTAGCCGGTCTAGGCATCGCGATTATTGCAGGCCCTTTAGGCTCTTTTGTCGTTTGGCGAAAAATGGCTTACTTTGGTGACACCCTCGCTCACGCTTCGTTGATGGGTTTAGCACTCGGATTTTTATTTGACATTAATCTATACCTTGCTTTAGTAGTGTGCTGTTTAGCATTGGGGTTAGTGTTAGTGACTCTGCAGCGTCAGCAATTGGTTGCTACCGATACCTTACTCGGGATATTAGCGCATAGCTCACTATCGCTAGGCTTAATTGCGGTGAGCTTTCTAGACAATATCCGTGTCGATCTGATGGCGTATTTATTTGGTGATTTGTTAGCGGTAAATACGCAAGATGTCATGTTTATCTTTATGGGGGTCGCGGTGATCATGCTGCTACTGGTCACCTTCTGGCGACCATTACTTTCTAGCACCGTTAACGAAGAATTAGCCGCAATTGAAGGCGTTAATATTTCACTAATGCGTTTACTCACTATGATAATGATCAGCGTTGTCATTGCCGTAGGCATGAAGTTTGTGGGTGCGTTAATCATCACTTCACTGCTTATCATACCAGCGGCGACCGCGCGACGTTTTGCCAAAAGCCCTGAACAAATGGCCATTATGGCCTCATTGATTGGCGCGTTGTGCGTACTATCAGGATTGAGCCTTTCTTGGCAATACGATACCCCTGCCGGCCCGTCAGTCGTGGTAAGCGCTGCATTCCTATTCTTGTTAGTGCAACTCAAACCACAAGACAATTAAACCCAATAAAAAAGCCTCTGATTCACTCAGAGGCTTTGTTCAACTGTGCTGCATTTAGGGTTAGATTACCAACCCGTAATCTCGCGTAGCCCTTGGCCAATATCAGCAAGACTTTTCACTGTTTTTACACCAGCGGCTTCCAATGCTTGGAATTTATCTTCCGCAGTACCTTTACCACCAGAGATAATAGCGCCAGCGTGTCCCATACGTTTTCCCGGAGGCGCAGTGACACCAGCAATGTAAGAAACAACAGGTTTCGTCACATGATCTTTAATATAGGCTGCCGCTTCTTCCTCTGCGGTACCACCGATTTCACCGATCATCACGATAGCTTCTGTTTCAGGGTCTTGTTCAAACAGCTTGAGAATATCAATGAAGTTTGAACCCGGAATAGGATCTCCACCAATACCCACACAGGTAGACTGACCAAAGCCTTCATCAGTAGTTTGCTTAACTGCTTCATAGGTAAGTGTACCGGAGCGAGACACAATACCCACTTTACCTTTCTTATGAATGTGACCAGGCATGATGCCAATCTTACACTCATCAGGAGTGATAACGCCCGGACAGTTAGGGCCAATCATCACCACACCCGCTTCATCTAAACGCACTTTAACGTCAAGCAAATCTAACGTTGGAATGCCTTCGGTAATCGTCACAATCAGTTTGATGCCTGCATCAATTGCTTCAAGAATGGCATCTTTACAAAACGGCGCAGGGACATAAATCACCGACGCTGTAGCAGCGGTGGTTTCTACAGCTTCACGAACCGTATTAAATACCGGTAAACCTAGATGAGTTTGACCGCCTTTACCCGGAGACACACCGCCCACCATCTGTGTACCATACTCAAGCGCTTGCTCTGAGTGGAACGTACCTTGCCCACCAGTAAAACCTTGGCAGATAACTTTTGTCTCTTTATTGATTAAGATAGACATTATTTGCCCTCCGCTGCAGCTACGACTTTTTCTGCTGCTTCAGTTAGAGAGTTTGCAGCAATAATGTTTAGACCACTTTCCGCCAGTTTTTGAGAACCTAAAGGTGCATTATTACCCTCTAAGCGAACTACGACGGGTACTTCTACGCCCACTTCTTCAACTGCGCCAATAATACCGTCAGCAATCAAGTCACAACGAACAATACCACCAAAGATATTTACCAGTACCGCTTTCACGTTACTGTCAGAAAGGATGATTTTGAAGGCTTCTGTTACACGCTCTTTGGTTGCACCGCCACCGACATCGAGGAAGTTAGCAGGTTGACCGCCGTGCAAGTTAACGATGTCCATTGTCCCCATCGCTAAACCTGCGCCATTCACCATACAACCAATGCTGCCATCTAGAGCTACATAGTTTAGCTCCCACTGCGCCGCATGTGCTTCACGATCGTCTTCTTGAGATGGGTCGTGCATTTCACGCAATTTTGGCTGGCGATACATTGCATTTGAATCGATATTAATTTTGCCATCAAGACACAGTAGGTTGTCTTCTGCTGTGATCACAAGAGGGTTAATTTCCAGTAGTGCTAAGTCGTACTGTGCAAACATATTGCCAAGACCAAGGAAGATCTTAACAAACTGTTTGATTTGATCGCCTTTAAGACCCAGTTTAAAAGCCAGCTCACGACCTTGATAAGATTGAGGCCCAACCAATGGATCAATAGCGGCTTTGTGAATCAGCTCTGGTGTCTCTTCTGCAATTTTCTCAATATCGACACCGCCTTCGGTGGACGCCATAAAGACAATGCGACGTGAAGCGCGATCCACTACTGCACCTAAGTACAGCTCGTTGGCAATATTCGACGCTTCTTCCACCAAGATCTTCGTCACTGGCTGACCGTTAGCGTCAGTTTGATAAGTCACTAGGTTTTGACCTAGCCACTTTTGAGCAAATTCTTTTACCCCTTCTTTGGTGTCATGCAATTCAACCCCGCCCGCTTTACCGCGACCACCAGCATGTACTTGGCATTTAACTACTTTTTTTGCGGTGCTAATGCGCCCAGCAGCTTCAAATGCTTCTTGTGGTGTATCGCAGGCATACCCTTCAGGGACAGGTAACCCAAATTCAGCAAACAATTGCTTCGCCTGATATTCATGCAAATTCATTAGTATCTTCCATTTTTATTTTTCAGTGATAACCAGGTCATCACCTTCATTACTTCCTCATGCTAAAGAGAATGCTTTAGCAGGTGTGGGGCGACTCTCTTTCTATGACAGTTACACCTATCAGTGTCAATAATGGGCATAAAGTCAAAATAAGGGCGCCTAATGGCACCCTTAATTCTTAATTACACATCGAGTAGAAGACGCGCTGGATCTTCTAATAGTTCCTTGATAGTGACCAAGAAGCCAACAGACTCGCGACCATCAATCAGGCGATGATCGTAAGATAGGGCTAGGTACATCATTGGCAAGATTTCGACTTTGCCATCGACCGCCATTGGACGGTCTTGGATTTTATGCATGCCCAGAATCGCCGCTTGTGGTGGGTTGATGATCGGTGTCGACATCAAAGAACCAAATACGCCGCCGTTGGTAATAGTAAAGTTACCACCCATCAACTCGTCGACTGTCAATTTTCCGTCACGACCTTTAATCGCAAGATCTTTGATGCCCTTCTCGATATCAGCAAAACCTAACGTATCACAGTCTTTTAGAACTGGGGTCACTAGGCCGCGCGGAGTCGATACCGCCATGCTAATGTCAAAGTAGTTGTGGTAAACAATATCGTCACCATCAATAGAAGCATTCACTTCTGGATAGCGTTTCAGCGCTTCAGTCACCGCTTTTACGTAGAAAGACATAAAGCCCAAACGTGTGTCATGACGTTTTTCAAACGAATCTTTGTATTGCGCACGCAGATCCATAATAGGTTTCATGTTCACTTCGTTAAACGTCGTCAACATTGCGGTGCTGTTCTTCGCTTCCAACAGACGCTTTGCGACCGTTTTACGCAAACGCGTCATTGGTACACGTTTTTGACTGCGAGCTGCCGCTGGCACTTCCACAGGAGCAACAGGTGCGATTTCTGGCGCTGCTTTTTTAGCGTTCGCCAAATGTGCATCGACGTCTTCGCGTGTAATACGACCACCGACACCAGTACCTTTCACATCAGAAGGACTCAAGCTATGTTCGGCCAACAAACGTCTTACTGCTGGGCTTAATGCTTCGTTATTTTCTTCAGTCAGTGTCGCTTTGTGACGCTTGTCTGGAGAAGCTTCGGTAGCTTCGGTTGAGTCTTTAGTTGGCTCACCCGCCACTGCGCCCGGCTTAATTTTGGCCAGAAGTTGCTTGGCAAGAACGGTTGCCCCTTCTTCTTCAAGGATTTCTTCAAGCACACCCGCTTCAGGTGCCGGAACTTCAAGGACAACTTTATCAGTTTCGATATCCACTAATACGTCATCACGCTCTACTCTATCGCCAGGCTTTTTGTGCCAGGTTGCAACGGTAGCATCTGCAACTGATTCAGGTAAATCAGGAACCAGAATTTCAATTGTCATTTGTTGGGCTTCCTTATTCTTCTAGTTCTTTATCAATTGTAAGAGCGTCATCGATTAACGCTTTCTGTTGTTTCAAGTGCACCGACATGTAACCCACCGCTGGTGATGCTGACGCAGGGCGACCCGCATAATTCAAAGTGGTGTTAAATGGCGTTGCGGCGCGGAAGTTGTGTTGGCTTGAATACCAAGCACCTTGGTTTTGAGGCTCTTCCTGACACCAAACGTAATCGGTCACTTGCGGGTAAATAGAGATCACTTCACGTAAATCTGCGATTGGGAATGGGTACAATTGCTCGATACGAACAATCGCCACATCATCAATCTCACGCTTGCGTCGTTCATCCAGCAGGTCGAAATATACCTTACCAGAACAGAACACCACGCGGCGTACTTTAGACGGCTCAAGATCATCCACTTCAGGAATACAAGCTTGGAAAGTACCTTCAGCTAAATCTTCTAGTGACGACACACACAATGGATGGCGTAACAAAGACTTCGGCGACATCACAATTAAAGGACGACGCATTGGGCGAACCACTTGGCGACGCAACATGTGATACACCTGTGCGGGTGTTGACGGTACCACAACTTGCATGTTTTGTTCCGCACACAACTGTAGGTAGCGCTCAAGACGTGCAGAGGAGTGCTCAGGGCCTTGACCTTCATAACCGTGAGGTAACAGTAGGGTAATGCCACATAGACGATTCCACTTTTGCTCACCCGAGGAGATAAACTGATCAATCACGACCTGTGCACCATTGGCAAAATCACCAAACTGCGCTTCCCAGATAGTCAGGCCACCCGGCTCTGCCGTGGTATAACCATATTCAAACGCCAGTACGGCTTCTTCGGACAAGACCGAATCAAAGACTTGGAACGGGCCTTGTTTGTCATGAATATTGGACAACGGCACGTAAGTGCTTGCATCACCTTGGTTATGCAATACCGCATGACGGTGAAAGAAAGTACCGCGCCCAGAATCTTGCCCTGAGATGCGGATACGCTTGCCATCGTCCACAATCGTGGCGTACGCCAATGTTTCTGCCATACCCCAGTCAATGGCTTTTTCACCTTCAACCATGGCTTTACGGTCGTTATAGAGCTTGTTGACTCGACTTTGCAATTGGTGACTATCTGGATAGTTACACACTTTATTGCCAAGCTCTTTTAGACGAGTAAGATCCAGTTGACTGTCCCACTCCATATCCCACTCATGGCCGATATAAGGAGACCAATCTACAGAATGTAAAGCCATTGGACGCCACTCTTTCACCACCACTTCACCGTGGTCAAGGGCATCACGATACTCATTGACTAATTGCGTGGCGGTATCGATACCAATCTCATCGCGCTCCATCATCACATCCGCATAAAGCTTACGTGGTGTTGGGTGCTTTTTGATTTTTTGGTACATCAATGGCTGAGTCGCATTGGGCTCATCCGCTTCATTATGACCATGACGGCGGTAACACACCAAATCAATCACCACATCACGTTTAAAGGTGTTGCGATAATCCAGTGCGATACGAGTGACAAACGCCACCGCTTCAGGGTCGTCCGCATTGACGTGGAATATCGGTGCCTGCACCATCTTCGCGATATCGGTACAGTACATGGTCGAACGGGTGTCTCTTGGGTTTGACGTGGTGAAACCAATTTGGTTATTGACCACAATTCGCACCGTACCACCCACTTGGAAGCCACGTGCTTGAGACATATTAAATGTCTCTTGTACTACCCCTTGTCCTGCAATAGCAGAATCACCATGAATAGTGATAGGCAATACTTTAGAACCGTCTTTATCACCTAAGCGGTCTTGGCGGGCTCGTACTGAGCCAATGACCACAGGGTTAACAATTTCTAAGTGAGAAGGGTTAAATGCCAATGCTAAGTGAACATTGCCACCGGGAGTGGCAAAATCGGCCGAGAAACCTTGGTGGTATTTAACATCACCGGTACCCCAAGTATCATCGTGTTTGCCCGCAAACTCGTCAAATAAGTCCTGAGGCTTTTTACCTAGCACGTTGACCAGCATATTCAAACGACCACGGTGAGCCATACCCACAACGACTTCGCGCATACCACTACGACCCGCATGACGAATGAGTTCTTTGGTCATAGGAATGAGCGCATCACCGCCTTCTAGAGAGAAGCGCTTTGCACCAGGGAATTTAGCACCAAGATAGCGTTCAAGACCTTCTGCTGCGGTCAATTCATCAAGATAGGTAATCTTCTCCTCTAGGGAGAACTCTGGTTGAGATTGAACTGACTCAAGACGCTGCTGAACCCAACGTTTTTGCTCAGTGTTGGTCATATGCATATATTCTGCACCGACCGAACCACAATAAGTCTTGTTAAGCGCTTGATAGAGGTCTTTCAACTGCATGGTTTCTTGCGCAACCGCAAACGAACCCACGTTGAAATTTTCGTTGAGATCATCTTGTGTGAGATTGTGGAACGCAGGGTCCAGTTCAGGCTGAACTGGGCGTTGCCACAAACCTAACGGATCTAGGTTGGCCGCTTGATGGCCTCTAAATCGATAGGCGTTAATAAGTTGCAAAACTCTTACTTGTTTTGCGTCGACATCAGGATCACTTACTTGGACACTATAATGCTTGGTCTCTTGTGCCAGTCTGCGAAAGTAGTCACGAACACGCGTATGGGACTGTTCCCCTTGTTCTGATGCCTGCACGGGCAGTTCATCAAAAACACGTTTCCATTCCTCACTCACCAGATCTGGGTCACTGAGATAAAGTTCGTAGAGTTCTTCTACGTACGTTGCATTGGCGCCAGCCAAGTGTGAAGACTCGAGCCATGCCTTCATCACACTGTTATGCATATATTCCCTTAATCTGTAGATTAGTACTTACTGTTTCGGTCTTTGCCGAACTTATCTTCAACCCAAAGGTTGGCTAAAACAGGCTTAACAGTAAACTCCGAAAAGCCCGTAATTTCAATGATCTAAACCGAACGATTTACCAACATCGTCTTAATATGTCCAATCGCTTTGGTTGGGTTTAACCCCTTAGGACATACACTGACACAATTCATGATGCCATGACAACGGAAAACACTGAATGCATCGTCTAAACTGTTCAGTCGCTCATCAGTTGCGGTATCTCGGCTATCAATTAACCAACGATAAGCCGCTAATAAACCGGCTGGACCGATAAACTTGTCAGGATTCCACCAGAACGAAGGACAGGATGTGGTACAACATGCACACATAATACATTCATATAAACCATCAAGGTGTGCACGCTCTTCCGGCAGTTGTTTGTGCTCTCGCGATGGTGGCAGTTCACCATCGGAGATAAGAAACGGTTTTACTTTGGCATAGTTGTCATAGAACTGCGTCATATCCACAATCAAGTCGCGTACTACAGGCAAACCTGGCAATGGACGAATGGTCAGAGTATCCCCTTTTAAGGCTGACAGCGGTGTAATACACGCTAGGCCGTTTTTGCCATTCATGTTTAACCCATCACTACCACATACCCCTTCACGACATGAACGACGGAAAGACAGCGACGGATCTTGTTCTTTTAGCAAGATCAGTGCATCCAACACCATCATGTCTGAGCCTTCTTCCACCTGTAAGGTATAAGATTTCATGTAAGGCTTGTTGTCCACGTCTGGGTTATAGCGATAGACAGAAAAATTCAGGTTCATATCTCGCTCCCTTAATAAGTTCTAGCTTTCGGTGGAAACGCTTCACGATGCACAGGTTCCATATTCACATCACGCTTAGACATACTTTCCGTTTCTGGATTGTAAATTGAGTGGCATAGCCACTGCGAATCATCGCGGTCTGGATAATCAAAGCGGGCGTGTGCGCCACGGCTTTCTGTACGGTAGTTAGCAGCAACCGCAGTTGCTACAGCGGTTTCCATCAAGTTATCAAGTTCGAGACACTCAATACGCTGTGTATTGAACTCTGTGGATTTATCGCTAAGGTGCGCATCTTGCAGGCGCTCGCGAATTTCACGCAACTCAGTAAGCCCCGTTGCCATCGCTTCACCTTCACGGAATACCGAGAAACTGTTTTGCATGCAGCTTTGCATATCTTTACGGATTTGCGCAGGGTCTTCACCGCTGGTGCTGTTCTCCCAACGCATAGTGCGCGCTAGAGACGCTTCAATATCTGACTCTGAAACTGCACGAGCTTCTGACTGAGCATCCAATGTATCACCAAGGTGTAGACCGGTTGCTCGGCCAAATACCACCAAATCAAGCAGCGAGTTGCCGCCTAGACGGTTTGCACCGTGTACCGATACTGAGGCAATTTCGCCACAAGCAAATAAACCTTGTACTTCCACATCTTGTCCATTGCCGTCGAGCTTAATGGCTTGGCCGGAAACTTGAGTCGGTACGCCGCCCATCATGTAGTGACAAGTTGGGATAACAGGAATCGGTTCTTTTACTGGGTCAACGTGAGCAAAGGTACGTGATAGTTCACAGATACCCGGCAGACGAGACTCGAGTACGTCTTTACCTAAATGATCCATCTTCAGCTTAATGTGAGGTCCCCAAGGGCCATCACAACCACGGCCTTCACGAATTTCAATCATCATTGAACGCGCCACAACGTCACGGCCAGCTAAGTCTTTCGCATTCGGTGCATAACGCTCCATAAAGCGTTCGCCATCTTTATTAAGAAGATAACCACCCTCACCACGACAACCTTCTGTTACAAGAACACCGGCTCCTGCAATACCCGTTGGGTGGAATTGCCACATTTCCATGTCTTGCATAGGAACACCAGCGCGCAGTGCCATGCCTACGCCATCACCGGTATTGATGTGAGCATTAGTGGTTGAAGAATAAATACGGCCTGCACCGCCAGTGGCTAAAATAGTGGCCTTCGATTTGAAGTAGCACATCTCGCCGGTTTCCATGCAGATTGCCGTACAGCCCATGACGACGCCGTCTTGGTTCTTCACCAAATCAAGGGCATACCATTCACTGAAAATCGTGGTTTTGTATTTGATGTTCTGTTGGTACAAGGTATGCAATAGTGCGTGGCCTGTACGGTCAGCCGCCGCCGCAGTACGCGCCGCTTGCTCACCACCAAACTGTTTTGACTGACCACCAAACGGACGCTGATAAATCGAACCGTCTTCAAAGCGAGAAAACGGTAGTCCCATTTTTTCTAGCTCGATGACAGATTCTGGACCGTTCTTACACATATATTCGATAGCGTCTTGGTCACCAATGTAGTCCGACCCTTTCACGGTGTCGTACATATGCCATTGCCAATTGTCTTCGTGAGAGTTGCCAAGGGCAACGGTAATGCCACCCTGCGCTGAAACCGTATGAGAACGAGTTGGAAAAACTTTTGATAGTAATGCGCAAGTTAAACCTTGCTCAGAGATTTGTAGTGCTGCGCGCATACCTGCACCACCAGCACCAATGACAACAGCATCAAATTCGCGAACTGGAATTGTCATCTATGCCCCCCAAAGAATAAATAGGCCAGAGAAAAAGTAACCAAATAGCACTGCAACGAGAACCAGTTGCAGGCTGCCGCGTAGCAGCGCTGGTTTAATGTAATCGGTTAATACCTGCCACACACCAATCCAAGCATGGATAAGAATGCAAAACAGTGCGATCATGGTAAATATTTTAGTGAACAGCCCACCAAAGAAGTGAGTCCACTGCAAATAACCAATATCACCAGAAAATAAGAAAAAGCCACAAAGATAAATGGTGTACAGCGTTAAGATAATGGCCGTAGCGCGAATCAATAGAAAGTCATGTACGCCATTGCGCCCTACGGAGGAAACAGGATTTACCATACTATTACTCCTGCAACGATTGCTAATACGCCTGTCACAATAAAGGAGATTTGAGCGCTCTTCGCA
Organism: Vibrio ezurae NBRC 102218; assembly: GCF_000467185.1. Taxonomy (GTDB): domain Bacteria; phylum Pseudomonadota; class Gammaproteobacteria; order Enterobacterales; family Vibrionaceae; genus Vibrio; species Vibrio ezurae. Next base: position 28,372 of record NZ_BATM01000001.1, read on the forward strand.
CCGCTCTCTAATTCTTCAAAGTAACCAAGGTCTTGGCAAAGATGTCGAATACCGCCCACGATATGATAGAAAAGTGCAGTCAGTATTCCCCACAATATGAATTTGACGAAGAAACCATCCACATAGCTGGCCGCCTCCATAAATCCTTTTGGTGATGATAATGAGATAGAAAGTAACCAAAGCAAGATCCCTACAGCAACAAAGGTAATCACACCGGACACCCTATGCAGAATCGAAGCAATGGCAGTAATTGGGAAATGAATCGTTTGCAGATCCAAATTGACAGGTCTTGTTTTTTTCTTGTCCACGGCGTGCTCTCTCAGCTCCTTTGAACAGTTACAAATAGTAAACAATTGAGCTTTTTAGCAAAAAATTAACAAAAGCTTACATAAGTTAAGGTAAAAGCTAATCATCTTGTCATATCAGTCATCTATAACTTAAATTCGCCTCTAATTAGCAGAAGGCCGCCTTAGAGATAAATCAACGATATAGCTTTTATTTCATGGTCACTATAACGATTGTTAACAATGACGCACAATATTATTAACAAATTTTGTTACATACCCCCGATTTTTAGCAATTCCACTTATAGAAATCGAGGTAAGTGCACACAAAAAGCTATATAAATTGACATCGAAGGCGAACACCAGTACAAATTTGGTGCACCATTGAATCAAGATGGAAAATAAATAACAAAGGAGAATGTTATGGCAGATAAGCAAGCGACTCTGACTATTGAGGGTCAAGCGCCTATCGAATTGCCGATTATGAAGGGAACTGATGGCCCAGACGTGATCGATGTTCGTACATTAGGAAGCCAAGGGTATTTCACCTTTGACCCTGGTTTTCTAGCCACCGCATCTTGTGAGTCTCAAATCACCTACATTGATGGCGCCGCAGGTATTTTACTGCACCGTGGTTACCCAATCGATGAGTTAGCAAACAACGCAGATTATTTAGAAGTTTGTTATATTTTGCTCTACGGAGAAGCTCCAACTCGCGAAAAATACGAGAACTTTAAGAAAGTGGTTGGCCGCCATACTATGGTACATGAACAAATCGCCAGCTTTTTCCACGGTTTCCGTCGCGACGCCCACCCGATGGCAGTAATGTGTGGAGTAGTAGGTGCTTTAGCCGCCTTCTATCACGATTCACTCGACGTTAACAATGATGAACACCGTGAAATTGCAGCATTTCGACTACTGTCAAAAATGCCGACTCTTGCGGCAATGTGTTACAAATACAGCATAGGTCAACCGTTCATTTATCCACGTAATGACCTGACTTATGCAGAAAACTTCCTGCATATGATGTTTGCTAACCCATGTGAGGAATACGAAGTTAACCCTGTGGTTGCTCGCGCAATGGACAAAATCTTCACCTTGCATGCAGACCATGAACAAAATGCTTCAACTTCAACAGTTCGTTTAGCGGGCTCTTCAGGCGCTAACCCATTTGCTTGTATTGCGGCAGGTATTGCCTCTTTGTGGGGACCGGCACACGGCGGCGCAAACGAAGCTTGTCTGCATATGCTTGAGGAAATCGGTAGCGTAGACAAGATTGAAGAGTATGTGGCGAGAGCAAAAGACAAAGATGACCCATTCCGCTTGATGGGCTTTGGTCACCGCGTCTACAAAAACTACGACCCTCGTGCAACGGTCATGCGTGAAGCTTGCCATGATGTGCTAGAAGAGCTAGATATTAAAGACCCTTTGCTTGATGTAGCAATGGAACTGGAACGTATTGCACTTTCTGATGAATATTTTGTTGAGAAGAAACTCTACCCGAACGTTGACTTCTACTCAGGCATTATTCTAAAAGCGATCGGTATTCCAGTCTCTATGTTTACCGTTATCTTTGCTATCTCACGTACTGTGGGTTGGATTGCACACTGGGGCGAAATGCACAATGATCCAAATAACCGTATCGGCCGACCTCGTCAGCTTTATACGGGTGCAACTCAGCGTGAATTTAAGCCACTTCATGAACGTGAATAACGGCTAATCTCAACGCAGAATAAAAAGGCTTGAGCACTATTGTTCAAGCCTTTTTTGTCCTTTACGCTATATCGAACGACACCAAGTTACACTGGGTTATGAATATCCACAAAAGTCACTTCAAAGCCGTGTTCTTGTGCTAACCACTCACCCAGCGCTTTAATTCCATAGCGCTCTGTCGCATGATGACCTGCCGAAAAGTAGTGAATACCCTGCTCACGAGCGACAAAAGTCGTGCGCTCTGCAATCTCTCCTGAGATAAACGCATCAAGATTCTGATCGGCAGCAAGCTGAATATAATCCTGCCCTCCTCCCGTACACCAACCGACAGTTTCGATCACTTTGTCGGCATGATCTGGGGCGATATGCAGTGGTTCTCGATCGAGTACTTGCGCAATACGTAACGCAAACTCCGCACCAGTCAGCGGTGCTTTTAAACGTCCATAAAGTGCGATAGATTGAGCATGCCCTTCTAGACCACCTTCTATCTCGATATCGAGTAATTGTGCCAGCTGGACGTTATTCCCTAGTTCAGGATGAATATCCAGCGGTAAGTGATAACCATACAAATTAATGTCATTTTTAATCAAAGCGCGAATCCGGCGCCCTTTCATACCAACAATAGGCTCAGCTTCACCTTTCCAAAAATAACCATGATGCACCAAAAGTGCGTCGGCATTTTGTTTAATCGCCTCATCAATTAACGCTTGGGACGCCGTCACGCCCGTTACAATTTTTTTGATGTTTTCGACACCTTCAACCTGCAATCCATTCGGCGCATAATCTTTGATCTGCGTTGCACTTAACTTGTCATTAAGAAGGCTTTGTAATTTTAAATTATTCATTTTTATTCCAAATATTTGAAAATACATCGGATATGTAGCAAGTTAAATAAACCTCCTTTTACAGGTTTGTACCTATGCGGGTTTATTTATGCCTAACTATACGGTGAATGCTTCAATTTTAACTCAATTTGCACAGTGGATTGCAACTACCCCACCGCTATTTATAGGTGATGAGATCATTGTGCAGAAACTGCCCTTTACTCATACCGATAATCTGCAGATTAACGACTATCGTGGCAACTCTCGCCTTGGCTTTATATATCAGCACCTATGCCAAGAATTATTTACGCACTGCTCTCCCCTTGCTATCGAACAGACCGAACTGCAACTCAATAATGAAGGGCGAACACTGGGGGAGCTTGATTTCATTTTACGAGACCCATTCTCGCTTGATGCAAGCCATCTTGCTCAGCATTGGGAAGTGGCGATTAAATTTTACTTATTGCACCAAGGAAGATGGTATGGGCCGAACGCCAAAGATCGTTTAGATAAAAAATTGCGCCATATGTTAAATCATCAGCTCAAGCACACCCATACGCCATGCTTTATTGAGCAATATCCACAATGGCAATATCTGTCTCAGCACCTATTAATGCAAGGGCGTTTGTATATCAACCCCTTTGAGTCACACCCTATTCCTCGTTTTTGCGAAGGAAAAGAAATTAATGTAAGCCAAATTACCGGCTATTGGTGTTACCAAAAGCAGTTTTCCCAAATAGATGAATCTTTATATCAACTCGATAAGTCCTGCTGGGCAATTGGCGCAGCACTCACCCCTGAGCTCACTGCGGTGACAAAACCCCTACAGTCTATTTTGCACTGTCAGAGCCAATCGGGTCGGTTTTGGTTCATCGTGCCCGATAATTGGCCAAATAATACGTAGCTAATTTTTCAAACAGTGATTGCAAATTCTACTTCACTGCTCATGAAAACAAATAAAAATCGCTATAAAACAATAACTTAAGCATATAATAATATACAAAATATTTATCAATGCGTAAACTGGTCGCTACGTGCATATTGAACCTGCCAATGCAGAAGAATAAAGTCTTGCTACATTTTTAGCACTGGCTAGTTTATCTAGGAATTCTTATGGCACAATTGGTAGAAGCATTATTCGTTTTTATGCTGATGATCTGCGCCCCACTGTTCATCGTGATTCTTCTGCACCGAATGCAAGAGAGAAAAACCGCTCGACGCCTATCTCATTAATTTTTCAGCGTTTTTTAAGTCTCGATTTAATACCAATCACACTAAGAAAGTGTTCAGTACTAGCACAGCTATCGAGCATTTTAACAAGCTAGAATAACCCGTTATTTCGTACGATAGGTATAAGATATAAAAAAACCCATTGACCAAAAGGCAATGGGTTTTTGTCACTTTATCGATGTAAAAGCAGAGATTATAAACCTGCGGCCTTAAACACCTGATTTACTATTTCTTGCGCTTCCGTTTCAATCGCCTTTAAGTGCTCAGCACCTTTAAAGCTTTCACAGTAAATCTTATAGATTTCTTCGGTACCTGAAGGACGAGCGGCAAACCAACCATTTGCTGTGGTCACTTTTAGTCCGCCAATCGCAGCGCCATTGCCCGGAGCGTGTGTTAAACGCGCTGTAATCGCATCACCCGCTAGAGTATCGGCAGACACCATCTCAGCAGACAGCTTAGTCAGTACGTCTTTTTGTGGGCCGTTTGCTACTGCTTGAATACGGTTGTAGCTAGACTCACCGTGTTTCGCGGCTAACTCGTTGTAGTATTGCTGAGGGTTTTTACCCGTTACGGCAGTAATTTCAGCCGCTAGCAAACATAAGATGATGCCATCTTTATCCGTTGCCCAAGGCGTACCGTCTTTACGTAAGAAAGACGCCCCTGCGCTCTCTTCACCGCCGAAGCCAAACTTGCCTTCGTACAGACCGCCTACAAACCATTTGAAGCCAACAGGCACTTCACACAGTTCGCGACCAAGATCAGCCACAACGCGATCGATAATGGCACTAGAAACCAATGTTTTACCCACGGCAACTTCTGCGCCCCAACCTTCACGGTGACGGTATAAGTAATCGATACACACAGCTAGGAAATGGTTTGGATTCATCAAACCTGCTGGCGTTACGATCCCGTGACGGTCATAGTCCGGGTCGTTGCCAAATGCTAGGTCGTAATCGTCTTTCAGTGCTAGCAGACCTGCCATCGCGTAAGGCGAAGAACAGTCCATACGTACCACACCGTCTTTATCTAAAGACATGAACTGGAAGCTAGGGTCAATGGCTTCACTCACTAGAGTAAGATCTAGGTTGTACGCTTTTTGAATTTGACGCCAGTAATCAATGCCTGAACCACCTAATGGATCAACACCGATTTTTAAGTTGGCTTTTTGAATCGCTTGCATGTCAACCACGTTGACCAGATCCGCCACATAAGGAGCCACGAGATCTTTTTCAATAAACAACTCGCTGGCTTTTGCATCCGCAATGCCTACACGTTTTACATCCACCAGACCTGTAGCAATGATTTCATTGGCGCGATCTTCAATTGCTTTAGTCAACTCACCTTCCGCAGGGCCACCATGTACAGGGTTGTACTTGATGCCACCATCTTGCGGCGGGTTATGCGAAGGAGTGATGACGATGCCGTCAGCTTTCGCATCGTTGACTAAGTTATGAGTCAGGATTGCATGAGAGATACCCGGAGTTGGGGTATAGCCTTCATGCTCTTGACAGATAACCTGCACACCATTTGCTACCAACACGTCTACCACAGTAGAAAATGCAGGTTCAGAAAGTGCGTGGGTGTCTTTACCCACAAATAACGGCCCGGTCACTCCATGACTCGCGCGAACTTCAACGACTGCTTGCGCGATCGCTAAAATATGATTTTCGTTAAAGGTTACCTTATCAGCACTACCACGATGGCCTGAAGTACCAAACGCGACTTTTTGTGCCGTGTTGCCTGCTTCAGGTTGCAATAAATAGTAGTTAGCCACCAACTGGGGGATGTTGTGTAGATCTTCTTGCTGAGCCTTTTGCCCGGCACGAGGATGCATAGCCATTGCGTTATTCCTTTTTATAGTTCTTAAAATCAAAAATACCCACGAACCTGGGGGGATTCTGTGGGTATTATTCCTTGGGATTATATCGAACGTGTGACACGTTCTATTAATTCGGCAGGGAAGGACATTCTTACCATTAACTGCTCAACCATCTGACGTTTACGGCTGGTGTTGTTATTGGTAATCACCCAAAACGGTGACCCGGGAATCGCTCTTGGTTTGGTCGTAGTGCCACTTGCCAAAAGCACAGCTTCGTTATCTGCAAAGTAAACTCGCTTGCGCCCTTTTACTTGGGTCGCTTCAGCGAATCCGTCTTTATCAATTCTATGAAGCGCAGATAACATAAACATAAATCGATCAATCGCCTTATCAAGAGAGGCAAATTCATCTGAAATCAACTCGCTGCGGATTTGCTTGATAGGGTCAATAGACTGCGTTGGTTTACCAACGGTGATAGGTGTTGCTGGGCCTTTAGGTTCAACTTCAGTCTCAACTGGAGTGGTCTCGGCTTGTTTTTCTACAGCACCATTCACATCGAGTAAACGTCGTAGAATATCGGATGCACTCTCTCCAATACGTTGGGTACGGCTCGCGATAAATCTATACAGTTCTTCGTCAACTTCGATGGTTTTCATTCGCTTTTCACAATCTTATTAGTTTAAACTGCCTCAGATTATACCCAGTTATTGAACAAGTCTCTACGGAAAGAAAAAAGGAAATAGAGAAAATGTCGAGCCAGTTGCACTATAAAATCCAAGGTAGCGGTAAACCGATACTTCTCATTCATGGTTTATTTGGCAGTTTAGATAACCTAGGACTGCTTGCTCGCGATCTCAGTCAAGATCATCAAGTGATCAGTGTGGACCTGCGTAACCATGGCCGTTCTCCGCATTACCCTGAACACAATTACGAGGATCAAGCGTCAGACATACTGACTGTTATTGACGATCTTAAACTGACCGAGCTCATTGTGATTGGGCATTCGATGGGCGGTAAAGTGGCAATGAAGCTGGCTTCACTAAAGCCAGAGGCCATTCAACAATTAATCGTACTGGATATGGCACCAGTGGCTTACCATGTTGATCGTCACAGCAATGTCTTTGCGGGTATTCAGGAAGTGGCAAAACAAAAACCGACACTCCGCTCTGAAGCCATGTCGCAGCTCGCGCAACATATCGAGATGGAAGGTGTTAGCCAGTTTTTAAGTAAATCTCTATATAAAGAGGGAGAAACTTTGGGCTGGCGTTTCAATTACATCGCCTTACAAAATCAGTATGAACAAATCATGACTTGGGAGGATTTAGCGCCGAATCCCGTTGCAACTTTATTTATGAAAGGCGCTAATTCGGACTATATTCAAGCGGAACATCAACACAGCATTATGCAGCAATTCCCGAATGCGAAAGCACATATCATTTCTAATACTGGGCATTGGCTACATGCAGAAAAACCCGACATGGTATTGAGAGTGATTCGCAAGTTTATTACACAAAATTGAGGTTCAAGGGTAAACAGACCTCACTAGATTATGATATAGTTCCGCGATTGATTAAGCATAAAGGGATGCCATGCTATACGATTACATTAATCAAATTGAATCCATCGGACTCGATTTGTTGTTTGCAGCCGTATTTTTACTAATAGGCTTGGCAATCAAAGATGTTCTAAAGCAGGGCAATGTTCCTCCATTTGGGCGTCGTATCGTATGGTTAGTGCTGTTTCTAGGTTGTGCCGGCTTTGTGACCAAGGGAGTGATACAACTCTCTTGGGAAGGCTCAGGTTTATAATCTTTAACACCGTATAAACGCATCCCATTACATCCAATATAGGTACTGATTCTATGGCAAGTGTAGGTCTCTTCTTCGGCAGTGATACTGGTAATACAGAAGCTGTTGCAAAGATGATTCAAAAACAACTCGGTAAAAAACTGGTTCACGTTCAAGATATCGCAAAAAGTAGCAAAGAAGACATTGATAACTTCGATCTACTATTACTTGGTATCCCTACTTGGTATTACGGTGAGTCTCAATGTGACTGGGACGATTTCTTCCCTGAACTAGAAACCATCGATTTTAGCACTAAGCTCGTCGCCATTTTTGGTTGTGGTGATCAAGAAGATTACGCTGAGTACTTCTGTGACGCTATGGGGACAGTTCGTGATGTTGTTGAAGCGAAAGGCGGTACTATCGTCGGTTATACTTCAACAGAAGGCTATGAATTTGAAGCTTCTAAAGCACTGGTTGATGATGATAACTTTATCGGCTTATGTATAGATGAAGATCGTCAGCCTGAACTGACCGAACAACGTGTTAACGCTTGGGTAGAGCAGATTCATTCCGAAATGTGTCTGGCCGAATTAGAAGACTAAACCTTCTTTATTTGTAAAGGGGGCCTTTAGGCCCCCTTTTTTAATTTTGATACCTATCCACAAACAATACGCGTATAAATGCCATATACTGTTCATAATACCCTTCTGCTTTATGGATAAAAATGAGATTGACAACCTTTATAATGTTTATTGTTGTCTATCCTTTCCATATAATGAACAATTAGCGTACAGCTCAAATTTTTAAAGGAAGATACATGCCAGATAACAACAAAGCCCTGAAGGAAGCTGGGTTAAAAGTCACTTTACCCCGCTTAAAAATTTTAGAGCTCCTGCAACAACCCGGTTGTCAGCACATCAGTGCAGAAGAGCTGTATAAAAAACTTATCGATATCGGTGAGGAAATTGGGCTAGCAACGGTTTACCGAGTATTAAACCAATTTGATGACGCAGGCATTGTCACTCGCCATCATTTTGAAGGCGGAAAATCGGTCTTTGAACTTGCAACTCAACACCACCATGACCACCTTGTTTGCCTTGATTGCGGTGCGGTGATCGAGTTTAACGACGAAGTGATTGAACAGCGTCAGCATGAAATTGCTAAAAAATACAACATCAACCTAACCAACCATAGCTTATACTTATACGGTCGTTGTGCGTCAGGTGATTGCAAGACAAACCCTAACGCGCACAATTAATCTCATATAAAAAGGGTTTTATGTCATTCAGCAGAAATGGATTTACGCTGATTGAACTGGCCGTCGTCATTGTTATTCTTGCGGTGCTCACTGTTATAGCAGCGCCGCGATTTCTCAACCTCAATGCTGACGCTAGAGAATCAATGTTGCGCGGTGTTGCCGCCGAGATGCAGCAATCCATCAATTTTGGACACCACAAATGGGCGATTGAAGGTCGTTCCAACCAACCACAAATTGATCTTCCAAACTACGCCAATGGTGAAGTGGATTTCAATGATGTGGGCTTTCCTATTGGTACTACCAAGCAGGCCGTATTTAGGGCGCCTTATAACATCGGCAGTGGTGAAGTAGCATGTTCGCTATTGTTTGATGCCATTCTGGTCACCTCTCTCACCGCTACCCGAAACTATAATCAAGCCGATAACTTTGACTTTGTTGCCCGCCGCACCAGTACCGATCTCACCGGTGAAAATGACGGCCCCTATCAGACCAAATGCCACTACATCTATACCAAGGATGGCTTTGATAGAGATCCAGAAGTTGCCACGCATGTGATTTGGTATAACTCTCGCACAGGTAACGTGTATTACGTTAACAACGGATAAAAGCTCTCCCAACCCGACGCTTTAACACTCACGCTTGGCTATGACGTATAAACCGCTTTGAAGCAAATTGCGCCATGTGTGGGGCGAGCAATACCACCATCAACAAACGTACAATCTGCATACTCATGACAAAACCTAAGTTGACTTGGGTGTGGCTTGACAATGCTATCGCGGTAACGGCATCTAACCCTCCCGGCGTCGTCGCCAGATAAGCGGTCAAAGGACTGACATGGAATATCAGCACTAACAGTACAGCCACCAAACCGCATAATGAAATGAGTCCCAGAATAGACAATAGAATTTTAGGAAGCGCAAACAAGGCTTGTTTTACTATCTGTGGGCTAAATCTCATACCGATACTCACGCCAAGCACTAAATAAGCGATATCAAGTGTCCACTCAGGTACTTCAAGTACCGCAATCCCAGAGTTAACACAAAAAGCACTGGCAAATATCGACACGAGAAAACAGCCGGCAGGCAAGCGTGATTTCACCCCAAGATAAGAGGTCACCACAATAATAAACAGCGTTTCCAGCACAGCTACCAATGGATGTGGATCGAGCCAGTGCTGTATATGCAGTTGCGTGGATTGAGTAGCATCAATCGCTAAGAAATGCGCAACGGTCGCCGCCAATAAGCTAACCATAACCACACGTAGATACTGCATGAACGCCACTAAGCTAGGATCATTACCATAAGACTCTGCCATCACCACCATAGCGGATGCACCACCCGGGGCGCACCCCCATATCGCGGTACTGCCTGGTAATATGCGTAACTTAGCGAGGCTATATCCCATTAACTGGCAAGCGAGTAGCACCACCAGCGCTACGCCGACAAATATCCACCAAATAGACAGAAACGGCTTTAAGATACTTAAATCCAACACCCGCCCTGCCATCAATCCAATCACAGACTGAATCAGGTAAATAGCCGATTTTGGCGTTTTCACTGACCATTTATAAAAACTAAACACAATAGCGGCCAACATTGGGCCCAGTAACGTTGCAGCAGGGATATGTACGCTATCAAACAGGATGCCCGCGAATAGGCATGCGCAATAAACAAATAAGGTTCGAAATGAAAACATAAAAAATGCCAGTCAGTGAAACTGACTGGCATTTTACCTATCGCTTACCGTTAATAGTTAACTATTAACGGAATGTAATTTTGTCACTAGTTTACTTTAGCCCAAGTATCACGCAACCCAACGGTGCGGTTAAATACCAGTGCGTCAGCAGTGCTGTCTTTGCTATCTATGCAGAAGTAGCCCGTACGTTCAAACTGATAGCCTGCGTCCACCGCTGCGCTCACTAGGCTTGGTTCTACAACACCTTGTTTCGTGGTTAAAGACTCAGGGTTAATTACCGCTTTAAAGTCTTCTGCTGCCGCTGGATTTGGCACAGTAAATAAACGATCGTATAAACGAATCTCAGCAGGGACACCTTTGCTCGCCGAAACCCAATGGATAACGCCTTTAACTTTACGGCCATCGGCTGGGTTTTTACCTAATGTCTCATCATCGTAAGTACAGTAGATGGTGGTGATATTACCTTGCTCATCTTTTTCGATACGTTCAGCTTTAATCACATACGCACCACGTAGACGAACTTCTTTGCCCAAAACCAAGCGTTTGTATTTCTTGTTCGCTTCTTCACGGAAGTCATCCGCTTCAATCAATACTTCACGAGTAAATGGCACTTCACGATTGCCCATTTCTGGCTTGTTCGGGTGATTCGCAACCGTGAGGGTTTCGACCTGATCTTCAGGGAAGTTTTCAATCACAACCTTCACTGGCTCAAGAACGGCCATTGCACGCGGTGCATTTTCGTTGAGATCGTCACGAACACAAGATTCTAAAGAACTAAATTCAATCATGTTCTCTTGCTTTGTCACACCAATGCGCTGACAAAACTCACGAATAGAAGCTGGCGTAAAACCACGACGACGCAAGCCAGAAATAGTCGGCATACGAGGATCGTCCCAACCATTGACTAAGTTCTCAGATACAAGCTGGCTTAGCTTACGCTTCGACATAACGGTGTATTCAAGATTTAAGCGGCTGAATTCGTACTGATGTGGTTGAGTTTCGATAGTGATGTTTTCCAAAACCCAATCGTACAGACGACGGTTATCTTGGAATTCTAGGGTACACAGTGAATGCGTAATGCCTTCTAGAGCATCCGAGATACAGTGTGTAAAGTCGTACATTGGGTAAATGCACCACTTATCACCCGTTTGATGATGGTGAGCAAAACGCACACGGTACAACACTGGATCGCGCATCACCATAAAGGAGGAGCTCATGTCGATCTTAGCACGCAAACAAGCCGCACCTTCTGCGAAATCACCCGCACGCATTTTTTCAAACAAAGCTAAGTTTTCTTCTACCGTACGATTGCGGTAAGGGCTTTCTTTACCTGGAGCGGTCAAAGTGCCACGGTATTCGCGGATCTCATCGGCACTGAGCTCTTCTACATACGCTAAACCTTTATTAATCAGTTCAATGGCATACGCATGTAACTGATCAAAATAGTTAGATGAATAACAAATTTCACCAGACCAATCAAAGCCTAACCATTGTACGTCACTTTTGATTGAGTCAACGTATTCAATGTCTTCTTTTTCAGGGTTAGTATCATCAAAGCGTAAGTTACACTGACCTTGATAATCTTGAGCAATACCAAAGTTTAGACAGATCGATTTAGCGTGCCCGATATGCAGATAGCCGTTTGGCTCTGGCGGGAAACGAGTATGCACGCTGTTGTGTTTACCATCCGCGATATCTTTATCGATAATCTGACGGATAAAATTCGATGGTCGAGCCTCAGCTTCACTCATCTATAGCACCTCATGGTTCAATTTTGCGAATATATTCTTATGACCTTACATTGTATTCGTCTAAACAACTAAATCTAGATGTTTATGTTCTTAAAAGTAAAAAAAATGCCTCCCAAAGGAGGCATAAGGAAAATAATTAACCGTTATTCAATTAAGATGGCAACTCAACTGCTGTTAGGTCAGCATCAGCAGGGATTTGTTTCATTTCGCCTGCAACGATTTCAGCCAGAGGACCTAGGATAACTTGAACGTTATTTGAACCCAGTTTCACCACGCCCATTGCACCTAAATCTTTCAGTATTTTCTCGTTTACAACACTTGTGTCGTTCAGTGTTAGACGTAGACGAGTGATACATGCATCGATAGATGAAATGTTGCTGTGACCACCTAGCGCTTTTAGGTACTGTTTTGCAAGCTCAGAAGAGTTTGAAGAACCACTTACCGTTGATGCTTCACCTTCGTCGTCTTCACGGCCTGGAGTTTTAAGACCAAACTTAACGATAACGGTGCGGAACACTGCGTAGTAAATACCGAAGAACGCAACACCTTGAAGGATTAGCATGTACCAGTCTTTCGCCAGTGGGTTACGGCTAGAAAGAACCATATCCACAAGACCTGCCGAGAAACCAAAGCCTGCAATCCACTGCATTTGTGCAGCGATGAATACAGAGATACCGGTTAGCGCTGCGTGCAGAACGTATAGGCCCGGAGCTAGGAACATGAACGAGAACTCTAGTGGCTCAGTAACACCTGTGAAGAATGATGCGAAGCCTGCTGCAATCATAATAGATGCAACTTTCTCTTTATGCTTAGACTTAGAAGTGTGGTAGATAGCCAATGCTGCGCCCGGTAGACCGAACATCATAATTGGGAAGAAGCCCGCTTGGTACATACCAGTAACACCCAGTGTTGCCGTACCTTCAGCAATAGACTTCGCGCCGCCTAGGAAGTTTGGAATATCGTTAATACCTGCAACGTCGAACCAGAATACTGAGTTCAATGCGTGGTGTAGACCGATTGGAATCAGTAGACGGTTAAAGAATGCGTAGATACCAGCACCTACAGAACCCATACCTTGGATAGACTCACCGAAGTGTACAAGACCGCCGTAGATTGCAGGCCATACGTACATAAGTACGAATGCTAATAGGATACCTGCAAATGAAGTCAAGATAGGTACTAAACGCTTACCAGAGAAGAACGCCAATGCTTTATGGAGTTCAACGGTAGAGAAGCGGTTATAGATTTCAGCAGAGATAATACCCACAAGGATACCGACAAACTGGTTTTGGATTTTACCAAATGCTGCAGGAACGGCGTCACCGCTGATCCCTTGAATCTGAGCTACTGCTCCTGGTGATAGTAATGTTGTTACAACGTACATCATAACAAGGCCGGCTAGTGCAGCTGCACCGTCTTTGTCTTTTGACATACCGTATGCAACACCGACAGCAAATAGCCATGACATATTGTCGATGATTGCTGCACCCGCTTTAATAAGGAAACCAGCCATTGGGCTGTTTCCACCCCAACCGGTTGGATCGATCCAATAGCCGACACCCATTAATATTGCTGCTGCCGGTAGGGTAGCAACTGGCACCATCAGTGCCTTACCTACCTTCTGTAAATATCCAAGAATGTTCACGTTACTTCTCCTCCTGAGGAACCTGTTAAAACTTTTTTTAGTAAATTAATTTAGTCCTCTTCATCTTAAAGCGATAATTTTGCGTCGCAAATTAAAACCCTATAAACTGTGACCAGTGTCATATGAAAGTGGCGTACTGAATGGTTTTTGTTATCTGGATCATAAAACTTATTTCACTATATAAAATAACTGTTTTTTTCAGTATACTTCTTTTAGCCAAACAAAATTAAATCTCAATTAGATGCTCTTTTCGAGACTTACCCTATGAGATAGCAGCACCAAATTAAGCGCCGGGTTGTTTATAAATGTTCAATAGAATCAACAGGTTTAGTTTTACAGTGTGAGTGAGTTCATTGGATAAGTTTCTGACTAATAAGCGCTATTGAGGCCTATGAAAAGTTTTACAAATTAGAAGTACATTTACATCAAACAATTTATCAGGAGATGCAAATTATGTATGCATTAACCAACTGTACCGTATATACCGGTAGTGACATCTTATATAACCACGCTGTCGTCATTGAAAATGACCGTATTAAAACTGTCTGTCCAGAGCAAGACGTAGAGCAAGGCATCGAAGTGATCGACCTAAACGGTGCGAACTTAAGCCCGGGCTTTATCGACCTACAGTTAAACGGTTGTGGTGGAGTTATGCTCAACGACGACATCTCTCCTGAAACACTGCATACCATGCACAATGCTAACCTTAAATCTGGTTGTACTAGCTTTTTGCCTACATTGATCACCTCATCAGATGAAAGTATGCGCGCCGCCATTGCCGCTCAAAAACAATTTCAAGAGGAAAATGCACATCAATCGTTAGGCTTGCACTTAGAAGGGCCTTACCTTAACGTCGCTCGTAAAGGTATTCATACTGAGTCGTATATCCGTCAATCTGACGATGAGATGATTGATTTTATTTGCCAACATTCGGATATGGTTGCCAAAGTCACCTTAGCGCCTGAGCAAAACAATCCTGAACACATTACTCGTCTCACTGAAGCTGGCATTGTGGTTTCAATTGGACACACTGGCGCCACCTACCAACAAGCAAGAGACAGCTTTGAGCACGGCATCACCTTTGCCACTCACCTATTCAATGCCATGACCCCCGTAACTGTTCGTGAACCCGGGGTCGTAGGTGCTATCTTTGATACTCCAGAGGTGTATGCTGGTATTATTGTTGATGGACATCACGTTAACTACGCGAATATTCGCATGGCGAAGAAACTAAAAGGCGACAAGTTGGTCTTAGTGACCGATGCTACTGCACCTGCTGGCGCTGAAATGGACCAGTTTAATTTTGTCGGGAACACTGTATATGTTCGTGATGGCATGTGTGTAGGAGCAGACGGCACATTAGGTGGTTCAGCGTTAACGATGATCGAAGCGGTAGAAAACAGTGTTAAGCACGCTGGATTCGCTTTAGATGAGACTTTACGAATGGCAACACTGTATCCAGCAAAAGCTATTGGTCTAGATCATAAACTAGGTCGTATAAAAACTGGTATGATTGCTAACCTTACTATTTTCAATCGCAACTTTAATATTGAAGGGACCGTGGTAAACGGTCAATTTACAAAAGGATAGTTATGACGGGCGGACAAATTGGCAACGTTGACCTTGTAAAACAATTAAACAGTGCAGCTGTTTATCGTCTCATCGACCAACAAGGACCTATTTCTCGAATTCAAATCGCCGAATTGAGCCATTTAGCGCCTGCAAGTGTGACGAAAATCACTCGACAGTTACTGGAGCACAACTTCGTACAAGAAGTTGCCCAGCAAGCCTCGACCGGGGGACGACGAGCGATTTCATTAACCACGCAGGTGACTCAGTTTCATTCTATCGCGGTGAGAATTGGTCGAGATTACATTCAATTGTCCTTGCATGATTTGAGTGGTGAGATTCTGACTAAAACAGAATCTTCCATTCAATACAGCAATCAAGAACAATTGGTGGGTCAAATCATTGATAAGATTAAGCTGTTCAAGGCTAGCCTTGAAGGCTCTGATTACAATTTGATTGCCATTGGTGTCACTTTGCCCGGCCTAGTCAATCCTGATGAAGGTGAAGTGCAATACATGCCTAATACTCAGATTGACCATCTACCTTTAGGCAAAATTCTACAAGAGCAGTTTAAGCTCGAATGCTTTGTCGGTAACGACATTCGAGCGAAAGCCCTTGCGGAACATTACTTTGGTGCCACTCGTGACTGTATGGATTCTGTCCTCATCAGTGTGCACCGAGGTACAGGCTCTGGCATTATGGCTGGAGGACAAGTCTTTTTAGGATCGAATCGAAATGTCGGAGAAATTGGGCATATCCAAATCGACCCTTTAGGTGAACAATGTCAATGTGGCAATTTTGGTTGCTTGGAAACGGTAGCCTCAAACCCAGCCATTATTAAAGGCGTAAAAACCCGTCTCGCGCGTGGCTATAACTCTACCCTGTCTGATGAACCAAACATCAATATAAACACCATTTGTGAACATGCACTGCTTGGCGATGCATTGGCTACACAAAGTATTGTGCGAGTTGGTGTTCAGCTTGGTAAAGCCATCGCAATTGTAATTAACCTTTTCAATCCGCAAAAAATTGTTTTAGCGGGTGATATTACGGCGGCAAAAGAGTTACTATTCCCCGCAATTCAAAGAAATGTAAACAGCCAATCTCTAACCGCATTTCACAAAGACCTGCCTATAGTGTCATCTGAACTTGAGCATTTACCCACATTAGGTGCTTTTGCAATGATAAAACGTGCAATGCTCAATGGTATGCTGTTACAAAAGTTAATGGATTCAGAACACTAAATTTTATGACAGTAGACTCGGTTCTGGTTGAGTGACTGCTGTCTCTCAACCACTTCGAGACTGCATATAATGGACATCATGCTCATCTGTGGTGCATTTTTGGCGGGATTTATCGCGCAAAGATGCAACCTTCCTCCTCTAGTTGGCTTTTTGTTAGCCGGTTTTACTCTCAATGCATTAGGCTTTGAGAGCAACAATGCCATCAGTGAGATCGCCGACCTTGGCGTCACCTTATTGCTGTTCACCATTGGTCTTAAATTAGACGTAAAAGTACTTCTCTCAAAAGAAATTTGGGGAGGCGCCACATTACATAATGTCGCCTCAACCACGTTCTTCACATTGTGTTTATTTGGGTTGCAAGCGATTGGCGTGAGTTTCTTTGCCGATATGCCGCTTTCTCAACTGGCTATTTTAGGGTTTGCGCTGTCATTCTCTAGTACTGTATTTGCCATAAAAGCACTGCAAGACAACGGTGAGATCAACTCAACCTATGGCAGTATGGCCATTGGTATTTTGGTTATGCAGGATATCTTTGCAGTCGCCTTTCTTACCGTATCAACCGGAAAAATCCCAGAATGGTACGCCATCTTCTTATTTGCATTACCCGTAGTGCGTCCGCTGTTTTACAAAGTATTGGATAAAGTCGGCCACGGCGAGTTGCTGGTGTTGTGTGGCATCTTTTTTGCTTTGGTTATTGGTGCTGGATTATTTGAACTGGTTGGCGTTAAAGGTGACCTTGGCGCGCTGATCCTCGGCATGTTACTAGCAGGCCACAAAAAAGCCTCTGAACTCTCTAAGTCGTTATTTAATTTAAAAGAAATGTTTCTGGTTTGTTTTTTCTTAAACATCGGCCTTTCCGAACAACCGACCATGGCAGGCCTAATCCTTGCGCTGGTATTTATGCTTTTATTGCCCGCTAAAGGGCTCTTATACTACGTCATTTTGGACCGATTTAAATTTCGAGTTCGTACCTCGCTACTCACCTCTTTGACCTTATTCAACTACAGTGAATTTGGCCTAATTGTTGGGGGGTTGGCTTACAAAGAAGGTTGGATTTCGGGTGACATCATGGTGTCGATAGCGCTCGCAGTCTCTATCTCCTTTGTTTTAGCCGCGCCTTTAAATCGCTTTAGCAACAGCATCTATCGTCACAGCGCGAGCTGGCTTCGTGAACACAGTGATAGCAAAATCCATATTCGCGATCAGGCCATCAATATTGGGCAATCGCAAATCCTAGTGTTGGGTATGGGACGCATCGGTACTGGCGCGTATGACGAACTGAGTGAGCGCCATGGTGACATCTGTCTGGGCATAGAAATTAGAACGGATACATCAGAGCATCACGCCAGACGACAACGCAATATTCTGTGCGGGGATGTGACCGATTCTGATTTTTGGGAAAAGGTGCAAGATCTTGAACAAATAAAGTTGATATTGCTCGCTATTCCGAACAATAAAGGTAACCGTTACGCGCTAGAACAATTAAGGTTGAGAGGCTACACAGGAAAAATTGCAGCCATTGCTGAATATCAAGATCAGGTAGACCAATTTATCGAGTTAGGCGCCGATGCGGCGTTTAATATCTACAGTGAGGCGGGCAGCGGATTTGCACGCCATGTGTGCGACACTTTGTCGCCACAATTTACAACAAGCGCTCGTAGTAAGATGTAACCTCTTGATTTAGTGCTGTATTTATTTGCTTAGAACCCAGCCATTTCATTTGTATTGAAAGGCTAGGTTCTATTCTTAATAACCATTATCGAGAACACATGGATCATTGTGACCAATACTCTCTCAGATCTACAACAAGCTCAGTTTCAAAGCTATATCACAACCTATAACCGTAAACAGCTCAGGATATGGTTGCCCATTATTGCCCTATGCCTATTTTCATTTGGGATAGTGATGCCATTTTGGAGCCCCAAAAGTGCCCTACTTGACTCCGTCACCAATTTACAACGCTTTCGTGACTATTTGATCTTTTTTGGCCCTATCGCCTGCTTAACCATTTGGTTCTTCGTACCAAGACTGCCGCACAATAACAGTTTCAACATACTGTATTTGTTTTTAACCACTTGTATTCTCACTATTTTCCATGCAGCTTTAATTAGTCACTCTTACACTCTAGCCCCCATATCCGTCATCATGATCACAGCCTTAGTGAAAGTGACCATACTCAAAAGCCGAGAGATAGCCATCATCTACGGCAGCAGTATTATCTGCGGTTGTGCGTTTGTCATGTGGCAACAAGACCGCACTGACATTTTAAGTGTGCACCTGCTGATATCCAATTTGATCATCATTTCGTGGCTACTCTACTTAGGAAAAGATCACTATACATCTCAGTCACTTAACTTTATCCATACTCAGCAACAAAGTAAGGCAAAACAGCAGATCACTATGCAGTTGATGGAGCTAGAAGCACAAAAGGTACAACTCAAAGTGCTGCTTGGCCGAGATACACTGACGGGGTTATTTAATCGTCGCTACTTTGATCAAAAACTGGCAGAAGAAATCCAGCGCGCGACTCGCGCTCATTCGCCACTGGGTTTATTAGTGATAGATATCGATCATTTTAAAATGGTCAACGACACACTCGGTCATCAGGTGGGTGATGTATGCCTAAAACAAGTGGCGATCGCATTAAATAAAACCTGCCGCCGAGAAATTGATACCGTCGCACGCTTTGGTGGAGAAGAGTTTGTCGTATTGTTGCCCAATACCGATAAAAGCGGGTTAACGCTACTGGCAAAGCGCTTACTGCAAGCCGTATCTGATCTCAATATCAGCCACCCAACTCAGCCTAAACTCACTATTAGCATTGGGGGGTGCCAGTTTGATGAAGCCCATATGGATAGTCAGCAATTTTTCCAAAATGCTGACCAAGCGCTATATCAAGTAAAAAGCTCTGGACGTAACAACTTTATGATCCATACTCTTTAGTTGGTTATTATTGAGCCAGTAGTTAAACGCCATATACTAAACTTGGTGTTTTATTAGATTAAATCTATCGTACAGTACCTTTAACTATCTAAATGTTGATTTGTGGGTTGCTTTTTTTAGAAACAATGGCAAATTGAACTTATATAAAGTGAACTTTTAAGGAAGAATTATGTGCTCGGTATTTGGTATCCTCGACATAAAAAGTGATGCAAGCAAACTGCGCCCTGTCGCGTTAGAAATGTCGAAGAAACTTCGTCACCGCGGACCGGATTGGTCAGGTATTTACTCATCAGAAAGAGCTATCTTGGCACACGAACGTTTAGCGATCGTTGGCTTAAATAGTGGTGCACAACCTCTGTATAGCCCAGATAAAAAATTGGTGCTTGCGGTAAATGGTGAGATTTACAACCATAAAGAAATCCGAGCTCGTTACGAAGGAAAGTACGAGTTTCAAACTGATTCAGATTGTGAAGTTATCCTAGCGCTATACCAAGACATGGGCGCTGACTTGCTAGAAGAACTGAACGGCATCTTTGCTTTTGTTCTTTATGATGAAGAAAAAGACACTTACCTTATTGGCCGTGACCATATCGGCATCATCCCTCTATACCAAGGTCATGATGAGCACGGTAACTTCTATGTAGCGTCAGAAATGAAAGCGCTGGTTCCTGTTTGTAAAACAGTCAGTGAATTCCCTCCAGGTAGCTACCTGGAGTCAGGTGCTGCAGAAGCGACTCGCTACTACATCCGCGACTGGAACGAATATGCCGCAGTACAAGGCAACTCCACCAGCAAAGAAGAGCTAACAGAAGCACTAGAAGCGGCGGTTAAACGCCAGCTAATGACAGACGTGCCTTACGGTGTGTTGCTTTCTGGCGGTTTAGACTCATCTATCACATCAGCAGTGGCAAAACGTTTTGCTGCAATGCGTGTGGAAGATGACAGCCAATCGGAAGCGTGGTGGCCACAACTTCACTCATTTGCTGTGGGCCTTGAAGGCGCACCTGATTTGAAAGCGGCTCGTGAAGTTGCCGATCAAATTGGCACTGTTCACCACGAAATGACCTACACCATTCAAGAAGGTCTAGATGCCATTCGTGACGTGATTTATCACATCGAAACCTACGACGTCACCACTATCCGCGCGTCTACGCCTATGTTCCTAATGGGCCGTAAAATCAAAGCGATGGGCATTAAGATGGTACTGTCTGGTGAAGGTGCTGACGAAATATTCGGTGGCTACTTGTACTTCCACAAAGCGCCAAACGCTCAAGAATTCCATGAAGAAACCGTACGTAAACTATTAGCACTCAACATGTTTGACTGTGCTCGCGCCAACAAATCTTTGGCGGCATGGGGCGTAGAAGGTCGCGTACCTTTCCTAGATAAAGAGTTCATCGACGTTGCGATGCGCTTAAACCCGAAAGACAAAATGTGTGGCAACGGTAAGATGGAAAAACACATCTTGCGTGAATGTTTCGAACACTACCTTCCAGAAGCGATTGCTTGGCGTCAAAAAGAACAGTTCTCTGATGGCGTAGGCTACAGTTGGATTGATACACTACGTGAAGTAGCAGAAGCGAAAGTCACAGATAAGCAAATGGAAACGGCAAGCTTCCGTTTCCCGTACAACACGCCGACCACTAAAGAAGGCTACGTGTACCGCGAAATCTTTGAAGAGCTATTCCCTCTTCCATCAGCGGCTGAATGTGTCCCTGGTGGTCCATCAGTGGCGTGTTCGTCAGCAAAAGCAATTGAGTGGGATGAGTCATTCAAAAACAACGCTGATCCTTCAGGTCGCGCTGTGAAGGCCATTCACAACGAAGCGTATTAATCTCTACTCTCTAGAATAAACAAAAAAGGGGCGCTAATTTTAGCGCCCCTTTCTTTATGTGATGAAAAGAGTGGTTTGTGAGAAACGTTTTATACCAATTACAAGACAAGGTCTTTGTTGTCTATTTTCACCGCCACTTTTTTATTGATCATCGTGATCAATAATATCGAGCGAGTCTCGCCATCAGCCTCTTGATAAATCGCATCAACCCCAGAGAATTGACCAGAGCTAATCTCAACCTTATCCCCAATACTAGGAGTATTGCACGTCACAACCTCTTGAGCCTGCTCCTGCTGCTTTAAGGTATACACCAAATCACCTTGCAGCTCGGTTGGGTATGCGCCGGTACGAATAAAGTCTGACACACCGCGAGTGGAGCGCACCGTGGTAAACGAAGGGCCTTGCTCATAATCAAAACGCACAAACATATAGCTAGGAAATAAAGGCTCCACCTTTTGCGTACGTTTACCGCGCACCCGTTTTTCCATTACCAGCTTAGGGTAATACACTTCTACGCCTTGATTTTCTAAATGTGCTTGAGCACGTTGTTGATCACCACGTTTACAATACAACAAATACCAACGTTTCATGATCGCTACCTTATAACTAAAACGGCTTCTGTGGTCACAATTTTCTTTCACAGAATACTGTCGTTATATTATCAGCTCATCTAGCAAGTTAAAATCATAGCGACAAAGAAGTGTTTACTCATCACTCAACATTTGTTCATTCACTAGGCTTACCATCAAATCGATATGCGCATCGTTGTCGTTTAAACAAGGAATATAGTCAAACTGCTCCCCTCCTGCATCCATAAAGAGCTGTTTGCACTCCTGTGAAATCTCTTCCAGTGTCTCTAAGCAATCAACCGAAAACGCGGGTGCCATAATCGTTAAGTGTTTCACCCCCTGATGAGGTAACGTCTCTAATGTTTTATCGGTATAAGGTTGTAACCACTCTTCACGACCAAAACGAGATTGATAGGTCATTCCTATTTGATTGCTGTCCAGCCCAAGCTCTTTTGCCAGTAAATTCGTTGTTGTTTGGCAATGTTGTGGATACACATCACCATTATCAGCGTAACGCTTAGGTATGCCATGATACGAGCAAAGCAGGTACTCACTTTGTCCTTGCTCCTGCCAATTACGACGTACCGAATCGGCTAAGGCTTTTATATATAAAGGATGATCGTGATAGTCACCGATGACAGAAAAAGAAGGCACCACCGTCATTTTCTTAAAAGCTTTTCCAAGACCATCGACTACAGCCGCTGTTGTAGTCCCAGAATATTGAGGATAAAGAGGAAGTACGATAACTCTTTCAACCCCTTGCTCAATTAAGGACTGCATGCCATCAAATAAACTGGGATTACCATAGGTCATCCCTAACTCAACAGGAATACTCCGTTTTTGTTTGAGCAACTTTTGTTTGAGCTTAGCCGCTTGCCTTGCAGAGTAGACCATCAACGGGGAGCCATCATCCATCCAAACACCTTGGTAGAGTTTAGCGACCTTAGGTGCGCGCACAGGCAATATCACGCCATGCAACAAAGGGCACCATAGCCAGCGCGTCATATCGACGACTCGCGGATCATGCAAAAATTGACTTAAGAAGCGCTTTACCGCTTTAGGCGTTGCTTGGTCTGGTGTTCCTAGGTTAACTAATAACACGCCTTCTTTAGGTTGATGTTCCATAAAATCCTGATATTTAAGCAATAAAAAAGGACGACCTTAGGTCGTCCTTATAGTATCTAAATTCGCGTATCAATAAGCAATAATTAAGAAAGTGCTTTTTCGATGTCAGCGCTCACTTCTGCAACTTGCTTAGTACCATCAAATTTTAGGTACTGAGTTTTGCCTGCTTCTGCTTCTTTACCGTAGTACTGAACCAGTGGTGCTGTTTGAGAATGGTATACACCTAAACGAGCGCGAACGGTTTCTTCTTTGTCATCATCACGAACGACTAGTGCTTCACCCGTTACGTCATCTTTGCCTTCTTCTTTAGGCGGATTGAAAGTAACGTGGTAAGTACGGCCTGATGGAAGGTGAGCACGGCGACCCGCCATACGCTCAACGATAACATCGTCAGCAACATCAAACTCGATCACGTAATCAACCACAACACCCATTTCTTTTAGGCCGTCAGCCTGTGGGATAGTGCGTGGGAAACCATCAAGTAGGAAGCCTTTTTCGCAATCATCTTGTGCAATACGCTCATTGATAAGACCAAGAATGATGTCATCAGACACCAACTGACCTGCATCAATTACATCTTTAGCTTTTTTGCCTAGCTCAGTACCCGCTTTGATAGCAGCACGTAGCATGTCACCAGTAGAAATTTGTGGGATACCGTATTTTTCCATGATGAACTGAGCCTGAGTACCTTTACCAGCACCAGGAGCACCTAAAAGAATGATGCGCATTGTTTTTCCTCTTTAATGTTCTTCTTTTATACCGAAGCTCACAAGTCTACTGAAATCAGTAACTCACTGATTTTAATGTAAGTTTCGGTATAACTCTGTTTTAATAACGATTGAGCCCAGAATACTATCACAATTCTGAGCTCAATGTTCAGCTTTGAGTTTATTGGCTCTATTGCTTATTTAACTAATAGTTTGTTCACTGCACTCAAGAACTGACTTGGGTCCTCTAGCGAACCACGTTCAGCCAGCATTGCTTGACCTAATAGCAGCTCAACCCAACGACCAAATTCAATCTCATCCGCCGTGTCAGCCATTTGTGTGACTAAGTCATGCTCTGGGTTTAGCTCAAGGATATACTTCACTTCAGGAGCCGCTTGACCTGCTGCTTCTAGAAGTTTTGCCATCTGAGTGCCCATTTCCATGTCATCAGTCACAACAACCGCTGGCGTATTGGCCAATTTAAAGGTTGTACGCACTTCTTTTACGCGATCACCAAGGTA
Organism: Vibrio ezurae NBRC 102218; assembly: GCF_000467185.1. GTDB lineage: Bacteria > Pseudomonadota > Gammaproteobacteria > Enterobacterales > Vibrionaceae > Vibrio > Vibrio ezurae. Next base: position 52,890 of record NZ_BATM01000001.1, read on the forward strand.
CTCTTTCGTACGCTCTACCACCGATTTAAACTCTTCTTCGGTTTCTTTATGCTTCGCTTTTTCTTGCTCATCTTCGAACTGGCTTAAATCTAGACCGGCTTTAGTGATGGATTGGAACTGTTTTCCATCAAACTCAGTTAAGTAGTTCATTAGCCATTCATCGATGCGATCGTACATCAAGACAACCTCAATACCTTTAGCTTTAAATTGCTCAAGGTGTGGGCTGTTTTTCGCTGCTGCATAGCTGTCAGCCGTTAGATAATAAATTTTATCTTGGCCTTCTTTCATGCGCTCAACGTAACTTGCTAGGCTCACTGACTGCTCGCTGCTGTCTACTTCTGTTGAAGCAAAGCGCAATAGTCCCGCTACTTTTTCTTTGTTTGAGAAATCCTCAGCCGGACCTTCTTTTAATACAAGACCAAATTCTTTCCAGAAAGAGAGGTATTTTTCATCGTCTTTCTTCGCCAATTTCTCAAGCATAGTAAGTACGCGCTTAGTACACGCATTACGTAGTGATTGAGTCACTTTGTTGTCTTGCAGAATTTCACGCGATACGTTCAAAGGAAGATCGTTTGAGTCAATCAAACCTTTGACAAAACGAAGGTAAGACGGCATGAATTGCTCAGCGTCATCCATAATGAACACGCGCTGAACATACAGCTTCAAACCGCTCTTATGATCGCGATTCATCATATCCCAAGGGGCTTTAGCTGGGATATACAGCAAGCTAGTGTAGTCGTTTTTACCTTCTACTTTATTGTGTCCCCACACGAGAGGGTCCGCAAAATCGTTTGAGATATGCTTGTAAAATTCGGTGTATTCTTCGTCTTTGATTTCCGACTTGTTGCGCGTCCATAGTGCTTGAGCTTTGTTGATCTGCTCCCACTTAGTTTCGCCCGTTTCTTTGCCTTCGTCGTCAGTCACTTTGGTTAAGATAGACACTGGAATACCGATGTGATCAGAGTATTTGCTGATCACATCACGCAGACGCCACTCAGATAAGAACTCTTTACCTTCTTCGCGTAGGTGAAGAATGATCTCAGTACCACGAGACTCTTTCGTAATGTCTTCAATGGTGTAATCACCCTCACCCGCAGAATGCCATTGCACGCCTTGTTCAGCCGCAAGACCTGCGGCGCGAGTGCGTACTGTCACCGCGTCTGCCACAATAAACGCCGAATAGAAACCAACACCAAATTGACCAATGAGTTGAGAATCTTTTGATTGGTCTTCTGATAACTTAGAGAAAAACTCAGCGGTTCCTGATTTGGCAATCGTACCTAAGTGTTCAATAACATCGTCACGGCTCATACCAATACCGTTATCCGATACCGTTATGGTGTTTGTTTTCTCATCAAAAGACAATTTAACGCCAAGATCCGCTTCACCTTGATACAGCTCAGGCTGAGACAAAGCCTGAAAACGCAGCTTATCGGATGCATCAGATGCATTCGATATTAGCTCACGCAGGAAAATTTCTTTGTTTGAATATAGTGAGTGAATCATAAGGTGCAGAAGTTGTTTAACTTCAGATTGAAAACCTCGTGTTTCTTTATTCGCTGACACTGTCTCGCTCATTTTAACTCCATGAATTTTATGTTACTCATAAACGCATTAACGCGTGTATCTATTTATACGACGACTTATGAGAGATAAATAAGGGTAAGAAGGTTAATTTCAAGGTCATTAGCGACAAAAAAACTGCTTTTTAGATAAAATTTTATTATGCTATGACAGTCATCCGCTATAAAAGGCGATTCCTCTCACACTGCATCGAGAATGAGTGTGGCGACTCATCATTCATGTAGATAAAAATCAAAGAAGACCTAAATGAGCAAAATCGGTATTAAATACTTACTAGCCCAAAAGTATATTTTTGATCCAAAGAGCAATTCACTTATCGATCAATCAGATAACGATAGTTTGGTGCGACTTGGTAGCAATGAAAGCCGAATTCTTATGTTGCTTTGCGAGCACCCTAACGAAGTAGTCACTCGAGACCAGCTGCACGAATACGTTTGGCGCGATCAAGGTTTTCAAGTGGATGACTCAAGCTTAACTCAAGCGATTTCTACGCTGAGAAAAATGCTAAAAGATTCTACAAAGTCCCCTCAGTTTGTAAAAACTGTGCCAAAGCGTGGTTATCAACTGATATCTTCAGTAGAAGCCAGCTCTCCGACTCTGGCCGCAGAAGAACCGGCTGCGCCTGCTGTTGAGCCTGCATTAGCGTCAGTAACCACGGCACAGCTAAAAGAACCTAAAACCGAAGTCAGCTCAAAAAAGCCCGTATTCTGGAGTCAATGGGATTTCAATACGCGCGTCATGCTGATTGTGGCAGTACTTTTACCTATATTTACCTTATTGTTGCCTCATTCTTCACCTGCCACATTCCGCTCAGTAACCGTGGTCAATGACGTACCAGTAAAGACAACAGAAAGTCACCCTCCTTTGACCAACTGGCTTGAAAGTATTAAGAGCTGCGTAACCTACTACATGGACGCATACCCTGATGAGTCAGCACCTGTTGAAGTCATTGCGACCGCAAGCCAATCACAGCAACTATTTTTAAATTACATTCACAGCCCTGAATATTCAGCAGAAAATAGCACGGTACGCTTAGTGGCAAACCAACAAGATCTGTCCAAGATTTGTGCAAAAGGAGAGCGTAAATAATGAACCAGCGTATAGCATTTATCCTATTGGCCATTTCTACGGTACTCAGCGGTTGGTTATACTGGGGCAGTGATGTAAAAGTTGAGCAAGTATTGACCGCACGCGAATGGCAAACCAACCTTGATGCTTTTGTACACAGCGATCAGATTAACGAAGACTTAGTCGGTCCATTAAGAAAAGTACACATCACCTCAAATGTAAAATACCTGCCAAATGGCGAATACATCCGTTCATCGCGCGTACAGCTATTAAGTGATGATGACCAAGACATGCATGTGCTCAATATTGATGAATCTGGTGTTTGGCAATTAAGTGATAACTACTTATTGATCGACTTAAAAGAGTTTAAACAATCCACTGGAATCAGCAGTCAAAACTTTAAAGATTCGCAATTAACGATCATTAAACAAATATTGCGCACCGACGCTCAGCAGAGCCGTCGAGTTGATATCATCAATGATAATTCGATTCTTCTTACCAGCCTAGGGCACGGTTCTAGAGTGCTGGTGTCGACCTCAAGCTTGTAATATAAAAAAGGAGACTAACGTCTCCTTTTTTATTGTTTATTCAATTGCTTATACCAATCACACTCAGTAAGTGACCCGCAATAGCGAAGGGGAAATACTTGAGAACAAGGCCGATTTTTTGATACATCGTTGTTCTACAGTCCAAAATTCTAACGCCGTGATTTAGTCTGATTGGTATTAAATGCGATTAAATCTGAGTTGTTACCAGTACATCCCCATCAAAGCTGATCACACTCAGCTCAGTGCCATCCAATAAGCCATAGCTTGCAACATTACCGCCTTTCGGAATTGTCGAAGAACCAGGATTAAACAGCACGTACTCTCCCATTGATTGAGCAACGGGTAAGTGAGTATGACCGTGAGCAAGCACATCACCTGCTTTTAAAGGAGGCAGTCGATTTTGATTGTATAGATGACCATGAGTCAAAAATAAACGTTGTCCACTTTCCAGTAGCACGATCGCAAAATCACTCATTACAGGGAAATCAAGCAACATCTGATCCACTTCACTGTCGCAGTTACCTCGAACAGAAATGATATTGTCTTTATATTGGTTTAAGAGCTCGGCAACTTGTGCAGGGGCATACCCCTCTGGAACCGGGTTTCTTGGTCCATGATTGAGAATGTCACCCAGCAAAATAAAATGCTCAGCGCCAGAGGCATGATAGGCTTCCACTACCTTTTTAGTTGATTCTAGGCAGCCGTGTAAATCCGAAGCAAAAAACAGTTTCATGGTAAATTACTCTTATTCTTTTATATTTTCTCAGAGTGTAACAATGCCACCGCTTATGCACCAGAGCCAACCAGAGTCCGCGACAGAAAATAGCGCGTTTGCGCCTACTGGGTAGAATCTAACACCATGCCTTTAATGACAATATTGTTGTAGCTAACCATACCCATGACTTCCCCCTCAAATACCACAGGGGCGCGGCTGATACCAAAGCGTTCAAACAGGCGCGCGCAGTATTTTACATTCATCTCTGGCGATACGCACAATGCAGGTTTACTCATAATTTCGTACACATTGGTGCGCGCAGGAGAGCGGTTTTGCGCCAGCACTTTCTTCGCGATATCGTTCATCAATACAACACCAAATTCATCATCACTATGACGTCGGTTTACAATGAGGGCTTTCACCTCTTTAGCGCGAGCAATGCCTATCGCCTCCTCTACGGTCATTAGCCCATCCACGATAGCATACGTGCTCGACATGACATCTTTAACCCTTCGACTGGTTCGGCTCTTCATATCTCCTCCTCCACTATTTTGCTTAACGTTTCTACTTGATGCGCAACGCCCACAGCATCTTCCACATCAATTTGTACGGCAATACCCTGCCCTGACTCTTGATCAAACTCGCCGATATCACTGATTTTTTCGAGTATTTTACGAGAGAGATGCTCTTCGACCACAAACAACAGCACGTCTTTTTGTACCTCTAAGGTCAACCCCAAAAAGGTCCGTTTTTGGTTGAGTCCTTCACCTCTGGCGTTGCTGATTACCGTCGCTCCAGTCGCGCCAGCTTCTCGTGCCGCGTCAAGCACGGCATCTGTTCGAGTATCCTCAACAAAAGCCAATATCAATTTAAATCTCATTTGAGTTCTCCTTTTTTATTGGACGATGCCGATTCAGCCAGCGCGTAATCTGTGCGTAGGCCATTACCGTGATGATGGGAAATAAACTGGCAAATGCTATCAAGCCAAAGCCATCAATGAGTGGACTCCTATCTGGCACCGTAGAGGCTAACCCTAACCCTAGTGCAGTCACTAGAGGGACAGTCACCGTAGAAGTCGTCACGCCGCCACTGTCATAGGCAAGGGGAATGATCATTGGCGGAGAGAAATAAGTCTGAATAATCACCAGCGCATATCCCGCAATAATGTAGTAATGAATAGGATCGCCCGCGACGATTCGATAGCAACCTAAAGTAATGCCTATCGCGACGCCAAGCGCCACCGCTAACCGTAGGCCGTTAACCTTAATGCTCCCTCCGGAAACTTGGTTGGCTTTTATCGCTACCGCTATGAGTGAGGGTTCTGCAATGGTGGTGCTAAACCCAAGACAAAAAGCAAAAGCATACACCCAGTAATAGTCAAACCACTGCAACAGCCCAACGCTAGATAAACGCATCTGTTGCAAAAATTCAGGGGTGGTTAGCTGCATAGCCATAGTTTCACCCAATGGAAACAGCGCCGCTTCCAGACCCACTAAAAACAGGGCTAGGCCTAAAATCACTAATAAGAAGCCAACAAGTACTGAAGATAAATGTCGGATAGGCCGGCGCAGTACCACGCTTTGAAAGACAAATAACACAACCGCAATTGGAAATACGTCCATCACTGTGGAAGCGAAAACATCGAGGGTGTTCGCCAGACTAATCATGCTAACCACATGCCATACAGCATGACAAAAATCATGGGCAATAAAGAAGCAAAAGCAATAAGTCCAAAGCCATCTAACATGGGGTTGCGGCCTTTAATGGCAGAAGCAAGCCCCACACCCAGCGCGGTGACTAACGGCACGGTAATGGTCGATGTCGTCACCCCTCCAGAGTCATAAGCAATACCTATAATGCTTTGCGGAGCAAAAAAGGTCAGCAATACCACCAGCAAATAGCCACTGATGATCATAATATGAATCGGCCACCCCTTGATGATTCTATACACGCCTAACATCAGCGCACACCCCACCGATAAAGCAACCGTTAGCCGTAAATGATCGGCATACTGATCCATACTGGCGTGATCAGCTTCTATGGCCCCTTCTTTTGCTGCCACTTCAGCCGCCTCCATCGCCACGGCTGTCAATGCCGGCTCAGCTATCGTTGTACCAAACCCTAAACAGAAAGAAAAACACAGTAGCCAGAATACGCTGCCTTTTCGAGCAAAGGCTTGCGCCATTGATTCGCCCACGGGAAACAATCCCATATTTAAGCCAAGCACAAATAGCGTTAGCCCTAACACCACTAAAAACATGCCCAATACAATGGTTAAAAAATAGGGCAAAGGTTGCTGTAAAATCACCAGTTGAAAAAATGCCACCACCAACACAATAGGCGTGAGATCTTTTGTGCTATCAATAAAAGATCGTATAAAGGCATTCATAGGTGAAATTGCTCCTTTAGAAATGAGCTTCGCACTCGTCAATATCGTTCGACATCAACCCCTTCTTCTTAGAATTTAACTATGGTCAATTATTTTCCTTTTCGGTGTGACGTGAACCTCGAAATAGTGTGTCTATAATTATAGGTTCATTCTTCTAGACATAACGCGACGCACACAATCACAGGATGTGCTAAAAAAGGCGGTCTTAGAGATTTAATTGGGAGTGGCTATGCATATATTGATTACAGGTGGTACAGGGTTTATTGGTCGCGCATTGATCAAACAGCTTATCCCTCATCAAATAACGCTACTCACTCGAGATTGCGAGCACGCAGCAAAACAGTTAAAGCACATTAATCCGCGCAGCTTGCAATTTATCCACTCACTAGAGTCCCTAAACTGTCTCTCTGGTTTTGATGCGGTAATCAACCTAGCGGGTGAGCCTATTGTGGATAAACGCTGGTCTGAGGCGCAAAAAAAACGCATCAGTGAAAGTCGCTGGAACCTAACTCAGAAACTGGTTGATCTCATTCAACGAAGTAGCACTCCCCCTAGCGTCTTTATCAGTGGCTCTGCGGTGGGGATATATGGCGATCAAAAGCAGTTGATCGTTGATGAGAATAGCACTTATCAGGCAACAGGCTTTCCCAACACGGTTTGTCAAAAGTGGGAAGATATCGCGAATATGGCGCAATCTGCCTCAACTCGCGTCATTACCCTAAGAACAGGGATTGTGCTAGGCCAAGAAGGCGGTGCTCTAGAGAAAATGCTCTTACCCTATAAATGGGGGCTTGGTGGGCCAATAGGGGCAGGACAACAATATATGCCCTGGATTCACATCGAAGATATGGTGCGCGCTATCCAGTTTTTACTCGATAAAGACACCGCTTCAGGGGCCTTTAATATGGTCGCACCCCACCCCATCACCAATAAAGAATTTAGCCAAGTATTAGCTAAAACTCTTTCCCGCCCACACTTTTTGTTTACCCCCAAATTTATTCTCAAGCTGGCACTGGGTGAATCAAGTTGCTTGTTGTTTGATAGTATAAAAGCCAAACCCAAGCGCTTAACAGAACAGGGGTTTACGTTTACCTACTCAAGAATTCATCCTGCGTTACAACATTTACTCACTCGCTAAGTGCTGTTATTAACGCCAAGCTCAGAACAAAAAACAAGCAATCTGTCATTGCATACCAAAATCAATGACTTGGAAACACAAACATTGAAGCTATCTGCCTCAGTTCAAACTTTATTGCCTTAATTTCATAAATTTTGCATTTAGCCATAATTTTGTAATAAACAGTGTGCAAAATATCTCCTATTGCAATTAATCCTATTAAAGATTGAAGAGAACAGTATGTCTTTAAACAAGCTTAATTGGTTAAGCGTGGGGATTGTGGTACTGGTATTAGTGCTATTGTAATCCTTACAAAAACCAAACTTATAGAAGCTCAGGCTCACTCCGTTAATGACTGAATTTAACGAGATTGGCCTGAGTTTTTTCTTATGGGTGATAAACACCTTGAGATTAGCCAAAAGAACCCAATCTATAGAAGAGTTATCATTAGTTTAGGAACACCTACATGCACTCAGAATTCATCGTAGAAATGAACCAGCACAACTTCCAACAAATTTTGGAAGGCTCAATGACCACACCAGTTGTCGTCTATTTTTGGGCACCCATGAGTCAAGAAAGTGCAGATCTTGTTCCTCAAATGCAACAATTGGCACAAAACTATGCCGGAGCCTTTACTCTAGCATTACTGAACTGCGAACAAGAGCAGCAGATTGCGGGTCAATTTGGCATTCAAGCACTGCCGACTATTGCGCTCTTTAATCAAGGGCAAGCGGTAGACGGTTTAGGCGGCCCGCAACCGATTCAAGCCATTGAAGCTATGTTGCAAAAACACCTTCCTAGCCAAGATGAACTGAACTTGCAACAAGCATTGACTCTGATCTCAGAGCAAAAACACACCGAGGCCCTAGCCCTATTAACGACTCTACCTGAAGAGTTGCAAAACAAAGGTGAGATTAAATTAGCCAAAGCGGATTGCTTACTCGCGACTGGGCAGTTTAGTGATGCTGAGGCTCTACTGGCACACATTCCACTTGAATACCAAGACAACTACTACAAAGGACTGCTGGCTAAACTTGAACTGCATGCTCAAGCCGCAAACAGCCCTGAAATCCAAGCCTTGGAATCACAACTGGCGAGCGATGAAAGTAATGCGAAGATCGCCAACGAACTGGCATTGCAATACCATGAGGTCAACCGCAGTGATGAAGCATTAGCGCTGTTGTGGTCATTTATTGCCAAAGATCTTGGCGCCCTTGACGGTGAAATGAAAAAGACCTTTATGGATGTATTATCGGCACTTGGGCAAGAAAACAGCACGGCTAAGCAATACCGTCGCCAGTTGTACTCCATTCTTTACTAGAGTACTTGCATAGCCCACATCTCATCGTCACATAAAGCGCGAACATTTCGCGCTTTTTTTAATCTTCAAGCACGTAGAACTGCTGAAAAATAGGGTATAGTTATTCCTTCTACTACTTCATTTAGAGGAAAGTCAGCATGGATTCAACCCTCATTACCATTGCCATTTTTATCGCTTTGGTTGTCATCGTTCTTGTTGCCGGGATTAAAACGGTACCTCAAGGAAGCAATTGGACCGTAGAACGTTTTGGTCGTTACACCAAAACCCTTCAACCAGGTCTTAATCTTATCGTTCCATTTATCGACACCATCGGTAATAAAATTAACATGATGGAACAGGTGCTCGACATTCCAGCTCAAGAAGTCATCTCTAAAGACAACGCGAATGTCACCATTGATGCTGTCTGTTTTGTGCAAGTTTTCGATGCATCAAAAGCCGCCTATGAAGTCACAGAACTTGACCATGCCATTCGCAACCTCACTCTGACCAACATTCGTACAGTATTGGGCTCTATGGAGCTTGATGAAATGCTAAGCCAGCGCGATATGATCAATACTCGCCTACTGACGATTGTCGATGAAGCGACTAACCCTTGGGGCGTTAAGGTCACACGTATTGAAATTAAAGACGTGCAGCCACCCGCCGATTTAACCGCCGCCATGAATGCGCAAATGAAGGCTGAGCGAAACAAGCGTGCTGAAGTGCTGGAAGCGGAAGGGGTAAGACAGGCTGAAATTCTACGTGCTCAAGGCCACAAACAATCTGAAATATTAAAAGCCGAAGGCGAAAAGCAGGCGGCAATTTTACAGGCTGAAGCTCGCGAACGTTCCGCAGAAGCCGAAGCAAAAGCGACGCAAATGGTATCGGATGCCATCGCAGCAGGTGATATGCAGGCGGTGAACTACTTTATCGCGCAAGGTTACACTGACGCTCTAAAATCCATCGGTCAAGCTGAAAACGGCAAAGTCATTATGTTGCCACTAGAAGCAACCGGACTGATGGGCTCCATTGCTGGTGTCGCTGAAATGTTTAAAACAAGCAGTGACAAGGACAAAGCGTGATAGAGCTACTGCAACATGTTAATCACTGGCATTGGCTAGCGTTTGGCCTGACTTTGCTTTGTTTTGAGGTGCTCGGAACCGCAGGCTACTTTTTGTGGCTAGGGATCTCAGCACTGCTGGTTGGAATACTGTTGAGCATCTTGCCCCTTGGCTGGCAAATGCAATGGATGAGCTTTGCCAGCTTTAGTTTGGTCACCACTTGGCTGTGGTGGCGATATCAAAAAGGCAAAGATAAGCAAGATGAGAAAACCAGCACTCTCAATAAACGTTCTCAAAGCTTAATTGGTCAATTCACCACGTTAGAGCAAGACTTTCCGGTGGGTAAAGGTCGCTTAAATCTAGGAGATACATCATGGACAGCGGTGGCGTCTCAAAGTTTAAGCTCAGGGACTACCGTCGAAGTGTATAAAGTAGAAGGGATTGTGCTCTATATCCGAGAAAAAGCGTGACGTTACGATATAAAATCCAGACATAACAAAAAAGGGTCTTAGACAAAAATCTAAGACCCTTTTTCTATTAAGCGATACCGTGTTGCTGCATCAAGGTGACTAAGGCTTGTTCGTCTTGAACCTCCACCCCTAGCTCTTGCGCTTTAGTCAGCTTAGAACCAGCCGCTTCGCCAGCAAATAAAATATCGGTTTTCTTAGATACGCTGCCTGTGACTTTCGCGCCCAGATTTTGCAACGCCGCTTTTGCATCAGAGCGAGTTAGCTGTGACAAGGAGCCCGTTAATACCACAGTTTTACCCGCTAGAGGTAGTTCGCCCGCGGCTGCCACTTCTTCAATTTCTGGCCAATGAATACCGCTTTCAATCAACTCAGAAATCACCTGTTGATTTCGTTGTTGGGCGAAAAAGGCTTTAATGTGTTCAGCCACAATAGCGCCTACATCTGGCACTTCCAGCAGTTGCTCAATAGTGGCACTTTCAATGTTAGGCAACGTCTTAAAGTATTGCGCTAAGTTAGCGGCTGTCGCCTCACCCACTTCACGAATACCTAAAGAATACAAAAAGCGAGCTAATGTGGTTTGCTTGGATTTTTGCAATGCATCAATAACATTTTGCGCCGATTTAGGCCCCATTCTTTCTAAGACGGTAATACGTCCAGCACTCAATTTGAAAAGATCCGCAGGTGTTTGCACCATCTCTTTATCCACCAACTGCTCAACGACTTTATCGCCTAAACCATCCACGTCCATTGCTTTACGAGAAACAAAGTGTTTGAGGGCTTGCTTGCGTTGCGCGGAACACACTAGACCGCCGGTACAACGAGTGACAGCCTCACCTTCTGTACGCTCTGCATCAGAACCACAAACAGGACACACCACCGGATACACAATTTCGGCTGCACTATCTGGACGTCGTTCAAGCACCACACCTGTAATTTGTGGAATGACGTCCCCCGCACGACGAATGATCACCGTATCACCAATGCGAACCCCTAAACGCTGAATTTCATCAGCGTTATGCAAAGTGGCATTGCTGACCGTTACCCCACCGACAAACACAGGCTCTAACTTAGCCACCGGAGTGATGGCGCCAGTACGCCCTACTTGAAATTCAACATCATTCAGCAATGTTAATTCTTCTTGGGCAGGGAATTTATACGCAATTGCCCAGCGAGGCGCTCTTGCAACAAAGCCTAGCTGCTGTTGTCGCGCGATGTCATCAAGCTTAATCACCACACCATCAATTTCATAATCCAGTTGATCGCGAGTGTCTAAGATATGTCGGTAATAAGCGATCACTTCCTCTAATGTATCCACCTTACGTACCGCAGGACACATAGGTAAACCCCAGCCTTTTAGCTGAATAAAGCGTTGATAGTGACTCTCTACCAATTCACCGCCTTCAATCACGCCAACGCTATAGGCATAAAATCCCAAAGGTCGCTTGGCGGTAATACGAGAATCGAGCTGACGCAGACTTCCTGCAGCCGCATTTCTTGGGTTGGCAAAAGGTTTTTCACCTTTAGCAAGGGCCTGCTCATTAATACGCTCAAAGCCCGCTTTGGGCATAAAGACCTCACCTCGCACTTCTAAGTGGGTTGGAAATCCTTCGCCTTGAAGCTTTAATGGGATAGCACTAATGGTACGAACATTTTGCGTAATATTCTCACCCGTCGCCCCGTCGCCACGCGTCGCCGCTTGCACCAATACGCCATCTTCGTACATTAAGCTCACCGCAAGACCATCCAGTTTTGGCTCGCAACTGAATGCCCCCAGCGCATCATGATTAAGCCTGTCTTGCATACGCTTATAAAAGGCTTTGAGCTCGGTATCATCAAATGCGTTATCCAACGACAACATTGGCACTTGATGGCTCACTTGGGTAAAGCCTGAAAGTGGCGCACCACCTACGCGTTGCGACGGTGAATCTAACGTCACTAACTGTGGGTGACTCTCTTCAAGCTCAAGCAGTTGGCGCATCAAGCGATCATACTCAACATCAGGGATCTCAGGGCTATCTTCAACGTAATAACGCACCGCGTGATAATGCAGTGACTCAGAAAGCTTAGCGTGTTGTTGTTGAATAGAATCAGACATAAAGGTTTCTCAAAAATTAGGATAAAGAAAAGGCTCTATGTAGAGCCTTTTTTCAGTTTATTAGGTTGACCAGAAAACTAGAAAATATTGCTGGTTTCTTTTGGCTCTTGACGGTGCACAAAGTCTTGGATTTGACGTTTGTAGGCATCGATACGATCTCGCGTCATTAACGTACGTTTGTCATCAAGTACATTGCCACTTAAATTATCCGCAATCATCTGCGCAGTATGTAGCATGATCTTAAAGTTTTGCTCAGGATCGCCATAACAAGGCAGAGTCATGAAAAACGAAAGCCCTTTAGTGGTAAAGGTGGCCGGATCGTCGTGTGACAATGTGCCGGGTTTCAGCATATTCGCAACACTAAATAATACTTTACCTGTTCCAGAAATCTCAACGTGACGATGATAAATATCCATCGGACCAAAATGCAGGCCATTTTGCTCCATGCTCACAAATAGATCACTACCGATAAATTCCTCTTTACCGCGCGCTTCCACATGAAGTACCAACACTTCCATCTCTGGTTCTTCAACCTTAGCTGGAGCTTCAGGAGTGACAGGCTGTGCAACAACCTCTTCCGTTGTCGGCGCTGGAGAATCTTTTTCTGCAAATGCACTGTTATTATCAAAACGAATAGGCGCTTGCTCCGCTTTCACTTCGCTAGCAACGGGTTTGGTTAACTCTGGCTGGTCAACCGTAGGCTCTGTCGCACTCGGCTCTTTGGTAATAAAAGCAGAAGAAGGCTCATCATCATGTTTAGAGTAGGCATCCGAGCTGATAGTAATTGTAGGAAGCTCGTCGGGTTTAACCGATACTGTAGGTTTAACCACTTCGGTTGGCTGATGCGCCTTGCTGAACTTGTCACCTTGCGCCGTTTCTAATAACGGATCACCAATATCATCATCAAAACCTGAGAAACTTGGTTCTTTTTTATCGCTCTTTGAGGTTACTTTCACCACCTCAAAATCATCTTCTGGCGCAACAGTTTGTTTCGCTGAGTTATCTTGAGCGACACTTGATTCTGATAATGGCTCATCATCAAGTTTGCTCAGTGGTTTATCGGAAAATCGACCACTTTGTTCTCGTTTATTCGTCCATAAACCATGGATAAGTAGGCCCGCGATGGCTAAGACACCTACGACTATCAATACGATTCGCAATTCCTGCATTTTTTGCTCTCTGCTTTACTCTGGTGAGACACCGAGATTGAGTGACTAAAACTACTTTAACAAAACTCTGATGTAGAGTTGAACCTTTTAGCAATATCTATGTACTTTATGCTGTGATTTTGAGCACGCTTTTCTTATATTAGAGCTAATCCGCTGAAAACTCAGTATTTGGAACAATAAGATGCATCAAAAATTACACAATATGTCCGGTATCGGTTATTTTTTTTCTGGTTTTAAACTGGCTATGCAACCAGGCTTACGTCGCTATGTTTTTATGCCACTGCTCATTAATATACTGCTAGTAGGCAGTGCATTATTTTATCTATTTAGTCATCTCAATCAATGGATAGAGCACTGGCTTGGGGCATTACCTGAATTTTTAAGCTGGCTAAGCTATATTCTTTGGCCTCTGCTTACACTCACTATATTAGCCACCTTTTCTTACTTCTTTAGCACATTGGCGAACTTTATCGCCGCGCCCTTTAATGGGTTATTGGCGGAAAAGGTGGAACAACGATTAAGCCCAGAAAATATGCTGGAACAAAGCGTGGCCGATTTGATCAAAGACGTCCCAAGAATATTAGGTCGTGAATGGCGAAAGCTTGTCTACTTACTCCCTAAAGCCATCGGCTTATTCCTTTTATTGCTCATTCCAGCCTTTGGTCAAACTATTGCGCCTATTGTGTGGTTTATTTTTACCAGTTGGATGCTTGCGATTCAATATTGTGACTACCCTTTTGATAACCATAAAGTGGATTTCAATAGCATGCGTTTTGCACTCAAAGCGAAGCAAAGCAAGGCGTATGGATACGGCGCAATGGTCGCACTTTTCACTTCTATACCCTTTTTAAACCTCATTATTATGCCCGTCGCGGTGTGCGGTGCGACCTTGATGTGGGTCACAGAATTTAAGCAAGATCAGAAAGTTAGCTATTAGATATAACGTTTTATTCCTTTGTCAGAGCTAAGAACAGCTCTATTCTAAAGGCGTATGATTTAAGCCATTAAATTACCGAATAATACCAAAACCCTAATACTATTAGCGTGTTAACCCACAAGGAAGCAAGCATGAGCAAGATTTACGATGATAACTCTCAAACTATTGGCAATACGCCTCTCGTTCGTTTAAACCGCGTCAGCAACGGCAACGTTCTCGCTAAAATTGAAGCTCGTAACCCTAGCTTCAGTGTGAAATGTCGTATCGGTGCCAACATGGTTTGGGAAGCAGAGAAATCAGGCGCACTAAAAGAAGGCATTGAACTTGTTGAGCCAACCAGTGGTAATACAGGTATCGCGCTTGCTTATGTTGCTGCGGCTCGTGGTTACAAACTAACGCTTACTATGCCTGAGTCAATGAGCCTTGAGCGTCGCAAGCTTCTTAAAGCATTGGGCGCTAACTTGGTACTAACAGAAGCAGCAAAAGGCATGAACGGCGCGATTGCAAAAGCAGAAGAAATTGTTGCAGCCAACCCAGATTCAACTTTGCTTCTACAACAGTTCAACAACCCAGCTAACCCTGAGATCCACGAAAAAACCACAGGACCTGAACTTTGGGAAGCCACTGACGGCGAAATCGATGTATTGGTTTCAGGTGTGGGTACTGGCGGTACTATCACAGGTACAACGCGTTATCTTAAGAAAACAAAAGGTAAAGCCATTACTGCTGTAGCCGTTGAACCTGCTGAATCTCCAGTCATTAGCCAAGTTCTAGCGGGCGAAGATGTGAAACCAGGCCCACATAAGATCCAAGGTATTGGTGCAGGCTTTATTCCTGGAAACTTAGATCTTGAACTTATCGACAAAGTAGTCACTGTTACTTCAGATGAAGCGATTGAAATGGCTCGTCGTTTAATGGAAGAAGAAGGCATCCTAGCGGGTATTTCTTCAGGTGCAGCCGTTGTTGCGGCGAACAAAATCGCTGAACTTCCTGAATTTAAAGGAAAAACAATTGTAACTGTACTTCCAAGTTCTGGTGAGCGTTACCTAAGTACAGCATTGTTTGCTGGCATATTCACTGAGAAAGAAAATCAACAATAGCCTTAAAAAAACTGTGCCCAAATCAAATTTTCGACCAAAAAAGCCCCTTTCTGGGGCTTTCTTATTGATTAGTGGTCAGCATTTGGTAGTATTTCTAGGCTTTATTTTTTGCTTCAAAATAAAAGAAGCGATAATTTAGGCTGTAACCAAAAGTCATAAGAACTTACTCAGCCAAGGTCACGAGCCAATTTATTTATAATTGAGACTTGGACTTCAAAACATAATCTAAATATCAACGGGGTATATCACATGTACGAGAAGCAAGTAGAAATCACTGCAGAAAACGGTCTTCACACTCGCCCAGCAGCGCAGTTTGTTAAAGAAGCTAAATCATTTGATGCAGACATCACTGTGACTTCTAACGGTAAAAGCGCGAGCGCTAAAAGCCTATTTAAGCTTCAAACTCTAGGTCTAGTAAAAGGCACTCTGGTTACTATTTCTGCTGAAGGTCCACAAGCTACTGAAGCTGTTGACCATCTAGTCGCTCTAATGGATGAGCTGCACTAAGAGCCTACGTTCGATTATAAAAGCCACTTTGTTGTCATCAGCCAAGTGGCTTTATTGAAATAGACTCTATAAAAGCAAAAAATCAGTCACCCGCCCACTACAGACCAAGTTAAGGTAAAGCTATGATCTCAGGCATTCTAGCGTCTCCAGGTATTGCTTTTGGTAAAGCACTACTTCTTCAAGAAGATGAAATCGTTCTAAACAAAAACAAAATTTCAGCCGACCAAGTTGACTCTGAAGTACAGCGTTTCTACGACGCTCGAAACAAATCAGCCGCTCAACTTGAAATCATCAAACAAAAAGCTCTTGAAACTTTTGGTGAAGAAAAAGAAGCGATCTTTGAAGGTCACATTATGCTTCTTGAAGATGAGGAACTGGAAGAAGAGATCCTTGCTCTTATCAAGAACGACAAACTTTCAACAGATTTTGCAATCTACTCAATCATCGAAGAACAAGCCACTGCGCTTGAGTCTCTAGATGATGAATACCTAAAAGAGCGTGCAACGGATATCCGTGATATCGGTACTCGTTTTGTTAAAAACGCTTTAGGTATTAACATTGTTTCTCTAAGTGACATTGACGAAGAAGTCATTCTTGTTGCTTACGATCTAACGCCATCAGAAACTGCGCAAATTAACCTAGACTACGTACTAGGCTTTGCGTGTGACATCGGCGGCCGTACGTCTCATACCTCTATCATGGCGCGCTCTCTTGAGCTTCCTGCGATTGTCGGTACTAACGACATCACTAAACAAGTGAAAAACGGCGATACTCTAATTATGGATGCGATGAACAACCGAATCATCGTAAACCCAACTGAAGCAGAACTAAACGAAGCGAAACAAATTCGTGATAAGTTCCTTGCTGACAAAGCAGAGCTTGCTAAATTAAAAGACCTTCCAGCAGTGACTCTTGATAACCGTCACGTAGAAGTATGTGGCAACATCGGTACTGTTAAAGACTGTGACGGTATTATCCGTAACGGTGGTGAAGGCGTTGGTTTGTACCGTACAGAGTTCCTATTTATGGACCGTACTTCTCTTCCAACAGAAGATGAACAATACCAAGCATATAAAGAAGTTGCCGAAGCAATGGCAGGCCAACCTGTGATTATCCGTACTATGGATATCGGTGGTGATAAAGACCTTCCATACATGGATCTTCCAGAAGAAATGAACCCGTTCCTAGGTTGGCGCGCCGTTCGTATCAGCTTGGATCGTCGTGAAATTCTTCGTGACCAACTTCGCGGTATTTTACGTGCATCAGCGCACGGAAAACTCAGCATCATGTTCCCAATGATTATTTCTGTTGAAGAGATTCGTGAACTGAAAGCCGCTATTGAAGAATACAAAGCTGAACTTCGTTCTGAAGGTTTAGCGTTTGATGAGAACATTGAGATTGGCGTAATGGTAGAAACACCAGCCGCTGCTGCAATTGCTCACCACTTAGCTAAAGAAGTTTCTTTCTTTAGTATTGGTACAAATGACTTAACTCAGTATACTCTAGCAGTAGACCGTGGTAATGAGCTTATTTCTCATCTATACAATCCACTATCACCAGCAGTACTTACTGTGATTAAACAGGTGATTGACGCTTCTCACAAGGAAGGTAAGTGGACTGGGATGTGTGGTGAATTAGCGGGCGACGAACGCGCTACACTTCTTCTACTGGGTATGGGCTTAGATGAGTTCTCTATGAGCGGCATCTCTATCCCTGCAGTTAAGAAAGTAATTCGTAACGCAAACTTCTCGGAAGTACAAGCAATGGCAGAAGAAGCTCTGCAAATGCCAACAGCCGCAGAAATCGAAGCGCACGTAGCGAAATTTATCGCGGATAAATCAAACTAATAATATAATTTAATAGAATAAACTGCTTAGGAGCATGTAATGGGTCTGTTTGACAAACTTAAGAAGCTGGTATCGGACGAAGGCAACGCTGCAGGTTCAATCGAAATCATTTCACCACTATCTGGCGAAATCGTTAACATTGAAGATGTGCCTGATGTAGTTTTCGCTGAGAAAATTGTTGGTGACGGTATTGCTATCAAACCAACTGGCAACAAAATCGTTGCTCCAGTGAACGGTACTATTGGTAAAATCTTTGAAACTAACCATGCGTTCTCTATCGAATCAACTGACGGTATTGAGCTGTTCGTTCACTTTGGTATCGACACTGTTGAGCTAAAAGGTGAAGGCTTCACTCGCATCGGTTCTGAAGGTCAAGAAGTTAAAGCTGGTGATACTATCATCGAGTTTGATCTGGCATTCCTAGAAGAGAAAGCAAAATCTACTTTGACTCCAGTTGTTATTTCTAACATGGACGAAATCAAAGAATTGAACAAGCTTTCTGGCGCTGTAACTGTAGGTGAAACTCCAGTACTACGTGTAACTAAGTAATTTATACTTAGATTCAAGTGATTAAAAACGCAGCCAATGGCTGCGTTTTTTTATGCTTGTTAAGCATGCCAATCACACACTCCCCCAACTAAAGAGGAGTGTTTATTCGGCTTAAGCGATGACTAAGTTTTTGAGCATTGCTTGGCTAGGTGCAAAGAAGTAAGCACCCGTTACCGCTTTGGTGTAATCCAGCAATTGGTCGGTCTTACCATCAACTTGACCGTACATACTTTCTAGCATCGCGGTAAAGTTATGTACCGTGTTGCAGTAAGCGATAAATAGCAAACCGTGTGCGCCAGAAACGCTGCCGTACGGCAGGCTGTGACGAACGATCTTAAGGCCCTTGCCTTCTTCTTTAATATCTACGCGACCCACGTGTGATTGTGCTGCCACATCGTCTAGCTCAACCGAGTCTTCTTTGGTACGGCCAACGATTTTTTCTTGCTGTCCAACCGATAATTTATTCCATGCTGGCAGGTTGTGCTCAAAACGCTGCACCATGATGTAACTGCCACCGGCAAATGTACCTTCAGGAATCAAAGCGACTTCTGCTCTTTCGTCTCCCTCTGGATTTTCTGTGCCGTCGATAAAGTCAGTCATATCACGAGAATCAAGGTAACGATAAGAGTAAGTTTCATCCACAATCGTTGCCTCTTCCGACACTTCTGACATCAGTTTACGCAGTAAATAGAAGTGCAAGTCGTGACGATGAGAGTGACAGTGTAAAAGCACATCGACATCGGTCGTCGGCGCAATGTGCTCGTTGCACTCTAATACTGGGAACGGGATAAGTTCACTAGGTACATCTTCAGAGATGCTATTGCTCCAAAACTGATGAGAAAACGCAATACTGGTTGCTAGACTCGCACCCGGTTGGTTTGCGTTGATTTCCTCAACCCAACCATCTACTTTTTGTAACGCTGTTAATACTTTATTCTTGTCGCCCTTGACCTTTAAAAGAACATATAAAGCAAATGGGCTTGGCTCTGGAACTATCGCCGCTTGAGGTTGAATCATAGTTACTCCGTTCTAACTAATTATCGGAAATACTTTGGAAACAGTCTTTAACACGTCGGCTGTTAAATAGATAAATAATTATCCAGCTTAAGCCGACAACTGAGAGAGCACTCCCCCAACTAAACTGACCATCTTGTTGTAAAATGTTGTGCAACTCTGATGCGAGTTGCGCCATGCTAAGCAGAATAGAAACCGAACGTCCTAATCCAATTAGCTTATTTAACCAATGTCGATCTGGGCTTCTCAGTCCTATCACCCACATAAAAAATAGGCTAGGCACTCCCATACACATCATCATATATAGGCTGGAAGAGTTTGGGTAGATCATGGCCAGTATGTTGCTGCCTTGATCTTTTGTTACCCCAGCTAAGGCAAATACAATCCAACCTCGCGCTAAAAACAACCAACACAGCCACAGCCAAAAAGGGGCTTTTAAATAGCCGTTTTTATCATATTCTTCAATTAAGTACCGCACACTACTCACTTTATATTGAGGCATTTCTTTTTATTTAAAGGCATAATTAACCTCAAATCTTTACTGACTAAACGCTTATGAAGAATAACAATACCACGGTATCATCCCAAACCCAGCAACAAGCTATGCAAGTGGCAAAAGCCACACAAAAGCCGGGACAAACTAAAGAGCAAACTAAGTTAATTGCTCAAGGCATTGAAAAAGGCATCGCTGAATATAAAAAACGTCAAAAACAAAAAGCTCGTGACGCCGATAAGCTGAAAAAGCAAAGCCTAAAGAAAAAACAAAAACAGACATCGCCACAAGAGAAAACAGCCACTGACATGGAAACGACACCAACGCCGTCAGCAAGTAAATTGCCTTGGTTCTTGTTGGTTATCAGTTGGGTAGGATTTATCGCCTATACACTACTGATGTCTCGCCCGTAATTTTAAATAATATAAGACGCTATGGTTGCGGTATTGCCTGCAACCCACTCTTTATTCAAGGGCCCCCAATCAGACACCTGATAGTAGCCGTCATTATGGCGGCGACCATCTTGGATAAAACGCAGTGATACTCCAATCCCTGGTAAAGCTTTTAACACGTCTTGGATTGTTCGGCGAGGCCAACCTGTATATTCGACCAATTTAGGAACATTAGGACGCTCCATACTGGCGACTAAATGGGCAAGATACAAACGACGAGCAAAAACAGGATTGAGTTCCATTGCTACCTCCAAAATTAATTCAACAATTATTGCTAATATCGAAAAAGGGGACTTGAGTCTGATCAAACAACAGCAACTTATGTCCATATTCATCTGTTTTTCTATTCCTGTTTCTCACTCTGCATTACCTCAACTTGACTTATTGATACACCGCACTGGATTTGTTTGATAGGATTCTACTTTCGATAAACGCAGCAAGGACAGACGATGAGCGTAATTATGTATGGTATTCCCAATTGCGATACCATAAAGAAAGCTAAAAAGTGGCTACAAGAAAGCCAAATCGAATTCACATTTCATGACTACCGCAAACAAGGTATCACTAGCGAAATGGTCAGCGAATTTTGCGAGCATTTAGGCTGGGAGCAGGTGCTGAACAAGCGCGGCACTACTTACCGTCAACTTTCTGATGAGCAAAAACAGTCTCTCACTCAAGACACCGCTATCCCTCTTTTAGTCGAACATCCTGCGATGATTAAACGCCCTATCATTCGTGTTGGTGAGCAACTGCATATTGGCTTTAAAGCCGATCAATATGACCGTATTTTTAACGTTTAATCCCAAATTAAGGAAAAAAATAGGATGAACTCCAGTCCCGTTTTAGATTTAGCTATCGATCTTATCAGCCGTCAGTCTGTCACTCCTGAAGATGCAGGATGCCAGCCATTAATGATTGAACGCCTCAAAGCTCTGGGCTTTGACATTGAAATTATGCACTTTGACGACACCCTTAACCTTTGGGCTCGTAGAGGCACACAAGCCCCCCTATTTACCTTTGCTGGACACACAGACGTTGTGCCTGCGGGTAACTTAAATGACTGGAACACACCACCGTTTGAACCTACTGTCGTTGATGGCTACCTGTATGGTCGCGGCGCAGCCGATATGAAAGGCTCACTGGCCTCTATGGTTGTGGCGGTAGAGCGTTTCATTGCTGAGCATCCTGACCACAAAGGTTCTATTGCCTTTCTTATCACCTCAGATGAAGAAGGCCCGTTTATCAATGGCACAACGCGCGTTATCGACACGCTAACTGAGCGTAACGAAATCATTGATATGTGTATTGTCGGTGAACCTTCCAGCACAGATTATGTAGGTGATGTAGTGAAAAATGGCCGTCGCGGCTCTTTCACTGGCGAGCTAACCGTAAAAGGCATTCAAGGCCACGTTGCTTACCCGCACATTGCGAAAAACCCGATTCACCACGCCCTACCAGCGCTAACGGAGCTGACGCAAATTGAATGGGACAACGGTAATGAGTTTTTCCCACCGACCAGTTTCCAGTTGCCAAACCTAAACGGCGGCACTGGCGCGAGCAATGTGATTCCGGGTGAAGTACACGCCATGTTCAACTTGCGCTACAGCACCGAAATCCACCACGAACAAATCAAAGAACGTATCTATGAAGTCTTAAATAAATACGACTTTGATTACGATATTAAGTGGACCTTAAACGGCGAACCTTTCCTAACCGATACAGGTGATCTGCTTACTGCTGTGGTTGACGCGGTTACTACCGTAAATGGTAAAGCGCCACAACTATTGACCACTGGCGGCACCTCTGACGGTCGTTTCATCGCGAAAATGGGCGCGCAAGTGATTGAATTGGGGCCAGTCAACGCCACTATTCATAAAGTAAACGAGTGCGTAAAAGCCGAAGATTTAGACCTATTAGCAGATATGTACCAAAACGTATTGATTAACCTACTAGGAAAGTAACATGAATGAGACTAGCGATTGGACCCAGCAGCAATTAACCGGTATTGATGAGTCACACCTTACCGCTATCACTATTGATAAGCGTGAGATAAAGGTTCATCAAGCCGTTAGTGAAGCTCTTTTATCGCTAGTTCATCATGCGGCGCAACACGGTTTTGAACTGAGCATCGCCAGTGGTTTTCGCGATTTTGAGCGACAAAAAATGATTTGGAATAACAAGTACCTAGGCGTGCGCCCTATTCTAGACATTAATGGTGATCCACTCGACGCTCACTCTCTTGCCCCATTGCAGCGCATCCATGCCATTTTAAGATGGTCAGCACTGCCTGGGGCAAGCCGTCATCATTGGGGCTGTGACTTTGACCTTTATGCTAAGAACCTGCTTCCAGAAGGCATACAGCTACAACTAGAGCCTTGGGAATACTTACAAGGGCATCAAGCGCCCTTTTATGAGTGGCTACTCACTCACGCACCACAGCACGGCTTCTTTTTCCCCTACGCCAAAGACAAAGGCGGCGTTGCAGTAGAACCGTGGCACCTAAGCCATCAAGCCACCTCTGACAAAGCATTAGCCACCTTCAACAGCCAAATGCTTGCTGATATTTTGCGCCTTAATCCCATAGAAGGTAACAACGAGGTATTAATGCACCTCGATAAGATCTACACTCAATATGTCAGCAACATCACCACTTCGTAGGACGGTCACTCATGCTCGTAGACCTATTATTTAACCCTTGGGTCATTATTTTCATCGCCGTTAGCGTCGTAGCGGGCAACATAGCCGCGCTCAAATATACTGCAAATATGAAAGTAGGCACTATGTCTAAACAGCAAAAAGACGACATAGAAAAGCTAAAACAGCTCGATGCAGAACGTCAAAAACAGACCAATAAGAACTTGAAAGATAAAAGCCCAGCCGATGGTGACTCGGAAAGTGGGGATGAGTGATTTTGTTAAAAGTTGTTAGCCACCGTTATTATTCTTTTTCTATACCTCAGATATAACAAAGGCTCCAACTCGGGAGTCTCCGCCAAGACATAATCTTGGATTCAGAGCGTCATTACCGGACATAGCCTCGACCTTGAAGGTTACGCGGTGCCATACCAAAAGGTATGTCTGCTACACCGATAACTATAGTTATCGAAACAGCGAAGAAAAACAAAAACTGCCGAGCGTTGAGAATCTGTCTTAAACGCTTCGTATGCAACAATTCACCACTAAGGGTAAGTTTCTCTTTTTAGCTTTTCCTGCTCCTCGACAGATAGTTCAACATAATCGAAGAGAAGTTTATCCTCGTGCAGAGGTATTTTGCACATTCCTCCAAATTCAATAGTTGCATCATCTGTGAACATTGAATGCAATTCATCTTGTAGCCCCTTAGTGATATTTTTATAGCCGCTAAGTAAATGATTCATCTCAATAATGACACATTCAGTTTGATATAAAAAACCTGAGAATTGATAAAAATTGATACACTGAGAAAGCTCCTCAAAGTTCGGATGGAAAAGTTCACTTCCAGAGTAAGGGCTTATTTTAGCTACTTTATCCATTATATCCCTATTAATTTCATTGCGACGATCCATCATAGCAATGAGGTTATGATACCTTGCCTCCATATCAATATACGTATTGAGGTCCAAACAATTGTTAATATGCTTTCCCTCTTTTCCCTTAGCAAGCATCGCTTTTACAAGAAAACTGTATTTGCTATACCTGACATGACTATGCATTGGAGTGATATTTAACTCAGGGACTCTCAATCCTCTAGTGAACTTGCTGTCATCATTTGATACTTCATTACATAGCTCGCATATGTTTTTGATTGAGAAGTATCGCGAAGATATTATTTCCAATAGGTCAATATAATTTTCAATATCCTCTCGATTCTTTTTCTTTATTTCATTTTTATCCATATTGCTAAATGCAGCCATTGCAGCAAGGCAGGTTAGCAATAAACCTACAGCTAACGTCTCTAATAACTGACTTTCGATAAAAAAGGCAATAATGAAAAGGATGATCCATAAAGGGAACCAAAGCCAAAAATCTCGATATAGAAAGCTTGTATGCTTCATTAACTCTCCCTATTACATAGCATTCAAAATAATAGGCCAGCTCGCTTTTCTACTTGCTGCCCAACGTTCACTAAACCTATCATAAATCATTGAAATATAATGCATAAGCGTCGCATTTCGCACTCTAACTTTACGTAAAAACGAGACGACTCCTCAATAAAACAAGCCATCTCCCAAACTCAAACCTAATAAACTGTGTAAATACTTCATTCACTTCATCTGTGGGTGAATTAACAAGTTTGACCATCTAGTTAAAGCACTGGATATGAAGAAAGGTAGGAAAACTACTTGGACTCAAAATAACACCCACACATACGGAAACGCCCAAAGTTATTAGCTTTGGGCGTTTCTTCTAACAAACTGGGTTACGACAAACCGAGCTTTAAAGTGTCATATGCAAAATTGGAAAAGGTTTTCCCATGTCATCAAGGGGTGAGCGCGAAACGACTTTAAAGCCCATGTGCTGGTAGAAGCCTACTGCCTGTGGGTTTTGTTCGTTTACATCGACTTTGGTTGCACCTAACTGCTCTATTGCGTATTGCAGTAGCAGCTTGCCTATGCCTTGCCCTCGAGCCTCGTTTAGGATGAAAAGCATTTCAATCTTGGACTCATAGGTGCCTATGAAACCTTGAATTGAGCCCCTTTCATTTTTCACACATTTTAACGTGACAGTGGGAAACGCCTGCTCAATGATAATGGGTTTAAAAAACTCGATATCATCTTCTGTTATGAAGTCGTGTGTTGCTCGGACTGAATTTTCCCAAACATTCAGCATTTCTGCGTAATTGTCAGGAAACACATTGTCTACAATCATTGTTGATTCTCTATAGCTGACTGAAATTTATGTGTAGCCGCGAGTGCGCATTTTACCGACAAAAAGAATACCCGTCCATTTAGCGTGGTATTACTGTTGCTTGGTAAATAGAGACAATCGGAATAAAAAAAAGGAGCACCTAATCGGGTGCTCCTTTCGCAATTTATTTAAGAGTATTGATTACTCTTCGTCAGCTTCGCCATCTTTAGCCGTGCTAGTTTGTTCCATCATTTTGACTAATACTGGAATCATCTCTTTTAGCATGTCTTCTGAAACGGGTTTTCCAGCTTCATTGGTAATGTTAATCGAGGTTCGGTTACCTAGATCACCAAGCAAGAAGGTATAAGTCTGAGAGTCATAGCTCAAAGGCTTCATATCTATGCTTTGCCAGAAGTCATCATTAGGTTGGGAGAACGATGTTTCAATAGTGCCTTGAGACTGGTTACGCCCATCGATAGTGAAGCCCAATGTCGGTAACAACTCTGGAATTCGTTGCCAGAACACATCGTATGACGCGCGAGCAACAATAATCGGTAGACCACTGCGATCTTGTCCCATACTCAGCGGGATGACCTTCACAAGCTCTAGCGCTTTCTTCGCCGCTTCATCACGAACCACTTGGTCGTAACGAGACATCACCAAGTTAGTCATAAATGTGTTATAACGTTCTTTATTGGTTAGGCTAACTTCTTGCTCTTCACCGCCCTCTTTCCAGGCAATGAGGCTGATGCGGAATCCAAAACGGGAGTTTTCTTCGAAGCGCTCAATAAGATAACGACTACTTAGCGTTTCCTCTTCGTCTTCTTCTTCCCATACGATCCAATCTGTTTCAATACGGTCGTCAGTAGAGGTTAGGCGTTTGATATCACGAGCATCCATCATATCTTGCGCGGTTTGCCACACTTTATCGCGCTCTTCTTTGGTCAGCAGCCATAAAGTGACGACGCCATCGACTTGCTCAGTACGAGCACCAGGAATCAGCTCCAAAACTTGCTGTGGCGGACGAATATCAACTTGCTTGCCGATACCACCAACGTAATCTCCACTAGGGATATTAAAGTCGGGGTAAAACTCAAGCTTCTGCTCTGGCGACGATACAATGTCAGGACGCGGTTCAGCTTCAAGATACTTAAAATCGTCTTTCGCTTGACGACGTTCTGCTGCACTGCCCGCGCAACCACTTAAAATAGCGACAGCCAGTGTACTTAGCACTAGCTGATTAACAAACTTCATTGAGACTCCTGATCCTTAACACCCGATTGAGGTTCGAATCGTAGATAATTTGGTTTAACGAATGCCAGCTTGGTCAAGCGCAGCGTTCACGACTTCTTGGCCAGCGTCTGATAAAGGCGTCATTGGCAAACGCAATGCGCTGTTTTCAATAAGGTGCAATTGCTGTGCTGCCCATTTTACTGGGATTGGGCTAGATTCAACGAACAGTCCGTTGTGCAGACCCATCAATCGTTCATTGATCACTTCCGCTTCTGCATAGTTGCCTTCATCAGCCAGTCTAAACATATCAGCCATATCTTTTGCTGCAAGATTGTTGGTCACAGAAATAACACCTTGACCGCCTAACTTCACAAAATCGAGACCTGTCGCATCATCACCGCTCAATAAAACGAAATCATCGCCACAAAGCTTACGGTGAATCTCGACTCTTGAAAGGTCACCCGTTGCGTCTTTTAGCGCTACGATGTTATCGATTTTAGATAATCTTGCTACCGTTTCTGGATGCATATCAACGCCAGTACGGCCAGGTACGTTGTACAAAATGATTGGCACAGCGCTGACCTTAGCAATTTCAACAAAATGCTGGTACATGCCTTCTTGTGTAGGCTTATTGTAATAAGGGGTTACGCTCAAGCACCCTGCAATGCCTGAATCATTCAGCAAACGGCTAAATGTCACCGCTTCATGAGTGGCATTCGCACCCGTACCCGCAATAACAGGAATGCGACCGTCAGCAAATTCAACAATTTTGCCCACGACCTTTACATGTTCTTCAACGGTAAGCGTTGCCGACTCACCTGTAGTGCCTACTGCGACTATTGCAGATGTACCCGCATCAACATGGAACTCAACTAAGTTCTTTAGACTTTGGTAATCTACTTCATCATCTGCATTGAAAGGCGTTATCAAAGCAACAATACTTCCTGAAAACATGACTCACTCCCTAAATTTCATTAATATCGCATGGTACTTGATTGAGATTGGAAAACACAAGGGGATATGGGCATTGGCGTCAAGTTTTTACTAATTATTTGCATTCAAGATGACAGGATCGACATTCATTGAATATCGATATGTTAATCCTGTTAAACTTTCCAACATTTCCCCGCACGAAAACAAATGATTACGTGTAGACTGTAAAAATTCGTCAGTCAAAGGAGACTATTATGGCGCAGCATTTAATTATCACTGCCGTTGGTACAGATCGCCCGGGTATTGGCAACAAAATCATCCATCTTATTTCCGATCTTGGCTGCAATATCATCGATAGTCGTATTGCACTACTTGGCAACGATTTCACGTTAATCATGCTCATTTCCGGCACAGCATCTCAAGTCACCCGCGTTGAGCACTCCTTGCCTCAACTTGGCGCAGAGCATGATTTGCTGACCATGGTAAAACGCACCTCCACGCACACCGAATTAGCTCAGCAGTTTACGATTGAAGCGCACATTCAAGCCGACGATAAAATTGGTCTGACAGAACAAGTTACCTACTTCTTCGCCAGTAAAGAGATTGGTATCAATGCGTTAAGTGCGAAAACGCTTAATGTGGAACAGCACGATAAATTTCAAATTGCATTAAGCGCATCAATATCGGGCGAGTATAATTTAATGCAATTACAAGAAGAGTTTGCCTCATTTTGTGAATCACTTAATGTGCAAGGCACGCTTAATTTCATCAACAATGGATAATGTTTAAGGATTTTCAATGCAAACATTAACAGCAGGCACACCCGCTCCTGATGTCTCTCTACTTGATCAGGACGGCAATTCTGTCTCTCTAAAAGAGCTAAAAGGTCAAAAAGTACTGTTTTACTTTTACCCAAAAGCCATGACCCCTGGCTGCACCGTTCAAGCACAAGGGTTACGTGATATTAAAGCGGAACTAGAAGCGCACAATGTGATCGTGCTAGGCGCCAGTATTGATCCTGTTAAACGCCTAGGTAAATTCATTGAGCGCGATAGCCTTAACTTCACACTTTTATCCGATGAAGATCACTCTGCGGCAGAAGCTTTTGGCGTATGGGGAGAGAAAAAATTCATGGGGAAAGTGTATGACGGACTACATCGCATCAGCTTTTTGATCAATGAAGAAGGCGTTATCGAACACGTATTCAATAAGTTTAAAACCAAAACTCACCATGAAGTGGTATTGGATTATTTAAATCAAGCATAATCACATTCTGCGTCCCTAAAAGTAAAAGCCAGTCCTGTATATACAAGACTGGCTTTTTATATTTCATGGGAAACAATAACGCTTTACTGTTCGGGGCTTTGCAGCTCTTGCGTGGTATCCAAATCGGGATGATTAAACGCATTCACCACCGCTTTGACCAATGTCGCGAGCGGGATGGCAAAAAATATTCCCCAGAATCCCCATAGCCCGCCGAAAACCAATACAGCAATAATGATGGCAACCGGATGCAAGTTCACCGCTTCAGAGAACAGGACTGGCACCAATACATTACCGTCGAGTGCTTGAATGATGCCATAGGCAATCAATAGGTAATAGAACTGCGGTGCAAGCCCCCACTGGAACAAACCGACAATGGCGACAGGAATAGTCACCGCTGCCGCACCAATATACGGAATCAACACCGACAGCCCCACGGCAACCGCCAGCAATACAGAGTAACGCAAATCTAATATCGCAAAGGTAATGTAGCTGGCGCTACCGACGATCAAAATCTCCATCACTTTACCGCGAATATAATTAGAAATTTGACCGTTCATTTCATGCCAAACCTGATAGGCCAAATTCCTATTTTTAGGCAGGATACCCCCTAACATTCTTAGCATTTCGTTCTTATCTTTAAGAAGGAAAAAGATCAGCAAAGGAACCAAAATAAGATACACACCAAGCGTGGCTAAACTCACCAGTGACGCCAATGAGCCTTTCACGGCACTTTCACCCAAACCACCTAATTTATTCTTCATATCGGCAAACATGAACTCAGCGTTAGTCACGGTTGCAAACTCAGGGAAACGGTCAGGGATTGAGTCAATAAAATCTTGTAGCTGGCGATACATATTCGGCACATCATTAAAGAAATTGCCAATTTGTTGCCAAATGGTCGGAACAATGCCAATAAAGGCAAATAACACTAACCCCACAAACAGCAATAATACGATGATCACCGCTAGGGTTCTTGGGACGCCTACACGCACCAGTTGGACGACGGGCCACTCTAAAAGATACGCCAGTACAATAGCAACCAATAACGGTGCAATGAGGTGACCAAAGAAATAAATAGTAATAAAGCCAAATAGAATGATGGTCACTAAGCTAACGGCGTGAGGATCAGAGAATCTGCGTTTATACCATTGCTTCATCATGTCTAGCATTGTAATAGTTACTCTTTAATTATGGTTACGTGATAAATCTCAGCGTATTGCTTAACATCCACAAGCATACCCTGACGTAAAAAATAGGCCTTCATGTCGTTTACAGAAATTAAATCTGCCACTAAAAATGTAAGGCTTTGAGAAATGTGTAATACCCTACTTGCGCGCTTGGCCAACAGTAAAGTCATCGGACATCGTTCTTCAGTAAGATCAATGATTTCGACTGACATATTTGAACGTGTTCTATTTATTCTAAATACGCCTATTGTAAATCTTTTTTAGTTCAAAACCACCATTATCCCGTGTTAACCTAGTGACTAAGTTGTTAACAATTGTCATTTTGCTCTTTTCAAGAAACCAAATAGACTCTGTAGGGTCTTACCATTAGATAGCCCTCTTTTAAATGGAACTCGGATCTCACGTTACTTAAACAATGACTGCCACGAATTTAAAACGCAAAGCCTCGATATTAGCGACGCTATTAAGTGCATCCTTGTGCTTTGGTGCCCAAAGCTTTGCTAACTCAACAGACTTACCCGATATTGGTACAACGGCTGGCGCCACTTTGACCATAGATCAAGAGCGTCACTACGGTGATGCCTATATGCGTATTCTTAGAGCCAGCCAACCTATCGTCAGTGATCCTGTTTTAAGTGAATATGTTTCCAGTCTAGGCTATCGACTGGTAGCCAATGCATCGGACGTTAAAACGCCCTTTACCTTCTTTTTGATTCGTGACCGAAATATCAACGCCTTTGCCTTTTTTGGTGGGCATGTTGCGTTACACACTGGGTTATTTTTGCACGCGAATACCGAAGGCGAATTAGCCTCTGTGGTTGCCCACGAAATTGCCCACGTTACCCAGCGCCACTTAGCAAGGCGCATGGAAGATCAAGCTCGCAAAACGCCCGTCACGATAGCCGCTTTGGCCGCTTCTATTTTATTAACCATTGCTGCTCCTGAAGCGGGTATTGCCGCGATTACCGCCACGCAAGCAGGCTCAATACAAAGTGCGATTAACTATACGCGCAGCAATGAAAAAGAAGCAGACCGAGTGGGCATGAGCACCCTAATAAAAACAGGCTATGATCCACATGCTATGCCTCATTTCTTTGGCCGCTTAGCCGATCAGTACCGCTATGCCAGCAAACCGCCTCCTATGTTGCTGACTCACCCATTGCCTGAAGACCGAATCACAGACACCCGTGCACGCGCAGACGCCTACCCATCAAAACCGGTAGTTCCTGTACTTGAGTTTCATATGGCAAAGGCGCGCATTGTGGCACGCTATGTCGGTATCAACAGCGATGGCGCACTAGATTGGCTAAAACGCAAAGAGAAGTCAGCCCCAGCCAAGATAAAAGCGGCCTATCGATACGGCAAGGCGCTGGTTTATTTGGACACTAAAAAACTCGACAAAGCCGAAGCTCTACTTGTTCAATTGCAAAAAGAGTTGCCGAACAACAACTTTGTTTTAGACGCGCTTTCCGACCTAAATATTGCTAAGAAAACACCACAGAAAGCACAGCAACTGTTGGAAGATGCATTAAAAACAAAACCTCGTAATCCAACGCTAGAGATCAATCTAGCCAATGTTTTGATTGAACAAGATAAAAATAAAGAAGCCGTTCGGCTGCTACAGCGATACACGCACAGTAATCCAGATGACAGCAACGGCTGGCACCTATTGAGTAAAGCACACGCTAATTTAGGGGACTCGGCAAACGAAGTGGCCGCTCGTGGTGAACTGTACGCTCTTAGCGCGAACTGGAATCGTGCCATTCAAAGCTTTACCCAAGCCGCACAATTGTCTGAATTAGGCAGCTTGCAACAAGCGCGCTTTGATGCACGTATCGATCAGCTTTTACAACAACGCGACCAGTTTATGGCGCTCCAAAACTAAAAAGGAAATTTCATGTCTGTTGTTATTTTGCATAACCCTCGCTGCTCAAAAAGCCGTGAGACATTAGCCCTATTAGAAGAAAAAGGTATCGCACCAGAAGTCGTTCTTTATTTAGATGCTGAGCTGACTTTGGACTCACTACGTACTCTTTACGCACAACTAGGTCTTACTGAAGTACGTCAAATGATGCGAACCAAAGAAGCCATCTACAAAGAATTGAACCTAGGTGATGCTTCTGTCACTGACGAAGCACTATTTAGTGCCATGCTAGAACATCGTAAACTGATTGAGCGCCCTATTGTTGTTGCCAATGGCAAAGCAAAACACGGCCGTCCACCAGAGCAGGTCTTAGAGATCCTATAATGCCCAATTCTCATGCCATAGACATGGCTCCAACAACCAAGCTATGGCTACGAACGGCTCAGATAGGCCATTTTGCATTGCTAGCTTGGGTACTACTTTGGCACAGCGTCATTTCACCCGCAGCAGAAATTAATCCTTGGTTTCTCACCATAGCGTGGTCTGTGCCTTTATTGTTTCCAATAAAAGGGCTGCTGGCGCAAAAACCTTACACCTTTGCTTGGGCCAACTTTATTCTATTGCTCTACTTTCTACACTCGCTGACGTTAGTGTATGTAGATGAGGGTGAAAGAGCCTTGGCTATCATTGAGCTTCTTATTACCAGTATCACCTTTATCAGCAATACACTCTATAGCCGATTACGTGGCAGAGAGTTAGGTTTAAAACTGAAAAAATTATCGGAATATAAGCACGAAGAAGAGCAACGTTTTGGCTCTTAGGCTCAGGCTCTTAGACACTTAGCCGCTTAAGCGAATAACCAATAAAAAGCCCCTGAATGCTACCATTCAGGGGCTTTTTTAGTTCACTATTTCGTCTAGTTTAGGCTCAACACACTAAGAGATTGCGCCCTAAGCTAAGATTGCCATTCATAATCCAGAGTCTGATGTTGTGGCACCTCTTCCGTCAGCGCTTCTTGCGCTGTAGGCTGTTGCACAGGCGCTGGTAGTGATTCCTTATCGGCTGATGGCACATTGCCGGACAATTCCTCACCTGATGGCGACACGGTCCCTGCTTCATTGCTACTCTCGACGCGAGTCGAGGTAGCTGGCTCAGGAGATGCTACCACTGGCTTAGCCAATTTATGCACTTTATTACTTCTTAGTAATTGGCGCTCAAAGTCAGCTTTGTCTGTAATTAGGTTAATACGAAAATCAACATCGTCACCTTCAACTTGGCTCAGTTCCACCGAAGCAACACTTGATAACCCTTCTAGCATTCGTTCAATGCTAAAAAAGGAAAACGCATCTTCAACACCGGAGAAGGTGACATCAATGGATGAGGCCACTTCAGCACTGCGTTTACTTGAGCTTTTATTGGCGTAATAACGACCTAAATCAGCCACTAAGGCTTCCGTTACTTGCTTGTTCGTACCCGAGGCTTCGCCAGAAACAGGCGTTAATGCGCTGTCCGCGATAAACTGAGGCTTATCGTCATACAATGCCCAGCGTAAGCGTTGTTGATTGCCCTTACGGCTAATACGAGCCACCACCACAGCATCAACGTTATAGCGATGACTGCTGCTGGCTATCTGCTTAGTAAAACCACCCCATAGCTCTGTAGGTTTGATGCTAGTAACGTCATCTATATCCCCAACAGGTACAATAATAGGTAGCCCTTTTTGGCCCGCGACATATCGTAAATTAGCGACAGACGTTCTATCGGACTGCTCCCAACTGATGGTTCTATCGTATCCGTTGTCTTCAACAATCCACACCAATAGGCGAGCACGCTCTTCCGGCCAATACGGTAAATTTGCCTGAGCCAATAAAGATTGAATCTGTTTAGAGTTAAAAGACATCTTTAAAATAGGTTGATCATCTTTTTGAGATGTCTTAATCGTCGACAAAAAGCGACTGCTTTGAGTAATGGCCTTTTGTACAACAGGGTTATCTAAAGAAGCTGAATCACCCGTTGCTCGTACAATCACCTCTCTCATACCTTCACGGCGTGCTAATTCTTCACCGCTGTATTTGGCCCCTTCTTGTTGCTCAACAACAACAGCATCGGTATCAAACACGTTCACTTTGGTGACCGCAAGCGCAGAAAAGGAGGTTAATGTGGCTAGCAAACAAGCTAATAGTCGCATAAATAACTCAGTAGTATTAAGTAGTTAGGAAATAATAAGCGAAGATAGGAAAACCAACAAGTAGAGCCCATTCAAACGTGCTCTACTGCATAGTTTTATTGAACGTTATTTAGTACCGAAGATCTTATCGCCCGCATCACCAAGACCTGGAACGATGTAGCCTTTGTCATTCAAGCATTCGTCGATAGCAGCGGTGAATAGTTCGATATCTGGGTGTGCTTTTTCAAGCGCTTCGATACCTTCAGGAGCGGCAACCAAAACCAGTGCTTTAATAACTTTACAGCCTTTTTCTTTCAATA
Organism: Vibrio ezurae NBRC 102218; assembly: GCF_000467185.1. Lineage (GTDB taxonomy): Bacteria > Pseudomonadota > Gammaproteobacteria > Enterobacterales > Vibrionaceae > Vibrio > Vibrio ezurae. The sequence continues at coordinate 87,101 of NZ_BATM01000001.1, forward strand.
GATCAATGGTTGCGATCATAGACCCGCCAGTAGCAAGCATAGGATCAACCACTACAGCGATACGTTGATCGATGCATGATGCCAACTTATTAAAATACGGTACAGGTTCTAATGTTTCTTCGTCACGGTAGATACCTACAACACTAATCTTAGCGCTAGGCATGTGCTCTAATACACCATCCATCATGCCAAGACCGGCACGTAGAATAGGGACTACTGTCACTTTTTTACCTTTAATTTGGTCAATTTCAACTGAGCCGTCCCAACCTTCGATGGTCACACGCTCAGTTTCCAAATCAGCAGTTGCTTCGTAAGTCAGTAGGCTACCCACTTCTGTCGCTAACTCTCTAAAACGTTTAGTGCTGATATTGCCTTCACGCATCAAACCAAGTTTATGCTTTACCAGTGGGTGCTTAACCTCAACAACTCTCATAACTTTCTCCAATCGGATTCTAATAAACCTTCGAATTATATACCCAAACCATCCCAAGTTACGAGTGACATAAGTCTTAGTGAACAATTAATTCTGAATTCGATGTGCAATCGACACATTTGCCAATTTAACGGCATTTGCCGGGGATTTTGTGGTTATTTTTCTCTCATATAAAGCGCTGAAATCAACAACAAGCATAAATAACCGCGCAAACGTTTGCTATTGTCGATTATCCCTTGTTAGAATAGCGCCGATTTTTCTTCCCTAACTTTATCTAAACGAGGAATTTCCCGTGAGTAGTAACAAGGCTTCTCTTAGCTACAAAGATGCTGGTGTAGACATTGACGCTGGCAACGCACTGGTTGACAAAATTAAAGGTGCTGTAAAGCGCACACGTCGTCCAGAGGTCATGGGTGGCATTGGTGGCTTTGGTGCATTATGCGAATTGCCAACCAAATATAAGCAACCGGTACTGGTTTCGGGTACAGACGGCGTTGGTACTAAACTGCGTCTTGCACTAGACATGAAAAAACACGACACCATCGGTGTTGATTTAGTGGCTATGTGTGTCAACGACCTTATTGTTCAAGGTGCTGAACCTCTATTTTTCTTAGATTACTATGCAACAGGGAAGCTTGACATAGACACTGCGGCTGATGTTGTTGCAGGTATCGCTGAAGGTTGTGTGCAATCAGGTTGTTCACTGATCGGCGGCGAAACAGCAGAAATGCCAGGCATGTATGAAGGTGACGATTACGATGTTGCTGGTTTCTGTGTAGGTGTTGTTGAAAAAGAAGACATCATTGATGGTACTAAAGTCGCTGCTGGTGATGCACTTATCGCAGTAGGTTCAAGTGGCCCGCACTCAAATGGCTACTCACTTGTTCGTAAAATCCTTGAAGTTTCTCAAGCGGATCTAAACCAAGATCTAGAAGGAAAACCTCTAGGCGAACACCTACTAGAACCAACAAAAATCTACATCAAATCAGCACTTAAAATGATTGAGAAGCACGATATCCATGCGATTTCTCACATTACTGGTGGCGGTTTCTGGGAAAACATCCCACGCGTTTTACCTGAAGGCACTAAAGCGGTTATCGATGGTAACAGCTGGAACTGGCCAACTATCTTCAACTGGCTACAAGAAAACGGCAACGTTGACACTCGCGAAATGTATCGTACATTTAACTGTGGTGTTGGCCTAATCGTTGCTTTGCCTCAAGATCAAGCTGAGCAAGCTGTTGAACTTCTTAAAGAAGAAGGTGAAAACGCTTGGGTTATTGGTCAAATTGCACAAGCAAATGGCGAAGAAGAGCAAGTAGAGATCAAATAATAATGACTAACATTGTCGTCTTAATTTCAGGGAATGGAAGTAATTTACAGGCTATCATTGATGCCTGTATTAAAGGCGACATTGACGGTCAAGTCAGTGCGGTTATCAGTAACCGCGCTGATGCATTTGGTTTACAGCGAGCACAGCAAGCCAATATCCCTACCCATGTAAAATCGCATACCGACTTCTCTGACCGAGAATCTTTTGATCAAGCAGTGATGAGCATTATTGATGACTATCAGCCCGATATCATAGTGCTAGCAGGTTACATGCGTATCCTTACCGACGGTTTTGTGAATCATTACCTAGGTAAAATGGTCAACATCCACCCTTCTCTGCTCCCTAAATACCCTGGCTTACACACCCACCAGCGTGCGATAGAAGCCGGAGACTCTGAACACGGCAGTAGCGTACACTTTGTCACCCCTGAGCTAGACAGTGGCCCTATTATAGAGCAATCTAAGGTATCGATTGATGCGCACGATTGTCCTCAGTCGTTATTAGCAAAAGTACAAAAAGCAGAACATACGCTTTACCCTAAAGTGATCCAAGATATCATTGCAGGCCGCGTGGTTTGGCAAGCGGAATAACTGAACACCCACATATCCCATCACTTTGATTTTCATCGAATTCCGTTTTTAGAGAACGATCTCAGATAAAAAATATTCCGCATTATTCGTCCATGTTGCATATGGCACACATCGTTTTATCCGCATAATATTGCTTATTTCTACTGACTGAGATTAATATGCGTGCACTATGGCTGATGGTTGTTTTTGTCTTGTTCACCGCAGGAGCACACGCGGCGCCTTCGCCTGAGAGCCAAAACAGTCCTTATATTATCAATGGCATTGATGCCAGTGTGACGAAATACCCTTCTTTTGTTAGCCTGTATTATAACCCTTCTGGTTATGGATCAGACAATCGTTACTATTCCTATTGTGGCGGCACACTGATCGCGCCCAAGTATGTACTCACTGCGGCCCATTGTATTTACGATAATCATTTAGCGCAGCTGTATACCTCGGTTGTCTTTTTGCCGCAAGACGAAATAATCAATCACCCTACAGTGGCGGGCTTTAGCCGACGTATTAGTAATATTTACTATCGAACGGATTATAACGACGACCTAGATGCAAGAATGCCAAATGATATCGCTATATTGGAGCTGGATGCCCCAAGACAAATTGGTGAGTCAGTTGACTGGGCAATCGATGAATCATATCGCCATGACGCCAATGCTCAATTTATTGCGGTTGGACACGGCACAACCAACGACGAAAGCACCCACAACCATGTTCTGCAAAAGGTCGCGTTGACTTTAGTAGACAATGAAACCTGTCGCCAAGAGTTTGGGGAAGGCATTACATCGTCACATCTTTGCTTTGATGGGGAATATAACCCACAAACTCAATTAAAGAATTCTACCTGCAATGGTGACTCAGGTGGCCCTTTATATTGGACCCACAATGGACGTAATATTTTGGTGGGTATTACCAGTTTCGGACCGACAATATGTGGCACGCCGCTGCGTAATTTAACCTCAGTATTTACCGAAGTGGCCGACTACGATTTTTGGATTACTGATGTTTTGAACAACCAAATTGACCCAGACATTACCGTTCATCTGCGTGTTGGCGAAAAGAATAGACAGACTGGTGTTGTGGAAACCGTAGGACATCAAGTTGAATCAGAGCAAGTTGTAGAGAAAGTGCCGACCAGTGAACCCGTTAGTGTGGATTCAAACAGCAATTCGAAAAGAAGTGGCGGGAGCATCGGGGGATGCGGGTTACTGTTAATAGGGTTATTGGCGACTCGACGAAAAGTAACCAATATCCCCTATTGTTAAAGTGCTTCTGTAGGCGCTTGGCAACGTGGCTTTGCTTCTGCATAGGCGACATCGGCTAAAGCGCTTGCGTTACCATCAATCACTTCACCAAACTGAAATAAGGTAAACTCACCCGGCTTAAGCCTGTGCCATACTTCATCTTGAGTCAGCGGTTGGGTAGCGATAATAGACACCACATCATTTGGTGTGGTTTCCTCTTGGAAGTTAATAGTGACATCTTCGTCAATTAAACTTGCCTTACCAAAAGGGGCTCTACGCGTGATGTAATAAAGGTGGTTTGTACAGTAGGCCAGTACATACTCACCGTCTGAAAGCAGCATATTAAATACGCCCATCTCTCTTAGTTCATCACACTTCTCTACCAAAAATTGAAACACCTCTTTCATATCTTGAGGTGGCTCAGGGTAACGAGCTTCTAGATTATCTAATATCCAACAAAACGCTTTTTCGCTGTCTGTTTCTCCCACTGAGCGGTGACGAGATACAGGTAGCGCTTGATAGCCTGTTAATTGGCCATTATGAGCAAAGGTCCAGTAACGTCCCCATAACTCACGAGTAAACGGGTGGGTATTTTCTAAATTGACCCCACCGCGATTCGCTTGCCTAATATGACTAACAACGGCACAACTCTTGATAGGATAGCTTTGTACCAACTCTGCAATTTTTGAATCGCAGCTTGGATTAGGATCTTTAAAGGTACGAAACCCTTTTCCTTCATAAAAGGTGATCCCCCAGCCGTCTCTGTGCGGGCCAGTATTACCCCCACGTTGAATCAGGCCGGTAAAGCTAAAACAGATATCTGTTGGCACATTAGCGCTCATGCCAAGCAGTTCACACATACAAATCTCCTACTAAGGTTTTCGTTGTTTCTAGATTAAGCTTCCATTTCTTTTTCGATTAATTGAATAATGATATGGATGATTTTAATGTGGATTTCTTGAATGCGATCCGCATACCCAAAGTGTGGTACGCGCACTTCAACATCCGCCACACCGGCCATTTTACCACCATCTTTACCGGTTAAGGCGATCGTTTTCATGCCTTTTTCTTTGGCCGCTTCAATGGCTTTTAAAATGTTGCCAGAATTACCCGAAGTAGACAGACCAAACAGCACGTCACCTTGTTGACCAACCGCTTCTACATAACGAGAAAATACAAAGTCATAGCCAAAATCGTTACTCACGCATGATAGGTGACTTGGATCTGAAATCGCAATACCAGGATAGCCAGGTCTGTTCTCACGGTAACGACCTGTCAATTCTTCAGCAAAGTGCATAGCATCACAATGAGAACCACCATTACCACAAGATAATACTTTACCGCCTTGCTTAAATGAGTCAGCAATCGTTTTAGCCGCTAATTCTATCTGTGCAATGTTATTGTCATCGGATAAAAATGCCTGCAAGACAGTAGCAGCTTCAGATAGCTCACTCTTGATAAGGTCTTGGTACATAGCCGATCTCTCCTAAATTTATATGCTGTTGGCGTAGCCTCGAATGTAACAAGAAAAGTTTAGCAGTGTCGAGAGCCATGTTGTCAGATTTCGCACTCAATTGTTTCATTGTCTACTATTGCACCACCTTTCCTACTCCTCCCCCACTGACGACTCATTTCACAAAACAAGCACCCTCACTCTTTACAAAATCTTAACATTTGTAATACTTAGATAACTGGTTCGACCTCTTACCTTTGTTTGTTGTGTTTCTAAGCTTAGATTTGGGTTGTGAATATGATCAACGGAGAGACCTTTTACATGGAAATATTTTTTGCTCTGCTCACTTTAGTAGTGGTTTCAGGCGCTTGCCTCTATCAACGAAAGTCTTTGTTTATCAGCTTTGTGGCGAACACTTTTGCATTGCTCGTGTGCTCATTGGTGCTTGGGGTTTCCTTTGTTGCTTGGTTTTTCCTACTCACTATTACCGCCTTCATGGTGTTTGACCAGTGGCGACAAAACACCGTAACCAAAAAGGTACTCAAGGCATTTAAAAGCGTGCTTCCCCCAATGTCTCAGACCGAAAAAGAAGCGCTGGATGCCGGAACAACGTGGTGGGAGGCTGAATTATTTCAAGGTAAACCCAATTGGCAGTTTTTAAAGGATATCCCTAAATCTGAACTGAGCGCTGAAGAAAAAGCCTTTCTTGATGGTCCCGTCAATGAGCTTTGCGCCATGATTAATGATTACGACATTACCCATGAGCGCGCCGATATGCCGCCAGAAGTGTGGCAGTTTCTAAAGGACAACAAATTCTTCGCCATGATCATAAAGAAACAATATGGCGGTTTGGAGTTCTCAGCTTATGCTCAAGCGCTTGTTTTACAACGATTAGCAGGATGCTCGATTGTCGTTGCTTCAACGGTAGGTGTACCAAATTCTCTAGGACCGGGCGAACTGCTACAAATGTACGGTACAGAAGAGCAGCGTGATCATTACCTTCCCCGATTGGCAAACGGGCAAGAGATCCCTTGTTTTGCATTAACCAGCCCAGAAGCCGGTTCAGATGCCGGAGCCATTCCCGATTATGGTGTTGTGTGTAAAGGCAAGTGGCAAGGAAAAGACGTACTGGGCATGCGTCTCACATGGAATAAACGCTATATCACCCTCGCCCCTGTTGCCACCGTACTTGGACTTGCTTTTAAACTCAGAGATCCAGAAGGCTTACTCGGTGATAAGGAAGATCTCGGCATCACCTGTGCGCTGATCCCTACCCAACTAGAGGGGGTGAAAATTGGTCGTAGACACTTCCCTTTAAATATCCCTTTTCAAAATGGCCCAACTCAAGCCAACAATTTATTTGTCCCTCTCGATTTCATCATTGGTGGACACAAAATGGCAGGACAAGGTTGGAAAATGCTAGTGGAGTGCTTATCCGTTGGACGCGCAATTACTCTACCTTCAACCAACACAGGGGGCATCAAAACCAACGCCCTAGCCATCGGTGCTTATGCGCGTATTCGTCGTCAATTTAAACAACCTATTGGTCGCATGGAAGGTATCGAAGAGCCACTGGCGCGTATTGCCGGCAGTGCTTACTTACTGGAAGGCGCCAACCTACTCACTATGGGAGCGATCGACAACGGTGCTAAGCCTTCGGTGATCTCTGCCATTGTCAAATTCCACTGTACTAATCTTGGGCAAAAAGCCGCCATCGATGCCATGGATATCGCAGGTGGTAAAGGAGTCATGTTAGGGCCTTCAAACTTCTTAGGTCGCGCCTATCAGGGATCACCTATCTCAGTGACCGTTGAAGGGGCCAATATATTAACCCGCTCGTTGATGATTTATGGTCAAGGGGCCATCCGCTGTCACCCTTATGTATTAAAAGAGATGGAAATTGCCCATTCAGAAGCGCCTGATGCACTCGCACAATTTGATAAAGCGCTGTTTGGGCACATTGGTTTTGCTATGAGTAATCTGTCACGCAGTTTAGTGTTCGGAATAACCGATGGTATCGGCTCGGATGCGCCAACAAAAGACGCAACTAAGCGGTACTATCAACAGCTCAACCGCTATAGCGCCAACCTTGCCTTTTTATCTGACATATCAATGGCATTCCTTGGGGGGTCATTAAAACGCAAAGAGCGTCTATCGGCACGTTTAGCGGATATGTTAGGGCAGCTCTACCTATGTTCCGCTATGTTAAAACGCTTTGAACTCGACGGCAGTCCAAAAGAGGATCTCGCTTTAGTGCATTGGAGCGCACAAGATAGCCTATTTAAAATTGAATCGGCGATGTACGACTTTTTGCTGAACTTCCCTGTAAAATGGGTTGGATTAAAACTGCGAGTATTATTGATGCCGATAGGACGCGTACGTAAAGCGCCCTCGGATAAACTTGATAGTCAACTGGCGAAGATCCTACAAACTCCAAGTGCGACTCGCACAAGGCTTGGACGAAACCAATACTTTGAGCCGTCTAAATACTGTGTCCATGGGCAACTAGAATTAGCATTAACCGTGGTGCTGCAAGCTGAGCCTATTTTTGACAAAGTCTGTCAACAGCTAGGGCAACGTCGAGCATTTACTCAGTTAGATAAGGTTGCAGAACTGGGTTTGGAGGCCAATATCATTAATCAAGAAGAAGCTGAAATATTACAAGAGGCAGAACTACACAGACTGAAAAGCATTAATGTGGATGATTTTGATCCTGAGCATTTACCTGCCAAAGTAAAACAAGAGCAAGCACTGTGTAGCGCTCATTAACCGCCGGTAAACATTCGTTCACAATGAAAATAGCCCTGAAGATTCAGGGCTATTAAGTCTTAATCAGTACAGCGTTTTTGATAACCTTACCAACTCAACTCATCTGAAATTAAACCAAGACGCTCGGCATGAGCGACTAACTCTTCTTCACTGGCTTGGATAATTCGTAAAGGTGCACGCCCCTCTGCGACCCGCTGAATCGTTGATCCTGCCGCCCCTTCAGAATTTCCACCACCAAACTGAATCGCCGTTTGACCACCGGTCATAAACAGGTACACATCAGCCAATATCTCAGCATCGAGTAATGCGCCGTGGAGCACACGAGCGGAAATATCGATAGTAAAGTGTTTGGCCAATGAGTCTAAGTTTTTACGCGCAGGCATATTGGGCAAGCGTTTTGCCATTGCCAGGGTATCGGTAATTTTACAGTAGTCTTGGGTTTTACCGACTGAGGCGCCTATTTTGCTAAATTCATAGTCCATAAAGCCGACATCGAAGGGCGCGTTGTGTGCGACTAGCTCAGCGCCATCAATAAACTCAAGAAACTCTTGATGAACGTCTTTATATTCGGGTTTATCGAGCAAAAACTCATCAGTAATACCGTGGACTGCAATCGCATCAGGCTGAATCTCACGATCAGGTTTAATATAAACGTGAAAGTGACGACCTGTTAATTTACGGTTTACTATCTCAACCGCACCAATCTCAATGATTCGATGCCCAAGATAAGTAGGACCGCCTTCGCGGTTCATACCGGTTGTTTCTGTATCGAGCACCACGATGCGGCGCGAATTGTTACTAGTATTCATAAAATTAAAACTGTGTCAGACTAAAGGTAAGGCTGTTATTAGGCAATCATATCAAATCATGAATAAACAAGTTGAGATTTTCACCGATGGCTCGTGCTTAGGTAACCCCGGTCCCGGTGGCTATGGCATCGTTATGCGCTACAAAGAACACGAGAAGCTAATTTCTAAAGGCTTCACAATGACCACCAACAACCGTATGGAAATGATGGCGGCAGTAGAAGGGCTAAAACTTCTTAAAGAGCCGTGCAAAGTGGTATTGACCACTGATAGTCAATACGTACGCCAAGGCATCACCCAATGGATCCATGGTTGGAAAAAACGAGATTGGAAAACATCCAATAAAAAGCCCGTTAAAAACGCCGACCTTTGGCAGGCTCTCGATGCAGAAAGTCAGCGTCATGACGTTGAATGGAAATGGGTGAAAGGTCATGCCGGTCACCGAGAGAATGAAATTTGTGACGACATCGCTCGCCAAGCTGCTGAGTCTCCTACCGACGAAGATACCGGTTATCAACCCTCTTAAGCTGACATTAGTGCGTTAGCGCACTAATGTTTAACTCGGCAATTCACTCTGACTGGGGCAAGGCGACGCTTTAGCTTCCAGTGAGGTTTGATAGGCTTTAATGGATAGGTTCGCTTGCGCGCAACAATAAAGTATTGACTGCAAAAAGGGTTGCCCCAATTCCCTATTCCATTTTCAAGCCAAGTCCATATCGCTCTTTGCTTTTTCACTGGCACCAACCCATAGCTGTCCATATGTACCACTTGATAGTTAAGAAGACTTAACCAATCTTTGACCCTATGTGGGGTAAACATTCGGCCACACCAAGGCATACTGCGTTTGCGCCATGGCATAAGACTATTTAGCCCTGATAAGCTAATTGGATTAAAACCGGTCAAAATAAGATAACCATCATCAATCATGACTCTATCCACCTCTCGCAGTAAACGATGCGGATCTAGACAATAATCCAATTGATGGGCCATCAATACTACGTCTATGCTCTTTTCTAAAAAGGGCAAATCATACGCATCAGCTATCACATTATGTATGGGATTTTTGATGTCTAGGTTGATTTGATGCTGAATATTACAGTTACAACTGGTAATCTCACAGCTTAAACCACCTAATTTAAGCATGTGGTAGCCAAATAATTTAGGGCACCACTCATCCAAACGCATCTGTATAGCGTCACGAACCCACTGATGTTTAGGCAGGTCATCCCATGAATGGGGTTGGGTTATTTTCCGTGATATCCGAGCTGGTCGCATTCAGCAGTCATCCGTAAAGAAACAATAGGAATATCTTAATGTTAGTCGTAAAAAGCATACCTGCATTTAATGATAATTACATCTGGCTTATTCACAATAACCAAGGTCAATGTGCCATTGTCGATCCGGGTGATGCAACTCCTGTTTTGGCGTACCTAAAAGAGCATGATCTGCAACTGACGACAATACTGCTCACTCATCATCATTCAGATCATATTGGTGGTGTATCAGAGCTTAAACGTGAATTTCCCGAAGTCACCATTGTTGGCCCGAAAAAAGACGCCGTAGCGGGACTGACACACTCTGTAGGATCAGGACAACAGTTGGAACTGTTTGGTGAGCACTTCTTAGTTCTAGATTTACCAGGACACACCTTAGGGCACATTGGTTTTGTCGGTGATGGCAAACTGTTTTGTGGTGATGTGCTGTTCTCAGCAGGTTGTGGCCGAGTCTTTGAAGGAACGCCAGCGCAAATGTGGCAATCACTACAAAAACTCGCGTCTTTGCCTGTAGAAACCGAAGTGTATAGCGCACATGAATACACCTCGAATAACTTATCCTTTGCCATGGCAATCGAACCGAGTAACCCACAGTTACAAATTTACCGAGAAAAAGTGAATCAGCTTCGCGCGCATCAAAAGCCTACGCTACCGACCACAATTGAACAAGAAAAGTGGATTAACCCATTTTTAAGGGTAGATATACCGGAAGTTATTAATTCAGTCGCACATAAAACTGATGATCTGACTCCTGAAGGGGTTTTTACCGCACTGCGTAAATGGAAAGATAGCTTCTAATTCAGTACACTCTGGCACAATATTGAATTTATGCCCATTGACTGGTTCATCAAACTTCGCAAGTGAGATAACGAACAATGGAAAAGACATTGCACGAAGGCTTTTGAATGAAATTGAAATACAGCTGGATATTAGCTCTGGTACTTACGGGCTGTCAGACTCCGCAGCAGCCCACTGAACAAGAGGTCACCGAGCTTCCTCCAACAACACAAGAAAGCCAAGTTGAGGTCGCGCCACCCGCTCAAGAAGCCCCTAAAGAAACGGCGCAACAGCCCGTAGAAGAAGTGGAAAAAGCGCCAGAGTTAACCCCTCAGCAGCAACAAGATTTATGGAAACGTATTGGCATGCAACTTAAGCTGCCTGTCGCTGACGATAAAAAAGTAGAATATTACCGCAATTGGTATATCAAGCACCCAAGCCACCTAAGAACGGTCTCGAAAAGAGCTGAACCGTATCTGTACCTGATTGTTGAAAAAATCGAACAGAAAAACCTTCCTATGGAACTGGCTTTATTACCTGTCGTAGAAAGCTCTTTTGACGCTTTTGCCTATTCTCATGGCAGCGCAGCGGGCCTATGGCAGTTTATCCCAGGAACGGGCAAGTGGTACGGCCTTGAACAAAACTATTGGTATGATGGTCGCCGTGATGTAGAAGCCTCTACTGACGCGGCGTTAAAATACCTAAGCGATCTTAACAATCGCTTTGACGGAAACTGGAATCATGCGATTGCCTCCTACAACAGTGGCGGTGGACGCGTAAGCAGTGCGATTCGTAAAAACCGTCGCCTTAACAAACCCACCGACTTTTTCTCATTGGAGTTGCCACAAGAAACCAGCGCTTATGTGCCTAAATTAATGGCGATTGCGGATATCGTGGCGCACCAAGAGAAATACGGCGTTGAGATCCCGCCGATTGAAAACAAGCCTGTCCTTGTTAAGGTTGACCCAAAAGAGCAACTCGATCTTGGTATTGCTGCTCAATATGCAGATATCACGGTAAAAGAGCTGCAAAGCTACAACCCGGCCTATAACCAATGGGCGACTGCGCCAGATGGACCGCATCAGTTATTAATTCCTATTGATAAGAAAGATCAGTTCATGGCTCAGGTTGAAAAAAACCGTGGTAAAGGCGTTAAGTTAATACGCTATAAGGTTCAACCGGGCGATAGCCTTGGCCTTATTGCGCAAAAGCACAACACCACCATTAAGGTTATTCAAACCGCGAATGGCATGTCTAATGTCAATATTAGAGCGGGACACTACCTGTTGATCCCGACTTCAACAAAATCAAACAGTGCGTACATTCTAAGTGCAGAAAATCGCCTCAAGCAGACACAATCTCGCAGCCGTGGAGACTACAAAGAAACGCATACTGTGAAATCCGGTGACAGCTTTTGGACTATCGCCAAACAGCACAATGTCTCTGTACAATCTTTAGCGAAATGGAACGGCATGGCGCCCAAAGATACTCTGCGCGTTGGTCAAAAGTTAGTTGTGTGGAAGAAGGGCTCTGCTGGCGCCGTCATGCGTACCGTTTACTACAATGTGCGCAGTGGAGACAGCATCAGCAGTATTGCGCATCGCTTTAAAGTACGCACCAGTGACGTGATCAAATGGAACAACTTGAACACGTCAAAATACCTAAAACTAGGACAAAAACTGAAACTGTATGTCGATGTGACTAAAGTGACGGTTTAGTCGGCATTAGCGCAAAACGTGCTAGCAAAGGATTATGATCAGAGGCGTCACTTGTTGGCGCCTCTGCTGTGATTAACTGCAAGTCACGATAATAGATATGATCCAATACATGCCCATTCATAAATTCTGAACGTTGCCCCCTAGGAAACTGCGCTTCTTTAAAATGCGCTTGCGACATAATAGCGCTCAATGCTTCCATTCGTGTATCACTCCACGTATTAAAGTCCCCACCAAAGAGAACCGGACCTTGATGTCGCTGTAACTCATCTACCAATGTCAATACCTGTTGCTGATACTCCTCAGTACCCGCAGTAAAGTTAATCGCATGCAAATTCCCCACAGCCAGCACAGTGCCATCGGATAACGGATAAGTGGCAAACAGGGCCGATTTAGGCAGTTGTAACCAAGGTTCTGAGTTCAAATGAGCACAGATGCGAATAGGGTAAACTGGGGCTAAATTGAGGACACCAGCGCTGACATCAAACGCTTCAAATGCTTTTGCTTGTTGCCCTACCCACTTGATTTGATACAACCAATCTTTAAATTCGTCAGTTAAACTCACCTCTTGCAACAGCGCGAGTTGCTTTCCTTGCAATAACTGATTGAGGACGGGTTTCCAGTTCTCTCTATTTTGCTTATAGAGATTCCACACCAACACATCAATCAATCCGTCGTTGTCCAATACCGCTCCGTTTTGCGCAAACTCCTGACACTCAAAAGGACTCTCCTGTTGGCTATCTGTAATGCCATCAGTGAGCAATATGTGTTGCGACGTTGGGACGAAAAACACACGGTTAAAGATTGCTACAACAGCAATGACTACTCCCAAAACAATGAATATAAACCAGCGTGTTTTTTTAAGCGATGCCATAAATCACCTGTTGCAGATAATGATTTTTAGTCCAAAATAACAAGCCCCCGCACGGTGGCAGGGGCTTAAAAGATGAATCTAGTATAAAAGGAATAGCACCTAAAATTAGATTGCGTCTTCGTCTTCTTCGCCAGTACGGATACGAACCACGCGTTCAACATCAGCAACAAAAATCTTACCATCGCCAATTTTGCCCGTTTGTGCCGTTTCAACAATCTTATCGATACATTGTCCAGCCACATCATCAGAGACTACAATTTCTAACTTAACTTTTGGTAGAAAATCAACCATGTACTCAGCGCCACGGTATAGCTCAGTGTGACCTTTTTGACGTCCAAAGCCTTTTACTTCAGATACCGTCATCCCTGTAATACCGACTTCTGCCAATGCCTCTCGTACATCATCGAGTTTAAAAGGCTTAATGATAGCTTCAATCTTTTTCATTTCTACTCCCTAATTTGTTTAGCCAATTGCAAGTCCAAGTATTATCAATGTTTTTCCCAAAATTACCAAATAGGAATTCACCAATATTTCGTTATGCCAAGGCAAAACCGTATGATTATTTCATTGAAGCATAGTAAGCCGCTAAATTTTCCATATCTTGCTCATTGAGTAATGACGCTTGCGCCTGCATCACCACAGCTAAGCCACCGCTTCTTTCTTTGGCTTTATAAGCTTTTAGTGAGCTCACAATGTACTTAGCATTTTGTCCGTTTAGATGCGGGTAGCCGTCGATCATCGACTTACCATTTGCTCCGTGACAAGCCGCGCAGATCTGTGCTTTTGCTTTACCCGCTTCAATATCTGCAGCATTCGCCGTTGCACCGATAACTGATGCTAAAAGAGCGGCTACAACGAGAGACTTTTTCATAATATTACCTTGTTGATTGTATTTTTTCCCAATAAAAGCGGTGACTTGACCCAGTAAAGTCTCGGCATACAAATAAATCGCCAACCGCTACCACTTTATCGTTATACATCAAAATAGGTATCTGTGACCGTTTCCATGGTGGAATTTGATACTCCTGAAACAGTTTTTTTAATTTTCGGCTACCCACTCGCCCTTCGGGGTGAGCGCTCAAACCACTAGGATTAAACTGAACCCAAACGTTTTCATCCATATTCGCCATGCGAACGCCAAGACCAAACTCGCTGTTATCACTCACCGTAACACAGCCCAATGAGTGTGGCAGTTCCATCCTTTCGTTGAGACGTAAAGCTGACTGCCAGCCTTGTGCAAGGCTTACCTCTTCAACCAGATGAATCGAGTTTTGGAAACGACGTACCGTAATACAGCCAATAACCAGTTTAGGGTTCGCGTCTTGAGCGGCACTGATCACTTCATTAAACAATAAGCTCAGTTGCTTACGACTTGGCATTGGTAAGTGGTGGTGTTTAAACCATTGTCGCAGTAAACGATGGCGAATCGCTTCAGATACAGCACTTAACCGTTCAATACACAAACTGCGATCGGGATTCAGTGCTTGCTCATATTGATGTTGCAATAGCTCATCAAGTAGTTGCTCTTGCTCAAAACACAACTCTGCACTGCGCAGCGCATTTTTTTGTATTTCCGGCCAACGACTCGACAGCTTAGCCACCACTTCATGTCGTAAAAAATTTCGGTCAAACTGAGTGTCTTGGTTGCTTTCATCTTCTACCCACTCAAGTGTATGAGCCTTAGCATAATTATGCAGTTGCTGACGAAGCAACGAAAGAAAAGGTCTCACCAATAAACTGTCATTGAATACCGAACAAACGCCCATGCCTGCCAGCCCTCTAGGGCCACTGCCTCTTTTTAACGCCAGCAGTAAAGTCTCAAGTTGGTCATCGGCATGTTGTGCGGTTAATAACAGATCACCTTGACGCAAGTGTTTCGCCAGCAGCTCATAGCGAGCCTCTCTCGCTTGCGCTTCTAGGCTTTGCTTACTGTGACGATCTAGGTGAGCGTGTTCGACGAAAAAAGGCACTAAAGCGGCATCACACCACTGCTGACACTGCGCTGTCCAATAGGGCGCATTTTGACTTAATCCGTGATTCACATGCACGGCGATGACGTGTGAGGTTGGGTTTTGAGCACGATAACGAGCCAGACAATGCAGCATCACACGAGAGTCTAAGCCACCGCTCAACGCCAATACGATTTTTGAATCAGCACGTCGATAAGCCTCAATCACTTTGCAAAAAGTATCGAAAATAATGTCCACTGCATTTCTCACTATGTTCAAGCTCTTTAAAAAATAGACCAAACCAAAAAAGGTGAGCTAGTGCTCACCTTTGTTATTATCTTATTATTTGCCGTTGAGCAAATTTTAGATTAGCAGTAACCGTAGCTCATCAAGCGCTCGTAGCGACGCTCTTGTAGCTCTTCTTCATTTTTGCTATCTAGCTCTTTTAATTGGCTAATCAATACCGCTTTAATATTCTCAGCGGTGCCCACAGGATCTCTATGTGCGCCACCTAGAGGTTCAGTGATGATTTCATCAATTAAGCCGTACTCTTTCAAACGTGGAGCAACAAGGCCCATCGCATCTGCCGCTTGTGGGGCTTTTTCTGAGTCACGCCATAAGATAGAAGCACAACCTTCTGGAGAGATAACCGAGTACGTTGAGTACTCAAGCATGTTCACGTAGTCACCGACACCAATTGCCAATGCACCGCCAGAACCACCTTCACCCACAACGTTACAGATAACTGGAACGGTAAGACCAGCCATCGCTTTTAGGTTGGTTGCAATCGCTTCTGATTGACCACGCTCTTCCGCACCAACACCAGGGTATGCACCCGCAGTATCAATAAAAGTAATGACGGGCATGTTAAAACGCTCAGCCATCTTCATTAGACGAAGGGCTTTACGGTAGCCTTCCGGTTTTGGCATACCAAAGTTTCGGATGACTTTCTCTTTGGTTTCACGGCCTTTTTGATGACCAATAACCATTACTGGACGTCCATCTAGACGAGCCATACCACCAACGATAGCTTTGTCATCGCCAAACGCACGATCACCGCATAATTCATCAAATTCTGTGAAGGCATTTTCGATGTAATCATAAGTGTAAGGACGTTGTGGGTGACGAGCTAATTGAGCCACTTGCCACGCACCTAGATCACTAAAAATTTTCTTTTTCAGTTCTAAGCTTTTCTTTTCAAGAGAAGTGATTTCTTTATCTAGATCGACTCCATCTCCTCCACCGTGGCGACTGACATCGCGTAGGGCTTCAATTTTAGCTTCAAGCTCTGCAATTGGCTTTTCAAACTCTAGAAAGTTCAAACTCATCTAGCATTCCTTCATCTTTTTGCTCTGAATACAGGGTGTTCTGTAATCAGTTAAATTCGAGTTCTACCTGATCATTACCAAGTAGCTGCTTTAAATCGTCAATCAACGTATCGCTTGGCGTCACTCGCCATTCAACACCCAAGGATAACTTGGCTCTTGCGTCGCTACGTTGATAATAAATATGGACTGGAATAGTACCAGCGCGATGCGGCTCTAACACTCGACTGAAGCGTTCAAAGAACTGTGCATCAATTTGAGACTCTGATATCGAGATACTGAGTCCAGAAGCGTATTTCTCACGAGCATGCCCAAGATCCATAACTTCGCGAGCCGTCATTTTAAGGCCACCATTGAAATCATCAAAGCTGACCTGTCCAGAAACCACTACAATTCTATCTTTTTCTACAAGTTCTGCATACTTTTCTAGCATATCAGAAAATAACATCACTTCCATTCGCCCAGAGCGGTCGTCTAAAGTCAGAATACCAATACGAGTTCCGCGTTTGGTGGTCATCACTTTAGCCGCAATCACGAGGCCCGCTAAGGTCACAGATTGGTCACGTCTTGTAGGTGTAGCGTTATTTAATCGACAACTTGTGTATTTTGCCAGTTCTCGTAAATACAAATTAATAGGGTGACCAGTAAGATATAAACCGAGCGTTTCTCGCTCCCCTTCTAGCCACACTTTTTCAGGCCATTTAGGCACTTGCGCATAGGCTTGCTCAACATCGGAGTGGGTATCGGTTAATACGCCAAACATATCTGACTGCCCAAAAGCTTCCGCTTGGTGGTATTGACCTGCTGCTTTAACCGCTGCATCCACAGAGGCCATCATGGCTGCTCGGTGTGGACCTAAGCGATCTAATGCACCTGCTTGAATGAGCTTTTCAATGACGCGTTTATTGCACTTTTTAAGATCGACGCGTGCACAAAAATCAAAGAGATCTTTAAAGTGCCCGCCTTTGCTCCTCGCCTCGATCATGCTATCAATTGGGCCTTCACCGACCCCTTTGATCGCGCCGATACCGTACACAATCGCGCCAGTTTCATCGACGTTAAAGCGATATAGACCTGAGTTCACATCTGGCGGTAAGATTTTTAGGCCCATGCGGATACATTCATCGACCAGGCCGACTACTTTTTCCGTATTATCCATATCCGCAGTCATTACCGCGGCCATGAATTCGGCAGGATAGTGCGTTTTCAGCCATAGCGTTTGGTATGAAACCAATGCATACGCCGCCGAGTGCGATTTGTTAAAACCATAGCCGGCGAATTTTTCTACCAAGTCGAAGATTTTCATCGACAACTCGCCATCTACGCCGTTATTTTCCGCCCCTTCTTTAAAGACCGAGCGCTGTTTCTCCATCTCTTCCGGTTTTTTCTTACCCATAGCACGACGCAACATATCCGCGCCGCCAAGCGTATAGCCCGCCAAGATCTGGGCGATTTGCATAACCTGTTCTTGATACAGAATGATGCCGTAGGTCGGTTCTAGGGTTTCTTTTAATGACTCATGTTGCCATGTTTCATCAGGGTAAGAGATGGCTTCTCGGCCGTGCTTACGGTCAATAAAGTTATCTACCATGCCCGATTGCAATGGGCCGGGACGAAATAGCGCCACCAGTGCGATGATGTCTTCAAAACAGTCCGGTTTAAGGCGCTTGATCAAATCCTTCATACCGCGAGATTCCAGCTGGAATACCGCCGTTGTTTCGGAGTTTTGTAGCACTCTGAACGAGGCTTCATCTTGCAAAGGAATCGATTCGATGCGAACCGGCGCTTCACCCATTTTTTCAAGTCTTGGGTTAATCAGCCCTAGCGCCCAGTCGATGATTGTTAGCGTACGTAGCCCCAAGAAGTCAAACTTAACCAGACCTGCGGTTTCTACGTCATTTTTATCAAACTGAGTAACCGGGAAGTGCCCTTCAGCATCGGCATAGATCGGTGAGAAGTCGGTAATGGTGGTTGGCGAAATCACTACGCCACCAGCGTGTTTACCCGCGTTACGTGTACACCCTTCTAGGATGCGACACATATCGATAAGATCTTTAACCTCTTCATCGGCGTCGTAAATCTCACCAAGTTGTGGCTCAGCATCAAATGCTTTGCTTAGTGTCATGCCCGGATCAGGCGGCACTAACTTGGAGATACGATCAACAAACCCGTATGGATGACCGAGCACGCGCCCCACATCACGAATAACCGCTTTGGCCGCCATAGTACCAAAGGTGATGATCTGCGATACCGCATCTCGACCATATAGCTCAGCCACGTGATCGATAACCTGATCGCGCTTATCCATACAAAAGTCGATATCAAAATCGGGCATGGAGACACGTTCAGGGTTTAAGAATCGTTCAAAGAGCAGATCGTACTCTAATGGATCAAGGTCGGTAATCTTCAGCGCATAAGCCACCAATGAACCTGCACCTGAACCACGGCCTGGGCCGACAGGAATGTCGTTATCTTTCGACCACTGGATGAACTCCATTACAATCAGGAAGTAACCGGGGAAGCCCATCTGGTTAACAACGCCTAGCTCGATTTGCAGTCGCTCATCGTATTCAGGGCGACGTTCGGCGCGCACCTTGGGATCGGGGAATAGAAACTCTAAGCGCTCTTCTAAGCCTTCTTCAGACTTATGCACTAAGAATTCTTCAATACTCATATCACCGGTTGGGAAGTTAGGTAAGAAATACTCCCCTAGACGTACGGTAACGTTACAACGTTTGGCAATTTCGACACTGTTTTGTAAGGCTTCAGGAATGTCTGAGAACAGCTCACACATTTCTTCTTCAGTGCGCAAATACTGCTGAGCACTGTAATTTTTTGGACGACGCGGATCTTCTAGCGTAAAACCATCATGAATCGCCACACGGATTTCATGGGCGTCAAACTGTTCAGCATTGAGGAACACCACCTCATTGGTTGCCACTACAGGAAGGTGACTTTTGGTTGCGCATTCCAAGGCAAAATGCAGATAGCTTTCTTCATCTACGCGGCCAGTACGCGTAAGCTCCAGATAAAAGCGATCAGCGAAATGTTGTTGATAAAAATCGATACACTGCTGAGTCAGATCATCGTTGCCTTTTAATAAGGCTTTACCTACTTCACCGCTTTTTCCGCCAGAGAGAACGATCAAGCCTTCGTTCAGCTCAGCCAGCCATTCTTTATCAATCACAGGGTGATGTTGGACGTGACCTCGAAGATAGGCTTTTGAAATCAATAGAGTCAGGTTTTTATAACCTTGGTTATTGGCTGCTAATACCGTAATGCGCGTCAGTTCATCACCAAATTCAGGTGATTGCATCATAAAGTCAGCGCCAATAATCGGCTTAATACCCTCGCCGTGGGCCTTATTATAAAACTTCACTAAACCACATAGGTTAGTAAAGTCGGTCAAGGCCACCGCAGGCATACCAAGCTCGGCCACTTTCTTGACCAAAGGCGGCACTTTCGACAAGCCATCCACCATGGAATAGTCACTGTGGACGCGTAAATGTATAAACTTTGGCTGTGTCATAATTACTCTATTGTTCCGTTAGTCAAGCAGACCTAACGCTCGTTTAACTGGCTTAAAACTTTTTCTGTGCTCAGCAATTACGCCGTGCTCTTCGATAGCGGCAAAATGTGCCTTGGTCGGATACCCTTTGTGCTTAGCAAAGCCAAATTGCGGGTGCTTTTCGTCCAGTTCGATCATTTCTTGGTCGCGCACCACTTTAGCGATAATAGAGGCAGCGCTGATTTCAGCGACTCTTAAATCACCTTTCACAACCGCAAGCCCCGGCATCGCAATTGTTGGCACTCGATTGCCATCAATTAAGGCAAAGTCAGGCTGAACAGACAAGCCTTCAATAGCGCGTGTCATCGCCAGCATAGTGGCATGTAAAATATTCAGCTCATCGATTTCTTCAGGTGAACAGCGACCTACTGACCATGCGAGCGCTTTTTGTTTAATTTCTGGAAATAACGCCAAACGCTTCTTCTCAGACAGTGCCTTTGAATCGGTCAGCCCTTCAATAGGATTATTCGGGTCTAAAATAACCGCCGCCGTGACGACATCACCCACCAATGGGCCTCGCCCTACTTCATCCACTCCGGCAAACAAAGAGTAACCTTGCGGGTACTCAAAGGGAGGGTATTCTACTTTTGCTTTTGCTTTTGCTTTTGCTTTTGCCATTTACTTGCCTATTAAATTCAGTACTGCATTGGCCGCTTGAGTATCAGCGTCACGCTTTATCCACGCATGCATCTCGCTAAACTTATCCGTCATATAAGAGGTATCACCATCAATGATGTTTTGCATTGCGCTAAATATTTGCTGAGGATTACATTCTTCCATGATCAGCTCAGTAAGCAACTCTTCATCCGCAAGCAGATTCGGCAAGCTGTAATATTTATTCAGCATCATACGCTTCGCAATAAAGCCGGAGATTTTATTCACTTTATACGCCGTCACCATAGGACGATTAACCAACATGCCTTCTAATACCGCAGTACCACAGGCAAGTAAAATGAAATCAGCCGCAGCCATAATGTTACGCGCAGAGTTTTCTTCAATGATTTGGAAATCAAGTTCAGGAGCGGTTTGTTGCCAAATTTCTTCAAACTGCGCTTTTCGTGCGGGATTGACCGCCGATACGATAAAACCAATATCTGGGTATTTTTCATGCAGCAGTTTACAACCTTCAATGAAGTCTTGCGCCATTAACTTCACTTCGCCACGGCGACTGCCCGGCAGTACCGCGAGCCAGCGTTTATCTTGCTGTAGCCCAAAACGTTCACGCGCTTCACTTTTGCTTGAATGCATTGGAATCGCATCGGCTAGTGTGTGCCCAACAAATTCACACGCCACTTGATACTTATCATAAAAAGCTTTTTCGAAAGGAAGAAAGGCCAGCACAAGATCCGTTGCAGCATCGATTTTAAAAATACGCTTCGGTCGCCATGCCCACACTGATGGGCTGACGTAGTGTACTGTTTTCAGACCGGCATTCTTTAACTCTAATTCCAGTCGTAAATTAAAATCAGGGGCATCAATGCCAATAAAAACATCCGGTTGCCACTGTTTGAAAAACTTGGCCGTTTCTTTTTTTATGTGCAGAATGCGACGCAGTCGTCCTAGGACTTCAACCAATCCCATGACTGATAGCTCTTCCATATCAAATAAAGAGCGACACCCTAGCGCCTGCATTTTCGGCCCGGCAATTCCAACAAATTCAGCATCAGGATACTTTTGCTGAATGCCCTTGATAAGACCTTCACCTAGTGTGTCACCAGACAACTCTCCAACAACAACACCGATACGTAATGGTCGACTCATAAATTGCACTCCTAGACACAAAATAAGGAAACAAAAAGGACACAAACAAAAAGATCGCCCATTACAGCGATCTTTTAAAAAGGAAAACTAAACGCTGTTATTAGCGAATGATGCCACGGTTCACATCATTGTTTAGGTAATCAATGAATTGCTTAACCGCAGGGTACTCATCAGCTGATTTAGCAATTTCAACTTTCGCTTCATCTAAAGTGAGACCTGAACGGTACAGTGTTTTAAATGCACGACGTACAGCAAGAATATCTTGCTTCTCAAAACCACGACGTTTCATGCCTTCAGAGTTAATACCGATAGGGCTACAGTGGTTACCTTGCGCCATCACAAATGGAGGGATGTCTTGCGCTACCGTAGAGCCGCCGCCGATGAAGGCGTGCGCACCTAAAGTACAGAACTGATGCACAGGAACCAGCGCAGTAAGAATCACGTAGTCTTGTACTTTAACGTGTCCAGCAAGAGTCGCGT
Organism: Vibrio ezurae NBRC 102218; assembly: GCF_000467185.1. GTDB lineage: Bacteria > Pseudomonadota > Gammaproteobacteria > Enterobacterales > Vibrionaceae > Vibrio > Vibrio ezurae. Next base: position 109,446 of record NZ_BATM01000001.1, read on the forward strand.
TATTGCCAAGAATAACGTTGTCACCAATGACACAGTCATGGGCAATGTGTGCGTTCACACAAAATAGGTTATCGCTACCTACTTGAGTAATGCCTTTATCTTGTACTGTACCACGGTGCATCTGCACACTTTCGCGAATCACGTTACGATCGCCTACCACCAGTTGGGTAGCTTCACCGTGATATTTCTTATCTTGGTTCTCTTCACCTAAAATGGCAAAAGAAAACACGCGGTTTCCATTACCAATTTTGGTTAAGCCTTTAATCACAACATGAGACATAATCTCATTGTCTTCACCAATTTCAACATCGCCACTGATGTATGTAAACGGCCCAACCGTTGTGTTGGCGCCAATAGTTACATTGCCTTCAATAACTGCAGTTGGATGAATTTTTGCAGTAGGATCAATCATATTAGAATTCTCGACGAGCACATTTTAGTTCTGCAGAACAAACAACCTCACCATCAACTTTAGCAACACCGTTAAACATCGCAATACCGCGACGATTTTTTAACAGCTCTACTTCGATGATCATTTGATCGCCTGGAGTAACAGGTTTACGGAACTTTGCTTGGTCTACACTAGCAAAGTAATACAATTCATTTTCTTTTGGTGCGCCAAAGGTTTTAAATGCCAGTAACCCTGTTGCCTGAGCCATTGCTTCTAGGATAAGTACCCCTGGAAATACAGGCAGTTGTGGGAAGTGACCCGTGAACTGAGGCTCATTAAAGGTCACGTTTTTCAAACCAACTAGATATTTTCCTTCTTCGTAATCAGTCACACGATCAAGAAGTAAAAACGGATAACGGTGTGGAAGAAGAGATTGAATCTCCATAATATCCATGGTCTTGTTTTCAGAAGTCAAAGTGCATTTCCTTTAATGTAACGCTTTAATTTATTTAAGATTATAGACTAAAAAGACCTGCTTATTGCAGGCCTTAATAGAGAATTTAAGAGCCGAGCTTTTTCTCGAGTTCATTGAGACGATTCAGCATATCTTCAAGCCTGTTAAGGCGAGCAACTGACTTGCGCCACTCTCGATTAGGTAGTGCTGGCATACCTGATGAATACACGCCTTTTTCAGTGATGCTGCGAAGCACCATAGCACGACCAGAGATCATGCTACCGTCGGCAATTTCTAAGTGCCCTGAAATGGCGGCGCCACCACCAATAATACAATATTTACCAATGTGAGTACTACCACCGACTACCGTGCCACCTGCAATGCAAGAGCCGTAATCGATACAGACATTATGACCAATTTGAATTTGGTTATCTAAAATCACATTGCTACCGATAACAGTGTCGTCTAACGCACCTCTATCAACGGTTGTGCTTGCGCCAATTTCAACACGATCGCCAACTCTGACTGTGCCGACTTGCGGGATTTTGATCCATTCGCCACGCTCGTTAGCGTAACCAAAGCCGTCTGCACCAATCACTGAGCTAGAATGAAAAACACAACGCTCACCGACTTGTACATGATGGTAAACCGTTGCATTAGCCCACAATTGTGTACCTGCACCAATGACCGCGTTTTTACCCACATAAGCACCTGCACCAATAGAGACGTTATCTCCTAGTACCGCGCCTGAATCGATCGTAGCATTTGGGCCAATAGAGACATTGCTACCAAGAACAGCATCATCTGCAATACTTGCCGATGCTGCTATTCCAGTCGCAGGAAGCTGCGGCGTATTTAACGCTTGAGCAACCTTAGCATAAGCTACATAAGGATCAGCGACGACCAGTGCATTACCAGAACATAATGCACGTTCGCTTTCCTTAACCATGACCACTGACGCCTTACACTCTGGCAATTGCTTTTTATAGCGTGGATTCGACAAGAAGGTAATTTGCCCTTCTTCGGCTTTATCCATTGCAGCTACCGAAGTAACCTTAGTATCAGGCTCACCGTAAAGTGTACCACCGGTAATTTGTTCAAGTTGTTGTAGCGTCAGTTCTGTCATAATTTATTACTTATTTAGTTCGTCGATCACTTTTTGTGATAGGTCTAGTTCAGGCTTAGCGTATTGAAGAGCTTGTGCATCTACAACCATGTCTACGCCTTCACGTTTAGCAACAACGTTTACCGCGTCTTGAATCACTTTAAATAGTTTTTGCTTCTCTTGCGCTTCACGACGTTTGCCATCACGCTCTAGAGATTGACCTTTCAGTTTGTATTCAGCTTCTAGGCCCGCAATTTCGATTTGCAGTTTACGTACGCCATCATCACCAAGTAGTGCAGCGTCGCGACGTGCTTTATCCGCTTTAGACTTAATCTTAGCTTCAATCGCTTTTAAATCTGCTGTTTTGTCTTTGAACTCTTCTTGAAGAGATTTAAGTACAGCCTCACGTTGTGGTAGCTCTTGGAAAATTTGAGCGGTATTTACATAAGCAACTTTTTGAGCAGCTTCTGCGGCATGCGCCACCAAAGATGTAGACAAAACTACAAGACTTAGGCCAGCTGCTTTAATTAGTTTTTTCAATTTATTATCCTCAAATGTTTAGAAGGTTCTACCAATTGTGAAAGTGAAGACCTCTTTGTCATCACCCTCATAAATTTCAATCGGAGTCGCTAACGAGAACACTAATGGTCCCATCGGTGACATCCATTGTACTGCGGCACCCACTGATGCGCGGTACGCAAATGGGTCTGAATAATCATAATAATAATCAGAACCCGGTAAGTTTTTATCTACATCAACGTCGTTAAACTCTGTATCCCATACACTGGCGACATCGACGAATAAACTCGTACGAAGTTGATTGCGGAAGCTATCTCCTGCAAATGGCGTTGGTACGATTAACTCCACACTACCCAACATAGTGGCGTTACCTCCGGCGGATTCATCCGTTGCGGAATAACATGGGTTGTTGCCACCGGCGTTACCAGAACAGCCTGATGGATCATCGTATACCGCTTTCGGACCCGCACTGTTTGAACCAAAGCCACGCAAGGTAGTGAAACCGCCCGCATAGAAGTTCTCATAGAATGGGAACAAGTTATCATTGCCACCCGTTTTGCCGTAACCATTACCATAACCTAAACGACCACGAAGCAATAATGCAAAGGTTTGTTTATGGTTGAGCGGGAAGTACTGTCTCGCATCGTACTGAATTTTATAGTACTGCGCATCCGAACCCGGAACCGTAATTTTACCCGTTAAACGTTGGTGGTTACCCGACGTAGGGAAGATACTTCTGTTTAGATTATTACGCGTCCAAGTCAGAGAAACGTCAAAATCATCAGTTTCTAATGTATTTTCTATGGCGTTGTAGTTACTTCCTTGGGATTGAAGGAAGTTCTCTATCTGAACATAAGGGTCTAAGTTAGATAAACTGTTGTGTGTATAACCAATACCCACTTCCACAAAGTTCAATTCATCAAATGGGAAACCCCAAGTTAAAGAGCCGCCGTAACTTTCATTGGTATAGTCAACAATGCCCGCCTCTGATGCTTCAAACTTGTTATAGAAAATCTTACCGCCCAAACTGACACCATCTAAGTTCCAGTATGGGTCACGATATTCTAGGCTGACGTTCTTTTGGTAATCGTTCATCATGGCATTAATGCCCACACGATTACCGGTTCCTAAGAAGTTATCTTGCTGTAGACCGACTTGGAAGCTGATACCTGATTCAGTACCGTAGCCGATACCAAAGTTAACGCTACCTGAGTTGGCTTCTTTAACCGAATACACGACATCGACTTGGTCGTCCGTACCAGGTACACGCACGGTTTGTACATCTACAGTTTCAAAGAAGCCGAGACGATTCAAACGTGTTTTACCAGTTTCAAGATTCTTAGAGTTAAGCCAACTGCCTTCCATTTGGCGCATTTCGCGACGCAACACTTCATCTTTTGTTGAGTTGTTACCAACAAAGCGAATATCACGCACGTAAATACGGTTACCCGCTTCTACGTTTACGACCAATGAAACGGTGTGGTTCTCATCATCAAACTCAGGCACGGTGCGTACGTTAGGATAGGCGTAACCAGACTCACCCAACACGCGCTTAATCGACTCTTCCATTCCGGTAACCGCGCCGCCGCTATAAACGTCACCTTCCTTAAATGGATTCATCTTTTCAAATTCATCGCGCTTGCCGATGAGCTCGCCTTGAACTTTGACATCTTTAACCGTGTATTGTTCACCTTCGTCTAAGAAGAGAGTGATGTACACCCCTTTCTTATCAGGAGAGATCGCCACTTGGCTAGAGTCCACTTTAAACTTGAGATAGCCCTGATTCAGGTAATACGACTTCATTGCTTCGAGATCGCCAGCAAGAACTTGCTTTTGATATTTCTCATCAGCCATGAAGTTCCACCATGGCACGTCCACATTCAAGTTGAAACGAGACAACAGCTCACTGTCTGTGTAGACGGTATTACCAATAAAGTTAATTTGTTGGATTTTGGCTGAAACGCCTTCAGAGAACACAAACTTAAGATCTGCACGGTTACGCGGTAGCGGTGTGACAACCGCTTGTACCGAAGCGTTGTATTTACCTACGCTGTAGTAAAAATCTTCAAGCCCTTTTTCTATGGTACTTAACGCAGTGCGGTCTAACGCTTCGCCTACACGTACACCGGAAGAATTAAGGTTTTGTTGAAGCTGTTCTTCTTCAATCGCTTTGTTACCCGAAAAAGAAACGCTGGCGATAGTCGGACGCTCGGTTACACGAACCACCAAATCATTGCCGTCACGCATGACTTTTACATCTTCGTAGTTACCAGAACGGTACAACGATTTGATGATGTCAGAAACATCTTTACTGCCAACAGTATCACCAACTCGAACGGGCATCTCCAATAAGGCTGCGCCGAGAGCAACACGTTGGAGACCTTCAATTTTTATATCTTGGACCACAAAATTTTCTGCACCGTAAGCTGCACTACTTCCAAGTAGTAACGCGGTAAGCAGGATACGTTTTAGCGACATATCGACTTCTAATTTCCTATAAAAATACGCTGTGAGATCTAAACATTACAGACGCATAAAATCGTTTAAAATTGCGATAGACATTAGTGCAAACACTATAGCGCCACCGACGCGGTACCCCATTTCTTGAATTTTCTCTGGTACCGGGCGACGGGTAATCGCCTCGACCGCAAAAAACAACAGATGACCACCATCTAAAATGGGCAGTGGCATCAAGTTGATAATTCCTAAATTAATACTGATTAAGGCCAAAAAGCCTAAGAAATACACTAAGCCATAATCGGCTGTGGCTCCCGCACCTTTAGCAATAGAGATAGGACCACTGAGATTATTCAATCCAACATCGCCTACCACCAACTTTTTCAGCATATTGAAGGTCAAAGATGTGACTTGCTTAGTTTTTTCAATCGCTCGACCGATAGAATCTATAGGACCAAACCTTAGATCGAATCGATATTCGTCTGGCCAAGTGCCGACTTTTGGTGACACACCAGCAAACCCTACCGTCCCGTCAGCGCTCTCTCGAGTACCGGGAGTGAGCGTAATCGGTAATGTCATGCCATTGCGCTGTATTTCAAGTTGTAATGACCGGTCCGGATTATGGCGGATAATGGAAGCAAAATCTTGCCACTCGCTCACAGAGTTGCCATTCACTGATAAAACAGTATCACCAATTTGTAATCCCGCCTTGTCAGCAGCGCCTCCCTCTTGAACATGTGCAAAGGTGAGATAAAGTTCAGGAGAGTAAGGTCTGAATCCCAAAGTCGTCATTGCCGACTCGGTTTCTAAATCAAAGTGCCAATCTTGAATATCGAGAGTGACCGTCCTTTGTTGACCAATGTCGTCCGCTGATGCCACGGTCATGCTCATTTGCTTGTCGCCAATATGCGCAATTAAGCCCATATTTACCGATTCCCAATCTGCTGTTTGGACGCCATCAATCGCTTTTAGTTCCATCCCCGGTTGGATTCCTGCTTGTGCAACAATGGAATTGGGAGTGACTTGACCAATAATGGGTTTTACGGCGGGAACGCCAATTAGAAAAACGAACCAGTATGCGACTAGTGCAAACAAAAAGTTCGCCATTGGGCCTGCGGCAACAATCGCACTGCGCTGCCATAATTTCTTTTGATCAAAGGCGAGCGGTTTTTCATGCTCTGCCACCTCTTCAACTCGGCTATCAAGCATTTTGACGTAGCCACCAAGAGGTATCATGGAAATAGAGTATTCGGTCCCAGTCTTGCCTATTTTTTTCCAAATAGACTTACCGAAGCCGATAGAGAATTTATGAACTTTTACGCCACAACGGCGAGCAACCCAAAAATGTCCGTATTCATGCACGGCAACTAAGATGCCAAGTGCCACAATAAATGAAGCAAAATTCCATAAAGCGGAAGTCATTACATCAATCCCTAATTTAGTTGCTCACTAGCAAAAGTACGTGCCATTTTATCTAGCTCAATCAAGCTTTCCAAGCTATCCAACTGATGAGCGTGTTCAGTTGCACAAACCTTGTTCATTACTCGTCGATTCACTTGTGCGATATCAGTGAATGCGATTTTTTGCTGTAAGAATGCCTGTACTGCAACTTCATTTGCCGCATTCAGTGCTGTGGTCGCATGCTGTCCACTATAACAAGCTTCAATCGCCAGTTCCAAACAAGGATAACGAGCAAAGTCGGGTTTAATGAAAGACAACTCTCCCATTTCGGTGAAGTCTAACGGCTTAACGCCTGCCTTCACACGATTTGGATAAGCGAGGGTTAATGCAATAGGGGTACACATATCTGGTTCACCCATTTGGGCTAAGGTTGAACCATCGTTGTACTGCACCATAGAATGAATCACAGATTGAGGGTGGATAACCACTTTCAGCTGCTCTTTACTCGCATTAAATAGCCAGCGCGCCTCAATGTACTCCAGCCCTTTATTCATCATACTCGCAGAATCAACAGAGATTTTAGGCCCCATAGACCAGTTAGGATGAGCAATGGCTTGTGCAGGCGTTACCGATGCTAATGATTCAATATCACTGTATCTAAATGGCCCGCCAGAACCTGTTAATAAAATTTTATGTACGCCAGCTTTATCTAATTCACAGTGCCCTAAATTGGTTTGAATACGTTCAGGCAGACATTGAAAAATCGCGTTGTGTTCGCTGTCGACAGGCATAAGCTCAGCGTTATATTTTTTCACTGCGTCGACAAAAAGCTGCCCAGACATCACTAACGCTTCTTTATTTGCCAATAGCACTCGTTTGCCGGCTTTTACTGCGGCCATCGTAGAGAGTAGACCGGCAGCGCCAACGATCGCTGCCATAACCATATCCACCTCGGGTAACTCAGCAATATGGCAAAGCCCTTCTTCTCCCGCCAATACTTGAGCCTTGTTGCCAACGGCACGCAGTTCTTTTTGCAGCGCAAGTGCGGCCGATTTATCCGCCATAGCGACGTATTTAGGTCGCCACTGCTGGCACAAGGTAAACATTTGCACATGGTTAGTGCCCGCCCCTAATGCGTACACCTGATAATGCTCAGGGTTTTCAGCAATGACCTTTAAGGTACTACTACCGATAGAGCCAGTAGCGCCAAGTATTGTGATATTTTTCATGCTTATTGACTCGTCAAGTGCCGTTTACTGCAACATGAAATAAAGGATAGTAAATACAGGAAACGCTGCCGTTAAGCTGTCTACGCGATCCAGTACACCGCCATGTCCTGGAATGATATTACTGCTGTCTTTAATTCCGGCAACGCGTTTAAACATGCTTTCGACTAAGTCACCCAAAACAGAAATAACGACAGTGACTAAAGTCAGTAATATCATCAGCCAAGGCGTTGAAAATTCAAGCTCAAACCAAGTGGCGAAACCCCAGCCAACCAACAAAGCGACGACTAAACCGCCAACCAAACCTTCAATGGTTTTATTCGGGCTCACATGCGGTGCCATTTTATGCTTACCAAAGCGTTTACCCGTAAAGTAAGCGCCACTATCCGCGGCCCAAACTAAGGCACATACGTACATAACAAGCTTAGCGCCATAGTAGAAGTCAGCATCGAGATTGACCGCTCTTAGCGCCACAATACTCCAGAAAAACGGCAATAATGTAAGCAAACCAAACGCAAACCTTAGAATGTCTGATTCTTTCCATAATGGGGCACTTTTCGGGTAAGTAATGGCCAATCCACTCGCGACAATCCACCAGATTGCGCCAATTAATATCACCACAGCTAACGCCCCACTTAATTCAGGGGACAGTACGGATTGAGAAGGTATGCAGGAAAAAGAGGTGAGAAAGCCAGTCAACAGCAAAATCATTTTGGTTGCACGATTGCCTGATTCAATAAATTGGGTCCACTCCCACAAGCCAATCAAAGTAATAGCGCCTAGCATCAGCATAAAACCAATAAATGGCAGCTGAAAGACGCCTAAAATGACCAGAGGGCCGAGGATTAAAGCCGTTATAATACGTTGCTTCAAGGCTACTTCCTTATTTGTTATCCATGAGTGCTTTGATCTGCTCTCCGGTACAACCAAAGCGACGCTCGCGATTGATATACCAAGAGATAGCTTCGGCTAAGCCGTCTTCATCAAAGTCAGGCCAGTGTTTGTCACAGAAATAAAATTCTGCGTACGCCACTTGCCATAATAAAAAGTTACTGAGGCGAGATTCGCCACTGGTACGAATCAATAGATCCACATCAGGCAAATCTGCGAGGCATATTTCTTGTGAAATCAGATCTTCGGTAATGTCAGTGGGTTGTATCTCACCACGTATTGCTTTTTCAGCAATGCGTTTTGTTGCCTGTGTAATATCCCATTTACCACCGTAGTTGGCCGCCACATTGATAACCAATCCAGTATTATCTTGTGTCAGTGCTTCTGCTTCCGCTATTTTTTTCTGTAAACGAGAATTAAACCCCGTTTTATCGCCAATGATTCTCAGTTTAAGATCATTTTTATGTAATCGCTTCACTTCGGTAGAGAGCAAAGTGATAAATAATTCCATTAATAGACTGACTTCTTCTTGTGGTCGGCGCCAATTTTCACTGCTAAACGCAAATAGAGTCACTGACTTAATACCCAGCTTAGCGGCTGCGGTAATGGTTTTTCTGACTGCGTTCACCCCTTTCTTATGGCCATAAACTCTAGGTTTGCCATGAGATTTCGCCCAACGTCCATTTCCATCCATGATGATGGCAACGTGTTGAGGAATTGAGCTAGGTGTTACTGAAGTGTCAGACATAAAGAAGATATTGAATAATTAACAGGTGGGAGATAATAGCAGAAAAAAACGCTGCACTGTAGATGTGCAGCGTTTTAACAATCAATCGACAGTCAGTTTTGCTTAAACTTCCATCAACTCTTTTTCTTTTGCAGCAAGAACTTCATCAACGTTCTTAACAGCAACGTCAGTCAGTTTTTGAATTTCTTCTTGTGCTTTACGATCTTCATCTTCAGAGATTTCTTTATCTTTTAAAAGCGCTTTAAAATCACTGTTTGCGTCACGACGGATATTACGGATTGCAACACGTGCACCTTCAGCTTCGCCACGAACGATCTTAACTAGATCCTTACGACGCTCTTCTGTTAGCGGTGGAAGTGGTACACGGATAACCGTACCCGCAGACATAGGGTTTAGACCTAGATCTGATTGTAGAATTGCTTTTTCAACTTTAGGCGCTAATTCTCTATCAAATACCGTGATGGCTAGAGTACGAGCATCTTCAGCAACTACGTTTGCTACTTGGTTAAGAGGCGTTGGTGCACCGTAGTACTCTACTGAAAGACCAGATAGAAGACTTGGGTGAGCACGACCAGTACGTACTTTTGAAAGAGTGTTCTTTAGCGCTTCAACGCTTTTGTCCATACGCTGTTGCGCATCTTGCTTGATTTCGTTAATCACGATTTCACCTTTGAAATTATCTAGGCCAAATACATGGCCATGCTAAGTTGTGCTAGGGCGATTATTCAGCGCTGCTGATAAGAGTACCTTCAGCTTCACCCATCACCACGCGACGCAGTGCGCCTGGCTTGTTCATATTAAATACGCGAATTGGCATGTTGTGATCGCGTGCCAATGTAAATGCGGCTAGATCCATAACTTTAAGCTCTTTATCTAGAACTTCATTGTACGTTAACTGGCTGTAAAGTTCAGCGTCTGGGTTCTTTGCAGGGTCAGCATTGTATACGCCGTCAACTTTTGTTGCTTTTAATACAAGATCCGCTTCGATTTCGATGCCGCGTAGACATGCTGCTGAGTCTGTAGTGAAGAACGGGTTACCTGTACCTGCAGAGAAGATCACTACACGGCCTTGACGTAATTCGCGAATCGCATCCGCCCAGTTGTAGTCGTCACACACGCCTTTCAGTTGAATCGCAGACATTACGCGAGCGTTAACATAAGCACGGTGAAGAGCATCGCGCATTGCAAGGCCGTTCATTACGGTTGCCAGCATACCCATGTGATCGCCTACTACGCGATTCATGCCTGCTTCTGCAAGACCTGCGCCACGGAAAAGGTTACCACCGCCGATCACAACACCCACTTCGACACCCAGTTCAACTAACTCTTTTATCTCCTGAGCCATACGCTCAAGAATCGTTGGATCAATACCAAAACCTTCTGAGCCCTGTAGAGCCTCACCACTCAGTTTTAATAGGATACGCTGATATGCTGGTTTAGGATTTGTAGTCATGAAGTATACCTTCTAAAAGAGTTATCGATTAACAGTTGAGAATAGAGACTCACTGATCTTGGAAAGATAGGTTGAATCCCAATTCTGAACCACTAAATAGTAGCGTTTATTCGTAAAAAGACCGCAGCATAAGCCACGGTCTTTTAAAATATTAACAAGGCTATAAATTAACCTTTTTGAACCGCTGCTACTTCGTCAGCAAAGCTCATTTCGGCAGCTTTCTCGATGCCTTCACCTACTTCTAAGCGAACGAAATCAGATACTGATGCGCCACGCTCTTTTAGGATTTCACCAACAGATTTCTTAGGTTCCATAACGAACGCTTGACCTGTTAGAGAGATTTCGCCAGTGAATTTCTTCATGCGGCCAACAACCATTTTTTCAGCGATAGCTTCTGGTTTGCCTTCGTTCATTGCGATTTCAACTTGAACCGCTTTTTCTTTCTCAACAACTTCAGCTGGTACGTCTTCTGGGTTTAGGAACTCAGGACGAGAAGCAGCAACGTGCATTGCTACGTGCTTAAGTGTTTCTGCGTCGCCTTCACCAGCAACAACTACACCGATTTTCTCACCGTGACGGTAAGAAGCGATAGCAGTACCTTCAACGTACTGTACGCGACGGATGTTGATGTTTTCGCCGATTTTAGCAACTAGAGCAATACGAGTGTCTTCGAATTGTGCTTGAAGTTCTTCAGCAGTCGCTTTAGAAGCTAGAGCAGCGTCAGCTACTTCGTTTGCAAATGCAGTGAAGCTTGCATCTTTAGCAACGAAGTCAGTTTGACAGTTAACTTCAAGAAGAACAGCAACGCCGTTTGCATCTTTAACAATGATTTTGCCTTCAGCAGCTACGTTACCTGCTTTCTTAGCAGCTTTAGCAGCGCCTGATTTGCGCATGTTTTCAATTGCTAGTTCGATATCACCGTCAGTCTCGTTAAGAGCCTTTTTACAGTCCATCATACCTGCGCCAGTACGGTCGCGCAGTTCTTTTACTAGAGCAGCAGTTACAGCCATTCTCTAATTCCTCAAGTTGATTCAAAAGGTAAAATTCAGGGGCCTAAATTGGGGCCCCTGATGTATACTAGCACTTAGTCTTTGTTAATCGGTATTCCGACAAACAACTAAGTGTGACGCGGAGCAGATATTATTCAGCTTCTTCTACGAAACCGTCTTTATCAGCAGCAGTTGCAACGTCTTTGTTACGACCTTCAGTCACAGCTAGTGCAGCCGCGTTAAGGTATAGTTGTACCGCGCGGATTGCATCGTCGTTACCAGGGATGATGTAATCAACACCGTCTGGATCAGAGTTAGTATCTACAACAGCGTATACAGGGATACCTAGGTTGTTCGCTTCTTTAACTGCGATGTGTTCGTGATCAGCATCGATAACGAATAGAGCGTCAGGTAGACCGCCCATGTCTTTGATACCACCAAGAGATTTCTCTAGCTTCTCCATTTCGCGAGTACGCATTAGAGCTTCTTTCTTAGTTAGTTTCTCAAAAGTACCGTCTTGAGCTTGAGCTTCAAGTTCTTTTAGACGCTTGATTGATTGACGAACAGTTTTGTAGTTAGTCAACATACCACCTAACCAGCGGTTGTTAACGTAGAATTGGTTGCTTGCGATAGCAGCTTCTTTAACAGCTTCAGATGCAGCGCGTTTAGTACCAACGAAAAGAACTTTACCTTTTTTCTCGCCAACTTTAGCAATTTCAGCTAGAGCGTCGTTGAACATAGGAACAGTTTTTTCTAGGTTGATGATATGAACCTTGTTACGAGCACCAAAGATGAATGGTTTCATTTTTGGGTTCCAGTAACGAGTTTGGTGACCGAAGTGAACACCAGCTTTTAGCATATCGCGCATTGATACAGTTGCCATTTTATAATCCTCTATTGGGGTTAGGCCTCCACATTCCCCATGAATTCGACTCCCTCAATTTGCTTAAGCAAACCGTGGAGCACCCCGAAACATGTGTCGAAATGTGTGTGATTTAAATTAAGTAAGTTTATGAGTTAGGTCGCCATATCGCCCTAACAAGTAGGAAGACAATGGAATCTATCTCGGCGCGCTTTATACCATATTTTTCGGTCTAATTACCAGAAATATCCTGTTTATTTTACTTTTAAGACTAAAGATGTCGCTAGCTGAGTTTTATTTTCATTTGCGAGTAAGCGCAGTATTGTTAGAATAAAGGCAATTGTAGCAAGAGTTAACTGAGTACAGCATGTCAATAAAAATTAAAACTGAAGCTGAAATCGAAAAAATGCGCGTTGCTGGTAAGTTAGCCGCGGATGTTTTAGAGATGATTGCCCCACACGTAAAAGAAGGGGTAAGCACCGAAGAATTGAATAAGATCTGCCATGAATATTCCTTAGAGCACGGCGCTTATTCAGCCCCATTGGATTACCACGGATTTCCAAAATCAATCTGTACTTCTATCAACCATATTGTCTGCCACGGTATCCCAGCCCTAGAAGATGAAGTGGGCAGTAACGGTCAGAAAAAACCCGCAGTGCTTAAAAATGGTGACATCGTTAATATCGATATCACTGTCATTATCCCAGATGATGAAAATGCCGACCTTAGCACCCGCCCTGAAGGCTACCACGGTGACACCTCTAAGATGTTTTTGATTGGCGATGTAGAGCCAAGCGACAAACGTCTATGTATGGTCGCTCAAGAAGCACTGTATTTGGGGATGAAGCAAGTTAAGCCAGGAGCTACGGTAGGCGCAATTGGCACCGCCATTGAAAAATACATCAAAGAAAACAACAAAAAGAACCCTCGTAATAAGTTCTCTATTGTTAAAGACTTCTGTGGTCACGGTATTGGCAATGAGTTCCATGAAGAGCCGCAAGTCGTTCACTATAAAAACTTTGATCGTCGCGTGCTTAAAGAAGGCATGTGTTTCACCATTGAACCTATGATCAATGCGGGCAAGTTCGGTTGTACTATCGATGCCAATGATGATTGGACTGTTTACACTGGCGACGGTAAAAACTCAGCACAGTGGGAACACACAATTGTGGTGACTAAGCAAGGCTGTGAAGTACTGACCCTGCGCAGTGATGAGTCGATTCCTCGCTTCATGATCAACTAGTTTTACGCATACATCAAACCTTCAAAAGCCAGCGTTTGCTGGCTTTTTTTATGCGCCACTAGATAGCCAATTCATACCCATCACAGTAAGTCAGTGATCAGAAGTAGCGCCGGAAAAATGCTCGAGAACAAAGCAGATTTTTTCGGTAAGCCGTTATTGAGTACGATAGGTATAACTGCGGTTAAACCCAGTAATCGTCAATATTCACATCGTCTATTTGCTCTGGCTCTAGGTATCTTTGGGCATAATATAAATAAGTCTTACTTTGTAAGAATAAACGGTACACGTCTTTATCTAGGTGCTCGTCCAACACCATAAATTTCATGATGGTTAATGACTCACTGAGAGTCTTTGATTTCTTATACGGCCGATCAGCCGCGGTAAGAGCCTCAAATACATCCGACAGTGCTAAGATTCGCTCAGGGATGGTCAACTCATCTCCTTTTAGCTTTCTCGGATAACCCGTCCCTTTCATCGTTTCATGATGGGTTGACGCATAACGAGGGACTTTTGATAAATCTTCAGGAAAAGGCATCGCCTCTAGCATTTTGATGGTACTAATAATGTGCTCATTAATCTTGAATCGATCTTCGGGGGTCAATGTCCCTCGGCGAATGCACAGGTTGTACAGCTCCCCTTGATTGGCAAGATACTCCGGTACTTCCATTTTAATGTTAAAGCTCGGGTCAAACTCAACCTTGTGTAAATGAGGGATCAGGTGCTCTGGTTTATCCGATAACACATTCTCCACCCCAGAGGTGTTGGCTTTCTGTTGCGCATACGTTTGAGCAAGGTGGCGCTGCTCCTCTGGAGATAGTCCAATGCGATTGTCCAAATATCGAACCCAGGTTTTTTGCGCAATTTGTTGAATGCGCTCGATGGCCTCATCGTCCATCATTTCTCCCCCGACATTGGCTTTCGCAACCAATGAAAACTCCTGTTTTAACTCCTCGATACTCGCTTGTAAATGAGCATCAAGGTCGGGATTAATTTGCGGAGACTGTTGCTGATAAAACGCAATAATCTGATCTCGAATCAGGACCTCAAAGCGGGTTCGAATCTCATGAATTCGGTTGTAATTCACTTCTAATTTTGAACCTTTGTCCACGATGTATTCTGGCGTGGTGATCTTCCCGCAATCGTGCAGCCAAGCGGCAATTTTGAATTCTCTTCGCTGCTCATCATTGGCAAAATTAAACTGCGCAAATGGGCCTTGTTGCGCATTTTCAGCCTCACTCACTAACTTAATGGCCAATTCAGGTACTCGGTTACAATGACCTGCGGTATACGGCGATTTATCATCGATAGCTTGAGCGATGAGCTGAATAAATGAATCCACAAATTCTTGTTGCTGTATCTCATAATGATTCAAGGCATCCGCCGTGGTTTGTATAGAGTTGGACAGCTCGTCCAATTCTTTAATCACGGTCGGGACCAACTCAACACTGCTGTATTTTCGTTCTCGTACTTTACTGGTCTGGCGAATCAAAGCGTGGATAGGTTTCACAATCGGATTTGAAAACACGTGAGAAAGAGGAATAAGAAGCAACAAAATAGCGGCTGAACTGAGAGTCACAGTCATGACATTGCTTAATGCGACTTCTAACAACGCTTCGGCAGGGATGGTAATACTGAGAAATTCAGTTCCATCTTCAAATAGATCCAGCTGCTGAACAAAGCCAAAATAAGGCACACCATTCACATCAAACTGAGACAATTTATTACGTAAACTGGGGGTGCGAATCGCATCAATCAGAAACTTATGCGGCACAACACTGCTTGGGCTATCTGCCCCAAACCATTTGTTTTCCAAAAAATGAATTTCGCTCGGGGTTAAACTTTCCACCGCTAAGTTCATAATATCGACAAGCTTAGGATCGAGTCTATTCGTCACAAAATGAAATGAATTTTTAGCTTGTAATTGGCTGTCCGCTTTGAGTTGATGAACACGGATCCCCTCTAAAAAATGCCGGTTTATTTTGCTTTGCAAGATCACTGACAGATCCATTACCGCATCTAGCTGACCTGTTTTTAACTGTGTGAGTCCAATATAAATGTCCTCTAACTCCACCAGCTCGATTGAAGGGTGCTCTTGCCTGATCTCATCAATAATCGACCACCCTTGCAAAATACCGATTTTCTTACCGTGTAAATCACCTATGCTAACAGTGCTGTTATCTGATGTCGCAAGGGCAAAATCAAAACGAGCCAAAGGTGAGCTTAAGCGCCCCAAACTCTGGGTTTTCGCGTTATGTGCCATCGGATAGAGAACTTCAATATCTCCTCTCTGATAAGCTTCGACCATCTCCTGCCAAGTCAGCCCATTAATGAACTTAAACTGAATGCCCGTTTTTAATGACACAATGCGCATCAGATCGACAAAGTATCCGGTAGGCTTACCCGAAACCGCAAAATCCAACGGTGACCAATCGGTCTGATTTGATATCTCAATGGCGTCTGATTCAGCCACTACCGTTTGCTGAGAAGGCGTTAAACTCAAAGGACGAACGCCAGGTAGTAATGAAAATTGCTCTTCATGAGAAGACGCTTTTAACATGCCCGTTTCATCATAAATATAAAATTGAGCAGACACATGTGTTTGTACAGGCCCTAGACTAGATTTTACTTCATGAGCTAGCGAGGCCACCACTACATCGATACCCACCACACTGCCAAATTTTGAATTTTTAATCCGTGAGGCGTAAGTTTGACCATTTAATTGTATGTTGTGGAATAAATAAGGCTCGGTTTTGAATACTTCGGCATGACTTGCTCCCACAAACCAAGGGCGTTCTACTGCGTTATACTTACTCTTCTGTTGAACGCTTTCTCTAAGCTCAAAAGTATCGCTATAGTAAGAAGTGACTTTACTGTTTCCTTGGCCGTTGTTTTTGATTTCCACCAGCGCCCAACGATCCTCACTGCGCGCACCAATCCTCGAACGCAGCGCTTCCACAGAATCCAAATTAATTAACTGGTAAAAGTGTCCGTTATTTCTTGCCAGATAAACACTATAAAACCATGGGCTATTTTCCATCAGCTGCGCAAATGCATTTCGCGCAATGTGGTTGTGTTCAAATTGCTCTAACTCTTGCTCAAGACTGGCTAATACTTTGGTTATATTGGTGATGAACTCATCAAACTCACGCACTTCGGTACCGACGCTGTAAGCGATGTTTTGATATTTTTCTAAAGCGGTATAAAGGGCTTGCTGCCGACTAAAATAGTATTGCAAACTGATCGCAACACCCGCCGTTATACAGGTTGTCAGAATAAAGAGACTGATGACCGTCACCTTTATTGAAAATCGCCTTTTCATCTCACCCTCATCCATGAAGAATCTACCTAGTTAGATTAGAACAAGATTTATGAAAGTGTATGAATATATTGGTTTTTTATTGTAATTAGCGGTGTATAACCTATTTTGATTTCGAACTTTATCTTGCTATCACTGACAATTTCAGGAAATATCAATTGCAGTAACTCTACTGCATAAAAGGACTTAGTGCGTGCCAAACATCGATGCTCTATCCCCAGCTCAACTGTCTGATGAACAGCTTGATATCCAAAATCTACGTCATTTACTGCACAACTTTAGTGAACAGCAGAAAAGTGCCTTTTTAGATCACCAACCTGTAGCAGCCTTAGTTCAGCAGCGCAGTGATTTCATGGATTCGTTGTTAGAACGGATCTGGACCTACTTTGGCTTTCACAATATCGAAGGAATCTCACTGATTGCCGTGGGCGGCTACGGTCGCAGCGAACTGCACCCTCTGTCAGATATCGATATTCTGATCTTGTCTAAGCGAACACTAAAAGAAGAACTCATTCCAAAAATCAGTGAATTTGTCACTTTGCTTTGGGATTTGCGACTTGAGGTTGGGCACAGTGTGCGCAGCGTTAAGGAATGTCTTGAAGTCGCAAAAGATGACCTAACCGTTGCAACCAACTTGCAAGAATCACGTCTTATTTGTGGCAGTCAAGATTGCTTCCAACTGTTAAGAAATGACATTCATGCCGACAGCTTTTGGCCAAGCGCCCTATTTTATAGCGCTAAGCTAGAAGAACAAAAACAGCGTCATGCTCGCTATCACGATACGGGCTACAACCTAGAACCCGATATTAAATCAAGCCCTGGTGGTTTACGTGATATCCATACGTTAAGCTGGGTCGCCAGACGACATTTTGGTGCTTCCTCTTTGCTAGAGATGAGCCATCATGGCTTCTTAACCGACGCTGAATACCGAGAATTACAAGAATGCCAAAACTTTCTCTGGCAAGTTCGATTTGCCCTACACATAGAACTCAAGCGCTATGACAACCGCCTCTCTTTTGCCTACCAAGCAAAAGTGGCTGAAAACCTAGGCTTTACTGGAGAGAAAAACCAGCCTGTTGAACGCATGATGAAAGAGTTCTATCGAACCTTACGTCGCATCATAGAGCTGAATAAAATGCTGCTTAAACTGTTTGATCAAGCCATTTTAAATCAAGGTAAATTGGTGCCTGCGGAAATTATCAATGAAGACTTCCAACGCAGAGGTCACCTCATTGAAGCTCGCAAGCCAGCGTTATTCCAAGCTCGCCCCGATACCATTTTAGATATGTTTATTCATATCGCTAATGACTCAACCATCACTGGCGTGGCACCCCCAACTCTGCGCCAATTGCGCACCGCAAGAAGACGACTCAATCGCTTTTTACATGATATTCCAGAAGCTCGTGAAAAATTCATGTTGTTGGTTAGACACCCTAACTCACTCAATAGAGCCTTTCGTCTCATGCATCAACTGGGGGTCTTATCAGCGTATCTGCCACAATGGAGCCAAATAGTAGGTCAAATGCAATTCGACCTTTTCCATGTCTACACGGTAGATGAGCATAGTATGCGACTGCTACAGCATATTCATAGATTCAGTGATATCGCCAACCGAGATAAACACCCTATTTGCTGTGAAGTACTGCCCAGAATTCAAAAGCCTGAATTACTGATCATTGCTGCTATTTTCCATGATATCGGTAAAGGTCGCGGTGGCGATCATTCTGTCATTGGCGAAGGTGAAGCCTATGATTTTTGTATTGAGCATAATCTCTCCATACCCGAAGCAAAACTGGTCTCTTGGTTAGTCAGACACCATCTATTAATGTCCGTCACCGCCCAAAAGCGTGATATTCAAGATCCTGAGGTTATTGCGGATTTTGCGAAAAAGGTCAAAACGGAAGAGTATCTAGAATTTTTAGTCTGTCTGACCGTGGCCGATATTTGTGCGACCAATCCAGAGCTATGGAACAGCTGGAAACGATCCCTTCTTACTGAGCTATTTTATTCGACACAACGAGCATTGCGACGCGGGCTTGAACACCCTGTCGATGTCAGAGAAAGGATCCGTCACAATCAACAGCAAGCCTCAGCAGTGCTAAGAAGTCAGGGCTTTACCCCAAGAGAAATCGAAGTGCTATGGCAACGTTTTAAAGCGGATTATTTTTTACGCCACACACCACAACAACTGGCGTGGCACGCTCAGGCTATTTTACAACAAGAAGATCCAGACTCACCTCTGGTTCTGATCAACCCGCAACCCACGCGCGGTGGCTCTGAGCTGTTCGTGTACACCAAAGATCAACCGGTATTGTTCGCCAGCGTTGTCGCAGAGCTCGACCGTAGAAATTTCAATGTGCATGATGCGCAAGTCATGATCAGTCGTGATAAGTATATTTTAGATACCTTTATCATCTTAGATCAAAACAACCAGCCGTTAGAAGAGAACCGTCATGAGGGGATCATAAAGCAGCTGCAAAACGTCATTAAAGATGGTCGATTAACAAAAATTAAACCAAGACGTACCCCGCGAAACTTAGTGCACTTTAAGGTCAACACCCGCACTGAGTTTATTGCCACTAAAAATAATAACCAAACCTTAATGGAGCTTATCGCACTGGATACTCCGGGATTATTAGCCGCAGTGGGAGCAACCTTTGCTAAGCTCGACTTACATCTGCACGCAGCAAAGATCACGACCATAGGTGAACGAGCAGAAGATTTGTTTATTATTACCTCTCCAGAAGGCAAAAAATTAGACGAACAACTTCAGCAAACACTGCAAAGCAAGTTAATTGAAAATATCAGTAAACTGGCGCCTCATTAAAGTGTGAATAAGAGCAGAGTTGCGAGGGAAGTCTCTACCTAAGTTGTTGCTTCCCTGTTAAATTGAGGATTCCTTATAAAAGGCGTCCTCTTTTTATATTCGTCATAGTAAGTCCGCTTTCCGTGGTCACATTCGCCCACTAGCACGGTTTATGACTGACGACGATGAGTACAGCTGCCTTTTGTTCTATTTGTCTATAGAGGTGCCTATGTATCAACATCTAACCGGGTTGGGAATCAATGAGCCAACACAGATTGAGCGCTACTCTTTACGCCAAGAAGCTCAAAAAGATGTACTGAAGATCTACTTTAAAAAGCAGAAAGGTGAATTGTTTGCAAAGAGCGTTAAGTTTAAATACCCAAGGCAAGTAAAAAGCGTGTTACTGGATGACGGTAGCGGTCAGTATCGAAACAAAACTGAGGTCAATCGTAATTTAACTTTACTCATCGATGAGCTTAATACACTGACAAAACCCATCAAACCGAGCGAACTTGATACCAAGCAAAAAATCTTGTCTGATTTGCGCCACTTAGAAAAAGTCGTTTCCAGTAAAATTGCTGAAATAGAAGCGGATATAGAAAAGCTACAATAACCCTTTTGATTAAAGCTCATAGCCTACTATGAGCTTTTTTACGCTGATCAGCATTCGCTTTCAGCCAACGCCTCTTGCCAAGCAAAGCGCTCAATTAGCTGACGCCATGTATCATCAAATTGCGCTTCTAACACCAGCTGAACCCCCGTGTAAGGGTGTTCAAACTGCAACCTTGACGCATGCAATAGTAAGCGGTCACTCGCAAGGTTATCCTTGAACAATCTATTATGTTTACCATCACCATGGGTTGTATCACCCACAATAGGGTGACGTAAATGCTTCATGTGGCGACGCAGTTGGTGCTTACGCCCCGTTAGCGGTTGCAACTCCATCAAACAATAGCGAGAGGTAGGAAAACGCCCCGTTGAAAACGGCACCTCTACACTGGCTAAGGGCTTATAATCGGTAATAGCCTCTTGTGCTTCTTTATCTTTATTGGCGAATTTATCGGCAATTTTGTCGTATTCCACTTTCAGGGCGTAATCGAGTCTAGCCCCTTCTTCAATCCACCCGCGCACAATCGCATGATAGGTCTTTTGCATTTGATGCTCAGCAAACATAGGCATCATCTGTGAAGCCACTTCACTGGATAAAGCAAAAACCAACACTCCAGAAGTAGGACGGTCTAAACGATGTAAAGGAAACACATGCTGACCAATTTGATCACGTAAGGTCTGCATGACAAATTGCGTTTCTTTTTTATCTAACCAAGAGCGGTGCACTAACATACCCGCCGGCTTATTTACCGCCACTATGTAGTCGTCTTGATAAATAATATCTAACATTATGCGCACACCTCATCAATCTGTCTTAATACATCTAACACTGGATACCAACGAATATCATCGCCGCATGCTTGCTCAAAATAGGGCGTAATCTCAAAGCCACTCGGCAAGGTTAAGTTCATCGTTATCAATTGCTGCATTTTGGGGATGAAAATCCATTGCAACCATTGCTCTGGGCGCAAAGTATCAATCGCGAACGGTTGCAAACTACTTAACGCTTCCTGAGAAGGCATATTCGCTTCCCACAACCCAGCATCTTCTAGGCGACTTTGTGCAGATAATAGCAATTTTTGCATTTGTTTAGAGATAGTATTCAAGGTATTTCTCATTTGCTCTTGAAATTCGGCGCAAGATTACCATGTTATAGGGAGAGTATGGGCTATTTAGACGCAGGCAAATGAAAACTATTTCTACACTGACACAAATTTTGAACGACAGCGACTGTCAATTTAAAGTGCATGACCTAGGTCGTCGCATTGAACTGATAGCCAATGAAGAGTTTGAGAACATCGAATTAGGCCGACAAGCCTACCCTTATCCTATTCAGCGCCAAGCTCAATTTGCGATTACTTATTGGAATGAGAAAAAACAGCCGTGGATATGGTTCCTCAAATTCGATCTCGATGAGCGTGGCCTATTAAGCGCAACCGATATCGGCAACTTTATTAAATTTGTACTTGAAGCTATGGGCTCTCGCTTACAAAAAGATCTCAGCGAAGAAGCGCAAGAACAACTGGCAAATAACCCATACACCTTTAAACCAAAAGAAGACAAATTAGCCGTCTTTAATAGCCAAGTTAGCGCAGAGCTTGAGCTGTCCGCTAGCCAATACTACGCGCATGCACTGACTTACTTTAAGGGTGATTTAGGCTGGAGCAACTGGCAAACCGTTGGACTGCAAGGCATTACTGATATTTGTGCACGCTTAAAAGAATCCGGTAATGAGCTTATGGTGAAGAAAAGCTTACCTCATTTGCCAACCCAACCTCTATACGCACTACTCGGTGCATTAGAGCACTGTGATATTAGCGACTCTCTGGCCGCTAGATTGTACGACTTAGCCTTAGAGCAGTTGAATAACCCACAAGGGGATTTATTTTTGCTATCGGCTTTAGCACGCGCACTTGCGGGAGATAAAGGTCATAAACTCTCGTCATTAGTCACGGCAATACTGTCAGAAACTAAATACTGTCACCAAGAAGTATTGATTGCCATTGCCGGTCGCTGTTGGGCGCCGCTACAAGACAGTACGCTGGCTGAGCAATTCCTAATACGCCTTGCTGAGACAAATAATCAAGAGTTGTTCAACCAACTGTTTGCTGATTTGGTCATGCAGCCACAATTACGTATGGTGATACTGCCAATGCTTCATCAAGCACCGTCTAAAAAGCTGGCTGAGGCACTCATCCACTTACAAAATCGTGCAAAAGGGCAACGCTAAATGGAGCATCTGCTGGCGATATTGGGATGCACCCTAGTACTGACCTTGTTTTGGCAACATAGGCGACAAGCCGAACTGGCTAAAGTCGCCATCTCACGCCACTGTAAGCAACTTGAACTGCAAATTGTCAGTATCTCATCGGGTAGCCATCGAATTCGTTATCCTAATGGTAAACTGGGCTGGCATACTGTTTTTTGCTTCGAATTTTCAGCCCTAGGAGATGATTGCTATCAAGGTGAACTGACGATGACTGGTATGCGACTGGCACACTTCTATACCCAGCCCTATCGTATTTAACCCAATAGGTTACCCCTCATAACATAACCTAAGAGACTGACATCAGTTCTCTTAGGTTTGTACAGCTCATCGAGATATGATCGTCGAGACAGTGTACTCGTGATAC
This sequence comes from Vibrio ezurae NBRC 102218, assembly GCF_000467185.1. Taxonomy (GTDB): domain Bacteria; phylum Pseudomonadota; class Gammaproteobacteria; order Enterobacterales; family Vibrionaceae; genus Vibrio; species Vibrio ezurae. The sequence continues at coordinate 132,549 of NZ_BATM01000001.1, forward strand.
CGATTTCGATAGGATGAACCTAAACCTTCAACGAAAAAACAGACTATGCCAACCAAAGAAGTGACAGACGAACTCAACCAAGTGTTCCTATCCCTAGAAGCAGAAGGCAAAGAGCCGACTTTAGCGCTCGTCAAAGCGCGCCTAGCAAGCAAAATTCCTATGCCCGCTCTGATTAGTGCGATTAAAAATTGGAAGAGCAGCAAACGCGTACCTAAAATTGAAGTGGCTGATGACAGTCGCAGCGCCGACGGCAAAATCGAAGCCCTTGAACAGCAAATAGTGGCGCTAACTCGTCGTATAGAAGCCCTAGAAAAAGGACAGCAGTAATGAAGATTTGGGTTGATGCTGATGCTTGTCCAAAAGTGATTCGAGAAACCTTAATTCGCGCCTCAGAGCGCACCGGTATTGAGTGTATTTTCGTTGCCAACCACCCTATCCCGCTCCCGCAACGAAACACCATTCGTTTTGTTCAGGTAAGCCAAGGCTTTGATATCGCCGATGACGAGATTGCTCTGCGCATCGAAGCGAATGATCTGGTAATCACCTCTGACATTCCCTTAGCTGATGAAGTCATAACCAAAGGCGGGCAAGCCCTGAGCAGTCGCGGTGAGCTATTTACCAAAGACAATATTAAAGCACGCCTTAACGTGCGTGACTTTATGGATACCATGCGCTCATCAGGCGTACAAACCGGTGGCCCTAGCGCATTGTCCCAAACAGATAGACGCGACTTTGCCAATGCGTTAGATAAAATTCTTGCACGTGCTCCGAAATAACTCTCATTTTTTGCAGATAGTAGTACCTAGAGATAGCCACTTACAGATGTAGCAACTTGCTACATTTGTAGCTATCAACAACAATTCCATATTAGAACCACTATGAGGCTAAATTATGGCAACAATAAGTGTACGAATTGATCAAGAGCTCATCGATAAAGCGGCGATCATGGCAAAAGCTCTAAACCGAACAACCTCTAAGCAAATTGAGCATTGGGCAAAGATCGGAAAGATGATGGAAGATAATCCAGACTTGCCTTATGAATTAGTAAAACAAGCTATCACAGCTAAAGCAGAAAAAGACACAGGCAAACTTGAGGCTTACAGCTTTGACTAAAATTACTACTGTTCTTCATAAAAACCAAAAAGGCTAGAGCATATTTTTGCTCTAGCCTTTTTATCTGATGACATAATAACCAGTAACAGGAATGCACAATGCTTGAGCCTTGCGACTATTTCCTCTTACTATAAACGCAAAAATTAACCTTGCGCTTTCTCAACCATAGACAGTGCTAACGCTTCTGCGACTTTAATACCGTCGATGCCGGCAGACAAAATACCGCCCGCATAACCAGCTCCTTCACCCGCAGGATAGAAGCCTTTTAGATTAACGCTTTGATAGTCTTTATCACGCTTAATGCTAAGCGGTGATGAGGTGCGCGTTTCTACGCCAGTCAATAAACCATCGGCGCTAGCAAAGCCTTTAATTTTCTTATCAAAAGCAGGGATCGCTTCACGAATCGCTTCGATAGCGTAATCAGGCAGTGCTTTGGAAATATCCGTTAGCTTGATGCCCGGCGTGAATGACGGTTCAACATTACCAATCGCTGTTGGATCTGAGCCTTTTAAGAAGTCGCCAATTTTCTGCGCGGGCGCATCGTAAGTTTCGCCGCCCAGTTTAAAGGCACCTGACTCCAACTCTCGTTGTAAACGAATACCGGCCAGTGCATCACCTGGGTAATCTTGCTCAGGTGAAATGCCCACCACAATAGCGCTGTTTGCGTTACGCTCGGCGCGAGAGTATTGACTCATGCCATTAGTCACTACGCGCCCTTCTTCTGAGGTTGCCGCAACCACAGTGCCGCCTGGACACATACAGAAGCTGTATACCGTGCGACCATTTTTACAGTGATGCACTAGTTTATAATCCGCCGCGCCCAAAATTGGATTACCCGCATTTTTACCAAAGCGAGCTTCATCAATCATGGATTGTTTATGTTCGATGCGAAAACCCACTGAAAACGGTTTGGCTTCCATGTATACGCCACGCTCATGCAGCATTTCAAACGTATCACGCGCACTGTGTCCAACCGCCAACACCACATGACGAGATTTGATCTCTTCGCCATTAGACAGGGTAACGCCCGTCAGTTGACCATCTTCGATGTGCAAATCATCCACGCGCGTACTAAAGCGGATTTCACCGCCCAGTTCGATAATTTTAGCGCGCATTTTTTCAATCATAGTCACCAGCTTAAAGGTGCCAATGTGTGGCTTGCTAACGAATTTGATTTCGGCAGGAGCGCCCGCATCGACAAATTCATTAATCACTTTGCGGCTATAAAACTTAGGGTCTTTGATTTGGCTGTATAACTTACCATCAGAGAATGTACCTGCGCCGCCTTCACCAAACTGTACGTTAGATTCAGGGTTCAGATTACGCTTACGCCAAAAACCAAAAGTATCCTTGGTGCGTTCACGCACTTCTTTACCACGCTCAACAATGATTGGGTTAAAGCCCATTTGCGCTAGCACGAGTCCAGCAAACAAACCACAAGGGCCAAAGCCAATCACTACTGGACGCTCGGTCAAATTCTGTGGCGCTTTCGCAACAAACTTGTACTCCATATCAGGAGTCACTTTTACGTGCGGATCGCTCGCAAAGGCTTCTAACAGCTCAGCCTCGTTGGCCACTTCAACATCGAGTGTGTAAATCAATAAAATCTTAGATTTTTTACGAGCATCATAGCCACGTTTAAATACATTAAAGGAAAGAACTTCTGCTGCGGTAATGCCAAGCTTTTTAGTAATGGCTGCCTGAATCGCCTCTTCCTTATGATCTAAAGGAAGTTTAATTTCGGTTAAACGTATCATAGTGATGTCTCGTAGTCGGTGTCTTAGCTAGGTTTTGACTATTCGGTTGTGGTAACAAGCGGTGAATAATTGTACGCCCAGCTCACAATGGCAGGGATTTTACGCCAACTTGAAGGTGCTGTCATATTTATTCCCTATCACCTGCCTAACCACGATCACCCACCTAACCACTATGCCCTACGTAAGTGCTAAACTGAGCCATACCACCAACAGGGGATATGGATATTTTCGGTGACAAATATTGTTTTTTCAAACGGTATCCGTATCATCGCCCCTCAGAAAAATAGAACATAGAGAGCTCATCATGGCGTTTGTCGTAACCGATAACTGTATACAGTGTAAATATACTGACTGCGTGGCTGTATGCCCTGCGGACGCGTTTTATGAAGGGCCTAATTTCATGGTCATCAGTCCTGTTGACTGTATTGACTGCGGGTTATGTGTGCCAGAGTGTGATGCGCAAGCTATCTTTCAAGAAGATGAATTAACGCCAGACCAAGAGGTTTTCATTGCGTTAAACGAAGAACTTGCCGAAGTTTGGCCGAACATCACAGAAGTAAAGCCAGCACTGCCTGAAGCTGAAAAGTGGAATGGTGTTGCCAATAAATTGGATATGCTGGAAAAATAAAGTCTATATAAACAAAATAGAGCCGATGATCGGCTCTATTTATTCAGGTTAGCAGTTTACTGTATCGCTGCTATTTACTGTGCTGACGGCGAATATTATCCAAAATAATCCCCGTTGCCATGGCAACATTTAGCGACTCTGCCTGACCAAACGCAGGAATGGTCACTTTATCAGTGACAAACTTTGCCGCAGCCTCACGCACGCCGTGCGACTCGCTACCCATCAGTAAAATCCCCTCACTGCTAAAGGCTTTTTGATGAGTACTTTCCCCTTCCAAAAATGCGCCATACACAGGAATTTGTGCTTGCTCTAAATAGCTCGGCAAATCTAACTGACTGACGAATACGCGCCCAAAACTGCCCATAGTGGCACTGATGGTTTTAGGATTGTATGGGTCTGCGCAATCGGTGCTGGCAATAATGTGCTTAATGCCATACCAATCTGCAACGCGAATAATCGTGCCTAAGTTACCCGGATCGGAAACGCCATCTAAAGCGATCATCAAACCTTGTGCGGCTGGCGTTGCAACGGTTGGGATCTCCACCACCGCTATGGCCGCATTGTTGCTGACCAAAGTGCTGGCTTTAGTTAAATCATCAAGAGAGGCTTCTACGCAGTCAAAATTTTGCAGAGCTTGACCGTTTGCCTGTAAAAACTCTGAAGTCGCAAATACAGTTTTAACGACTAACTGGCTATTACACAGCTCCAACACGTTTTTCTCACCTTGTACTAAAAACAAGCCATGAGCTTTACGTTGTTTCTTTTGCCCTAACGCGCGCAGAAGTTTAATTTGGTTTTTCGAGATCATTCTTTTTCCACTCAGTTGTCTCACATCTAAAATCCCTCATTACCGGGCTATTTTAGGTGATCCCATGAAATATTAGACAGCAAACGGCATTGGTCGCATTTAAAATGAAACATGTCATGCAAAGGCTCATCTAAGCGCCATTCACCACCACATTTAGGGCATTTTCGTTGCTGCTCTTGTTGCAAGCTTTCTCCACCTACTCGATATAGATAGTAGTAGGTTGGGATCTTAGTAATATATTCAATGCGGCCGCGCAAATCCCAACCACGACGATAAATATCACTGTCGATAGAGGTAAGTTCACGCAAAGCAGCAAATTCGGCCTTACAGCCACCCGCCATTTGCAACTCATCGCAGGCTTGCCATTCCGTTTGCCATTTTACAATGGACTTATGGTCACCATTTAATGTTGGTGGATTACGATACAGCGGTATGGGCATAAAAGAGTCGCCACTGCGCAGCGGAGAGCAGGTATGCACATAAGTGGTGTACAAAATTTGCCAGCTTGGCTGTTCATCTGGCGCAGTTTGCTCTGAGTTAAGATCTTGCCCTAGCACGCGGATCTTCGGCGTTAATACGCCCGCTTCAGAAAGTTTAGCCAGTGAAAAACGCACAAAATCCGAATGATTTCTAGGGTGTAAACTGTCCTCTTCAGGGCAAACACAGCGCAGGCTAAAACTGGCGTCGTCCATAGCTAATGGAAATTCTCGACCGAGCACTTGCCCATTAAAGCGCAACGCTTCCATTAAGCCATTTATTGATTTTTCTACTGCGGTAATCGTGGTGTTTTCAAAGCACTCGAACTGCATTTCACACACGAACATATTAAACCTCTACGTCTAATGCTGACAAAAACTCTACCAGATTGTCAGCCAGCACTTCTCGTTTGCTAGTACCTAGCGTTTCCAAAACCACATTCCCGCTCAGATTACAGATAGAGATAACATCCAGATCGGAGTCAATGGCGGCAATAAAGATGGTGGGTTTAATTTTTAAACGACGCTGAGTCACTAGGTGCCCTAAGATGTTTTCTTGTAGACGCACATAATCTTCATCACTCCACACTTGCAAAAGTGTCAAAGGTTTACCTTTCCAGCTCATCTCAAGATCAGCGCTATAGTAGCTACCATAAAACTCAGCAATACTTGGATGAAGCAACAACTCAATGCCCTGCTCTACATTGCTAAGATCGGCTTGCGGATCTCGTTGAACAGGTTTCCAATACACCACCTCTCCTGCTTTCGTTTCTTCAATACAAGGAGAAGCTACCCCGACTAACTCAGCACTAGCGGGCAAAGTACCATGCTCTTGCTCAAACGTTTTTAGATATTGTTGATGAATTGAGCTAAGTGAACTAGCGATTGAATTTGACATAAGTAACCCTACAAGCGTTCCGTTGATGACATCTAAGTATCTATTCAGTAAAATTCCCAACATTCTACTCTATAACGCAGTGTAAAATGAGCAAATATTCAGACGCAAAAGAACTCGCCGGCCTAACACTGGGACAGAAAACACAATATTCGTCGTCCTATGACCCAAAACTGTTGCAAGCCGTACCAAGAAGTTTGAACCGAGATGACCTGGAGCTTGGTGATACATTGCCGTTTAAAGGGCACGACATTTGGACGCTTTACGAGCTTTCTTGGTTAAATAATAATGGCTTACCACAAGTAGCGGTTGGGCACGTGGTGATTCCGGCCAACACGCCAAACCTCATTGAATCAAAATCGTTCAAGCTCTACCTTAATAGCTACAACCAAACCCAATTTGCGCATTGGGATGACGTACAAACGCAATTGATTCAAGATCTCTCTGCATGTGCCGGTGGCGATGTTTCTGTCACTCTCAGTAAAGTACAAGATTTTAACCAACAGCCCATTATTGATATGCAAGGTACTTGCATTGATGAGCAAGAGATTAGAGTGACCAGTTACGAATTTAACGCCGACTATTTAAAAGACAGCGTCAGTGAAGAGTGGGTCACGGAAACGTTACACAGCCATCTGTTAAAATCAAACTGTCTCATCACCAATCAACCGGACTGGGGCAGTGTAGAGATCCGCTACACGGGCAAAAAAATCAATCGTGAAGCACTGCTACGCTACTTAGTTTCTTTTCGTGAACATAATGAATTTCACGAACAATGTGTGGAGCGTATTTTTACTGACATTCGTTCGCTATGCCAACCTAAAGAGCTGTCTGTGTATGCTCGCTATACTCGTCGTGGAGGATTAGACATCAATCCTTTTAGAACCAGTCTGCACAGTGAAAACTCTTCACCTGACAATACTTTGCGTTTAGCGAGACAATAAAATATGCCCCGTTTACTCAGGCTCATTCCGCTGTCACTTTTTGTGTTTGTACTGTTTTCATTTTCCACGCCTTCTGTGGCCAATGAATCCAGTATTTACATACCAAAAACACTGCTCGATGCGCGACGCTTGGTGAAAATCACCCCTTTGCAATCCAAAAACAAAGCCAAGATGTTCCTGAGTGAACAAAACAACCCCAACTACGACGAAAACTTTTCAACCAGTGGCGTAAAACGAAAGGTCACTCCACTGGCGAAAGCGCGTAATCAGATCCACGCTTATCAGACCATAGGTATTGCCGATTATATTCTGGGGAATTACCGCTCCTCTTTGAACATCTTAGAAAAAAGCCTTTCTATTTCTCAGAGTAAACACCTGCTCGTCCCAGAAATTGAATCAAAGATCTTGCGGGTCAGTCTATTATGGAAGATGACCGCAGATTTACGTAAAGTCGAGCAACCTTTAACTAAAATTGAAGAGAAGCTTAACGCTTCACACATGAAAAACGACCAAAAAGAGCGATTGGAATATTGGCTGAGTCTGACCCATGCCAAAATATACTCAGATCTTGGTAAAAATGAGCAAGCCGAAAAAAGCTACCTTTTTGCCAAAGACTATGCCAAAACCTCTGGTAACTATGAAGATGGCCTAGAAGCAAGCTTAAGGCTAGGTAAGCATTATCTCAAAGCCCATCACTTTAATTTAGCGTTAAAAGAGTTGATTGAAAGCTATTGGATTGCGATTGGGAAAGACAACGCACAGTACATTGCCCGCGCCAATCACCTGCTGGCAGACCTGTACCTAGAATGCAAAATTTATGACAAAGCTCAAGAGCACCTTTCTCAAGCTGCCAGTTTTTATGGGCACTATGAACAATCGCCAATGTTTGCCAATGTATTGCAAAAACTGGCCGATGTGTACTTTATCCAAGGGCGCTACAACCTTGCTCTCGTGCACTATTTCAATGTGTTGGACTTAGAACTTGCGGAAAAAGACATCAGTAAAATCATCGATCTACGCCTAAAGTTGACCGAAACGTATCTTAATTTATATAACTTTACGCTCGCAAAACGCTATTTAACTCGAGCTTCTGATCTTCTTGAATATGCCGACATAAAAGCACAAAAAACCAGAGCGACCCTACTCACGGCTAAACTAAACTTCTTACAAAAACACTCGAAGGAAGCAGAAGATCAAGCCAAATATGCATTGCAACAAGCACAAGCGATTGAGAATAATGACATCCAATTGCAAGCCTTGTCACTACTGCACCTTATTACCAAATCAACCGATAATACCAAGGATTCACTGCACTACCTTGAAGAATACAATCGATTGGCTGCCGTCAACCTTAAAGAGAAAGATGAACAACTCAGCCAAAGTTTTCTCAATCAGATCACCTCTATTGAGCAGTCTTTGCACTACAAAGATCAAGTCAATGAATTTACTAACCTGAGCACTGACTACAGCAAAACTAAGACATTGACCCTCATTCTTGGAATATCGTGTACGGTGCTGTTCTTTTTATTCGTGATGAAATCACGCCGATTAGGGCAAAAAAATAAACTGATTCGTGAACTGAATAAAGAATTGTATACGCATCCTCGCTCTGGGCTAAAAAACCTAAGAATGCTCACTCGTAAACTGCCTGATTCATTAAATCGTTCTACTCGAAGTTATGATCAATGGCGCTTTGGGCAATTAATCAATGAACCCTTAAACGATCGTCTAAAGTTTTCGCTCATTGATATCCCTATGCTTTCAGATATCTATATCACGCATGGCTATAAAGTGGGACGCATCGAAGAAAAATCCTTTGGTGAACACATTGCAAGTTTAATTCCTAATAGTGCTCGTCTGTACCACTTATCTGATCGTTCATTCTTGTATATCGAACCCAATCCAGAAAAACGACATCAACCCGAGAAACTGTTTGAGCAATTTAAGCAGATTATTGACAGCTTTGAGACCGAGGTTGCGGTAAATCGTGTATTTAGCATCAGCATTGCTGACTACCCATTTTTACCGCGCGCTTACACCGCAATCAATGATGAAGACCTGATTGACTTATTGTTATTAGCATCGGACATTGGTAATACCTTGGTTAGATTCGAGCAGCAAAGCCAATGGGTCTCTTTTACCGCGATACCGTTGGCTCCAGCGGCGAGCTTTGCACAAAACGACATGCGCCGCTCTAGCCTCAACGCAATCCAAAAAGGCCTGATCAAAGTACACACTTCAGGCGCTGAAGAAAACCTTGCGACCATACTCAGTGAACTGCCTAAACATGAGCAAGACGAATAGCGGTAAACATTGAGGTAAATAATTCATTCTATTGGATTTTTACATTGCTATTGTAGATGAGGTATCTAGTATAAAGGTGAGGCTATTGGTGAATAATACCCCCAAATGGCCTCATGAGAGTTTTCTCATGAACCCCATCACTGAACGCGCCAACGCGTAAAGCAAGGGTAGTGAACAAGGAGCCGCTATGATAACAACGATCAATCCTGTCGGAAGTATGGATCTTCTCTCTCAACTCGAAGTTGAGCGTCTCAAAAAAACCGCCTCTAGCGAACTGTATACGCTGTACCGAAACTGTACTCTTGCGGTACTCAACTCAGGCAGCCATACCGATGACAGTAAGAAGTTACTCGAACAATATCAATCATTTGATGTCAATGTACTGCGCCGTGAACGCGGCATAAAACTCGAATTGAACAACGCGCCAGAAGAAGCGTTTGTCGATGGTACTATTATCAAGGGGATTCAAGAACACCTGTTTTCAGTGCTGCGTGATATCGTCTTTGTGCACATGAACATGGCGCAAAATACCACCTTAAATCTTGATAATCCTGTGCACGTAACCAACCTTGTATTTGGTATCTTACGTAATGCCAAAGTGTTAATTCCCGGAATAGAGCCTAATCTCATCGTGTGTTGGGGCGGGCATTCAATCAACGAAATTGAATATCAATATACTCGCCTCGTGGGACATGAACTTGGCCTAAGAGAACTGGATATTTGTACCGGTTGTGGACCCGGCGCAATGGAAGGCCCAATGAAAGGCGCCGCCATTGGTCACGCCAAGCAAAGACACAAACAAACTCGCTATATTGGCTTAACTGAACCGTCAATTATTGCCGCAGAGCCGCCAAACCCGATAGTCAATCAACTGATCATCATGCCGGATATTGAAAAGCGTTTAGAAGCTTTCGTACGTATTGCACACGGTATTGTCATTTTCCCGGGAGGCCCAGGCACCGCTGAAGAGCTGCTGTACGCTTTAGGCATTATGATGCACCCAAAAAACAAGCATCAGCCACTGCCGATTGTATTAACCGGCCCGAAAGAAAGCGAAGCCTACTTCCGCTCTATTGATCAGTTTATTCACGATACCTTGGGCGAAGAAGCACAAAAATACTATGAGATCGTTATTGATGATCCCGCTAAAGCAGCACGCATCGTAAAAAGCGCCATGCCTGCCGTTAAGCAGTACCGTAAAGAAAACGAAGATGCCTACAGCTACAACTGGTCTTTATACATCGACCCTGAGTTTCAAAAGCCCTTCGACCCCACTCATGAAAATATGCACAACTTAGATCTACACTTAGATCAAGCACCAGAGCGTTTAGCAGCAAACCTTCGCCGCGCCTTTTCAGGCATAGTGGCGGGCAATGTAAAAGCAGAAGGCATACTTGAGATAGAGAAAAAAGGCCCCTTCATCATCGACGGTGATAAAGAGTTGATGAAGAAAATGGATGTCTTACTGGGTGACTTCGTCAAACAGCAACGCATGAAGTTGCCAGGCTCTAAATACACCCCCTGCTATCAAGTGCAAACCTCAGACTGATTCTGGCTCTGTGATTTAACATTAAACAGTTTCAGCTGTTTTCGATACAATAGGGCTACGGCCCTATTTTTTATTGATTTTATGTCTATACATCTGGTTATCATTGATGCATTGAATCTCATTCGCAGAGTACACTCAGCACAGCCTGATGAAACGGATATCCAGCGAACGATAGAAACGACCTCTCGCACGCTAAAACGTATCCTAAGTGAAACTGAGCCTAGCCACATTATTGCGGTGTTTGATCACCACCAGCAAGTGCGCGGTTGGCGAGAAGAACGCTTTCCTGAGTACAAACAAAACCGCAAGCCTATGCCTGAACCGCTGGCATTAGGTTTAGATGCCATTCAGCAAGCTTGGTGGCAGCTAGGAATAGACTCTTTACTTTCTGATGGCGATGAAGCTGATGATTTAGTGGCAACCCTTGCCGTTAAACTGGCTAAGCAGCAACATCAAGTCACCATTATCTCTACCGATAAAGGCTACTGCCAGCTACTATCACCGTCATTGCGTATCCGAGATTACTTCCAGCATCGCTGGCTTGATCAAGCGTTTGTCGAAAAAGAGTTTGCTGTGAAAGTCGAACAGCTGAGTGATTATTGGGGACTGACAGGCATCAATGGTACAGGTTTAAGTGGCATTACAGGCATTGGCCCTAAAGCGGCGCGGGAAATATTGGCCAATCACGACACTTTAGAACAAGCTTTTGCCGATGAAGAGTTGCCAGATAAATACAAAAAGAAAATTGCAGGTAACGAACAGCATGCGCTGTTGTGCCGAGAATTGGCGTCTTTAAAAACCGACCTTGAGTTAGGCTTTAATTTACAAGATTTACGCTGGACTAAACCGTAGACACTGCCAATAACGCAGGTCTACGATTTTATCCTTGCGATCAAAGCGGGATTACCAACCTAAATTGGTATGCGCTTGCACATGTACCGTGATCTCTTCGCGGTCATGGTAAAGATGCTTAGCTTGTAGGGTAAACTTAATGCCATTCTCTTTTAAGAAGACTTTTAAGTTTTCAATATCACCCAACACTTCATCATAACGGCCTTTCATTGGCAGTTTCAGATTAAAAATGGCCTCTTTACACCAACCTTGAATGATCCACTCACCCATCAATTGTGCAACACGAGAGGGTTTTTCGATCATGTCACAAACAAGCCAAGTGACGTTCTTACGAGGTGGCTCAAACTTAAAACCATCCGCCTGATGGTGTTTCACCTGGCCCGTATCCATTAAGCTTTGTGCCATCATGCCATTATCAATGGCGTGTACAAACATAGAACGTTTCACTAACTGATACGTCCAACCACCAGGACATGCGCCTAAATCAACAGCCCACATACCGGAAGCCAATCTTTCATCCCACTCATTTTTAGGAATAAAGACATGAAACGCTTCTTCAAGTTTCAGCGTTGAGCGACTTGGCGCATCCGCAGGGAATTTCAAACGAGGAATGCCCATAAAGAACTGAGAATTATTGTTTGGGTAAGAGTACCCAACATAACACTTACCCGGCTCTACAAAGCACAGGTGCATAACGGGTTTGTTGAGGTTGTCTTTCTTATATAACAGCCCTTTACCACGCATAGCTTGGCGCAGAGGCACCGTAAACTTACGGCAGAACTTCAACAACTCTTTAGCTTCGTTGGTATCTGGGGTCTCAATACGCAAATCGCCACATGTCGGAACAGACTCCTGCTCAGACAACGCCTCTAAAATTGGCGTAATACGGTCAGCAACAGGTAAGTCTTCTAAACTGGCTGCCACTGCGAACATCTGACGTGCAAAAATCAACGTTTTAAAATCAATCTCGCGAACCAGACGGTTTGCATCACCTTCTGTATAACATTCAAATAAAACGTAACCACTGTTGCGTTTTACACGTGGAAAGCCAAACACTTCAATATTGTTTGCTTTATCTTGAATCTCACCAGCACAATCTTTTTCAAAGCCAGCGCGACAATACAAAATAACCTGTTTCAAGTTAAACCTCGTTTTCATGCGATGAATCTCTTCATCGCGCGACGCACATGCGTCAAAAATAAATTAGTGTTGACCGATGGAAGGATCGCCTTCACTGGCCGCGATGCTCAGCATCCAATCTCTAAATGTAGCAATCCGTCCTACATCAGCTTGTTTTTCATGACATACCACATAAAACGCATTTTTGCTGACCAGTACTTCGTCAAATGGACTGATTAATCGGCCTGCTTCAATGTCCGGTTGCGCTAATACATTGTTGCCCAGCGCAATCCCCTGCCCATGCACAGCCGCTTGCAATACCATCGTTGAGTGACTAAATATAGGCCCGTAGTTAACATTGATATGATTTAATCTATGCTCCCTCACAAACTGCTTCCAATCTTTACGAGAAGTGTCGTGCAATAAGGTGTGGCCGGCTAAATCACTCAATGAATTGAGCGGCTTATGACTATCTAATAAACGGGGTGCGCATACAGGAATCAAATACTCTTGATAGAGTTTGTCAGCTCGTAATCCTGGCCAATTTCCTCGCCCATAGTAAATCGCAACATCCACATCATCGGTTAGAGAACTGTCATCCATATCCACCGCTTTGATTCGCACATCGATATCAGGCTCTTGAGCATTAAAGTCAGCCAGTCTAGGTACCAACCACTGAATGGCAAAGCTGGGTTGTAAACTGATGGTCAAAGAACCTTTTTCACTGCGTTCTAGTACCTTATCTGTCGCCTCTGATAGTGACGTAAAGATATCTTTAATATCTAAAAAATAACTCTGCCCTTCTTCAGTTAATAACAAGGAACGATTGCGTCTTCTAAACAGCTTTAAGCCTAAAAACTCTTCTAGGGCTTTTACCTGATGACTGACTGCGGCTTGAGTAACAAACAGCTCTTCCGCTGCTCGAGTAAAGCTTAAGTGTCGAGCCGCAGCTTCAAAAACCTTCAATGATTTTAATGGGGGTAATCGTCTTGCCATTCACTCTTATCTAGCATTAGTTTTTCTTATGTGAAACATTATAAATTGTCCGTTGCTCAACAGCCAGAGAAAATCTATATTGCGTCCCAAGCGATAGGGTCTAAACGGCATGCCTTTGGCATGGACTCGATTCGCAATGTTGTGTTTGTGAGCTCACTTTGAGCACGGTAGTTTCTACCATGACTTTGGATATACCCCAAAGCGACCTATTTAATGAACTTGTCTGTCATTTTCAACACCGCTCTTTATGAGCGGTGTTTTTTTATGTGCGCAAAAAATAAGGCCGGAGCCAGCTAGTTGGCTGACTCCGACCCTACAATGTTCCATCCCTTTAATTAAGGACGATACACCTTCACGTTATTAAAGCCTTGCTCTTGAAGATACAATGCTTGCAAACGGCTCATTACGCCTCGATCACAATATAACAAGTAAGTTTTCGCTTGATCTAAATCGCCAAACTTAGTCGCTAATTTGTAAAACGGAATGTGTTTTACTTCGACATTCTCTATCTCTAGAGGGTTGTCTTCTTCTTCGTCTGGGCTGCGAATATCCAATACTACCGCTTGATCTTGAACCGCATTCACCTGCTCAACTTCTGGCGCTTGCTCCAAGCTTTCTTTTTCAATATCTCGGATATCCATAACGCGGGCTTCGCTGACCACTTTTTCCAGTACAGAGAAATCAAACTTCTCTTCTTCAGCTTCTAGCTTACCTTTCACCGCTTTCACTGTAGGACGACGAGAAATCACGCCACAGTATTCAGGCATTACTTTGGCAAAATCTTCAGTGCCGATAACGCGAGACAAATCGATGATGTCTTCTTTATCCCAGTTGATAAGTGGACGTAAAATTAAAGAATCGGTCACGCCATCAATATGACGTAAGTTAGTCAGGGTTTGGCTAGAGACTTGACCTAGAGCTTCACCGGTAACCAAAGCTTCAATTTTAAAACGATCGGCAATCATGCCGCCGGCACGCATAAACATACGTTTTAGGATAACGCCCATTTGTCCGTCTTCGACGTTTTCTAGGATTTCCGCAACCACAGGTTCAAAATCAACCGCAATGAACTTCACTTTTGCTGAAGAACCGTATTTGTTCCACAAGTAGTGAGCCACTTGCTTAACACCGATTTCGTGCGCAGGACCACCTAAATTAAAGAAGCAGAAATGCGTTTTAGAACCACGTTTAATGTGCAGATAGCTGGACACGCCAGAATCAAATCCACCTGAAATCAAGCTCAGTACATCTTCTTGTGTTCCTAGAGGGAAACCGCCAAGACCTTTATGACGAGCCAAAACTTGGTTAAGTTTTTCACCCGCTACTTCGATGTTAACCGTCACTTCAGGGCGTGTTAGCTTAACCTTGGCACTGGCAACCGCTTGGTTTAAACCACCACCAACATAACGCTCTAACTCTATTGAGCTAAAGTCATGCTTACCGCGACGCTTAGCGCGCACAGAGAAAGTTTTACCTTCAATTCGGCTTGCGCTTAGCTCAAGTACTTGCTCGTAGATGTTATGCATATCAGTAAAGTCTGTTTGCTTAACTTCTAAAGAGTGGTGAATACCCGGAGTGCGAGTTAAAATCTCAAGCACTTGTGGGTAAAATTCATCGCTCTCAGCAGAAACCTCAATATGATCTCTACGATTGAATACCGCCACAGATTCCGTGCGACGTTGGATGATAATCCTTAGATTGCACTCCAAAATGCGTGTAAAGCGCTTCCTAACTGATTCGCTTTTTACAAAAATTTCCGGATGTGGTTTTACGATAAACTTCATAGATAATTTCACTTCTGATTAGTCAATGACTCGAGTCTAGCCTAAATTATTTCGCCAACTGCTACAGCGTACACAATTGAGGGCGACGAATTATATACTATTTAGAGCCGAGTAAAAATAAAACAATATGATAGGCTGTTCATTAATCTAGCGATAAATGAACTAAAGTTAGTGTTGAAGCAGGATTTTTAACTGCGAAAATTGACCCTAACCCTTGGCTGAGTTACCTTTCCCAGATCCTAGTGTAGAAAAGAATGACCATGGCGACCAAAAAACCAGAAAACATGAGTTTTGAAGAGTCTCTTAAAGAGCTCGACAACATCGTAAATCAGCTTGAACAAGGCGATCTAGAACTTGATTCTGCACTGAAAAATTTCGAACGAGGCATTGCTCTTGCTCGTGCAGGACAAACCAAGTTAGACCAAGCAGAACAACGTGTTTCAATCTTGATGGAAAATCAAGTCGAAGCAACTCCTCAGGATTTCAAACTTGAATCTGGCGATGACTCTTTTTAAACAACAACTAGAACACTATCAAATACGAAATAACCAACAACTCGAAACTTGGTTAGACTCTTTACAGATGCAAGATAATAGCCTTATTCGCGCAATGCGCTATGGGCTGTTGTTAGGTGGTAAAAGGGCGAGACCGTTTTTGGTCTACGCAACTGGCGCAGTATTTGGTATTGATAATGAAGCGTTAGATACGCCAGCGTCGGCTATCGAGTGTATTCATGCTTATTCACTCATTCATGACGATCTGCCTGCGATGGACGACGATGAATTGCGCCGTGGACAAGCCACCTGTCATATCGAATTTGATGAAGCAACCGCCATTCTTGCCGGTGATGCACTGCAAACTCTTGCGTTTTCTATCTTAGCGGAAGGGGCTTTAGCTCCTCAGGCAGAAAGTTATCGTATAAAAATGGTACAAAGTTTAGCCTCGGCTTCTGGTGCATCCGGCATGTGTCTTGGGCAGTCTTTGGATCTAGAAGCAGAAAATAGACAAGTTTCTCTTCAAGAATTAAAGGTTATTCATCGCAACAAAACCGGAGCTTTGATAAAATCAGCGATTCAACTTGGCGCTTTAGCCGCTGGTGAAGCTGGAATTGAACAGCTACCACGACTCAATCAATTTGCAGAAAAGATAGGGCTCGCTTTTCAAGTTCAAGATGACATCTTGGATATTACTAGCGATACTCAAACTCTAGGTAAACCACAAGGCTCAGATATAGCCTTAAACAAGTCAACCTACCCCTCTCTTCTCGGATTGGAAGGCGCACAAGAAAAAGCAGCCCTGTTGTTAAAAGAAGCTTTATTAGAATTAGAGAGCATCCCATACAACACCGATCTCTTAGAGCAATTTGCTCGTTACGTGATCGAACGAAAAAACTAACTCATTAACTTATCAGCGCGAATACTTATGACTCTTGATATCTCAAAATACCCTACATTGGCATTAGCCAACACGCCTGATGAGTTGCGCTCTTTGCCAAAAGAAACGCTACCAACACTTTGTGACGAATTACGAACCTATCTATTAAACAGCGTTAGCCAATCGAGCGGACACCTAGCCTCTGGCTTAGGTACTGTTGAGCTGACCGTGGCTTTGCACTACGTCTACCAAACCCCTTTTGATCAACTACTCTGGGATGTAGGTCACCAAGCCTATCCGCACAAAATTTTAACGGGTCGTCGTGAACAAATGTCGACCATTCGCCAAAAAGAGGGGCTGCACCCATTTCCTTGGCGTGGTGAAAGTGAATATGACGTGCTGTCTGTAGGGCACTCATCTACCTCAATTAGTGCAGCATTAGGCATTGCCATTGGCGCGCAAAAAGAAGCTAAGAACCGCAAAGTAGTCAGCGTTATCGGTGATGGTGCAATTACCGCTGGTATGGCTTTTGAAGCCATGAACCATGCCGGAGATATTCATCCTGACATGTTAGTGGTGCTCAACGACAACGAAATGTCTATTTCAGAGAACGTGGGTGCACTCAATAATCACCTTGCGCAGGTGCTATCAGGTAGCCTTTACACCTCCATTCGTGAAGGAGGCAAAAAAGTCTTATCTGGCGTTCCACCGATTAAAGAACTAGTGCGACGCACCGAAGAACACCTAAAAGGCATGGTTGTCCCAGGCACCATGTTTGAAGAGCTAGGCTTTAATTACATTGGGCCTGTTGACGGTCACGATGTGCTTGAGCTTGTTAAAACGTTAAAGAATATGCGTCACCTAAAAGGGCCGCAATTTCTGCATATAATGACCAAAAAAGGCAAAGGCTACGAGCCGGCTGAAAAAGATCCTATTGGTTATCATGGCGTTCCTAAGTTTGATCCAGCCGAAAGCTCACTGCCAAAAAGCAAAGGGGGCAAACCAAGCTTTTCTAAAGTGTTTGGTGACTTCTTGTGTGATATGGCGGCCAATGACCCTAAACTAATGGCAATCACACCTGCCATGCGTGAAGGCTCTGGTATGGTGCGTTTTTCTAAACAATTCCCTGAACAATATTTTGATGTGGCTATTGCCGAGCAGCACGCGGTTACTCTCGCGACAGGCTTGGCTATTTCTGGCAACAAACCGATTGTGGCAATCTACTCGACCTTTTTACAGCGTGGCTACGACCAACTGATTCACGATGTAGCTATCATGGATCTGCCTGTGTTATTTGCTATCGACCGTGCAGGATTGGTTGGCGCTGATGGTCAAACTCACCAAGGTGCATTTGACCTTAGCTTTATGCGTTGTATTCCTAATATGACCATTATGGCGCCAAGTGATGAAAACGAATGTCGTCAAATGCTCTACACAGGTCATCAACATACTGGACCTGCTGCGGTTCGTTACCCTCGTGGTAATGGTATCGGCGCTGAGATTCAATCGAAATTTACCGCGCTTGAGATAGGCAAAGGTCGCACCGTTCGTCACGGTAACGGCAAAGTGGCTATTTTAAGCTTTGGTACTTTCCTCGACAACGCAATGCAAGCCGCTGAGCATCTTGATGCCACAGTGGCCGATATGCGCTTTGTGAAGCCTCTGGATGAAGCACTCATCCTTGAGCTTGCTGATAAGCATGAGGTTTTAGTGACCATTGAAGAAAACGTGATAGCTGGCGGTGCAGGCAGTGGTGTAGTGGAATTTCTGATGAGTCAAAAACAGTTAAAACCTGTGCTAAATCTAGGCTTACCCGATCGTTTTGTTGCACAAGGAACTCAGCAAGAGATGCATGAAGAGCTCGGTTTGGATGCGCAAGGCATTCAGCGTAGCATTGAAACCTATTTAGCAAAATAATGTTTTGTTAGTCTTAGAGCAACCCGCTCTAAGACTAACGCTTAATGTTTAAATCCAGCCTGAAACAAACCCTAAAATCGCTAAACAAATCCCTGCCATAACACCCGCAAGAATATCGTCTACCATAATGCCAAAGCCACCATGGACATGTTTATCTAAGTAGCTAATAGGCCACGGTTTGATCATATCGAAAGCACGAAACAGTACAAACCCCGCAATCAGCCACTTCCAATCATTGGCAGCAATACCCAGTAAAGGGACAACACTCATGGTAATCCAAAAGCCAGCAAACTCATCCCATACAATTGAGCCATGATCGTGTACGCCCATATCTTTAGACGTTACATCACATATTTTAATACCGACGATACAACTGATAATCACAATGATCCAATACGCACTTAAAGGAAGCTGAACTAGAGCCAGATAAAGTGGAATAGACGCTAAGGTTCCCATCGTGCCGGGAATAATCGGTGAAAGCCCACTACCGAAACCAGTTGCTAACAGATGCCATGGGTTATCTAACGATATTTTATCAAGGGGGTTGCTCATTGAGAGTATCTCTAAGTCGTTATATCAAATAGGGTTAAGAACGAAAGTGGTCAAATCCAAGCATCTCATTCTCTATTGCTTGTCCATTGTCAAACAAGCTTAAGCGCTGAGAATCGGTGATCTCTCCAATCTCAGTAATCATCAAATTTTGCTGTCTGGCAGCTTGATGCACAGACTCTACCAGATGTGATGGCAGGGTAAAGCACAGCTCGTATTCTTCACCACTTTTTAGCGCGTATTGCTGGGCAATTCGTTTGCCTTGTGTAAATTCAATAAGCTCAGACGAAACAGGAAGTTTATCACAATGCAATTTAGCGCCGACATTTGAACCTTGCATGATGTGCTGTATATCAGAGACTAAGCCATCTGATATATCAATGCAGCTACTGGCCTGCCCTCTCAGTAAGATGCCCAGTGCGACTCTAGAGCTTGCACAATAGTGACGACGCTCTAACTCACTAGCATGAGGCTGCTGTTGTTTACTCGGCTGTAAAATCACTTCAAGGCCAGCATGGCTGTCACCTAGGTAGCCACTCACAAACACTTTATCACCCACTTTAGCGCCAGAGCGTAACAGGGCTTTTCCTTGCGGTACAAAGCCTTGTACCGTCAGCGTAATTCCCAGTGGACCGCGAGTAGTATCTCCCCCGATCAATTGCAGATCATGTGCATTCGCAAGCTCAAAGAAGCCCTTACAAAAGCCCTCAAGCCAATCGTCATCAGGAGAAGGTAACGTAATAGCCATAGAGACCCAAGCAGGTTCAGCGCCCATTGCAGCAAGATCGCTTATGTTCGAGGCCAAAGCTTTGTGTCCCACCCACTGCGGGTTGGCATGTTCAAGGAAGTGTGTGCCCGCAATCAAAGAATCGGTACTGACCGCAATATGAGTATTCGCTGGTGCCACCAGCAACGCACAATCATCCCCTTGAGAGAGTGCTACATCACTGCGCGTTACTTGCTGATGGGTAAAATACTTATTGATAAGGTCAAACTCTCCAGCCACATCTTTTCCTTAAAATTCAATTGAACACATACAAAAAAGGCCAGCAGATGCTGACCTTTTCACTATAGAGTTTTCAACAGTCTATTTCGACTATTTTCTATTTTTACAAAGCGTTGGTGCAGCTTTATCAAGTACACCATTCACGAACTTATAGCTGTCTTCAGCAGCAAATACTTTCGCCAATTCAATTGCTTCGTTAATTACAACTTTATGAGGAACGTCTTCACGACGAGTCATCTCATAAACGGCTAGACGAAGAAGTGCTAATTCCATCATATCCAAGTCCTGCATAGGACGAGAAAGGAATGGACGTAGCTTACTGTCAAGCTCTTGGTGAGACAGTGCAACACCAGTTAACAGGTCACGGAAGTATGCTACATCTGTTTCTTGTTCGTTCAGTGCCGGCTCATCAGCTTGGGTTTCTTCTTCCCCGTACTTCCCTGCGGACAAAAACTGTTCTTCTACAGTTGCGATATTCTCTTTAGTGATCTGCCAAGAATAAATAGCTTGTAGAGCAAATTGACGTGCATTACGACGTGCGGCTGGTTTCACACTGGCCCCCATTAGGAATCGATTTCAGAAAGAACGTTGATCATTTCAAGCGCGCTTAGTGCAGCTTCAGCACCTTTGTTACCTGCTTTGGTTCCAGCACGCTCGATAGCTTGATCTATGGTATCAACGGTCAATACACCAAATGCAACGGGTAGACTGTACTCCAGTGACACTTGCGCAAGACCTTTATTACACTCACTACAAACATAGTCAAAATGTGGCGTTCCACCACGGATAACTGAACCTAGAGAAACGATAGCATCGTATTTCTCGGTACGAGCAACACGTTGAGCAACGAGAGGTAATTCTACCGCACCAGGACAACGTACTACTGTTATGTTTTCTTCTGCAACCTGTCCATGGCGCTTCAAGGTATCGATAGCACCAGACAATAAGCTTTCGTTGATAAAGCTATTAAAACGCGAAATTACTATAGCAATTTTAGCATTAGGGGCTGGAAATCCACCTTCGATGACTTTCATAAGTTTTCCTTCAACTATCTCATGAGTGAGAATCGCCGGATTCTAGCACAATTATGTGACTAGGATCTAATCTCATTTCAGCAAATTCTCTAGTTATTGATTAAACGGGTCGAATTGCGACCCGTCCATGTTAAATGTTATTCACACACATACTCTACAACGTCCAAGCCAAAGCCAGACAGAGAGTGGTAACGCTTATTGCTTGATGACATTAATTTCATCTTGCTTACGCCCATATCAGCTAAAATTTGTGAGCCGACACCCACTCGACGTGACGTCCCTTGTTTCTTAGCCATAGCAGGCGCTTCGCCTTTGTCTTGCAGTTCAAAGGCTTTTAATTTGTGGATTAATTGCTCACTGGTTTCTTCATTTCCCAGTACCACCAACACCCCACCTTCATCACCGATGCGCTGCATCGCTTTGTCCAAAGACCAGCTGCGATCAGAGTTACGATTTGAGTTCAGTAAATCGGTAAACGTATCTTGCAAATGTACACGTACTAAACAAGGGGCTTCAGAAATGTCACCTTTACGCAGTGCGTAGTGAATTTGGTTATCAATCGTGTCACGGTAAGTCACCATGTCGAAATCACCAAACTCAGTGGGCATTTTGCACTCAGCGACACGCTCGATGGTCGTTTCGGTGTTGTTACGATACTCGATCAAGTCGGCAATAGTGCCTAGCTTAACACCGTGCTTCTCAGCAAAAATCTCTAGATCAGGACGACGTGCCATTTCACCATCGTCTTTTAGGATCTCAACGATAACCGATGCTGGCTCGCAGCCCGCTAGACGTGCTAAATCACATCCGGCTTCTGTATGCCCTGCGCGAGTTAATACACCGCCATCTTGTGCTGATAGAGGGAAGATATGACCCGGTTGCACCAGATCCGCCGCTTTAGCATCTGCCGCGACTGCTGCTTGCACTGTAACCGCGCGATCGGCTGCCGAAATACCGGTAGTCACACCTTCAGCCGCTTCAATCGATACCGTAAAGGCGGTGGAGTATTGAGCGTTATTGTCTTGAACCATAGGTGGAAGACCTAAACGAGCACAGCGCTCTTGAGTCATAGTCAGACAAATAAGACCGCGTCCGTAGGTCGCCATGAAGTTGATCGCCTCTGGAGTAATGTGCTCCGCAGCCATGATAAGGTCGCCTTCGTTTTCACGATCCTCATCATCCATTAGGATAACCATCTTACCTAAGCGAATATCTTCAATAATTTCTTGTGGTGAGCTGATAGGCATCTTTTATTTCCTGTTTAAGAGTCTGTCACACGCGTGAATCACGCCTATGCAAAGCCGTTTTGTTGTAAAAATTCCATAGTGATATTCGAGGTGTTTTGTGATTGCTCCGAACCCACACCGAGCAGTCGCTCCATATACCGAGCAAGTACATCAACCTCTAGGTTTACTTTTCTTCCTACCGCAAACTCATCAATAATAGTTTGCTCACTAGTGTGAGGTACGATAGTTAATTTAAAGCCATTCTTACGCAGATCGTTGACAGTTAAACTAATGCCATCCACCGTAATTGAGCCCTTTTGAGCCACATAACGTTCTAATTCACTAGGCAGTTCAACCCAATATTCAACCGCACGACCGACAGGGATTCGTTCTACAATCGTCCCCATACCATCAACATGCCCGGACACAATATGACCGCCAAAGCGTGTGGTCGGAAGCATGGCTTTTTCGAGATTCACTCTATCGCCAACTTGATACTGACTAAAGCCCGTTTTGTTGAGTGTTTCTACAGAAAGATCAGCGGTAAACGAACGCTGATCAAAACGAACAACCGTCAGGCAAATACCATTGGTTGCAATACTGTCCCCCAGTTGTACGTCCGACATATCTAAAAGCCCAGTATCCACTGTAATAGAAATATCTTCGCCCTGATTGGTAATGGCACTGAGAGTGCCAACGGCTTCGACGATACCGGTAAACATAGTAATTCCTGCTCTATTTTGATGATTTAAAAGTAGCGACCAACTTAATATCAGGCCCTACTTGGGTAAGTTGTTCAATATTTAATGCTATTGCCTGATCCATTTCGGTTAACCCGGTTAGATTGATCAAACTTTGCGCATCACTTCCCATGATCTTTGGGGCTAAATAAACGATAAGCTCATCAACCAAGCCTTGTTCAATAAAGCTTGCGGCTAGCGTTGCTCCCGCTTCAACCCAGATATGGTTGATATTGTGTTGCGAGGCTAAGTTTGCAAGCAGTTGCGGTAATTCTACTGCTGAATCGATACTGCCGTCTTGTTTTTCTTGCTCAGAAACTACCAAGATCTCACCAGAGGTCGCAAACAATCGTAAATCCGAAGTCAGACGCTGCCGACGATCAAGAATCACTCGGAGCGGCTGTCGCACTTCTCCTGCGGGATAATGCACGCGCACATCCTCGGCAAGTTCATCTAAACGGACGTTTAATGAGGCATTATCATCAATTACCGTTTTTGACGTGGAAAGTATCGCCCCCGCTTGAGCTCGATACCCTTGTACATCTGCACGAGCCAGCGCACTGGTGATCCACTGGCTATTGCCATTTTCTAACGCCGTTTTACCGTCAAGACTGGCGGCCATTTTCAGTTGAACCCATGGCATACCTGTGCGCATCTTTTTCAAGAAAGGTCGGTTGATGCGCTCAGCGTCAGCCTCTAGCAGCCCAACTTGTACTTCAATGCCCGCCTCTTTGAGCATGGCGATACCATTACCTGAAACGGATGGATTAGGGTCTTGCATCGCGCAAATAACACGCGCAACACCGGCCTCAATCAAACCTTTAGCGCAAGGGGGTGTGCGTCCATAGTGTGAGCAGGGCTCTAAGGTGACATAAGCGGTAGCGCTTTTGGCTTGCTCGCCAGCCATCGCCAGTGCATGAACCTCAGCATGAGGTCCACCGGCACGAATATGGTAGCCATGGCCGACTATGGTTTCGCCTTGGGTAATCACACAGCCAACATTGGGATTAGGATGGGTGGTAAATCGGCCTTTTTCAGCCAATTTAATCGCCTTTGCCATCATCTGGTGATCGAATACAGAAAAATTCATTTCGATTTAGTCTTCTAGTCTAGCGATCTCTTCGCCAAACTCTTTAATATCTTCAAAACTGCGGTACACAGAAGCAAAACGAATATACGCAACCTTATCCAACTCTTTGAGCTGATCCATAACTAGGTTACCTATCATGTCGCTCGACACTTCTCGCTCACCAGTGGCGCGCAATTTAGATTTAATCATACTCAGGGACAGTTCAACCGCATCGGCACTCACAGGACGTTTCTCTAACGCGCGATGTAAGCCATTTGCCAGTTTATCTTCATTAAACGGTTCACGGTTGCCATTGGATTTAATGACCTTTGGCATCACTAATTCTGCGCTTTCAAAAGTGGTAAATCGCTCATTACAAGCAATGCATTGGCGGCGGCGACGTACTTGATGCCCGTCAGCAACCAATCGAGAGTCGATGACTTTAGTCTCATTTTCTGAACAAAATGGGCAGTGCATACAAGCTCCATAATTGTGATAAAAAGGAAAGGAACTTTGCAGTGAAGCATATTATCTAAATCACAGTCAGTGGAGCTCAACAAAGGCTCATAACACCTTGGAATAGTTCAATAAAGAGTCAATCGACAATCGACACTCTCACGTCACTATCAAGTATTTGTAGCGACTGTCTGTGATATCAAATATACCTTAAACACCACAAGGCAACTGAATCTTATAGTGTAACGGATTTAGCGGATTGATTCGAGCAAGTTGCTCCAAGCAAATAAATGAAAAAAGGGCTCTGTGATAGAGCCCTCATTACTGCCGCTGTAAATAACACTATCAATGACTTAGTCAGCGAATACTAAGTCGAGCCAACTTATGGGCGAGGCAGGTAATTTCCTTTCCCTACCCACTTGTAGCTAGTGAGTTCTTCAAGCCCCATAGGACCGCGAGCGTGCAGTTTTTGAGTCGATACAGCTACTTCTGCGCCCAAACCAAATTGAGCTCCATCAGTAAATCGAGTAGACGCATTCACATACACGGCAGCTGAGCCTGCTGCATTGATAAAACGTTCTGCATGATTAAGATCATTGGTCATAATCGCATCAGAGTGACTCGCATTATGATCGCGCATATGTTGAATCGCAGCATCTACATCATCAACCACTTTAACCCCAAGCACAAACGCTAGCCATTCAGTATCAAAGTCACCTTCTACCGCTTCCCTTACTTTGTTCGCATGAGTTAGATACGACAATGCAGAGTCATGAGCAACAAATTCGACTTTGTCTTTAAGTGATGTCACCAATTGGCTTAAGAATTCAGCGGCGACCGCTTTATGTACTAATAACGTATCCAAAGAGTTACACGCCGATGGACGTTGTACTTTCGAGTTTGCCACCACTGTCACTGAACGTTCAATATCAGCGCTTTCATCCACAAAAATATGTGAAATGCCAAAGCCGCCAATAATCACTGGGATAGTGCTGTTTTCTTTACACATTTTATGTAATCCCGCACCGCCACGAGGGATAATCATATCTACGTATTCATCCAGCTTTAGCAATTGAGACACTAATTCACGATCCGGCTTTTCGATATATTGAACCGAAGCGGTAGGGAGCCCCGTTTTCTCTAGTGCCGTTTGAATCACCTTAACCAGTGCCATATTCGAATGAAAGGTTTCTCGACCACCACGTAAAATGCTCGCGTTGCCTGTTTTAAGACACAAGGATGCAATATCAATGGTGACATTCGGTCGGGCTTCGTAAATAACCCCGACTACGCCGAGCGGAACACGGCGACGTGACAGTGATAAACCATTTTCCAATACACGGCTGTCTAACTCACTGCCAATCGGATCATTTAAGGTAATAACATTGCGAACATCACTGGCGATCGCTTTTAGGCGATCTTCATTCAGCAATAAACGATCCAGCAGTGCTTCGCTCATACCCGCATCGCGAGCGGCTTGAATATCGATAGCATTGGCTTCAAGAATGGTGTTTGATTGCTTTTCCAGTTCATCGGCCATGACCGCTAATGCATTATTTTTAGTGGCGGTTGTGGTGGTAGCAAGTGCAAATGATGCTTGTTTTGCGCGCTGTCCTAATTGAATTAAGTCCAAAATACTGTCCTCTATAATATTATCTTGGCTGGTCAGCCGTTAATCTTGCATCATGACTAAATCGTCACGGTGGATGATCTCTGAGCCATAATCATGCCCAAGAACCTCGCCAATTTCTTTGCTGTGCATACCTTGAATTTGAATCATATCTTCGCTGGAATATTTAACTAATCCTTTGGCAATGAGAGTGCCTGATTGATTCACAATACGTGCAACTTCGCCACGGGCAAATTCACCGTTGACCTCTGTCACCCCTTTTGCCAGCAAGCTACTGCCTTTACGTTGCAATGCATTCACTGCGCCATCATCAATGACAATGTCACCAGAAGCGGCAGGTCCTGCCAATATCCAACGTTTTCTGTTTTCTAAAGATTCAGGTAAAGGTAGGAAGCGGGTACCGCACGGCGAAGAAGACACGCTTTCTAAAATCACGTTGTCTGCACTGCCTGCCGCTATAATGACCTCAATACCAGAGCGTCGAGCAATATCCGCCGCTTGCAGTTTCGTGGCCATGCCGCCCGTCCCCAGAGTCGTGCCACTGCCACCGGCAATTTTAATCAAGGTTTCATCAATGGTAGACACTTCACGAATCAATTTAGCGTCAGGATTATTTCGTGGATCAGCGGTAAATAAACCCGGTTGATCAGTGAGCAATACCAACGTGTCCGCACCACACAAAATGCCGACTAATGCAGACAAATTATCATTGTCTCCCACCTTTATTTCGGTGGTGGCTACCGCATCGTTTTCATTGACGATAGGGATAATATTATGTTCAACCAAAGTATTAATGGTGTCGCGCGCATTTAAGAAGCGCTCTCTATCTTCAAGATCCGCACGGGTCAACAACATCTGACCTATCTTCAAGTTGTAGATAGAAAAGAGAGACTCCCATACTTGGATAAGGTGTGACTGACCGACAGCCGCTAGCAGTTGTTTGGTGGCCATTGATTTCGGCAAACTGGGGTGTCCCAATTGTTCTCGACCTGCGGCAATCGCACCAGAAGATACCAACACCAAATGATAACCACGTTGCTTCAACTCTGCGCATTGACGCACTAGCTCAACCATGTGCGCACGATTAAGAAATTGAGACCCGCCGGTTATGACACTTGTGCCCAGTTTTACAACAACTGTCTTAGCTTGCATTTATAACTCGTTCATCTTGATAAAGGAGTGTCTTTTTTAACAAGCTAAGCACTGTTTCACAAGCAAAAAAGCAAAAAGGCACCCTTAGGTGCCTTTATTGTCAGATTTTCACTATGCTACGGCTTCAGAATTCTCATGAAGTTCAAATTCTAATGCGAACTGTTCGCTGAGTTGAGTCTGCAACTTTGTTTGAAAAACAGACTGCGTGCGTTTCACTTCTTCAGTGGCCGCTGCGGGCAGTTTCTCGTCTACCCAAGCACCTGACGCATTGTATTTACCATAATGAAAATGCGCGATGCACGTTGGCGCCTCGTCTTGTTTTTCAAGCTCCATCCACCAGCCCCAAAACTCACGACACTCTGGCGACTTTTTGTCATCGACGCAAACAGACAGGCAATCAAACAAATATAAGTTTGGCTTGCACTCTGATTCACGTAAATATGGACCAATCGCTTTAAGCTTTGCGATCATACGATGATAAGTTGGTTGCTTCCCTAGCATAATAACTCCATTTATTATTTTTTCGCCCGTTATAATACGTACCGAACGTTTTATTGTTGCTCATCAGTTACATAAGCTGGAGTTATAGTGCCATTAAATTAACATTGTTGTCACGATTTTAATTCATTTAACAACCAATCAACGGCTAAATCTAACGATTTTTGATAACCTTGACTCAAATTCTTAGATGGAACTTTGACTGCTTGACCGACTTTGCTCGACATGGAAATCAACTTATTGTCACTATGTGGCGCAATGGGATCACCATCTAGAGAGATCGCTAACAACGGCACGCTAGTGCGCCTAGAAGCCAGTAAGCCTTGTGTTTTTAAAGACCACGCTGACATTTGCCCTGCTAAGCTTTGGATATCAAGCGGTGACTTACCTAGCCGAGATCCTAGTACATCCAAATACATCTTAGGCATGCTTGCCACTTTATCGGGAGACGCAAAAACATCATGCACTGGTGCACCGATAGTGACGCAGGCTTTAATGCGGCTTTGCTCTAAAAAGCTCAACCTAACCAATGCATTACCACCAAAGCGGAAACCCAATAACCCCACGTTCCAGTGATCGATAAAAGGCACTTGTGGTAAATGATCTAATACCGCTTTATGCAGGCAACTTGAATCTTCCGACAATGTCCATTTACTGCTTTTGCCGATTGATGGCATATCAATGGTCAGCATCGCAAACTCATTCGGAGCAAGGTGCTCTAGGAAAAGTTTCCACATATCTGTTTGTACACTATCAAGACCGGCGCAGACGATAACCACGGGCAATGGGCGCTCAGTATGTGGCAGGTGCAAATTCGCTTGAATGGTTTTGCCTTTGTACGGCACATTAATTTGCTTAAACACGTACTTGCTTAACCGTGAGGCTTCATCATAGGCTTTATTGGCCAGCACCTGAGCTTGTGATGCAAGGTTATCACCTTTGATGTGTGGATAAGCGGCAATGCTAAAGTACAAACTGGCTTTATACAGCGCCAGCGCAGCTTCATCGCCTTGTAACTCATGGGCTTTACGCTGATGAGTCATACCTGCTTGAGTCCACTCATAAGCCCAATTTCCCGAACGAAACCCAGTAACAGTATCGAGCCACTCATCCTTAGAGCGGGAGTGTGTTGACGAAGAAATACGCGCTAATACTTGTTCCTGCTCAATAGGATCAGCACCTTGCCAAATCCACTGCAAACGACGCAGATTGCGATACCACGATTGTGCTGGTTTGTCTTCTAATTGGCTGAGGCTGCTCGGCATGTAATGCGTTAAGCATGAGGTTTCTTTGGCTTTTAAATGTTTGGTAAACAGTTTTTCAGAAAGGTTCTTGTTGTCATCATTCATAAAGGGGCGTCTACATATTGAACTTATCACTAAGCATAAACAAAAAATGCCTCTAAGATAGAGGCATTTTGCATAAATTTTATTTTAAGGCATTAAGCAAAAGCTCAATGGCCTTAACTACTTGCGTTTGCGATTGATAGGCTCAACAAACGTTAGTTGCATGTCCCATGGTTGCTCAATCCAGGTTTCCTGCTCAATGTCGACAACGTAGTCGTCTAACAGGTCAGCGCCAGAAGGTTTTGCACAAACCGCAATCAGTTTAGCTTTAGGGTACATTTCACGTAATTTACGTGCTGTGTCACCACTATCGACTAAATCTTCAACGATAAGGAAGCCTTCACCATCACCCTCAGGAGCTTTGAGAACGCTCATATCACGTTGGTGATCATGGTCGTAACTTGAGATACAGATAGTATCCACATAACGAATACCTAATTCGCGAGCAAGGATAGCAGCAGGAACTAAGCCACCACGGCTCACACCCCAAATTCCTTTCCATTGTTCGGCAGGCATTTGGCGCGCAGCAAGCTCGCGACAACTGGTCTGCATTTCATCCCAAGTAATGATGTGTTTTTTTGGCATAACGGGTAAACCTATTTAAGACTAATTAACCGGCAAAAGCATATTTTAAAATAAAGATAGCAGACATAATCCAAACACTAACGGATACATCGCGTCCTTTACCGCTTAACAATTTAATTGCAGCGTAAGAAATAAAGCCTAAAGTAATGCCCTCAGCAATAGAGAATGTAAGTGGCATTAGCAAGCAAGTAACAACAACGGGAGCGGCTTCTGTAATGTCACTCCAGTCAATGTTAACTAGACCAGATAGCATCAGTATTGCTACGTAAAACAGTGCGCCCGCTGTCGCATAAGTCGGAATCATACTCGCTAATGGCGAAAACAGCAAAGCTAATAGGAAAAGTACGCCAACAGTCACCGCTGTTAGACCAGTACGACCACCGGCCGCTACACCTGCTGTTGATTCTACGTATGAAGTCGTATTTGAAGTACCCAACAGAGCGCCAACTGAAGTTGCGGTTGAGTCCGCTAGCAGTGCTTTGTTTAGACGAGGCAGTTTACCGTCTTCTTTAATTAAGTTTGCTTTGCTAGCGACACCCACAAGAGTACCGGCTGTATCAAACAAATCCACGAATAAGAAAGCAAATACCACTGAGATCATGCCCACTTCAAACACACCCGCAAAATCGAGTTGCATGAACGTTGGAGCAAGGCTCGGAGGTGGTGCCATAATGCCGTGATATTGAACGTCGCCGAAAATCATGCCTAAAACCGTTACACAAAGGATAGCAATCATAACCGCGCCACTTGTTCCGCGATGAACAAGAGCAATAGTAATAAAGAAGCCCACGGCAGCTAAGATAGCGTGCAGACCGGTAATATCACCTAGAGAGACCAATGTTGCTGGGTTATCAACAACGATACCCGCATTTTTAAGACCGATAAACGCAAGGAAAAGACCAATACCTGCTGAGATACCAGTACGCAGTGACATAGGAATAGAGTTAATAATCCACTCACGAACGCGACATAGGCTCAATAGGATAAACAGAATACCTGACATGAATACCGCAGCTAGCGCGACTTGCCATGTATACCCCATACCGAGAACAACGCCATACGTAAAGAAGGCATTTAGCCCCATACCTGGTGCTTGAGCAATTGGGTAGTTCGCGTATAAACCCATAACAAAACAGCCAATAGCCGCTGCTAAACACGTTGCTACAAATACAGCGCCGTGATCCATACCTGTTGCTGACAACATAGTAGGGTTTACAAAAATGATGTAAGCCATTGTCAGGAACGTCGTGATCCCCGCAATGATTTCTGTGCGAACGGTTGTACCATGTTCACGTAATTTGAATAGCTTCTCGAGCATTATCAATTCCTAAAAATATATAAAAGTAAACGTTTGCGTAAATAAATTGGCGTGAATTATAGAGAGTAACATGCTGAAATACCATACTAATTCCGCTATTTATTCCATATTGAGCGATGAGCTTTCTCTGATCCTAAAAAGTAAAAACCGTAAACCACTGATATTTATAAATATAAATCTATTAACATCATAAGATTATTTTGTGTGTTTTTTAGTCTCTTTAAAAGTTTCAGTGATGTAAAAGCTAAATATTTGTTCGTGTAGCACATAAAAACCGCCAACTCGTACACTGAAATCAGCCAGAGCAGTTAAAGTGCATGATTTAGATTTTAAAATGAGAGAAATGCAGACGAAAAAAAAGCCGCTCTAGTATGGAACGGCTTATGAAATCAGTAATTAATTTCTAATATATCAGGGGTGAACCGAAGTTCAATCACATGCTTAAAAACCCTATAACAGGGTTGAAACTGTAGGTAATTCATCATCTCGACCGACAAGTCAGATAACTCAAATCTAAAGCTCCAAGGCTAACCAGTTGATAAACAACAAGTTTGCGCTTTAATTTAGCATTGGTACAGACAAAATAATGAGTGGGGTGACTCACAGAAGGGTTGTCTGTATCGACAGAAAAGATATTACCAATGCTGTAATTTAATTACAAGTGCATTTATTCAATTACCACAAAATTTCTAATTAGAGTGTTTTTTCGCCACCTTTCTGTAATTTAATTTCAGCAATAAAATAAATTAACTAAATACACATTGATTACCATTGCGTAACAACCGGTGATAACTAGCTCCCACATAACCTACCTTTGCCTGTCCAACCCTACCCCCTAGTGATATCCTAACCTCATTCAACTGGGCAACACGATGCCAGTCAAAGCGCCGTCTTTAATGAGCGCACTTTTATGCATGAAGGAGTATCACCATGTCTACATTTCTTAGCGAGATCACCAAGCAAACTCAAAACCCGATCTGGCCATTTTTCGATACCATTTGCTCGATTCCTCACCCATCAAAACATGAGCAAGCACTTTCTGATCACATTGTAGCCTGGGCAAAAGAGCAAGGTCTTTCCGTCAAGTCTGATGCCGCTGGTAATCTGTTTATTAAAAAACCTGCCACTGCAGGAATGGAAAATAAAAAAGGTGTTGTACTACAAGCGCACATCGATATGGTTCCGCAAAAAAACGAAGATACCGAACACGACTTTACCCTTGATCCTATCCTTCCTTATATTGATGGCGAGTGGGTAACGGCCACCGGCACAACCCTTGGCGCGGATAACGGTATTGGTATGGCATCCTGTCTTGCTGTGCTAGCCGCAACTGATATTGAGCATGGCCCACTTGAAGTACTGCTAACGATTGATGAAGAAGCCGGTATGACTGGTGCGTTTGCCCTTCAAGAAGGTTGGCTAGAAGGCGACATCCTACTTAATACCGATTCAGAGCAAGAAGGTGAAGTCTACATGGGCTGTGCTGGCGG
Source organism: Vibrio ezurae NBRC 102218 (assembly GCF_000467185.1). Classification (GTDB taxonomy): domain Bacteria; phylum Pseudomonadota; class Gammaproteobacteria; order Enterobacterales; family Vibrionaceae; genus Vibrio; species Vibrio ezurae. The sequence continues at coordinate 165,164 of NZ_BATM01000001.1, forward strand.
TATTGACTCTAGCCTTGAATTTGACGTGCAACGTGAGGCAATTCCAGAAGGCTTTGTCGCGAAAAAGCTGATTTTAAAAGGCTTAAAAGGCGGTCACTCTGGTTGTGATATCCACACCGGCCGTGGCAATGCCAACAAGCTATTGGCTCGCTTCCTTGCCGATCACGCTTTGCAACTTGACCTAAAATTGATTGATTTCAATGGCGGTAGCCTGCGCAACGCTATTCCTCGTGAAGGCTCTGTGACTCTCGCCGTTGCAACGCAAAACATTGGTAAATTAGAAGCAGCACTTGCCGAATACACCAAGACCTTAACCGCTGAGTTAGGGGCCATTGAAACGACTATCGCGACTTTCATTGAAGATGTAGAAGCGCAGTTCGGTGTGTTCTCCCAGCAAAGCCAGCAAACGTTAATTGCCGCGCTAAATGCGTGCCCGAACGGCGTCATTCGCATGAGTGATGCCATTGAAGGTGTGGTTGAAACCTCGCTAAACCTTGGCGTGATTACTACCGAGCAAGATAAAGTGACTGCCCTGTGCTTGATTCGTTCTTTGATTGATTCAGGTCGTCGCCAAGTCGAAAGCATGCTCACTTCAGTGGCAACTTTGGCTGGCGCAAAAGTGACTTTCTCTGGCGCTTACCCTGGCTGGAAACCGGATGCAGATTCAGAAATCATGGCGGTATTCCGCGATATGTATCAGCAAGTATACGGACACATCCCTAACATTATGGTTATCCATGCCGGTTTAGAGTGTGGCCTATTCAAAAAGCCTTACCCGAATATGGATATGCTGTCGTTTGGCCCGACTATCCGCTTCCCTCACTCACCAGATGAAAAAGTAAAAATTGATACCGTTGATCTTTACTGGGAACAAATGGTCAATCTACTAAAACACATTCCAAATAAAGGCTAGTTAGCGCTGTAATAGCAATTAACTGCTTCTTAAACGACAAAAGCCGAGCAATGCTCGGCTTTTTCTATTCTATAACCAACACTAAGCTTTAGTTGCGGCTAGCTCTTGCAGTTGTGCAAGTGTCGTTTCTGCGACTAAGTCACCATTGTAGTAATAGCTGACTTTGTCACCGTCACGAACACCTTCAATAAGCGCTTTGTCACCATTGTTATAAGTGACATTCATTTGCACGGTATTGGCATCAATCGCTTCAAACGTCGATGATTCAACCTGACGCATACTAATAGGATCTAGCGGCGCTTCGGTCAGTGACGGATCAAGATCATCATTCATGTTGTACATAGTTTCAACTTTTGAGTCGAAGATATGCGGTTTACCATTGAGCGGGTTTTTACCTGCCCAGAATTCGATAGAGTTGAAGATCAATGTATCCGCAGCCACTGACAAAGCATACACAGGCGCAAGTAGCATGTTCACACCACCACGAGCGTAACGGTTATCCACCACTTCAAGGTTAAACTTCATCACATAACCTGTCACCGCATTGGTACCAATACAACCAGTCAACGATGCGGCTAACACAGCAGCGCCAATGGCTTTCAAACAAAATTTTCTCATACAAACAATCCTTTATAGAGCATAGAAAAATTAATCAGCTCTATTAAGGTAGTTCACTTCTGAACCTTTACTATTGAAAACTAAGAAAAATTTACATTTTTTATCCATATTGCACGACAAGATCGCATTTATAAAAAAAGCGACCGTTAAGGTCGCTTATTAAATAATGTTGCTATGGCTTAGTTATTAGCCGATGTTCTTACGAACATTACGGAACATGCGCATCCAAGCAGAATCTTCACCCCAAGACTCAGGAGCCCAAGAGTTTGCCACTGTTCTAAATACACGCTCTGGGTGAGGCATCATGATAGTCACACGGCCATCTGCGGTTGTTAGACCTGTGATTGCGTTTGGTGAACCGTTCGGGTTGTTCGGGTATTGTTGAGTCGCGTTGCCGTTGTTATCAACGTAGCGAAGCGCAACCGTACCTGAGTTCTCAATCGCATTCAGGTGAGCGGAGTCTTTCACTTCTACGCGGCCTTCACCGTGAGAAACAGCGATTGGCATGCGAGAGCCCGCCATACCATCAAAGAATACGGAGTCAGATTTTTGCACTTCAACCAAGCTAAAGCGAGCTTCAAAACGCTCAGATTCGTTGCGTACAAAACGCGGCCATAAGTCAGCACCAGGAATCAACTCTTTAAGATTTGATAGCATCTGACAACCGTTACATACACCTAGAGAGAAAGTGTCTTGACGGTTGAAGAAGCCAGCGAATTGGTCACGAGCTTGCGCATTGAACAATACAGACTTAGCCCAACCTTCACCCGCGCCCAGTACGTCACCGTAAGAGAAGCCACCACAAGCCACTAAGCCTTGGTATTCTTCAAGTACCGCTTGACCAGTTAAGATGTCGCTCATGTGGATATCCACAGAATCGAAACCAGCACGGTCAAAGGCTGCTGCCATTTCTACGTGAGAGTTCACGCCTTGCTCACGCAAGATAGCCATCTTAGGTTTAACGCCAGTAGCAATGTAAGGCGCTGCAATGTCTTCGTTTACATCAAAAGTCAGATCCACGTTCAGACCAGGGTCTGAGTTGTCTTTCTTGGCTGCAAACTCTTGGTCAGCACACACAGGGTTATCACGCAGTGCTTGCATCTTATGCGTAGTTTCAGCCCAGATAGTACGTAGCTCAGTACGTGAACGGTCAACAATGGCTGAGCCGTGAGCGTAGATTTCTACTTTATCGGTTGCTTCAACTGTGCCGATAACATGAGAACATGCTTCTAGGCCGTTGCTTGCCAGTACAGTGCGTACAAAGTCTAGGTCGTCATTGTTAACTTGAACAACTGCGCCTAACTCTTCGTTAAATAGTGCTGCTAGAACGTCTTCGCCAAGCTCAGAGATATCTGCTTTCACGCCACAGTGACCGGCAAATGCCATCTCTGCAAGCGTAACAAATAAACCACCGTCGCCTTTATCGTGGTAAGCCACTAGCTTGTCATCACGAACCAAAGTTTGCATTGCATCGAAGAAGCCTTTTAACTGCTCTGCGTTGTCAACGTCAGCTGGCTTGTCACCCAGTTGTTTGTACACTTGCGCTAGCGCTGTTGCGCCTAAACGGTTCTTACCGTTACCAAGGTCAACCAATACTAAGCTTGATTCGCCTTTGTCAGTGCGTAGCTGAGGAGTCACAGTCTTGCGAACATCTTCAACACGACCAAATGCAGTGATTACCAGTGAAAGAGGAGAAGTCACTTCTTTGTCTTCGCCGTTTTCATTCCACTTAGTCTTCATTGACATTGAGTCTTTACCCACAGGGATAGTTAGACCCAGTGCAGGACATAGCTCTTCGCCTACCGCTTTAACCGCTTCGTAAAGACCCGCGTCTTCACCAGGGTGACCTGCTGGAGACATCCAGTTAGCCGAAAGCTTAATGCGTTTAATATCGCCGATATCAGTACCTGCGATGTTAGTTAGAGACTCACCTACCGCCAAACGTGCAGATGCGCCAAAGTCTAACAGAGCAACCGGAGTACGCTCACCGATAGACATAGATTCGCCGTGGTAAGTATCGTAACTTGCCGCGGTTACCGCACAGTTAGCCACTGGAACCTGCCAAGGGCCGACCATTTGGTCACGAGCTACAAGGCCCGTTACGCTGCGGTCACCGATGGTGATAAGGAAGGTTTTCTCTGCAACCGTTGGCAAACGCAGTACGCGATCAATGGCTTCGTTTAGCTCAACACCGTCACGGTTAATAGCAGGGCTATCGACTTTTAGTGTTTTCGCATCACGGAACATCTTCGGTGTTTTGCCAAGCAACACATCCATCGGCATATCGATTGGTGTATTATCAAAATGAGTATCTTCTAGCGTTAGTTCACGCTCTTCAGTTGCAATACCCACTACCGCGTACGGTGCACGCTCACGCTTACAAATAGCGTCGAACGTTGCCATGTTTTCATCAGCAACCGCCATTACGTAACGTTCTTGAGATTCGTTACACCAAATTTCAAGTGGGCTCATACCCGGCTCATCGTTTGGCACATCACGCAGTTGGAATTTACCACCACGCTCACCGTCATCCACAAGCTCAGGAAGTGCGTTTGAGATACCGCCAGCGCCCACATCGTGGATAAAGGCGATTGGGTTTTCTTCACCAAGCTGCCAACAGCGGTCAATCACTTCCTGACAACGACGTTCCATCTCTGGGTTTTCACGTTGTACTGAAGCAAAATCAAGATCTTCTGCCGATTGACCTGAAGCCATAGAAGAGGCCGCGCCGCCGCCAAGACCAATGTTCATAGCAGGGCCGCCAAGAACAATCAGTTTGGCGCCCACTGGAATTTCACGTTTTTGCACGTGCTCGTCACGGATGTTACCCATGCCACCTGCCAACATAATAGGCTTGTGGTAACCACGGATTTCTTCACCAGCGTGAGACGTCACTTTTTCTTCGTAAGTACGGAAGTAACCCAATAGGTTTGGACGACCAAATTCGTTGTTAAATGCTGCGCCACCTAGTGGGCCTTCAGTCATAATATCCAACGCCGTTACGATGCGACCTGGCTTACCAAAGTCCGTTTCCCAAGGCTGTTCAAAGCCAGGAATGCGTAGGTTAGAGGTGGTAAAGCCCACTAAACCTGCTTTTGGTTTACCACCAATACCAGTTGCGCCTTCATCACGAATTTCGCCACCAGAACCGGTAGAAGCACCCGGCCAAGGAGAAATAGCGGTTGGGTGGTTATGAGTCTCAACCTTCATTAAGATGTGCGCATCTTCATGATTGTAAGAGTATTGACGAGTTTCTGGATCTGGGAAGAAACGACCTACTTTAGAGCCTTCCATAACCGCTGCGTTATCTTTATAAGCAGACAATACGTGGTCAGGAGTCACTTCCATGGTGTTTTTGATCATTTTGAACAATGACTTGTCTTGCGCGACGCCATCGATTGTCCAATCTGCGTTAAAGATCTTATGACGACAATGCTCTGAGTTTGCTTGAGCAAACATCATCAGCTCGATGTCGTTTGGATTACGGCCTAGTTTATTGAAGTTTTCAACTAGGTAATCAATTTCGTCTTCGGCTAATGCAAGACCTAGTGTGATGTTTGCTTCTTCAAGGGCTTTACGGCCACCAGCAAGCAAATCAACCACAGTGTGTGGCGCAGGTTCTGCAACCGTAAATAATGCTGAAGCTTGTTCCATCTCATTAAAGACCACTTCCATCATGCGGTCATGAATCAATGCTTTCACTGCTTTGATTTGAGCTTCATCTAACGCTACTGATGTCTCAACATAGTAAGCCGTACCACGTTCTAGACGCTTCACTGTGTCTAGACCACAATTGTGGGCAATATCAGTCGATTTAGATGACCATGGGGAGATGGTGCCAGGGCGTGGAGTAACAAGGAATAAAGTCCCTTGAGGTTCATGCTCTTCGATCGTTGGACCATAGGTAAGCAGTTTTTCTAGCTTATCTGTCTCTGAGGCGTCAAGTTCTGCACTTACGTCTGCGAAGTGCATAAACTCAGCATAAATACCTGTAACAGGTAGGCCTTGTTCACGACAAAGTTCTAGTAATTTTTGTACACGAAACTCAGAAAGAGCTGGGGAGCCACGCAAAATTCTCATGTGCTTAGGTCTCTTGATGATGGATTAAAGATAATATTCAAGTAAAAACAATAGGTTATAATTTTTTATTATTTTTACTTCAGTATTGCCTCTGCTGTTTCGGGCGTATTATAAAGCAAATCTTTTTGTGAAGTAACACAAAAAGCAACCGTTTGCGCAAATTTTTGCGTCAAAGGCTTAGTTGAAGATAAATTGCACCTTGTAAAAAACGAAACTCTGACTAAACGCATGCTAATACTGTTTCACTTCCCCCTTGGTATTGGGTTTGATATAAAGGCATAGTATTAAAATAATCCCCCTTTATTTTGGAGTTGCAAAACACTATGCGTACGTCGGTGTTAACTAAATTTTGTACATTGGCTATCGCCGTAGTGGCCTTGCTTTTTGTTGCTGGCTGTCAATACGACACAGATACAAAAACGGAACTGCAAAAAATTCAAGAACGTGGCGTTCTGCGAGTAGGCACGCTCAATAATCAACTCTCCTACTATATTGGCCCTGATGGCCCTACCGGGATGGAGTATGATCTTGCTTCGACATTTGCCAAACAACTGGGTGTGCGCTTAGAAATCAAACCTGCTTATCGTCTATCGGAGCTATTCCCTGCCCTGCAAAATGGTGAAATCGATATCGTTGCTGCTGGGTTAACTCAAGCGCCAAACCGAGTAAAAACATTTCGCGCAGGCCCTGCATATTATTACGTAAGCCAACAAGTGGTGTATAAAAAAGGCACCTGGCGACCTCGTAATCTAAAACAGCTCATCGACAGCGGAGAGTCAATTACCGTAGTAAAAGGCTCGCACTTTCAACAAACCTTACTCGATTTAGCCAAAAAGCACCCCAACCTGAAATACACCATTACCGACAGTTACGACACCAATGATCTGTTAAAACAAGTTTCCAATGGGGAGCGTTTGTTTACTGTGGTGGATTCTATCGAACTGTCTCTGGCGCAGCGCATCTACCCAAACATCGCATTAGCATTTGAGCTAACCGAAGATCAGCCCACCTCATGGTATTTACCGCGAGGAGGCGACGAAAGCCTGTATGCCTTGGTCATTGAATTCTTTGGCAACATTCATCAAGACGGTCAGTTGCGTCTGATTGAAGAAAAATACTTTGGTCACATCGATGATTTTGACTATGTAGACACTCGCGCTTTTGTGCGAGCTCTGGACAGCAAGCTACCAAAGTGGGAAGCACTCTTCCAAAAGTACGCAGGCGAATTTGATTGGCGTTTGGTCGCAGCCTTAGCCTATCAAGAATCGCACTGGAACCCTCAGGCTAAGTCCCCTACTGGCGTGCGAGGCATGATGATGTTAACCCTACCAACAGCCAAAAGTGTAGGGGTAAAAAATCGCCTTGATCCTGAGCAATCAATACGCGGTGGGGTTGAGTACCTAAGAAAAATCGTTAATAGAATTCCGGACAGTATCAATCAGCATGAAAAAATCTGGTTTGCTCTGGCGTCTTATAATGTCGGATATGGGCATGTGATGGATGCAAGGCGCATTACCAAAGCACAAGGCGCAAACCCTGATCTGTGGAGTGATGTAAAAACTCGCTTACCCAAACTGCGCAAAAAAGGCTACTACGAATACACACGTTATGGCTTTGCCCGTGGGGATGAAGCTCTAAATTATGTCGAAAGTATTCGTCGCTATTACCAAAGTATCATCGGCCATATCGATCAACGTGATCATAATAAGGTGGAAACGGGAACCGATGATCTAACCGTGATTGAAGCGCCTCTAGTGACACGTTCACAAGCTGCGAACGTAAATAAGGCCAGCGAAGAAAAAACGTCCTCGAAACAGTAGAGGAAGCTCACAATTTGAATGCAAAGACATACTGGCTTGCTTTATTTGAGAGATGTTTCCTTTGTTTGATTTAATATTACGGTAACAATCATACTCTATATATGAGTACAGCAAATGACAAAAAAGTCAGTAACTCAGACATTTGCTACTATAAATCCCATAGGAGATTGTTCGTTGAAACTGAAAAGAAAACTATCGAAAAAGTTATCAAGCAGTACTGTTTCAGCTAACCGTCGTAAGCGTATGCGAGCCAACAATAAGAAGAAGCTTCTTTGGCGAAACCGTTCTTACGTAACGTTAGCTATTTAGTCAAAACCGCGAGCAAACATTTGGTGCCTAATAAGCTAAATGTTTGCCTAATCCCCCTTCAGTTGTGCCTCTTTTTGTAAACGCTTTAACTCTTTTTGCTCCTTTCTACGTCGCTTGAAAAACGCTTGTAATTGCTCCCTGCACTCTTGCTCTAATAAACCCGACTCCACATCAGCAAAGTGATAAGCCGCTTGGCTAGAGAAAAGATCCAACACTGTCCCTGCCGCTCCCGCTTTTAAATCAGGTGCACCAAATACAATACGTTTAACCCTACTGTGTAACAGTGCCCCCGCACACATTGGGCAAGGCTCTAGCGTAACGTACAAGGTGGTATCGAGTAGACGATAATTTTGTAGTGACTGTCCCGCTTTTCGTAACACTTGGATCTCGGCATGAGCCGTCGCATCGTGCCCGCCAATGCAGCGATTCCACCCTTCAGCAATAATGTCATTACCTCTCACTAGAATGGCACCAACGGGGACCTCACCTTCACTTTCAGCGTTCTGTGCCAACTCAATGGCTCGACGCATAAATTGCTCATCTTGTTTGGAAAACTGAGGGGGTTTTACTTCATTCACGGCATTACTCACTGTGTTAATGGTCGGTCTTATTAAAGGTTGTGGAAGAGTTAGTTGTAGCATACTCATTTACAGCAGATGCACTAGCGTAAAACGCGCCTTGCGCCAACTGTGCACTTAAAAACTCAATGACGAGTTTTATTTTTGGCGATAGATGCCTATTTTGTGGGTAGAGAGCCCAAATATTCTCTTTCTCTGCGCGATAATCCGTTAACAACTCAACTAAACGATGATCTTGTAAATAAGGAGCCACATAGAAATCCGGCAATTGAACGATGCCATGATCTTGCAATACGGCTTGCGTGAGTACATTACCACTGTTACAGCGTAAACGCCCTTTCATGGTCAGGTTTAACGGTTTACCGTCTTCAGTAAATCGCCACGTAGAAGACGAACCCAATAAGCAGGGGTAGTCAGCCAATTGTAGCGGATGTGTTGGCCCCCCATTTTCAGCAATGAACTTAGCGGAGGCGCAAATATGTTGTTGACGTTCAGCCAGTTTTTTCGCAATCAATGAAGAGTCAGGCAATACGCCAATACGAATCGCAATATCAAACTTATCGGCGATGAGATCTAAGCGTTTGTTGCTCAGTTGCAAATCCAGCTCTAACTGAGGATACCGAGCGACAAACTCTATGAGCAGAGGCGCAATAACGCTCTCACCATAAGTAGTCGGCGCCGTTATACGCAAACGTCCTATAGGCTGAGAATGCACTTGAGTCACCTCTCTTTCTGCCTCAGCTAACCCATCAAGCAGCATACGACAATGCTGAGCATAGCCTAATCCCGCTTCGGTAACAGACACTCTACGAGTAGTTCTTTGTACCAGTTTAACCCCTAAACGCGCTTCTAATGCGGAAAGTTTACGGCTCACTTGTGCCACTGACGTATTCAGTATTTGTGCCGCTTTAGTAAAACTTTCGCTATCGGCGACCGCGACAAACTCTTCAATACCTTCCCACTGCGACATTATTACACCTGTGTAAAAGTGATTTTCATATAGGCTAGTTTATCACCAGAAAAGAAACAATATAATCACCCTCATAGTCTAAAGTTTTAATTCATAGTTTCACCAATAGGAAAACACGATGACCGATATGACCACTCGCCCAGACCAATTCATCAAGTCACGCGCCGCTGTTGCATGGGGCCCAAACCAACCACTAAAAATGGAAGAAGTGGATGTAATGCTCCCTAGAAAAGGTGAAGTTCTGGTTAAGATCATCGCTACAGGGGTATGCCATACCGATGCTTTTACCTTATCAGGTGAAGATCCTGAAGGTATTTTCCCGTCAATTTTAGGACATGAAGGTGGCGGCATTGTGGAAATGGTCGGTGAAGGGGTGACCAGTGTTGCCGTTGGCGATCACGTCATTCCACTGTACACCGCAGAATGTGGTGAGTGTAAGTTCTGTAAATCTGGAAAAACCAACCTTTGCCAAGCGGTTCGTGAAACACAAGGAAAAGGCTTAATGCCTGATGGCACCACTCGTTTTTACAAAGATGGGCAGCCTATTTACCACTATATGGGATGCTCAACCTTCTCAGAGTTTACTGTGTTACCTGAAATTTCACTGGCGAAGGTCAACAAAGAAGCGCCCCTTGAAGAAGTCTGTTTGTTAGGTTGCGGCGTCACTACAGGTATGGGCGCGGTGCTCAATACTGCTAAAGTTGAAAAAGGCGACAACGTAGCAATCTTTGGTCTAGGTGGCATCGGTCTTTCCGCCATTATTGGCGCAAAAATGGCAGGGGCAAAACGCATCATCGGTGTTGATATTAATGAAAGTAAATTTGAGCTGGCTAAACAGCTTGGCGCGACCGATTGCATCAACCCTAAAAATTTCGACAAACCCATCCAAGAGGTGATTGTTGATATGACCGATGGCGGCGTGGAATATTCGTTTGAATGTATCGGCAATGTCGATGTGATGCGCTCTGCACTCGAGTGTTGTCATAAAGGCTGGGGGGAATCTGTGATTATTGGCGTGGCAGGCGCAGGGCAAGAAATTTCCACTCGCCCATTCCAGTTAGTCACCGGTCGAGTATGGCGTGGCAGTGCTTTTGGTGGGGTAAAAGGTCGCTCTGAATTGCCAGAAATTGTTGAGCGTTATATGGCGGGTGAATTTGGCCTGCAAGATTTCATTACCCACACTATGGGTTTAGAAGATATCAATGAAGCTTTTGAGCTGATGCACAACGGTGAAAGTATCCGCACTGTGATACATTTTGATAAATAGATCTTTCTTTTAGGCGCTGTACATTATTTATTAATCGCAGCGCCTTTTCTTACTTATTAAAAAGCATTATTACTACAGGAAACACTATGTCCATCCAACTTCTCAGTCAAAATACCGTGTTTGGTGGACGCCACCAACGATACACCCATCAAGCGCACTCAACGAATACCCAAATGACCTTTGCCATTTTTTTGCCGCCGCAAGCACAGCAACACGCAGTGCCCGTATTGTATTGGCTATCAGGGTTAACCTGTAACGATGAAAACTTTATGCAAAAAGCAGGCGCATTTCGTAAAGCCGCCGAACTCGGCATTGCCATTGTTGCGCCAGATACGAGCCCCAGAGGCGAGACTGTCGCAGATGATGCTGAGCAGGCCTACGACTTAGGTTTAGGCGCAGGCTTTTATCTCAATGCCACTCAAGCACCTTGGGATAAACACTATCAGATGTATTCCTATATTGTGGATGAACTGCCCGCACTCATTGCAGAGCACTTCCCTGTCACCAATAAACAATCACTCGCAGGGCACAGCATGGGCGGTCATGGTGCATTAACCATTGGCTTAAAAAACTCACATCAATATCAATCGATTTCAGCGTTTAGCCCTATCACAAACCCAACAGAATGCCCGTGGGGCATCAAAGCATTTTCTCATTATCTGGGGAATGACCAAAGTACATGGGCCGAATATGATGCGTGTAAACTGCTTGCCAAACACGGCAGTCGTTTACCTATCCTGATTGACCAAGGTGACGCGGATGGCTTTTTAGAAGAGCAACTCAAACCGAACCACCTTATTGATGTCGCCGCGCAGCAAGACATCGACTTTGAACTGCGCATGCAAGCGGGTTATGACCATAGCTACTTTTTCATTTCTAGCTTTATCGATGATCACTTGAGTTTCCACGCCAAATATTTGTAACAACCAGCGCTTTGGTTTAAACACAAAAAACCCGCTATACAACATAGCGGGTTTTGTTTATTAGAATCCGTTTATCGCAACGCTTACATTGTGTAAGTGTAAGGTGCTTGAATACCTAGCGGGATACCCAATGCCCAGTAAGCAAGCAAGAATATTGTCCAACCAATCAGCATGGCAATGGAGAATGGCATCATTAGTGACGCAAGCGTACCAATACCCGTATTCTTCACATATCGCTGACAGTACACCACCACTAGTGGGAAGAACACCATCAATGGTGAGATGATATTCGATACTGAATCACCTACACGATAAGCCGCTTGAGATAGTTCAGGAGAAATCCCTACCGCCATCAACATAGGTACAAGGATAGGACCAATCAATGCCCATTTCGCCGATGCAGAGCCTACCAGTAAGTTCACCATTGCAGTAAGCAAGATCATACCTACAACTGTCGCTTCACCAGGAAGGTTCATCGCTTTTAGGCCTTCCGCGCCATATAGCGCAAGCATAGTACCAATGTTAGATTGACCAAATGCCACCAAGAACTGCGCACAGAAGAATGACATCACCATGTAAGCACCCATAGTGTTCATGGTGTCAGACATCGACTTAATCACATCATTACTGCTAGAGAACTTACCGACTACGCGACCATAAACAATGCCCGGAATGATAAATAGGATAAAGATCAATGGCACAATCGACTGCATGATAGGTGCAGAGAATGCGGTAATTTCACCTTCAGGTGAACGTAGCGCCGAGTTCTCAGGCATGATAGCAAACACTAACAGTGCAATACCGGCCATCATTGACCAACCAGCGTATTTGAAGGCTTTTGATTCAAGCTCGGTCATAGAACCCAAATCAGGCGCTTCTTCTGCGTCTTCGTCAACCGTAGTAGTAGCGTTCAGGCGAGGTTCAATAATACGCTCAGTAACGAACCAACCAATAGCTACAATCAGTACTGAAGATAGTCCCGTAAAGTAGATGTTAGCCAACGGGTTAACAATATACTCAGGGTCTAATACGTTCGCTGCGGTCTGAGTAAACCCAGCCAACAGCGGGTCAATACCAGAAGGAATAAAGTTAGCAGAGAAGCCTCCTGATACACCCGCAAACGCGGCCGCGATACCCGCTAATGGGTGACGACCAGCGGCGTGGAAAATAATACCGCCTAATGGGATAACCAACACATAACCAGCATCTGCGGCCGTGTGAGACACAATCGCCACTAGAATTAGCATTGGCGTTAATAGTTTTGCTGGCGTAAAGCTCAGCATTTTTTTCAGGCCTGTCGTAATAAAGCCTGAAGAGTCAGCAACGCCAACACCCAGCATTGCCACTAAAACGATGCCTAGCGGTGCAAAACCGGTAAAGGTTGTGACCATATTGGCTAAGAAACTTGCTAACGCATCACCAGTTAAAAGGTTGGTAATTTCAAGAGGACTACCAGTGCGTGGGTTAACTAAGTCAAAAGAAACATTTGATAGTAAGGCAGAAGAGACCCAAACTATTATCAATGCCCAAAAGAATAAGATTGCGGGATCAGGAATCTTATTACCTGCTTTTTCTATCAGGTTTAAGAAGCGATCCATACCACCTTGTTTAGGTGTAGCTGTATCGGCTAATTGGTTGCTCATTGGGTTACCACCGTATAAGGTTACAAAAATGTAAAACAGTAAAATATAAGTATTATTTTAATTTCGGTGGATATTCTAACCAACTAGCAAGTCAAAAACAGAATCTAAGTTTGCATAATGTGTTATTTGGCGAATATTTTGCAAACAAAAAACAACAGCAAAACAAACTTAAAACAAAATAAACCACACTGACAAACAGAACACTAACTAGTGATTCACCTTTGCTTTATTCCCTCTATAAAAACCACTTCATATACAAAAATCGCCACCATAACAAAAAACAAACAATCTACTCTTTAAATGCCACCCAAGTCGCAAGAGACAGCTGTTGCGTTTGGTGCCATGGATCGCGCCATTGTGCGCTAACCTGAATATAAGTACCGACAACCCCTAAAGAGGAAAACTCGACTTTTTGTTGATGAGTAATGTGTAAACTGGGGATCTCAAGCATTAACGACCAAGTATCCATACTCTCAGTGATGCTCTCGTTCAATAGCACTTCCATTCGCTGCAACTCTAATCGATTCTCAAGGTGATTTAATACCTGCATATTTTGCTGGGCTAATTTTGAGTCCCTTTGTATAAAAAGTCCGCCTTCTATCAATAAAACAGACAACAACGAAACTAAAGCACTTGCGCTAAGCACTTCCAATAAACTAAAACCTACCTGCGATTTAAACCCTGAGTTAAAAGTCACGCCAGCTCCCCACCCGCCAACTCCGCTTAGCAAACTTAAAACGAGCCTCCTGAAGCCGCTGTGTATTCTCACGTATAACCCATCCAGGCTCGCTTGCCTCTATAACCTGTAGAAGATGCAGGTGTAACCCGCCGTCTATGCTAAGAGATCCCGTAATGTTGACCTGCATGTCCACAGATTCTGTTTGCCATATCGCAAGTACCCCTTGCAATGTACTCGATACCGACAGATCAAATGACGAACCAATAAACAGTAAGTTAACTGGGGTGAGCTGAGAGATATTAGTCATTTGCTGCCACTGCTGAGCACTCACAGCGCAGCTTCCTTTAATCACAACATCCCTTTGAGATTGCTGTAAGCGCGCCAGCAATTCATCCCCACATGTCGGCTTAGATGCCACCTCTAACACGCTCCCCCATCGATGCTGTAATGATTCAATACTGTCGTAACCATAAAATGAAAGTAGCCCTGCGGGGTCCACTAAGCTTGAAGTCGTACTATATGAATGACTCACCGCGATATTAGAGATCATGGCGTAGTCTTGCTCCCTTTCTCCAAGCTGCATCACTGCACTCGTGGCAACGCTGTTCTTGCTCACCTGAATTTGGAATTGATTACGTTGAGATAGTGGCTCAATTAAGACCTGTATTTCAGGGGCTTTGGGGCAGTCATCTGTAGACGGGGGCTGCATCGAGCTCAAATAGACCGCGACACAATTGAGCATTGACTCCAACTGCCAGTCTAAACGGGCTCTTTTTTGATACATATAGGACTGGCTACTTATTGCGTTGGCAAGATATCGAGCGTTATCCAAGGCTAAAAACCCAAGGACAAACAATAGCGTCAATACCATCAACAACACATAGCCTTTATTAGAATTCATTGTCTTGCTCACCATTGAATACATCGCTATTGCGCGATGTTGTAAGCAACTGGTGAGAAACAGGCGACTCCCCTTTAATGGCAATGGCATAGTCAATACGCAGCAACTGCCCCGATGAACCAATACCTGACACCTGCCACTGTCTTAAAGACAGCAACTTGTCATTCAACATTGAATAATTGATGTTCTGTGCGCAGGTTTGCGCAAGTGGTTGCGATGCAAGCGTAGCATCTGCGCAGTATTTAAGCTTATATTGCGAAGCGTCACGCCAAATAAAGAAACGGCGATAATCCCCTTGCGCATCTTGATACCCTACTCCTAAGGCTGATGCTTCTATATAAGTAGACTGTAACTGCTGATAGCCAGAACGGCGGATTTCACCTCGCAAATAACGAGTTAAATATTGGCTTTCAATCAACAACTGAGTTTGCTTAATTTGCACTGACAACAACTGCTGCTGATGTATTAGCACAGTGCACACCGCTAGCAATAACACGCTAGACAAACCTAAGCTCAAGATCAGCTCAAGCAGTGACACTCCTGTTTGAGCAGAGCGCCTCAACATGCAGGATAACCATACGCTCGCCCCTCCACAGAACAGATCCGTATTCGACCTGTAATGTCGTGGAAGATCACCTTCAGCAACACTTTGCCATCGACAGCTAAGCTAATATTCCCATTGCCGTAAGGCCTGCCAGTCACACCACTAAAGCGCAGCATACTGAACGTCGGCACTACCGATAAATTGGCAATAGATTGTGGATGCATTGCCCCATTAAATAACAACTCCGGAGGACGCTCGACATTATCAAGGTGTAAGGCAAATAAGCGATGAGACGTAGCAGATACCTGAGTGTGCAACCAAAGATCTTTTTTCATGCCAAAGGCTGCATCACTTGCGCTTGTTAGCACAGCATGCACTTGAGCCGTTGCCGTTTTTATTTTTAGACTGTCTAATTGCTGCGTCATTGAAGAGACCATCCACTGACCAGTAACGCCAAGTACTAGACAGCAAATTACGACCTCTAAAATTGAAAAACCATAGGATATCTTGTTCATTTGCCAAGCGTAGTCTACTTCGTTAACCGTAAACTGATGGCACAAATGCTATTGGAGGTAACTCGCAACCATTCATACTTTTTAGGCACAAAAAAGACCAACACTGGGTTGGCCTTTGTTTATACCATTATGTCACTAGAACGGTGCGTTCAGAATGAGCATAGAAATTGGCAAGTACAGATATTAGCTTGTTAAGTCATCAAAGAACTTTTTCACACCGTCAAAGAAACCCTTTGATTTCGGCTTGTGCTTGTTTGCAGCATCGCCACCACAAGACTCTTCAAACTCTTTAAGCAATTCTTTTTGACGAGCGTTTAGCTTCACCGGTGTTTCCACCACTAGCTTCACGATCAGGTCGCCTTGAGGGCCACCACGTACGCCTTTCACACCTTTACTGCGCATGCGGAACATACGACCTGTTTGTGTTTCAGCAGGGACTTTTAGGCTGACTCGACCATCTAAGGTTGGTACTTCAACTTCACCACCTAAAGCGGCCATAGTAAAGCTCACAGGTACTTCACAGTACAAGTTGCTACCGTCACGCTCAAAGATATGGTGCTCTTTAACATGAACTTGCACGTACAAATCGCCCGCTGGAGCACCGTGCTCTCCTGCTTCACCTTCGCCAGAAAGACGAATGCGATCGCCTGTATCAACACCCGCAGGGATTTTAACGTTAAGTGATTTAGTTTTATGCTTACGACCTTCGCCATGACATGAGTCACAAGGGTCTTTAATAATCTTACCTTTACCATGACACGTAGGACAAACCTGCTGAACAGCAAAGAAGCCTTGACGCATTTGCACTTGCCCATGCCCATGACAGGTACCACAAGTTTGTGCAGAAGAGCCTTTCTTAGCGCCAGAACCGTCACATACGTCACAGCTCACTAACGTTGGAACTTCAATTTCTTTAGAGCAACCACGAACGGCTTCTTCTAGAGTAAGCTCCATGTTGTAACGTAAGTCTGAACCACGTTGTGCACGCTGCTGACCACCGCCACGACGACCGCCGCCAAAGATATCGCCAAACACATCACCAAAGATATCGCCGAAGTCACCACTGCCGCCGCCAAAGCCGCCGCCACCGCCCATACCACCTTGCTCAAAAGCGGCATGACCGTATTGATCGTAAGCTGCGCGTTTTTGAGAGTCGGTTAGAATCTCATACGCTTCTTTCACTTCTTTAAACTTCTCAGCCGATGCTTCATCACCGTGGTTTCTATCCGGGTGGTACTTCATCGCAAGACGTTTATACGCTTTTTTGATATCACGCTCAGAAGCATCTCGGGCTACGCCAAGTACTTCATAAAGATCACGTTTAGACATGTGTTTCGTCACCAATTTGTTTACTGTAAACGGAGAGACCGTTTAGTGTTTATATCGATATAGATGGCGGTTCTAGGTTCTTTCTAAAACTATCATCTATAGCGACAACGCTTTTACAAACAGAAGGGCGTTAAGGTTTCCCTAAACGCCCAACTTCAATATTGAAGAGCAAGCTTCCCCGAGCGGGAAACTTTACTAAAGAGATCGCTATTTAATTATCTATAGTGAATCAACCGTCGACCTCTTTAATCGGGAAGAATTATTTCTTCTCGTCTTTCACTTCTTCAAATTCAGCATCAACAACGTCGTCGTCTTTCGCTTGCTCTTGACCTGCTTCAGCACCTTGTTGTGCTTGAGCTTGCTGTTGAGCAATTTCCATTAGCTTTTGAGCTGCTGTCATAAGCGCTTGAACTTTAGCGTCGATAGCTTCTTTGTCGTCACCAGACTTCACTTCTTCAAGCTCAGTAATAGCGGCTTCGATCTTCGTTTTCTCGTCAGCTGGAAGTGCGTCACCCGCTTCTTCGATTTGCTTACGAGTACCGTGGATCATTTGGTCAGCTTGGTTGCGAGTAGTCACTAACTCTTCGAACTTTTTGTCCGCTTCTTTGTTAGCTTCTGCTTCTTGTACCATTTTCTCGATATCGTCGTCGCTTAGGCCACCAGACGCTTGGATAGTGATTTTTTGCTCTTTACCAGTTTGTTTATCTTTCGCTGATACGTGTAAGATACCATCCGCATCAAGGTCGAATGTTACTTCGATTTGAGGCATACCGCGTGGTGCAGCTTGGATACCTTCTAGGTTAAATTGACCTAGAGATTTGTTGTAAGACGCTTGCTTACGCTCACCTTGAAGAACGTGGATAGTTACCGCATTCTGGTTGTCTTCTGCTGTAGAGAAAACTTGGTTCGCTTTAGTTGGGATAGTGGTGTTTTTCTCAACTAGCTTAGTCATTACGCCACCCATAGTCTCGATACCTAGAGACAGTGGAGTTACGTCAAGAAGTAGTACGTCAGTAACGTCACCCGCAAGTACACCACCTTGAACTGCAGCACCCATTGCTACTGCTTCGTCAGGGTTAACGTCTTTACGTGGCTCTTTACCGAAGAACTCAGTAACCTTAGCTTGAACCATAGGCATACGAGTCTGACCACCAACTAGGATTACGTCAGTGATTTCGCCTACAGTTAGGTCAGCATCTGCTAGAGCAACTTTAAGTGGCTCAAGAGAACGTTGCACTAGGTCTTCAACTAGAGATTCTAGTTTTGCACGAGTCACTTTAACGTTCATGTGCTTAGGACCAGTTGCATCAGCAGTAACGTAAGGTAGGTTTACGTCAGTTTGAGAAGTAGAAGAAAGCTCGATTTTCGCTTTTTCTGCTGCTTCTTTAACACGTTGCATTGCTAGTGGATCGTTCTTAAGATCGATACCTTGTTCTTTTTTGAACTCGTCAACCAAGTAGTTGATCATGCGAGTATCGAAGTCTTCACCACCAAGGTGAGTGTCACCGTTAGTTGCTAGAACTTCAAAGGTTTTTTCGCCTTCAACTTCGTCAATCTCGATGATTGAGATATCAAAAGTACCGCCACCAAGGTCATAAACTGCGATAGTGCGATCGCCGCCTGACTTGTCTAGGCCGTATGCTAGAGCTGCAGCTGTTGGTTCGTTAATGATACGTTTAACATCAAGGCCTGCGATGCGACCTGCATCTTTAGTTGCTTGACGCTGTGCATCGTTAAAGTAAGCAGGAACGGTAACAACAGCACCAGTCACTTCTTCACCAAGGAAATCTTCAGCAGTTTTCTTCATTTTCTTAAGAACTTCTGCAGATACTTGAGGAGCCGCCATTTTTTGGCCTTTCGCTTCTACCCATGCATCACCGTTGTCAGCCTTAACAATTTTGTAAGGCATGATTTCGATATCACGCTGAACTTCTTCGTCTTCAAAACGACGACCGATAAGACGCTTGATTGCAAATAGCGTGTTCTCTGGGTTTGTTACCGCTTGACGTTTAGCAGGCTGACCAACCAAAGTTTCGCCGTCTGTGTAAGCAATAACAGAAGCGGTTGTACGCTCGCCTTCTGCATTTTCGATTACGCGTGGTGCGTCACCGTCTAGAACTGAAACGCATGAGTTAGTTGTACCTAAGTCAATACCAATGATTTTACCCATCAGGCTATCTCCAAGAATTTAATTATCTGTTTCTTTATACCCCATAAGTGGGGATGATTGGCTCGGTTTCAACCCCAAGCCTGAAATTTTTTAAAGCAGTTAGCTTATGATTAATTGCTCTGCACCATAGATAGGGGCTCGATTCTCTGTTTCAAGACTTCTTATAGAAAAAAAACAAAAAAGAGGCTGAAACAGCCTCTTTTATTGAGTGCAATCAATCGAAGTCGGTTATTTAGCAACCATAACCATTGCCGGACGAACGACACGGCCATTCAATTCATAGCCTTTCTGTAGCACGATAGTCACCATGTTACTTTCGTGATCTGGGCTTTCCACCATAGAAACCGCATTATGCAGTTCAGGGTTAAACGCCTCACCTACAGGGTTAATTTCTTTCAGGCCATTTTTAGACACAACATCAATAAACGATTTATGCGTCATTTCAATACCTTCAAGGATAGGTTTGATCACTTCATTTTCAGCATCAGCGGCTTCAATCGCACGCTCAAGGTTATCGATAACAGGTAGCAATTCTTCAGCAAACTTGTTGATCGCAAACTTACGCGCTTTTGACATTTCTTGCTCTGTACGGCGACGCATGTTCTCAACTTCAGCTTTGGCGCGAATCACGCTATCTTGCTGTTCTTTCAAACGCGTTTCAGTTTGCAATAAAGCGGCTTCTAATTGAGCAACTTTAGACTCTTCAATCTCTTCGGCTGTCTCAAATTCCCCATCTAGATCACCGTCATCACCGATAATTTGTGCTTCTTCAGCCGTTTCTTCTACAACTGTTTCAGCTTCATTCATCGCTTGTTCTAGCTCTTCTTCGTTAATTTTATTTTCTTTATCGCTCATGATATCTCCGATATGGGTACGCAAATTTCTGAAAGTGCTATTATTTTCACAGAAATGTACCCATAAAAATTAGCATCTAAATTCAACTTGCCTTTATTATGGGGATCATCGTTTCTGAATCAAGCCTAACCAATTATTTTGGGACTAAAATGAGTAACCAGTTCTCTACAATCGCTATTTTAGGTAAACCTCGCGACCTCAGTGCCATCCAGACTCATAAAGAGCTCTATCATTGGCTCGCTGAGAAAGAGTATCAAATCCTGATTGACGACCGACTTCAAGACCTTATGCCTGAAATAGACAGCAGCGCATTTTGTACCTTGATGCAAATTGGTCAAAAAGCCGACTTGGCGATTGTGGTCGGTGGTGACGGCAATATGTTGGGCGCGGCGCGAGTCCTATCTCGATTTGATATTTCGGTTATTGGTGTAAATAAAGGAAACCTTGGTTTTCTCACCGACTTAGACCCTGAGAATTTTAAAGCGCCTCTTGAAGAGGTATTAGCCGGAAATTATCTTAAAGAACAACGCTTTCTTTTAGAGACAGAAATTCATCGTCATGGACTAATCAAAGGGCAAAATTCAGCATTAAATGAAGCGGTTCTTCACCCTGGAAAAGTCGCACACATGATTGAGTTTGAAGTTTACATTGACGATTCATTTGCTTTTACACAACGCTCTGATGGCTTAATTATTTCTACGCCAACAGGCTCTACTGCATATTCTCTCTCTGGCGGGGGGCCCATTTTATCTCCCAGCCTGAACACCATTTCTTTAGTACCTATGTTTCCACACACCTTGTCGAGCCGCCCGCTCGTGGTTGATGGGAACCGACAAATAAAACTGGTGCTTGCTCCTGACAATCGCGGCACACAAGAGGTGAGCTGTGATGGGCAAGTCTCTTTACCCGTAGAGCCAGGGGATGAAATCCATATTTACCGTAGTGATAACGTCCTACAACTGATTCATCCAAAAGACTACAGCTACTACCATGTATTGCGAGAGAAGCTAGGTTGGTCGAGTAAACTTTTTTAACTTGTAGCAAAAATCACGAAAAAAATTCACCACTCGACTTTACTGTATGTAAAACCAGTATATACTGTTTCTATATACAGTATTTTGGTGAATGGAATTCCGTATGCTTGCTCATCTAAGTGTTAATAACTTTGCTATTGTAAAATCACTACAAATTGAACTTCAATCAGGTATGACAACCATTACTGGTGAAACCGGTGCGGGTAAGTCTATCGCTATCGATGCTCTAAGCCTTTGTCTAGGAAGTCGTTCTGACAGCTGCATGGTTCGTCAGGGTGAAGACAAAGTCGATCTGTGTGCCAGCTTTGTCATTGACAATAACCTCACGGCTCAGCGCTGGTTGGAAGACAACAAATTAGCTGACAGCGGTGAGTGTATCCTGCGCCGAGTTATTAGCAAAGATGGGCGTTCTCGCGCTTTTATCAACGGCAATCCAGTACCTGTATCTCAGTTAAAAAGTTTAGGTCAAACACTGGTCAGCATACACGGACAACATGCGCACCATCAGCTACTAAAAAAAGAGTATCAACTCAACTTGCTGGATCAGTACGCAGGGCATCAACATTTAATTCAGCGTGTTCAAACGCATTATCAATCATGGCGTCAGGCTGACAACACTCTGAAACAAACCATCAAAAATGGTCAGCAAAATCTTGCTCAAAAACAGCTTCTTGAATATCAAATTAATGAGCTAGACGAATTAGCTCTATCTGAAAATGAGTTTTCTGAACTAGAAGATGAGCACAAAAAACTCTCCAATTGTGGTGAGCTGCTGTCTTTAACTCAACTCAGTCTTGAGCTTATTACTGACAATGAAGAAACCAACGCCACTAGCTTATTGCACACCACAATCAATCAAACCCAACAGCTAACCGAATTAGACGGCAGTTTAAACGGTGTGAACCAAATGCTTAATGAGGCACTTATTCAAATAGAAGAAGCCGGAAGTGAACTAAGAAATTACCTTGATTCTATCGATATGGATCCTATGCGGATGAAAATGGTCGAAGAACGTTATTCACTTGTTTTATCACTGGCTAAAAAGCATTTAGTGTTGCCAGAAGAGCTTTATCAACATCATCAAGATCTCGCCAAACAAATTGAAATGCTTGATTGTTCTGACGAACGGATTGCTCAGCTGCAATCCGAAGTTGATAACACCCATGCCAAATACCTCAAAAGCTCAGAAAAACTCAGCACCTCACGTAGGCGCTATGCAAAAGAGCTCAATAAGCTGATTTCTCAAAGCATGCATCAATTGAGCATGGAAAAAGCACAGTTTGATATTCGTATCAATAGTGATGTGACCTACACCTCTCCTCTTGGTATTGATGATGTTGAATATTTGGTGTCGGCTAACCCAGGGCAACCCCTACAGCCTTTAGGTAAAGTGGCCTCGGGTGGTGAGCTGTCTCGAATCTCTCTCGCAATTCAAGTGATTACTGCGCAAAAGGTAGAAACCCCAAGCCTTATTTTTGATGAGGTGGATGTCGGTATTAGTGGCCCTACCGCAGCAGTTGTCGGGCAAATGCTAAGAAAACTGGGGGAAAGCACACAGATCCTTTGTGTCACTCACCTACCTCAAGTAGCGGGTAGTGGTCACCAACAAATGTTTGTAGCGAAGAAAACCAAAGCTGGCACGACAGAAACACAGATGTTCACTTTGAATACTGAACAGCGCGTTGAAGAACTGGCCCGTTTATTAGGTGGCAGTGAAATCACATCAACCACATTGGCTAACGCAAAAGAATTGATGGCAGCCTAAAGGGAACTCATCTTATTTTTTAGGGTCAATAACTCTGAAAACTTGGGGAATGTCATGTTTTACACCCTCGACAATAGACAATCCCCACTCTCATGGCTGTTTCTCTATACAAGCAGGCTTAGCTTGTTTATTATCTGCCAAGTTTTATTTAGAAGTTAAAGATCTGATTATATGCAGTTTAAAAAATGGTTAATCGCAGTCCCACTAGCGCTTTCAATGCTAACGGGCTGTTCTATATTAGAGAGATTGGTTTATCGAATCGATATTAGCCAAGGCAACTATGTTGAACAATCAGCTGTAGATCAACTTCGCGTGGGTATGTCTAAAGAGCAAGTTCGCTATGTCTTAGGTTCTCCTATGTTGATAGAAAATGGTAAACCCAATAAATGGTACTATATCTATCATTTCACTAAAGGACATGAAGATCCTATCCAAAAAAATCTGTTTGTTTTCTTTGGTGGCAACGACCGCTTAGAACGCATCGAAGGTGACTTCAGCGTGGGTGCGGACTTCAATCAAGCGATTCAATAATCAGCGTATCTAATATAAAGAAGGGGGAGCATATTATGCTCCCCCTTCTGCTTTTCCATAGCGTCGTTTTTACTTAACCGCTTTTTGCGCCGCCTGCTGTGCACGCTTACGCCTAATCTCTTTTGGGTCAGCCAGTAATGGTCGATAAATTTCAATACGATCATTATCTCGAACTAACGCATCCAACTTGATATTACGACTGAATACACCCACCTTATTCACGCTAAGGTCAATTTCAGGGAATAAGGTTAATAAACCCGAACGCTCAATAATCTGCTCAACCGTCAATTCTTTATTGACCACCAGCGATACGACGCGTTGATCGTCAGGCAGTGCATACACCACTTCTACATGAATCATATAATATTAATACTCATAACACGGATACACTTGTTTAGCTCTTTGGGTAAAAGCGTTAACCATATTGGAAGTTAACTCATTAAATATTTTCCCAAAAGCAATCTCTATCATGCGACTTGAAAACTCAAACTCAAGTTTAAGCTCAATCTTACACGCCCCTTCATCTAAAGGAGTAAAGAACCAGCCACCCTGTAAACGTTTAAACGGCCCATCAACCAAGTTCATCTCAATTCGACTGCCTGTGTGCAATACATTATGAGTGGTAAAGGTTTTACTAATACCTGCTTTTGAGACATCGACAGAAGCGACCATTTTGTTCTCGTCCGCTTCATGGATTTTAGAACCTGAGCATCCAGGCAAAAATTCGGGATAGCGCGCGACGTCATTGACCAAATTAAACATCTGCTCAGCGCTAAACGATACCAATGCTGAACGGGTCACCTGCGGCATAACTGCTCCTCCACGACTAAATCGCTAATTTTTCAGACCTTTACCCTAAACCGAGTAAAAAGAATTTCCCTATAATAAGGCAATACGTATAATGAGCCTATTATGGCAAAGAAAAAATCAAAAACCAAAGCGACTAGTAATACTATTGCGCTAAATAAAAAAGCCCGTCACGAGTATTTTATCGCAGACGAGCTTGAAGCTGGCTTAGAGCTCCAAGGTTGGGAGGTGAAATCTCTACGTCAGGGTAAAGCGAATATCGCCGAAAGTTACGTCTATTTAAAAGATGGCGAAGCCTTCATTAGTGGTATGAGCATTATCCCGCTTAACCAAGCGTCTACTCACATAGTAGCTAACCCTACTCGTATCCGTAAGCTTCTGCTTTCGCGTAAAGAGCTAGACAACCTTTTCGGTAGCATTAACCGAGACGGCATGACCCTAACAGCACTCTCTCTGTACTGGTCACGCTCGTGGGTTAAAATCAAAATCGGCGTAGCTAAAGGTAAAAAGCTACACGACAAACGAACCGATCTTAAAGATAAAGACTGGGCGCGCGATAAAGCACGAGTTATGAAGAGTAAACTGCGCTAATATTGAGCATACAGTCAGCATGGTGCTAGACAGGCTAGTCTTTTCTGGTACTATGCAAGAACACTAGGGGCTGATCTAGGATTCGACGGGAATTCTGAAGTCTGAGGTGCATGTCGTGGGGCGGTTGGCCACGTAAAAAGCCGCAAAAAAATAGTCGCAAACGACGAAAACTACGCACTAGCAGCTTAATAACCTGCTGAGAGCTCTCTTACCCTAGCTTCCGCTTTTAAGACGGGGACCAATAAGAGATCAAACCCAAAAGAGCTAGCCCGGATTCTCCCGCCTGAGAGATGAACGGCGAATTATAATTCAGGATAGTCATTTACTAGCGTGTCGGTTCGCAGGTACTTGGTGAATTTAAAGATCGACTAAGCATGTAGTACCAATGATGAATGATTTTCGGACGCGGGTTCAACTCCCGCCAGCTCCACCAATCGATTGGAACGGGACACCTCAGGGTGTCCCGTTTTTTTGTATCTAAAGCCTTGTTTTACATAGCATTACAATCCTAATTCAACTTGGTTCTGCCAAATACTGAAGAAAATCACGGTGAGGCTGCTCTCAATGCAGAGGTGGATGCACACCTAAGCTACGAAAAACATCAGCCTTCTAAGTCCAATCATTGCCGCAATGGCAAGAGCAGTAAACTCGTAAAAACCGAAGATATATAGTTTGAATTCAATATTCCTAGGAATCGCCTTGGTTCGTTGGAACCCAAGTTACAAATCTAGGATTTTATCTTTATCGAAGTCATCAACACACAAAACAGGATTATCACTCCTCCAAACAATTGGATTGTACTCATTGATTCGTCAAGCCAGTGCATCGCGAACATTGCTCCGAATAGTGGTTCACTTCCCATCAATAAAGAAACACGTGTCGGTGAGGTTCGACGAACAGCGTAATTTTGGACAAAAAATGCAAACAACGTGCAACACAACACCAAATAAATAAGAATAAACCAAAATTGAGGTTGTTGAGGAATCATCAATTGACTCATAGGTGAGTAGAGACTTGCTATTGCCAATGTGACTAAAGCAACCGTTAGTGATTGTAAGGAAGTTAGCGTACTTGTAGTGATTGATTTACCTTCAACTAAACATTTAGTTGTCGTAACCATTATCGCCCTTAATACTGCCGCACCTAAAATAAAATAATCACCTACGTTTAAGCTATATGTATTACCGGGTTGATAGGTAAGCAAGAAAACACCGAATACACTAGCAAAGCTCATCCCCCATAAGAGCAACGATACCTTTTTCTTGTTGATTAATAGTTCTGCAAATGTCGTAAAGATCACCGATAAACTAATCAAAAAAGCGGCATTAGATGCTGACGTCTGTGATATACCAAACACTTCGCAGAAGAAGATCGCAGATAGAACCAAGCCTGTGGGAATAGCGACTTTCCAATCTTTATTAAGATCTTGCTTAAAGTCTCTTATCACAGTGGGTAACATCACCAGAAAGGTCAATAAAAAGCGTAATATGATAAAAACTAAGACGCTGGAATAAACTAATGCCTCTTTTGTTAGCCCATAACTGGTTCCCCAGAAAATCGCAACTAGAAGCAACATTGGCTCAGTAAATGATATGGTACCTCTCTTATCTCGGAGTAATTTGGCTATCATCTGTTACCTTCCTTTATCTATTGACGACATTAGTATCCAAAAGTAACCTCAGATTAACAATCCACTGAATATGCAAAGGAATTTTGCGTTTTGAACATAAATCAGATGATTTCTTTGTTGCCAGAAATGGCTATGTTTGTCCATGTTGCGGAGTCTGAAAGTTTCTCTCGTACCGCTAAGTCTTTAGGGGTGGCGCCGTCATCAGTGAGTCGATCTATCACCCGACTTGAAAATGCTCTAGAGCAAAAATTATTACACCGCACTACACGAAAAATGCGCTTAACCAACAAAGGCGAAGAAGTTTATCTTATCTGTCGTGACATAATGAACAGCGCCAAACTCGTCACAAACGCTGTTAAATCAGACGATACTGCAATTAGTGGCTCTCTAAAGGTTGCCGCACCTAAAGCACTTGCCAAGCAAGTTTTAATGCCTGTAATCCTTGATTTTATGACTCAGTACCCGAGAGTTGATTTTCAACTCAAAGTTACAGACCAGCATGTTGATTTAATTCGAGATGATATCGATTTACTGATTCATATTACTGATACCCCTATTGAAGCACTTGTGGGAAAAGTACTATCAGAGTGCCGATTAATTATGTGTGCTAGCCCAATGTATATTGCTCAGAATGGCATACCTCAATCTCCACAAGATCTATTGAAACATAATTGCCTATGCCTTGGTGAGGATCTTAAAGATCGCTGTTGGGTATTAACCTCTTCGAATCAAACTTGTTCAGTGAATGTAAGGGGAACATTTCATGTCAACCACAGTGAAATAAGAAGAGAAGCCGTTTTACGTGGTCTAGGTATTTCGATTTTCCCAGAGTTTTCTGTTCATCAATACATCCTTTCTGGCGAAGTTGTACCTTTATTCGATAACTGGCACATCAGTGGCAATTACCAAGGCAACGTTATCGCGCAGTATCCACAATCAAAATATTTACCGACGCAATTAACGCACTTTATACAATATTTGGTGGAGTACTTTCAAAGAGGTAAGGTAGACTAAAACCAAAATAAATTAATCTAAATAAGGTGCTATATGAAATTAAAAACATGGTTACTTTCGTTGTTGTTCCTTCCATTTTTATGGGGTTGTGCCGATTCTCATAACCTTGAGTTAACGACACTAAATACCAATATTAAGCTGAAGTCGAATGACTCTGTATACATTGCCCAATCAAAAGATGGCGTATACGGGAATAAACACTATCAAGGTTCAGGCCAGATGGTAAACCAAGTCATTCAAGCTGAGCTGGTCACTAAGCTAAATCACATTGATACCGCGACGTCATACCGCTCCTATAAAGATGCCGTTCAATACGCGACTGACAATGACTATGACTACCTTATTTACCCTACTATTTTACATTGGGAAGATCGTGCGACGGAGTGGTCTGGTATCCCTGATAAAGTGAAGCTAAAAATCACAATTCTTGACTTAAGAAATCATATTGAAGTGAAAACAGGCATTATCGATGGAAAAAGTGGGCTTGCTACGTTAGGAGGCGATCACCCTCAAGATTTGTTACCTGAGCCTATTAAAACGTTTATGCAAGACATTCTATAAAAATCATCATTACTTACCGGTATTAAAGTACCAACTAAAGACACCGCCCCCCTAAAGGAGCGGTGTTTTTTATTCTCCCTAGAAAACAGAGTATCTCCCCTATATTTAGATATTTTTACTTCCTTAACCCACGCTTAACCATTTAATTGCTATGCTATTTTTATACTTGGGTTAAATCTATCATTGAAAGGTGTCCTCTCTATGTCTTTATCTAAATCGCTAAGGTTTTCTTGGTGTTTACTACTGTCTTTTCTTTTGCTTGGTTGTGGGGAACACGGTCGAGATCACAGACCACCGCAAGGCCCTTTACATGTAGATGTTTTAACCCTAGCACCCACTACGTTACGCTTAACTCGCGAATTACCAGGACGTGTTGCGGCATTTAAACAAGCCGAAGTACGACCGCAAGTCACGGGTATTTTGCAAAGCCGTCTTTATAAAGAAGGGAGTCAAGTAAAAGCAGGGGATGTGCTGTATCAAATAGACCCTTCAAGCTATCAATCTACAGTAAAAAGTGCACAAGCTCAGTTGGCTAAAGCAAAGGCAAGCGAAGCGTCCAGTAAAAAAACCGCTGACCGTTACGCTCAGTTATTAAAGAAAAAGCTGACCAGCCAACAAAACTATGATGATGCCGATGCAGCTTATCAAGAAGCAAAAGCAGAAGTCGCTATTCGCCAAGCGGATCTCGATTATGCCAATTTAGAGCTTTCTTATACTCAAATTAAAGCACCTATCTCCGGTCAGGTGGGTTTATCTCAAGTTTCGGAAGGTTCACTACTTACGGCTCAACAAGCCTCTTATCTGACGACGATTATTCAAACATCAAACGTTTATATTGATATGCAGCAATCTTCGCTTGCACTTTCTAAGATCAAACAAACGTTTGCAGGGTTAGATAAAAAACCAAAAGACATCCCTATCTCAATTATTCTAGAAGACGGCACGACTTACGATCAAACCGCGTATTTAGAGTTCTCTAGCACGAAAGTGTCTAACTCAACGGGTACCGTTACTTTACGTGCGATTGTGTCAAACCCACAAAACCGTCTATTAGATGGCATGTATGTACGTGCTCACATTGCCCTACCAGAAGCTCGTGATTACTTAGTTGTACCGCAATCTGTTGTGGTAAGAAGTCAATCAGGTCAACCTTTTATCTTTACTGTTGACCAAAACAATAAAACCGTTAAAAAATCAGTCGTGTTAGGTGATGAAGTCGATAATGGTTGGATTGTTGAAGAAGGTCTGGTTGCGGGTGAGAAAGTGGTAATCAGCAACCTAAGCAACGTAAAAAGTGACATAGAAGTGGTGATCGATAGTGGCTCTGATGATGCACAAGCAACCCCTGCTCCTCAATCTGCGCCTAAGTCAGCACCTGCGGTAGAGGAGTAAGCAATGTCTCTTTCTAGATTTTTTATTCAAAGGCCTATTTTTGCTTGGGTAATTGCCATTGTTATTATGCTCACGGGCATCATTTCAATTGTCACATTACCCGTAGCGCAATACCCAAGTATTGCGCCACCTGCGGTGAAAATTTCAGCCACCTACCCTGGTGCCTCCGCTAAGGCCATTGAAGACAGTGTGACGCAGGTTATTGAGCAAAGTATGACTGGCCTCGATAACTTGCTATACATGTCATCAACCAGTGACTCAGCGGGTAACGCTAGCATTACCTTAACCTTTAGTGCCGATACTGACCCTGATACCGCTCAGGTACAGGTACAAAATAGCTTACAACAAGCGACCAACCGCTTACCTACCGCGGTGCAAAACCAAGGTACAAAAGTCACTAAAAGTAGTTCTGGCTTTATGTCAGTAACCAACCTTTATTCTCCTGATGGCAGTATGAGCGCGGCGGATATTCAAGACTACGCCAATACCAGCCTCAAAGATGTGCTTAGTCGCGTAAGTGGTGTGGGCAGTGTAACCGTATTTGGTCCTTCTTACGCTATGCGTATCTGGCTTGACCCTGCCAAGCTAAATAGCTACAGCCTAACCCCTGTTGATATTTCTAGCGCAGTATCAGTACAAAACAGCCAAGTGACTGTGGGTCAACTCGGTGGAACACCTGCGGTTGATTCACAGCTTATCAATGCCACTATTACTGCTCAGAGCTTATTAACAACCGTTGACCAATTTAAAGATATCCTTATTAAAGTTGACGCTGATGGTTCACAGATCAAGCTTAAAGATGTCGCTCGTGTAGAGCTTGCCAGTGAAGATTCATCGATGGTCCCTAGCTATCAAGGGTTAGAAGCATCCGGTATTGCAATTACACTCGCAACAGGGGCGAACTCGCTAGATACACAAGCGGCGGTTGATGCAAAACTAGCTCAACTAGAAAAAGGCTTTCCTGAAGGCTTAGCGATGGTTAAGTCAATGGATAGCAACTTGTTTATCCGTCTGTCTATTAGTGAAGTAGTTAAAACCCTATTTGAAGCTGTCGGCCTTGTATTTTTGGTCATGTTGCTGTTTTTACAAAACCTTCGCGCAACCTTAATTCCAACCATTGCAGTACCAGTCGTACTACTTGGCACCTTTGCTATCATGTCTGTACTTGGCTTCTCTATCAATACCTTAACCATGTTTGGTTTAGTGCTCGCCATCGGCTTGCTAGTTGATGATGCCATCGTTGTAGTAGAAAACGTGGAACGGATCATACATGAAGAGAACCTGTCACCGTTAGAAGCCACCAAAAAGTCTATGGATCAGATCACCAGTGCTCTGATTGGTATCACCATGGTGCTGTCGGTAGTATTCATCCCGATGGCCTTTATGTCTGGCTCAACCGGGGTAATTTATAAGCAGTTCTCCTTAACCATAGTGTCAGCAATGGTGCTTTCGGTCATCGTGGCGCTGGTCTTAACGCCAGTACTTTGTGCAACGTTACTTAAACCAACGAAAAGTGAGTCAAAGCTTAAATTCTTTGGCGGTTTCAACCGCTTCTATGACAAGTTGTCATCGAAGTACCGTGGTTCAATTAATCATGTACTACTGCGCCCTGCCCGCTTTATTCTGATATATATCGCTTTAGTCGGCGGTATGGCGTACATGTACCATTCCTTACCTAGTTCTTTCTTACCCAATGAAGACCAAGGTGACTTTGTTGTTATGGTGCAAGCTCCAACAGGTGCAACGCTAGCTCAAACCCAAAAAGTGATGTTAGACGTTAAAGATTATCTGGAGCAAGAAGAACCAAACACCGTAAGTCATGTATTTACCGTGGCAGGCTTTAACTTCTCAGGGAAAGGTCAGAATGCAGGCATGGGGATCATTAGCCTTAAAGATTGGAGCGAAAGGACTACTCCAGAGACCAGTCTTGATGCCGTACTACAGCGATTCATGGGCCATTTCTCTGGCTACAAAGACGCGAAAGTATTCGCCTTTGGTAGTCCAGCAATCAGGGAGTTAGGTCAATCAACGGGTTTTGACTTCTACCTAGAAAACGTCGGTTCTCTAAGCCATAACGAACTGATCGCCATGCGTAATCAACTATTGGGTAAAATGGCGCAGAGTCCGATTTTACAAAATATCCGACCAAACGGATTAGAAGATACTGCGCAGCTGTTCTTAGATATTGATTACGAAAAAGCAAAAGTACTGGGAATATCTATCTCTGATATTAACCAGTCACTGTCTATTGCTTGGGCTTCCTCTTACGTAAATGACTTTATAGACCGCGGTCGCTCGAAAAAAGTTTACATTCAAGCTGACGCTCAATATCGCATGACTCCAGAAGATCTCGATTTATGGTTTGTACGTAATAACCAAGGCGAAATGGTACCTATCTCAGCCTTTAGTACGACCCATTGGGGACAAGGTTCACCGCAATTAACTCGTTACAACGGTAACTCTGCTATCGAAATCTTAGGTGAAGCAGCTCCTGGCTACAGCTCAGGTGAAGCGATGGATGAAATTGAACACCTTGCAGCGGAACTGTCAGACCAAGTTCAAGTGAGCTGGACAGGCATGTCATACCAAGAGAAAGAAGCGGGTAATCAGGCTCCTATCTTATATGCCATCTCTATCTTAATGGTATTCCTATGTTTGGCCGCGCTTTATGAAAGCTGGACAATCCCGATTGCGATTATTCTTATCGTACCATTAGGTATTCTTGGTGCACTATGTGCCATCACACTACGTGGCCTTGAGAATGATGTTTACTTCCAAGTAGGCGTGCTGACCACCATAGGTTTGACCGCTAAAAATGCCATCTTGATCGTAGAGTTTGCCAAAGAGTTGTATGACAAGGGCACTAACTTACTGGATGCCACGGTACAAGCTTGTGAAATGCGATTGCGCCCAATCATCATGACCTCTTTGGCATTTGGATTAGGTGTATTGCCACTGGCGATAAGTACGGGCGCTGGGGCAAATGCCCGAAATGCTATCGGTACTTCGGTAATGGGTGGCGTAATGGCGGCAACTTTATTGGTTATCTACTTTGCACCTCTGTTCTTTGTATTAATTATTAAACTGATAAGATCAAGAAAATCAGAGCAAATAGAAGCTAAATAGTCATAATAGAGTGACGCTATACTCACTCTATTTACTCGACAAAATAAAAGGAGCCTAGGCTCCTTTTATTTTTATATGCAAAAGGCGATTTTATTGGCTTATAAGCTCGGGATTCGTACCATTCAGCTAGCGGGTTACGACGTATATTATGAACCGGCTAATCAACAGACCCACGATCGTTTTATTGAGGGAATGAAGCTCTGTGCTCAACTTGCTGAGCGCTCTGGTGTCATGTTGGCAGTAGAGATTATGGATACTGACTATCTAAACTCTTTAAGCAAGTTTGAAGTATTAAATAGAGAAATTAATTCTCCCTTTTTCAGTGCTTATCCCGATGTAGGAAATATCTCAGGGTGGAACTACGACATTGTCACTGAGCTTAAATTAAGCAAACCTCACATCACTCAAATTCACTTAAAGGACACCTATAAGGTCACCCCTAACTACCAAGGACAATTCAGAGATCTGGTTATTGGGGAGGGAGAAGTGAACTTTACGGCCATTTTCAACACCCTAAGAGACACCGAGTGTTACGTGCCATTAGTGATAGAAATGTGGGCCAATGATGATAACTGGAGAGAAAACATTATTTTCGCGCAACATCGTTTAAATGAAGCGTGCCGTCAGGCTCAATTACCATGGCTATTTGAACTCAAGCCTGATACTTGCCTAAAGGCCATCTTTCGCTAACCCTCTTTCGCGAACAAAGTGAATAAGCCATTGAAGCTGGCAACGGGTGCAATTTATGGTTAAGCACAAATTGCACCTTATTTGCCCGTATGTAAATCGCGGTAAATCTGGTAGGAAACCTTGTAGTTGTAGTTTCTAGCAATTCTTTGTGAGAAAAACAGTTGCGGCAGTTCAAACAGAAATAACGCAATAAAAAACCAAATACCCCAAGTTTCTCCTAGTAAAAAACCCAGCAATGCAAAAATTGAGCCCAATAGTTCAGCAAGAAAAAGCCCATATCGTTTTAGGTAGCAGTGATGGATACCGAATAAAAAGAACCAATTTAAACAGGCATAAGTATCAGGATCTTTAAGCTGTTTTGATTGCCGCTGAAAATACGATTTTCGGCGGCTATCTGACAGTTTAGCCACCAGCAAACGCAGTTGTTCTTCTTTATGTTCCAGCTTTTCCAGTGAATCATAAAAATACATTACGGTACCTTATCTACGATTTTTTCGACTAAATCAGGTTGGCTACAGCGTTTAATCCGAGCCAAACCTAACTGCCAGCCCTTTCGAGCTCCATACTTTTGAATACATTGCTTCGTATATTCAGAGCAGGTTGGCTCAAAATTGCACTCAGTATTAAAATATCGCCGAGAGCCACCGCCGGCTTGATAACGCTTAATTAACGCTAAAGAGATAATCTTAAACAAGATTAGCGGCCTAAAGTAATGATGGCCGCTTCTCGTGACCAAAATAACCAAAAGCGTTTATGCTCAATAACCTGAAACACCATTTGCCAGCCATCTTGCGCGTATTTATTAAGTTCTGCCTCAATTTTTTGCATAGGCAAGCCACTTGAGCCTAACAAAATGGTTCCGCAGCCACCTTCGACAATATGCACGACTTTGTATTCACTGTATCTCATTGATAACTCCCTCTTGTAATAACCATTTATTCTGCATAGCCATTATCTTACTCTAATTCAAGGTGCAATATAACCTTGTGAGGCTATAAGAGAAAAACACCAGTAACTCAAACAATAAAATATAAAAACAAAATAAAACTTAAAGATGAAAAACTTATTTTTCTTCAGACTTAAAACATCCAGTTAATTTATTATTTTCGATTACAAAGCTCTCAGTAAATTAAAAACAAATAAATATCACATAATATTATCCACACTAATCTCTAATTAATACCTATATCCTGCTTATTCTTTAATTTAAATAGCAGAGGATAAATATCACAAAAAAGTGACTCATCATCGACGTGAATATCAGCGCGAGATCACATAAAAATGATATAAAAATGTAATTTCACGTTTATTTTGTACTATTAAACAAAGGGATATAGAGCACCAGACATAGATCACTTTGAACTCTTCAGTACTCAATTTTCAAGATTCAATATGGCTTAGTTTTTAATTTGTGATCAAACAAACATATCCTAACTTAGAGACTTTTTTTTTATGTCGACCTACCTATTATGTATGACAATAATACTTACACGGAGTTACATTATGAAGAAAAGTCTCGTTATAGCTGGTTCACTTTTATTTGCGGTTCCTGCTTTTGCAAACATGAATAGCAATGGAGTTTCTCATCCAGTTCCTGCTGACAAATTTGATATGACCAACTGGAAAATCACCATTCCTTCTGACATAAACAAAGATGGCAAAGTCGATGAGATTGAAGGCGTAGCAATGCTTAGCTACTCTCACGAGGATTTCTTTCATCTTGATAAAGACGGTAATCTTGTTTTTGAAGTACAAAACAAAGCCATTACGACTAAAAACTCAAAAAATGCCCGCTCAGAGCTGCGTCAAATGCCTCGCGGAGCAAACTTCGACAACATTCTTACAGATTCAAAATTAAACCAATGGGCTCTATCTAGCCACCCACAAGCGGATCAATACAGCGCGGTTGGCGGAACATTAGAAGCAACATTGAAAGTGAACCATGTTTCTATTCACGCGAAATACCCAGAAAAATACCCAGCATTCTCAGTGGTTGTAGGGCAAATCCACGCTAAGAAACATAACGACTTGATCAAAGCTGGCACAGGATATGGTCACGGCAACGAACCATTGAAAATTTTCTACAAAAAATTCCCTGGTCAAAAATACGGTTCAGTATTTTGGAACTACGAACGTAACCTAGCGAAAAACGATCCAAATCGTGAAGATATCTCATACCCTGTTTGGGGCAACACTTGGGAAAACACCGCAGCCCCTGGTAAAGCAGGTATCGCACTTGGTGAAGAATTTAGCTACGCGGTGAAAGTTGAAGGCACTATGATGCACCTAACTTTCAAAACAGCAAGACACGATACAGTGACTTACGACATCGACCTAAGCAAAGGTATTGATAAGAAAGACCATGCAACAGGTTATGCTGAAGATGATTTCTACTTCAAAGCCGGTGCATACGGTCAATGTAGCGTACAAGAAAAACACCCTGTTTGGGGTCCAGGTTGTGCCGGTACTGGTGACATTACTATCGACAGACAAAATGGCGATTACAACAGTGTGACCTTCTCTGCTTTGAAACTAAATGGTAAGTAATATTGTAGAACACCTTCCTAGCAATATTTAACTCCCCACTTTGGCCTTTCACGCACCTACCGTGAAAGGCCTTTTTTATCCTTGTCTTTTTCCTTATTTTCTCTTGAGCAATAAAACTCATACCAATTACACTCATTAAGTGAACAGAAATAGCACAGGAAAAATGCTCGAGAGCAAGGCAGAATTTTTCGATAAATAGTGATTCTACAATCAAAAATTCTAGCGCCGTTATCGAGTATTTTAACAAGCTAGAATGAGCCGTTATTTAGTACGATTGGTATCAATCCAGTTTCAAAAACTGCCTTACCCTTGGCGAGTCTGGGTTGGTAAAGAATTTTTGAGGAGGACTTTTTTCTATCAATATTCCTTTTTCTAAAAACACCACTTGGTTAGATACGTTTCTCGCAAACTCCATCTCATGGGTCACTACCACCATAGTGTAGCCCTCTTTTGATAACTTCTGCATAACCAGCAGCACCTCTTCCACCAGCTCAGGGTCCAGAGCGGAGGTAGGCTCATCAAACAATAATACCTCTGGCTCCATTGCCAATGCTCTTGCAATAGCGACGCGCTGCTTCTGCCCGCCAGACAGCATGCTAGGGTAGCTATCGAGTTTATGTGACATGCCAACTTTCTCTAACTGTACTTTTGCAATCGCTTCCGCTTCTGGCTTCGACATTTTTTTAACGTGTAATAAAGCTTCCATCACGTTTTTCAGTACGGTTAAATGTGGCCAAAGGTTAAACCCTTGAAACACCATTCCAATGCGCTCTCGCATTTTCGCTAACTCGCGATATTTCAAAGGTTTATTGGTTTTTGGGTTAATGCCTATGCGCTCTTCTCCAACATGAATGGTGCCTCTCTCAGGCTGTTCAAGCCAGTTCATGCAGCGTAACAATGTGGATTTTCCTGATCCAGAAGAGCCCAAAATACTGACAACTTCTCCCTTTTTAATGGTTAAATTGATGTCTCTTAACACCTCAATGCCATCAAATTGTTTTGATAGGTTGAACACCTTCACAATATCTTCCGCTGCCAATGCAGACTCAGGTGGCTTAACGGGTAATTCAACCACAGAGGCTGCCTCTTCATAAGACTCAACTGACTGGGTTTCTCTCTTCTGATTAAGCATGACTTAGCCCTCTTTCCTGAACTTTATTTAGCGTAATTTTAGACAGCTGCTCAATGACAATACTGATCAACCAATACAAAGCGATGGCGACAATAAACGCATTCAGCGGGATGAAATAGGTAGATTGGATGCTGTTCGCAGCGGCGGTAATTTCCCCTACCGTGATAATGCACAAAAATGCGGTATCTTTAAGGCAAATAATCAACTGATTGGCAATCAAAGGCACGGATTTGAACAGCACATTCGGAACGACAACACGAGTGAATATTTTAAATTTCGAAAACCCACACGCTTGAGCTGCCTCTATGTACCCCGAATCTAGCCCCTTGCGAATACCACGAAAAATCTCGCAAAAATAGGTACCATGATAGAGGCTTAGCGAAATAACCCCTGCGGTAAATGCGTCCATACGAACGCCCACTTGTGGCAAGCCGTAATACAACAGATACGCTAAAATTAAAAAAGGCAACGTACGCATCATATTTATCGCTAAGATCACCCCAGACTTTAGTCCTTTCGCCCCATTTTCTAGTGCATATAGCAATGCCATTCCTAGGCCAAAACTGACAAATGACGCAACAATAAATAGAAGGAAAGTATTGCTAAACCCAGAGATAAATATCTCTCTTTGCTGCCAGATGATTTCCCATTCCGCCATAATAACTCCTTAATATGATGATCTTAGCTAGTTAGATAGTCCGCTTTACGTTCAGCAATCTGTTGCAACTTAATCAACACGCCGATAATGAGCATATACAATACGCCAGCACATAAAATAGGAAGCAGAGGCTCATAGGTCACCGCGGCAATTCGGTTGGTGACCCGAGTGAGATCAACGACTCCAATCACTGCAATAGCAGGGCTTCCTTTGATCAAAAAAGACATTTCATTCACCAAAGCAGGAAGACTCATGATCACCATTTGAGGAAACATAATGCGCCGAAAATACGTGAGACGTTGCATGCCTAGAGCTTCTGCCGCCTCTTTTTGACCATTCGAAAAGTTGATGAAGGCATTTCTCCAGATCTCGGCATTAAAGGCTGAGGTATTCAGGGTTAAACATAAAATGGCCGAAAAATGTTTATCTAAACTAATGCCAAAAGAAGGAAAAGAGAGAAATATAAACAAGGCTAACGTGACTAAAGGCGTTGCTCGCGCCCAGCTGACATAGACGCCAAGCACTTGGTCAATGATTGGTAATTTAGCCATTCTTAATAGTGCAATCACGAGCCCAATAACCACTCCGAGCGCAATGGAAACCATTGATATCCATGCTGTGGTCCATGCCCCATGAAGCAATTGCATCCATGCGTAGTAATCCATATACACCTACTTGTCTGCTTAATA